>NZ_JBYSXY010000001.1:0-952585 GCF_058782685.1 Pseudomonas sp. FW306-02-D09B
CGCGAAGGCGGACTTTCAATCGATATTGATGTCGCCTGGCACACCGCTTTCGCGAGCAAGCGAACGTCGCCCGGCCCTTCCCACATTTGTTTTGTGGTGTATTCAGTAGCCTTGGGCGCGATCGATCTGGCCGACCATCGGCTTGCCACTTTGATGACGCCGAATATTCTCCAACAACACCCCAAACGCACTTTCCGGCTGTGTCATCGCCGCAATGTGCGGGGTCAGCAGAATCTGCGGATGGTCCCAAAACGGATGATCCACCGGTGCCGGTTCCTCCTGTAGCACATCGAGTACCGCGCCGCTCAGCTGCCCGCTGTCCAGCGCCTCGAGCAAATCACTTTCCACCAGATGCCCGCCACGGCCCATGTTGATCAGCGCCGCGCCACGGGGCAGTTGCTGGAACAGCGTGTGGTCGAGGATGCCTTGGGTCTGATCGGTCAGCGGCAGTACGCACAACAGAATGTCGCACTGGCTCAGGAACGTGGGTAACTGCTCGATACCGGCGTGGCAATCGACACCCTGAATGTGATGGGCACTGCGCGCCCAGCCGGACAAGGCAAAACCCAGGGGCTGCAAGGTCGCCAGAATCTGCCGGGCCTGGGTCCCGAGGCCCATGACGCCAACCCGGCGCTTGGCCGCCGGTTGCAGCAAGTGTGCCTGCCAGCACCGGGCCATTTGTTGCTGGCGATAGCGCAACATGTCCCGGTGCAGGCTGAGCACCGCGAAACTGGCGTATTCGCACATGCCGCGAGTGATGCCAGGGTCCAGCAGGCGCACCACCGGCAAGCTTGTCGGCAGGCGACTCAGATCCAGTTGATCGACCCCGGCGGACAACGCAAACAACACGCGCAGGTTGGGCAGTAGAACCTCGAGATCATCCGGTGCCTGCCAGGCGGCGAGGTACTGAATGTCCTTGGGGTCGCCGATGTCCGGCCAGGCGCGCCATTCGATATCCGGGGCATGCTCGGCGAACAACGCCTTCCACTGTTCGCCGCGTACCGGGTCAGCTTTATAAAGCAGGGCCATGGGCATTTCCTGAAGGGTGAAGAGGCTGTCCATCATCGCGCAACGCCAACGCAGGATCTGTCGAAAGGGCCGGGTTAAACGCGTCGCGCCTGTTTCTATCAGGCATGCCCCGGCAGATTCGGCGGGCTGAAGGAATCTGCCGTTTGACGGGGTGAAAACAGTCGATCCGAATTTCTCAGGGTGCAAGTTCGGCGTAGTTCGTTTCGCACAAGCCTTAACCTGAACACCATCGCAACCACCTCCCGGTTGCCGGACTCACGATGGGAAATGCCATGAACAGCAAAGTCGACGAAACCCCTCATTTGCTCCGTCAGCGCGATCAATTCGTGCCACGTGGCCTGGTTACCGCTCACCCGTTGGTGATCGATCGCGCCCAAGGTGCCGAATTGTGGGACGTGGACGGCAAGCGCTACCTGGATTTTGTCGGCGGCATTGGCGTGCTCAACATCGGGCATAACCACCCGAAGGTGGTTGCTGCGGTGCAGGCTCAGTTGCAAAAGGTCTCCCACGCGTGTTTTCAGGTGGTGGCCTATAAGCCTTATCTTGATCTGGCCCAGCGCCTGTGCGAAATGATCGGCGGCAACGAAGCCTATAAAGCGGCGTTCTTTACTTCTGGCGCCGAGGCCGTGGAAAACGCGGTGAAGATCGCCCGCGCTCACACCAACCGCTCGGCAGTGATTGCGTTTCGTGGCGGGTTTCACGGTCGCACCTTGCTCGGCACCACGCTGACCGGCATGAGCCAGCCGTACAAGCAGAACTTCGGGCCGTTCGCGCCGGAGGTGTTCCACACGCCGTACCCGAATGCCTATCGCGGCGTCAGCAGTGAGATGGCGCTCAAGGCGCTGGACGAGTTGCTGGCCACCCAGGTCGCCCCTGAGCGGGTCGCGGCAATCATCATTGAACCGGTCCAGGGCGACGGTGGTTTCCTCTCGGCACCGGTGGAGTTCCTTCAGGCGCTGCGTGCCCTCACTGAAAAACACGGGATTGTGCTGATTCTCGATGAAATCCAGACCGGTTTTGGCCGTACCGGCAAGTGGTTCGGTTTCCAGCACGCCGGTATCCAGCCGGACCTGGTGACCGTCGCCAAGAGTCTTGCCGGTGGTCTACCGTTATCCGGTGTGGTTGGCAAGGCCGGGATCATGGACGCGCCATTGCCCGGTGGCCTGGGCGGTACTTATGGCGGTAACGCGCTGTCATGCGCTGCAGCGCTGGCGGTGATCGACGCCTATGAGCAAGAACAGCTGCTGGCGCGTGGCGATGCTCTGGGCGAGCGTTTGCGTCAGGGGTTGCTGCGCTTGCAGGCCCGTCACCCACAAATCGGCGACGTGCGCGGTAGCGGGTTCATGCTGGCGATCGAATTGATCAAGGATGACGACGCGCGTACCCCGGATGCGGAGCTGAATCAGCGGCTGATCGACGAAGCCCGAGCGGGCGGTCTGCTGGTGATCAAATGCGGCGTGTACCGCAACGTGCTGCGCTTCCTTGCGCCGCTGGTGACAACAGAAGATCAGATCGACGAAGCGCTGCAGATTCTTGAAGCAGCATTGGCACGCGTCTTGAACTGAGTTCATGCCTGCTTCGGGCGGTACCGCGAGGTACCGCCCGTGAGCATTTATGGCGCATGGGGTGACGGAGTGCATTATTGGAGGCTTGGCGTACCATGGGGCTGACTGATTATCGAGCGTTGCTCATCGATTGCGATGAAGTCCTGGTCGATCGCGATTCGGGAGTCTGGACGGCGCTGCAACCGCTGCTCGACAGCCTTGGCGGTCGTCCGGACAAGGAGCAGGTATTGGCCGAATACAGCGAGGTGGTGCGTGCGCTCTACCCGCGTTTCGGTGAACTGGGCTTTAGTGGCTTGCTGTGTTTCGCCCATCGCCAGTTGGCCGAGCGCTGGGGGCTGCGAGCCAGTTGGGAGGAGGGCATGAGTTTTGCCCGTTCGGTGGCCAGTTGGTCGCTGTTCGAAGACGCGCCCGGCGCGATGTTGTACTTGCGCAAGTTCTATCGCTTGCTGGTGCAGGGCGATCGGGATGCCGAAGATCGAGGGCTGCTCTGTGAGCGTTTGGGGGTCATGCCCGACGACTTCATTTCACTGGCCAGCGATCCCTTGCTGGATCGGGACTGGTTACAGGCCAATGGGCTTGAGGCCCGGGAGATCCTGCAGGTGACCCGACCTTCTGCCGGTCGACAGACGGCCAGCGATGTGTGCCTGATTTGTCGCGGGCGGGCAAAACCTGCAACGTCGTGTGCGGCGGATTACTGCATTAACAGCATGGCTGACCTGGTGGCTCAGCATCAGCTGTCTTTACGGCGCTGATTTTGCTAGAAGATTGTCCTACAAACGGCAATCAAGAGGTACGCAATGGAAGGTTTAGTGAAACTGGACCGGATCGACATCAGCATCTTGGTTGAGTTGCAAAAAGACGGGCGCATGACCAACGTCAGCCTGGCCGATGCCGTGGGGCTGTCAGCCAGTCCGTGCCTGCAACGGGTCAAGCGACTGGAGTCGGCCGGGTACATCTCGAGTTACAAGGCGCATTTGAACCTGGCCAAGATCACTGACTCGGTCACGGTGTTCACCGAGATCACCCTGAGCGATCACAAGCGCGAAGACTTCGCCAAATTCGAGTCCAATATCCGCCTGGTGGATGAAGTGCTCGAATGCCATCTGATCAGCGGTGGCTACGATTATCTGGTGCGCTTCATGACCCGCAGCATCCAGCACTATCAGGAAGTGATCGAGAGCCTGCTGGACAAGAACATCGGCATCTCCAAGTACTTCAGTTACATCGTCATCAAGTCTCCCGTGCTCAAGGACGGCGTGCCGCTGCGCAAATTGCTGCGCCATTGAGACGCTCTCGATAGTCGCTTGTCGCCCGCTGCGTCTTTGCAAGAGGTGTACGCCGGGCGGCGCCTCAGGCATCGCGCAAAAGGTCGTGAGCGTTAAGCAGCTCGTAGGCGATCTCGGGGTGTTTTTCCAGACCGCGACGAATGGCGGCCGGAATCGACTGACGGGTTTTGCGGCACAGCCCTGGCAGGTCCAGAAGCTGAATGCCGATGCCGCGCATGCTTCGCACTTCGTGCACGCTTGGGGTGATGTGCACGCGAATGCCTAACTGCTCGTACATCCGTCGCTGCATGTGCTCGAGGTCGGCCAGGCTCTGCAGATTCTCCAGCCGGTCGAGCAGGCGCTTTTCCTCCTGGCGGGTCAGGTGCAGGATGCGCAAGTCCGCGCTGGGTATGTCCAGCAACTGTTCGCGCCTGCAATCGCAGGCACCGGGCGGGCAGGGTTGTCGAATCTGGAGAGAGGCTGTCATGGTCTCCAATCATAGCTATCGGCAACCGCTATTGCCCAGCGGGTTCGTCGCGACCCGATGAGGGTGGGGGGCGGACAAAACCACCCCGCACTGATCGTCCTCAGCCCCACGTGTTTCCGAGTGCCTCCAGGCCGGCCCTTTGCAGGTCCTGTGGGCTCATGACCAGACGGAACTTGCAGGTGGCATCGAAGTTGAGAAAGAACGGTTCTGCAAAGCTGGGGATCTGGGAGGAGTCTTGTACGTCGATCAGGAAAATCCCGCCGCGCAGTCCATCCTGCTCGGTAAAGTAGGCAGCCTCCGGTTTGATGCTTTCCAGGATTCGCCCGATGACTTCGCCGACCTTCCCGGCCCTGACGAGCGCGTTGAAGGGTTCATTCGGGCACTCGACCATCATTAGCATTTTCATTATTCGATTCTCTTTTCAGATAGCTGCCTCATCTCCCTGCCTTTGCTCCCGGCACTGATGCCACGAAGCTCGTATTCGACCGCTCCAGCGGTGTGTGGTTAAGCATAGCGAAGCATGAGCTGACGCCTGTTCAGGGTTACGGGCGGTCATGGCGCTGAAAGTGGATCATGTCACCCGTTTTTGCACGGCTTTCAGCTTGCCTGAGCAGTTGCATAATGGTGCTGGTGGTGTTGAAACTTATACGGTTAGCATTGCGCTTTACCGACGCACCAAATGACCGGTGGGTTAACGCAACCGAGTAGGTCGAACATTGATCGAACGACGCCAATTTAGCGGAGGCATGAAGGGGAAAAACCTTCGCTATCTGAATGAGAATCCCAGTGAGTCTGCTCAAATGACCCGGGCAGGATTTCTGCTGCTCGAGCATTTCTCGCTGCCCGCGTTTACCCAGGCGCTGGATACGATTGTCACCGCGAATCTGCTACGCCCCGGGTTGTTCGCTTCCCGAACGTTCGGCTTGAATGACGGGGAGGTCATCAGTGATCTCGGCCTGGTCATTCGTCCGGATGCGCGTTTTGATTCTTCAGCCATCCAGGACCTGGACCTGTTGGTCATTTGCGGCGGCTACCGGACAGAACTGAAGGCGACTGATGAGCTGATCAGCCTGTTGCGAGCAGCGGCAGACCGTGGCGTGAGTCTGGCCGGGTTGTGGAATGGCGCCTGGTTCCTCGGCAGCGCCGGCTTGCTGGATGGGTATCGTTGCGCCATTCACCCGGAACATCGCCCCGCACTCGCGGAAATCTCCAAGGCGACGCATGTCACCAGCGAAGCTTTTGTCATTGATCGAGACCGGCTCACCGCTTCCAGTCCCGCGGGGGCATTCCATATGGCGCTGGACTGGATCAAGGGACTGCACGATAAAGCACTGGTCGAGGGTATCGAGGACATTCTGGCTTTCGAGGAGTCTCGTTATCGGCGCATCAAACCAGCTGAAAATGTCTGTGTGAGCGCGCCATTGCGTGAGGTGGTCAAGCTGATGGATGCCAACCTCGAAGAGCCGCTGGAGCTGGAACAACTGGCGGTTTATGCCGGCCGTTCCCGTCGACAGCTCGAACGCTTGTTCAAGGAGCAACTGGGCACGACGCCGCAACGGTATTACATGGAACTGCGGATCACCGAGGCGCGGCGACTGCTGCAACACACCGAGCTGTCCCAGGTTGATGTGCTGGTGGCCTGCGGTTTTGTTTCACCCAGTCATTTCAGCAAATGCTATAGCTCGTACTTTGGATACAGACCCTCCAAGGAAACGCGACTGGTCAAATGAAAACGCCGCCACCGCAAGGCCGGGCCAAGCGATTGTCACGGCTGTCTTGATACGTCTCCTATACTGATTCGCGTTGCCAGTCCAACGCTGGCACCCAACGCCGTCGGGCCCGCTGTCAGGGGCTGACAGCTTCCCCATCAGTCACTGTAAGGAGATTGAACATGGCAATTCGCATTGGCGATGAAGCACCGGACTTCACTGCCGAAAGTACTGAAGGCCCGATCCACTTCCACGAGTGGATTGGCGACAAGTGGGCGATCCTGTTCTCGCATCCGAAGGACTTCACGCCTGTCTGTACTACTGAACTCGGTTATATGGCCGGACTCAAGCCTGAGTTCGACAAGCGCAACACCAAGATAGTCGGGCTCAGCGTCGACCCGGTCAGTGACCACCGGGCCTGGCTCGGTGACATCGCAGAAACCCAGGGGCATGCGGTCAATTATCCGATGATCGGCGACGAGAACCTGGTCGTGGCGAAGCTCTACGACATGATTCACCCGAATGCCAGCGGCGGCTCACGCACTGCCGCGGACAACGCGACGGTGCGCTCCGTGTTCATCGTCGGCCCGGACAAGAAAGTCAAGGCGATGCTGATCTACCCAATGAGTGCCGGACGCAATTTCGATGAAGTGTTGCGCCTGCTCGACTCGCTGCAATTAAACGCCAAGCACACGGTCGCCACCCCGGTGAACTGGCGTCCGGGTGAGGACGTGATCATTCCCACGTCGGTGTCCGACGAAGAAGCCAGGAAGAAGTACCCGCAGGGCTTCAAGACGTTGAAACCCTATTTGCGCACCGTGGCGCAACCGAAGTAATTCACTCGGCGTCCCTCCCTTGCAACGATTGCCTCAGGCTCGGGCAGGGGAGGGTTGTTTAATTCGATCAAAAGCAAGTGGCTGTTTTAAAACCAATTTATGTGCTTTGGGGGCTTCCCAGACGAAACAAAAGTTGATAAATTTCCGCGCGTTCTTGCAGAGGCCCTCACGGGGCTTGCAGCAACAGCTACAGGGGCGTCGCCAAGCGGTAAGGCAGCAGGTTTTGATCCTGCCATGCGTTGGTTCAAATCCAGCCGCCCCTGCCATTTTCCCAAGTTCATCCAGGTATTCCCTCAACCGCCAGGTTTTGCGCGAGTTCGGGATGAGCGTCTTTGCCGGGCGACGTTATTCAAAGCGTTGCTCAAAGGCAGACAGCTGATTCGACATGATCGGCTGAAGCGGCACCCAGACATTCCCCGTCGATGCCGACAACCGCACTTTCTCCCTTGGCTGTTCCTCCTTCTGTATGCCTGGTCGTCGTTTTCGACGCTGTCTTTACACCTCACTCCGCTATCTCGAACTCACCGGTGAGCTTGTCATCCTTCGGATCTGACGCGCCACGAATGCCTGCATTTACCCGAGGTCAGTGAAGATCAGGGTAGACGTTGTGGCCTGATACAAAACAGTGTGTTCGGTAATTTGCACGGTTCTTGCAGAATATTTTACAGATGCCTTGATCTGTAACCCTTCTACCCGTGGAGTCGTTGAACATGCCGTTACGCTTGAAGTTAGCCCTAAGCTACCTGCTGATCGGTTTGATCCCGGTTCTGGGCATGGCCTTTACGGTCTATCAACAAGCCAGTACGGCCTTGCGCGAGCAGACGCTGAACGCTCTTGAGGCGGTTGCCCATATCAAACAGCAGCAATTGCTGGATAACTGGCAGGAACGGCGCAACCAGATCAGCACCCTGGCCAGTAACCTGAGCAACAGTTACCAGGGACTCGACGACACCGCGCTGATCAGCACCGCCCATTACGACCGCCCGATGTTTCAACACTTCATCAGCACCTTTGGTTATCGCGAGCTGAAACTGATCATGCCCGATGGCACCATCATGCTCAGTGTGCAGAGCGACAGTGACGAAAAGCACAACCTCGGCGAAGACAGCCTGCGCGACACCTCGCTGGCGCGTCTGGTGAAGCAAAGCCGCGATAGCGGCAAACCGTTGATCAGCGACCTGCAGTACAACCCATCGAGCAAAGAGCCGACCCAGTATCTGGCCACCCCCGTCATGTCGAACGGTGAGCAACAAATGATCCTGGTTCTGGAGTTACCCATCGCCCCGCTCAATAACGTGATGCAAACCCGCCAGGGCCTGGGGGAAAAAGGCGAAACCTACCTGGTCGGCAGTGATGCCGGCTTGCGCTCGGACTCGGCACGTTTCCCTGAACGCCAGGTCAACCGCAGCCTCAATGCACAAACCGGTCTCACGGGCAGTGCCGTCAGCAATGCCCTGGCAGGCCAGCAGGGGCGTATCGCCGAACCGGGGCTGGACGGTAACACTGCGCTGAAAGTGTTTGTCCCCATCGCCTTTGATGACAACCATTGGGCCCTGATTGCCGAAATGGATCAGACCCAGGCGTTTGCCCCGGTACGTCAGTTGATGTGGCAGGTCTTGCTGCTCGGCCTGCTGACCGTCGCCGCCGTTGCCATCGCCACCTGGCTGGTCAGCCGCAGTGTGATGCGCCCGCTGGGCGGCGAACCGAGCAATATGACCGTGCTGGCCCGTCGCTTGGCCGCAGGCGAGCTGAACCTGCCGACCGAGCACCGACAACAGGCGGGCTTGATGCTGGCCCTGCATGAAATGGCCCAGGCCTGGCGCGATGTGATTGAGCGTCTGCGCCAATCCAGCCAGGACGTTGGTCAGGCCAGCAGCGAGATTCTAAGTGCCGCCGGGCAAACCAGTGAACGTCTCGATCTGCAGCAAGAGTCGCTGGAAATGGTTGTCAGCGCCGTCGAACAAATGTCCTGCACCGTGCAGGACATCGCCCGCAACGCTGCCGACAGCGCACAAGGCAGTACTGCCGCACGGGGTGCCTTTGGCGAGATGCAGGGCACCTTGCAACAGATGATCGGCCAGCAGGGACGCCTGCTGAATGACATCGGTCGGGCGGGCAGAGTGGTCGACACCCTGACCAGCGACGCCCTGCAAATCGGCAGCGTGCTCGCGGTGATCCGGGGCATTGCCGAACAAACCAATCTGCTGGCGCTCAACGCCGCTATCGAAGCCGCGCGCGCCGGGGAACAAGGCCGTGGCTTTGCGGTGGTCGCCGATGAAGTGCGTAACCTTGCCCAACGCACCAGCAGCGCCACCGAAGAAATTGTTGCCATCACCAGCACCTTGCAAAGTTCGTCCACCGAAGCCTTGCAGGCGATGCAGGCCTCGGCCGAACAAGCGCATTCGCTGGAGCGTGAAACCCAGGTCGTGCTGACCTCGCTCAGCCAGTTGGATAACTCCCTGCAAGGCGTGCATGCCCTCGCGGTGCAGATCGCTGTCGCTGCGAACGAACAGGCCGGAACCACACAGGAGGTGAATCAGCATATGCACCGCTTGCACGACATGACCCGTGATAACCGGCGCAATGCGGCACATACCCGCAGCAGCGGCGAGCACCTGCAGCAAGTAGCCAACAACCAGCAAGCCCTGGTGCTGCGCTTCCGTCTATAGCTGTCGGCGCTGGCGCTCAGTCGTTATGCATCGCTCGGAGATTAAATCCCGCGATGCCAAAGTGTCGGGAACAGCGCGTGCTCCAGAGGAGCATCGGGTGCCAGGGTCTCTCGCAGTCCAGGGAAATCGGGTGAGGTGGCCCAGGGTCTGGGAGCATGCCGGACGTCATCGCCTATGACCCTTACTGAAAACGCGCGGCGGCGGTTTTGTCCTCCGACCCCGGCAGAGGCATGCAAGGTCAACATGTTAAAACACACCATGTCGCCCGGCGACAATGCCCATCCCAGGATGGGAAAATCGTCGCGATGGTTTTCGATGTCCGGTAGCTCGTCCAGGGTTCCCTCGGCAAACCATTTGGCCTGGCTGTCCATGAAAGACCGAGGCATCAACCAGGGGCCCTTGTGTGAACCCGCTATAAACTCAAGGGTCGATTCCCTGGGCACTGGATCGACGGGAATCCAGAAGCTCACGGTGTCCGAGCCACTGATGTTGTAGTAAGGCTGGTCCTGATGCCAAGGCGTGCGCTGGCGCGTATTGGGCTCTTTGACCAGCAAGTGGTCATGGTGCAGGCGCACGCGTTGACTGTTCAACAGGGCGGCAGCAATAGGCGCGATGGCGGAGTTGAAAATGAACTTGCGATAGTGCTCATTCTCTTGCCAGTTACAAAAATCCTCGAAGAACCATCCCGGGTCGCTGGCGCTGCTCGCCACTTTTGCGCGAGGGCTGGGATGGGCAAGGTTCAATTCGATGCCTTGGGTCAGTTCGCTGATTTGCTGCGCAGAAAACGCATTGCGGATGCACACCGCGCCCTGAGTCTGGAAGGCGCGCACAATCTCGTCACTGACGGGGACGGCAAGACGAGGCTCAGCGCATTGAGTCATTTCGTTCATGGGGATTACCTCACTCGCCATAAATATCAAAGTTGAAATACTGCTTTGCAATTCGGTCGTATTGGCCTGATTGGCGAATGCCGGCAATGGCGGTATTCAGCTGCTCTCGCAGATCAGGCTCGTTTTTTCTGACACCGATTGCGACGCCATCGCCAATGATGCGTTTGTCGGTGATGGGGTCACCCGCGAAGGCAAATCCTTGACCTTGAGGCTTTTGCAATAACCCGATATCGGCCTGCACCGAGGCCTGGAACGCAGCCTCCAGGCGCCCGTTGATGAGGTCTGAAAACACCTGGTCCTGGGTTTGGTAGGAAAGGATCTCGACGCCTTGGCTGCCCCATTCCGACTTGGCAAAGCTTTCTTGCAGTGAGCCTTGAACAACGCCTACGGATTTCCCTTTCAATGACGCTGCCGTCGGCAGCAATCCGGCGTTTTTCCTGGCGACGAGAGAAGACGGCGCGGTGTAGATCTTATGGCTGAAATCGACCTGCTGGCGACGCGCCTCGGTGGCGCTGAATGCCGACAGGATCGCGTCGAATTTCTTCGCTTTCAACGCCGGGACCATGCCATCGAAGTTCTGCTCGACCCAAATGCATTTGACGCTTAGCTCGGCACACAGGGCGTTGCCCAGATCGATATCAAAACCACTCAATGAACCGTCCGGCTGCTTTTGCTCGAACGGAGGATAGCTGGGGTCAACGCCGAACTTGATCACTTGTTGTGCCTGCGATAGCGGGGTGATGATCAGCCCGAACAACATGACGGTGTATTGAAGTGTGCGTAGCTGCATGATGACCTCGTTTTTTTATTGGTTTTCACGGTTTGCAGGTCTTTGCTCAAGCGTTAAGCGGTAAGCGGTAAAAAAGCCTCGGTCAACTTGACCCAATAGCCAGCGCCACGGATCAGGATGTCGTCATTGAAGTCGTAGCGTGGGTCGTGAGCCATGCAGCTCTTTTCACCGTCGCCATTGCCGATGATCAGGTAACAGCCAGGGCATTGCTGCAGGAAATAGGCGAAATCCTCGCTGCCATTGAAGGGCACGATGTCTCTCATTACTTCGTCCTCACCGAGCCAGTCGATGGCCACCTGGCTGGCGAAGCGGGTCATTTCTTCGTCATTCACCAGCAACGGGTAGTCGGCACTGTAGTGAATCTCGGCTGTCGCGCCGAACGCCTCCGCCTGGGCGTGGATGAGGCGTTTTATCTGGCTCTCCAGACGGTCTCGGACCGCATTGTTCAGCGAGCGGACCGACATCAGCATATGCGCGCTGTCGGGGATCACATTGGACGCCTTGCCGGCGTTAATCGCCCCGACGGTGATAACGCTCATGTCCTGAGGTGAAACGTTGCGCGAGACGATTGTCTGCAAGGCCATGATGATGCTTGCGCAGACCACCACAGGGTCGACGCTCAAATGCGGCATTGCGCCGTGACCGCCTTTTCCGTGAATCGTGACATTGACCTGGTCGGCGGAGGCCATGAAGGGCCCGGCTCGGAACCCGAGTTTTCCGACGGGATAGCCAGGCATGTTGTGTGCAGCGAATACCGCATCGCAGGGGAATTTTTGTAGCACACCTTCCTGAATCATTCTTCGGGCGCCGGCCAGGCCTTCTTCGGCTGGCTGGAAAATCAGGTGTACGGTGCCATCGAACGGATGACCATGGGCAAGGGCGTATGCAGCGGCGAGGAGCATCACGGTATGCCCGTCATGGCCACACGCATGCATTTTGCCGGGTATCCGGCTCGCATAGGGGAGGCCGGTTTTCTCTAGAATAGGCAGTGCGTCCATGTCAGCCCTAATGCCAAGCACACGAGGGCTGGTACCTTTTTTAAGCGTGGCGATAACCGCGGTTTCGGCGTAGCCACGCGTCACTTCATATCCCCATCGGGTTAATCGCTCGGCGACCAGTTCGCTGGTCTCGACCTCCTGATAACCGAGTTCAGGGTTGGCATGGAGATGGTGGCGGAGTTCGCGCATTTCGTGCTCGATCTCTTTTAATAGCGGCATGAACTGAGTCATTGGCAGCGTCTTTCCTTTGTGACCAGGAGGAGAAACAAATCTGTCGCCAGGGCCACATCCAACGCTATGGCTCACGACATCATGCGTTTCATCAAAATGCCTGGGCTTTTTCTGATACGGTCCTCTGGTGATGCCAGAAGCCCAGGTGGCGTTGGTCTGAGCTTAGAGGGCCAAAGCCAAGGCCAGTAGGCAATCGAAAGTGAACAAGGCAACCCTGGGTTAACACCGGTGGACACTATGAAGTTCTATCAACTCAACGCACTGGTGGCAGTGGCCGATGCAGGCAGCATTCGCGGTGCTGCAAAAAGGCTCGACACCTCGCCGGCCGCAGTCACCAAGGCCATACAGAAGCTGGAGACAGACACCGCTACGCAATTGCTGATCCGCAATACCACCGGGATTGTGTTTACCGAACTCGGCAAGAAGCTGTTGATTCAGTCACGCTTGCTGGTGGCGCAGATGGTCAATGCCCGTCAAGTGTTGGCTGATTGCAACGGGGAACTGGTTGGACGTTTGTCGGTAGCCGTCACACCGTGGTTAGCGATGACGCTCATGCCCAAGGCAGTCGTGCGTTTTCGCCAACTGTTTCCAAACGTGCAACTTGAACTGCATGAAGGCCTTTCGTCCGTCGCCTGTCCGCGGGTGCGGGATGCGAGCGTCGATCTTTTCATCGGACGGCTTGATACCCGGTGTTCCAGCGCCGACCTGACCTATCTCCCGCTGTTCACCGCTGACTGCGCGGTGGTGGCCCGTCAGCAACATCCCTTGTCGAACTGTCGAGCCTTAGAGGAACTGGCGTTGGCCGACTGGATTCTGGCGTCGCAGCAAGACGGGACGATTACGACGCAAGGGCATGTGCATTACGCCCATTCGCTATCGATCATCTTGAGTCTGCTGCGTGAAACCGACATGTTGAGCATCTTTCCTTGGCCACTGGTGGAGATTTGCGCTCAGCGAGAAGGTTTGTGCGCCTTGCCGTTGCGCGAACCGGTCAGCAGCGCCTCGGTGGGAGCCATCAGCCGAAGCGGACAGCCCCTGCGGCCGGCGGCCGAGCGGTTTCTGGAATGTCTGATCGAAACCATTCACTTCGAGATGGGGCATCCGGACTCGCCTTATCGGCGCATGTTGCAGACCGTCGATCTGCTGGTCTGATCACTGTTTTCGAAACCCTGGTTTCATCGTCACATCGCAATGACCGCTGGCGCGGCAGCGGAACCTGCAACGTCCATTTCGCGCAATCCACTCGGGTTGCCCGCCGTCGTTAGCGTCACAGCAACCTCACTTCTGCCTGTCATTCGAGTACTGGAAAGTGCCTCGACTGTCGTAAAAACGACCTGTTGACGCTGAACGCGAACCCTCGTGACTTTTCTGTTGAACGACTGTTCAGCTTGGACTATGTTCGTTCCACCTTCTTCCCCGGCTGGTTGCGGGCTTGCGTTTCTTCTTCCCGAACGAGGCACTGGCATGCGGTTTTCACCCTTTGTTGAGCGAATCTCGGGCCAGGGCGTTGCTGCCTGGGATATTCACAATGCGGCGTTTGACGCCCAGCGTCGTGGTGAGGATGTCATCATCCTCAGCGTCGGGGACCCGGATTTCCCCACGCCAGACTTCATCACCGATGCCGCGGTTGATGCGCTGCGTGAAGGCGACACTCACTACACCGAAATCGCCGGTCGCCTGGCCTTGCGCGAAGCCATCGCCGCGCGGTACAGCCAACTGTTTGGCCGTGAGCTGCAAGCGTCAAACGTCATCAACGTGGCGGGAGCGCAGAACGCACTGTTCATCACCTCGCTGTGCCTGCTGACTGCCGGCGACGAAGTGCTTGCCCTGGACCCGATGTACGTGACTTACGAGGCGACGCTCAAGGCCTCCGGCGCGACGCTGGTGCGGGTGCCTTGCGCGGCGGATTCGGGTTTCCGGCTCGATGCCGCGGTGCTGGCCAAGGCCATAACCCCGCGCACCCGGGCGATTTTCCTCTCCAATCCGAACAACCCCACCGGCGTGGTGCTCAACCGCGAAGAGCTGCAAGCCATCGCCGACCTCGCCATCACCCATGACCTGTGGGTCGTGGTGGATGAGGTCTATGAGAGCCTGGCGTTCGAACGCGAGCACCTCAGCCTGGCAGCCTTGCCGGGCATGGCCGAGCGTTGCGTGGTCATTGGCAGCCTGTCGAAATCCCATGCCATGACCGGCTGGCGGATCGGCTGGATCGTCGCCGATGAAACCCTGGTGGCGCATGCCGAAACCCTGATGCTGAGCATGCTCTACGGCTTGCCGGGGTTTGTCATGGAGGCCGCGCTCAAGGCTGTGCAGGCCCATGAGGAGGTGACCCACGGCATGCGAGAAATCTATCGCCGTCGTCGTGATCTGGTGGTGAAAGGCTTGTCCGATTGCCCGGGTATTTCAGTGCTCACGCCCGATGCCGGGATGTTCGTGCTGGTGGACGTGCGGGACACTGGCCTGAGTTCTCTGGAGTTCGCCTGGCGTCTGTTGCGCGAGGCGCGGGTATCGGTCCTCGATGCGGCTGCTTTCGGCGAACCGGCACAAGGCTTTGTGCGGCTCTCGTTCACGCTCGGTGAAGAACGACTGGCCCAGGCCTGCCAGCGTATTCGCGATTTTGTCCGGGTGTTGAAAGGCGAAGCGCCGCGACCGGCGATCCCCCGTGTGACCAGTGAAGCGGCTGCCGAGCCGGTCGCGGCCAAGACCATGATCGAGGTTGATGGCCTGCACAAACGCTTCGGCAATATCGAAGTCCTCAAAGGCGTCTCCCTGACGGCCCGCGAAGGCGATGTGATCTCGCTGATCGGCGCCAGCGGCTCGGGAAAAAGTACCTTGCTGCGCTGCATCAACATGCTCGAAGTGCCGGACCAGGGACGCATCCTGGTGGACGGCGAAAGCATTCAGTTGAACTTCGACCGTCCCGGCGCGCCGCTGGTGTCCGATGCCAAACAACTGGTACGGATCCGTTCGAGCCTGGGCATGGTGTTCCAGAACTTCAACCTCTGGCCCCATCGCACGGTGCTGGAAAACCTCATCGAAGCGCCGACTCAGGTCCTGCGTGAAAGCCGTGCGGAGGCCACTGAACGGGCCGAAGCCTTGCTTGAACGCGTCGGGCTTGCGGCCAAGCGCAACGAGTACCCGGCGTTTCTCTCCGGGGGACAGCAACAACGGGTGGCCATCGCCCGGGCCCTGGCCATGCGGCCCAAGGTCATGCTGTTCGATGAACCCACCTCGGCACTCGACCCGGAACTGGTCGGCGAAGTGCTGCGGGTGATCCGCTCTCTCGCCGAAGAAGGCCGGACCATGATCCTGGTAACCCATGAGATGGCCTTCGCACGCGATGTTTCTTCCAAAGTCGCCTACTTGCATCAAGGGTTGATCGAGGAAGCCGGTTCGCCGGACGAAGTGTTCGTACACCCACGCAGCGAACGTTGCCGGCAGTTCGTCAACGCTCATCAGACTCGCTAATAACATAAAAAAAACGGGGAACAATCATGGGAAATCGACGTTTGGCAAACTGGTTGACCGGCGTGGCCTGCGTAATGCTGGCCGGCATGAGCGCGGCACAGGCCCAGCCGATCAGGTTCGCGGTCGCCGCCGAACCGTATCCGCCGTACACCGAGAAGCAGGCCAATGGTGAATGGAAAGGCTTTGAAGTCGACCTGATCCACAAGCTGTGCAGCGAAATGAAAGCCGAGTGCGAGATCAAGGAAGTGGCGTGGGACGGGATCATCCCGTCGCTGCTGGCGAAGAAGATCGACGTAATTTTCTCTTCCATGTCGGTGACCGAAGAGCGCGAAAAACAGATCGCGTTCAGCAAGGCCTACTACGATTCGGCGATTGCGCTTGTCGGGCCCAAGGGCACGGCGGTGAACAAGTACCCGGATGACCTCAAGGGCAAGATCATCGCGGTGCAGAACTCGACAGTGAGCGCCAGTTACCTGAAGGCTTACTACGAGAAAATTGCCGACGTGAAGTATTACGACACCCAGGACTCGGCCAACGCCGACCTGATTGCCGGTCGTGTCGACTTGATGATGGCGGACGGCACGGCCATGGCGGCATTCGTCAAGACGCCGGATGCCAAGGACCTGGCCTACCTGGGCACGGTGCCTTATGACCCGATCTTCGGCAAAGGCGTGGGCGCCGGTCTGCGCAAGGATGACACCGAGCTCAAGGCCAATCTCGACAAGGCGATCAAGACCCTGCTGGCGAGCAAGGACTATGACGACCTCTCCCAAAGCTACTTCGGGACCAGCGTGAAGCCCGCGTTCTGATCTGAACACAGATCCTGTGGGAGCGGGCTTGCTCGCGAATGCGGTCGACCATTCAGCAATGATGTCGACTGACACACCGCCTTCGCGAGCAAGCCCGCTCCCACAAGGTCCAGCGGTGTCCTCACGCCTGCTAACCGGAGAGTGAAATGCCAGCAATGTTCGAGTTGATCGATTTCAGCGAGCAAGGATGGGGCAGTGCGCTGTTGAAGGGGCTCTGGATGACCCTGCAGATATCGGCCGGGGCCTTTGTGGTCGGGCTGTTCATTGGCCTGGTGGTGGCCTGTCTCAAGTTGAGCGCGCCCAAACCGATTGCCGCACTGATGCGTGGCTACACCACATTGTTCCGGGCGGTTCCGGAGTTGTTGCTGATCCTGTTGCTGTACTACGTCGGCTCCATGCTCCTCAATTCGCTGATGGCCCGGATGGGGTACGGCGCGATGGATGTCAGCGGCCCTCTGGCGGCAATCCTGGTACTGGGGTTGGTGCAGGGCGCCTACGCTTCGGAGATTTTTCGGGCGGCGATCCAGGCGATTCCCTTTGGTCAGATCGAGGCGGCGAGGGCGTTCGGCCAGAGCGGGTTCGGACTGTTCCGGCGCGTAACGCTGCCGATCATGGCGCCTTATGCGATGGCCGGGATGGCCAACCTGTGGATCAACCTGATCAAGGACAGTGCATTGATCAGCGTGGTCGGCACCAACGAGCTGTTGTACACCGCCAAGCAAGGGGCGGGTTCGACGCGTCATTACCTGTTGTTCTACCTCACGGCCGCGGCGATGTACTACGTGGTGACGTTGGTGTCCAACTACCTGTCGGGACGGCTTGAGCGACGCACGCGTCGCTGGATGCCCTTGGCTGAGTGAATGAAATGATTCCAGCGTGGATAGTTGAATATGCGGCGCTGTTGGGCCGAGGGCTGCAAACGAGCATCACCCTTCTGTTGTTTGCCAGTGCGTTCGGTTTTGTGCTCGCGGTGCTGGTGGCGTTGGCCCGGATCTCGAAGAATAAAGTCATCGCCAAGGCCAGCCTGTTCTACACCAGCGTGTTTCGCGGTACACCGTTGCTGATTCAGATCTACATCTTCTATTACGGGCTTGGCAGTCTGTTTGCGCAGTTTCCGCTGATCCGTGGCAGTTTTCTCTGGCCTTATCTGCGTGACGGCTACTGGTACATCGTGTTCGCCCTGGTGCTGTCGGTGGGGGCCTATGTGGGCGAAGTGATTCGCGGCGGCCTGCTGGCGGTGCCAAAAGGTGAAATGGAAGCCGCTTCGGCGTTTGGCATGACCCCGCGCCAGTCCTTGCTGCGGGTGCGCTTGCCACGGGCCATGCGGTTGCTGTTGCCGACATTGGCCGGGGAGACCGTGATGTTGCTGAAGTCCACGGCGCTGGCCTCGACCATCGCGGTGATCGATCTGCTGGGCGCCGCCAACGTGGTCCGTGCCCAGACCCTGCAAGTCTATCAACCGTTGCTGCTGGTGGCCGGGGTGTATGTCTGCCTGACGTTCCTGATCGAGGCGCTGTTCGCTTTTGCCGAACGGCGCGGGACGCCGCTGCGCAGGGCGGTGTAATGAGCGCGCCACGGGTTGACCGGTCGTTGCAGGGCATCGGCCTGTGCACCTTGGGTTACGCATTCCTGGCCTTGCAGGATGCGAGCATCAAGTGGCTGGTGGCCGACTATTCGGTGGTCAGCATCCTGTTCTGGCGCAGCCTCGTGGTGGTGCTCGCTTGCCTGCTGGCAGGACGCTTGCGGCTGATTCAACGGGCCTGGCGCTCACCGAGCCGGCGCTTGCTGGTGGTGCGCGGGTTGCTGTCGCTTGTTGCCTGGCTGCTGTATTACACGGCAGCCCGGGACTTGACGCTGGCAGAGATGACCACGCTGTATTTTTCGGCACCGATCATGGTCACGGTGCTGGCGGTCGTCATCCTCAAGGAGCGTGCCAGCGGCTGGCAGTGGTTCACTCTGATCATCGGCTTTGTCGGCGTGATCATTGCCTGTCGCCCCGGCAACATGGCCGAGCCCTTGCCGATCGTGCTGACTCTATTGGCGGCGATGTGCTGGGCCTTCACCTACATCCAGTTGCGGCAGGTGGATGACCAGACATCGGTGTTGGAGCAGATGCTGATCACCAATGGGGTGTTTGTCATTTGCATGATGCTGGCGTTGCCCTGGACCCACACCCCATCGCCGACCCCGGCCTGGTTGGGGATGCTCGGTGCCGGGCTGGTGGGCGGTATCGGGCAGTTCCTGCTGTTCGCCAGTTTCCAGCGGGCCACGGCGATTTTGCTGGCACCGTTCGAGTATACCGGGTTGGTCTGGGCGTTCCTGCTGTCAAATCTGGTCTGGGGCACGTTGATGGATGAGTCGCTGATGATTGGTGCCGGGCTGATCGCAGTCAGCGGCACCCTGGCGATGATCGTTGGCCGTCACCCGTCACAGGACATCGTCGGCGCCGAATGCTCCGTGACGCAACCCCTTTATCCCGCAACGGCAGACAGGGAGGTCGTTGGCGGGGCTGAAGGTTTTGGGGCTCAGGCATCCCTCGATCCAGAGTCCGTCGAGCATCGGGGTCAACAGTCATGATGAGAGGGCACACGTATGGCGCAGGATATTTCGTTCGCTGTTCGGAACAATAACGGCGACGCGGTACGGGTCGGCGTGTGGCGATTCGAGGGCAATGGCGGCGGACCGAAGGTGCACTTGCAGGCGGGGGTCCATGCCGATGAAATCGCCGGGATGCTGGTCCTGCATCTGTTGATGCAGCGACTCCAGGTTGTCGAAGCCGAGGGCCGCCTCAAGGGCAGTGTGACAGTGGTGCCGCAGGCCAATCCCCTGGGCATCGGACAGTTTCGTCAAGGACGAATACTCGGTCGGTTTCACGACGCCACGGGCCATAATTTCAACCGTTCATTCGACCAGTCGACAGCGATGGCCCGACCTTCGACTCCTGTCCAGGCCTGGCAAAAAAGCCTGGTACAACTGGCGGCTACGGCGGACTTAATGCTCGATCTGCACACCGATGACGAGGCAATGCCGTACCTCTATGTTCACCGCAGTTTCTGGCCACGTGGCCGTGAACTGGCGGCGGCGATGAAGATGGCGGTGGCGATCATCTGGGATGACGGTGGCGATGGCTCCTTCGAGGAAACCATCATTGCACCCTGGCTGCGCGATGGCGTCACGGACCAGCACCTGGCGGCGACCCTGGAGTTGCGCGGGCAGGGCGATGTCAGCGACCGGTTTGCCGAGCAGGATGCTGCGGGGCTATACGCCTGGCTTTGCGCGTGCGGGGTGATCGATGAGCCGCTGTCGCCAGGCGATTTGCCTGTCGAGGCGATAGAGATGAGCCACATGGAGACCATTCTCGCGCCGCAGCCCGGGGTGCTGATCTTTGAAAAGGAGCTGGGCGATTTTGTCGAAGAAGGGCAGCGGTTTGCGCGGATTCTGGGGCGTCCGGGTGATCCATCTTCCGAAGTGTTGCTGTTTGCCGAGCAAGCGGGGCGGATGGTGACACGTTATCGGGATCGCCTTGTGCAACAGGGCATGGTGGTGGCGAAATTCACCGGAACCCGGGTGTCGCGTAACTGGAGTGGAGGATTGTTGGACCCGAACTAAAAGGGGGAAGCGGCAGCCTTCCAAATCGGTTTGTGTTCAGCCCCCAGAGAAAGAGCACCTGACCTGGCAATCAATGAATTGACTCCGGGGCCGTCAAGAAATCAATCAGCGCTCTGACTTTCATCGGTAGATAGCGGGCATGGGGATACAGCAACATGAAGGGGCGGGTAGCGCCACCAAACTCCCCGAGTACCTCGACCAGTTCACCGCTTTCGATTTGCGCCTGAACGGTAAACCGGTACGCCTGCACGATCCCGGCGCCGTGTCTGGCCATCGTGATCGTTGCCAGATAATCTTCAAGGCAGGTGGTATTTCCAGAGGTGTTCACGCTCACCGACCGCTGATCGACGATGAAGGTCCACGGCACATTCCTTCCGCTACTGGGCAGTTCGAATTGAATGCAATCGTGTGACTCCAGGTCCGACAGTGCCTGCGGAACGCCATGTTGCCGAAGGTACTCGGGAGAGGCTACGACCACCAGCTCCGCATTCTCGAGTGTGCGCGCAATCAGCGCCGAGTCATCGGGCGCTCGACCGCGGATGGCCAGATCGTAACCTTCCTCAGCGAAATCGATGTTCCGGTTACTGACGTGCACGACTACCTTGACCAGTGGATAGCGTCGACGAAACTCGGCAAGGCGCGGTAACAGTCGAAAATGCGCATAGGGTGTCGGTGCGCTGATGCGCAATTCCCCTGAGGGCGCCTGCTGCTGGCCCGTCACTTTACGTTCCGCGTCAACCAGTTGAGTCAATGCTTGCCGGCATTGCTCGTAATAGACCCGACCGGCCTCGGTCAGGCGTATCTGCCGGGTGGTGCGTACAAACAAGCGCACCGCCAGACGCTCCTCCAGGCGTGACACCGAGCGGCTCACGGCGGCAGGCGTCACTCCGGCTGCCTGTGCAGCGGCAGTGAAACTTTCAAACTCGACTGCCAGACAGAACAGCTCAATGCTGCCGAGTTGCACATCGTCAAAATGCCGGGGCATCGTATCTCTCGATTGATTACATCAGGTATCAAGTAGGGGGTGTAACACGCTATCTATCCCCTGTATGACGGAAAAGTAAAGTGACCTCGGATCAACCGGGAAACCGATCCGAACCTGCTGCCAGGCAGAGTTGGCGGTAAGCACCGACCAGTTGATCCTGCGTGAATGCGCGATCAAGCATTGGATGCCTGTGGTTTTCTTCGGGTTCACACGAACAGGTCGTAAGACAGTTTGCTGATCAGGATCACCAGCAACACCAGGAACAGCGCCCGGACAAAGGGCACGCCTTTACGCACCGCCAGCCAGGTGCCGGTCAGCGCGCCGAGGATGTTGAATGCGGCCATGGGGAGGGCGATCAGGTAGAGCACGTTACCCGTGGGAATAAAGAAGATCAGCGCCGCGACGTTGGTCGCGATGTTCACCAGTTTGGCCGACGCCGAGGCATGCAGGAAGTCGAAGGCGAAGCAGCGGATAAACAGGAAGATCAGGAAGCTGCCGGTGCCGGGACCGAACAGTCCGTCGTAGAAGCCAATCGCACCGCCGATGACGATCGCCAGCAGTTTCTCCCGGGTGCCGATGTGCATGGGTTTGTGCAGGGCGCCGAAGTCCTTTTTCCAGAAGGTGTAGATCGCCATCAGCACGATCAACACCAGCACTGCCGGCCGGATCACCGACTGCGGGACGGACGACACCGTGGCCGCGCCGAAGAAGGACATGACAAAGGCCGCACAGGCAGCGGGAATCACCAGCCCCCAGTCGATCACCACTTTACGCACGAAAGACCGGGCTGCGAATGCGGTGCCGCAGGCTGCCGCGACCTTGTTGGTACCCAGCAGTGCCGCGGGTTGCGCCGTGGGCAGCACGTTGAACAGCGCAGGTATCTGGATCAGTCCGCCGCCGCCGACCGCCGCATCAATCAGGCCGGCAGCAAAGGCGAACACGCAAAGGATGACAATATCGATCATGAAATCAGGCCCTGACGATGAAGGAGTGGTGAAGGTCCAGCGGTGTGGATTGAGCGGGAAGGTTAACGGAACGGCTTTTTTTGTGTTGCAATGCCACATTGTGAAAAGTGCAACGAGGTGGTGAATGGCACTGGATATGTTGGGGGAACTTGAAGCCTTTGCGACGGTGGCTCGCAAGCGCAGTTTTGTCGCGGCGGCACGTTCTCTGGGGCGCTCCCCCAGTTCGCTGACCCGCGCTGTTCAAGCCCTGGAGGAAAGTGTCGGGGTCAAGTTGTTCAATCGCTCGTCCAATGCCGTGAGCTTGACCGAGGCGGGTGAGCGCTTGTTGCCCCACGCCTACAAAATGCTGGATCTGCAACGTGAGGCGGATGAAGACCTGGCCGGAATCAGCGGCCAGGCCTACGGCTGGGTCCGCTTTTCCGCCCCCGAGTTTCTCGGCCACGGGGTATTGCCCCGGCTGATCGCGCAGTACGGTGAGCGTTATCCAGACGTGAGCGTCGATGGGATTTTCACCGATGACACCATCGACCCGGCCAAGAGCAAACTGGACTTCTCGATTCGTGGCGGGTATCCGCAATCCAGTGACCTGATCGGCTTTGCGCTCTGGAGTTATTCACGATACCTGTACGCCAGCCCCGGGTACCTGGAGCGGCGCGGGACACCCGACTCCATCGAAGCGCTGGAGGCGCACTCGCTGATCCTGCACACGGCGCCGCGGATTCTAAAAGACTGGAATTTTCGCAGTGAGACGCAGGCCATCAGCTTTCGGGCCGATCCCAAGTTTCGCTTCAACTCCGGTTCGGCGGTGTTCCAGGCGGCCCTGGCGGGCGTCGGCATCGCCCGTCTGGCGGACTGGATCGCAGAGCCCGAAGTGGAAGCGGGGCGCCTGCTTCGGGTCTGTCCCGAATACACGCTCACCTCCAGCAGCGGCGAAAGCCCGCAGATGCACGCGGTGTACCCGGCCGGGAATCTGCCGCTGCGGGTGAAGTCGTTGTTGCAGATGATCCGTGGCTTTGGCGAAAGCCTGGACCGAAAGTAAGCGTCTGCGCAACACCTCTTGCTCATGTTCAGCGTTTGTCTGGGAGAAGAAAATCTACCTCGTAGATCCCCCGTGCCGCGCGGACGGTGGCAGAACCTGGGCTGTTCACTGTGTCGTCTTCGAAGTCCACTCCCGGATCTACCGGCCAATCACCTGTAAGTCGTTGTAAGAAAAAAACAAACTGACAGTGGCAGCCTCTCAAAAGGTGGCCTATACATGGACAGGCTGGCAAACATAAGTGCCAGCGCCTTTCCAATTTGATCAGACAAGGAGTCCGATTTATGGCTACAGAACTGGACGCGTTGCTCTCAAGTATTCGCGACTGCAAAACCTACGACGCGGTAAAAAATCGCCTCGCTATCATCACGGAAAAAAAGGACGCGGCTACTGACCCGGATGTGGTGCGGGCGCTGCGGGATGCCCAGGTGTATGCACTGGTTTGGGGAGTGCTAATCGTCGCCTTCGACAAGGGGGCGCCCATCGTCGCCTTCGACAAGGCCCGCAAGGCACTCGCTGCTGCCAAGAAAGCGAACGTAGACAACGACGCGCTTGAAGCTGCCTACACCGCCTACGAGGCAGCCTGTACCGCCTACCACGAGGGCCAAGGTGCTGGCAACGATCTCATCACCAGCGCCATCAAATCCGTAACCGATGACGCAGCCAAGGCTGCACCTGGTAAGGAGGGCATTGATGCGATTGCCGATGCTGCCGCTGCCGAAATGGCCTCGAGCGACGCCTACCATTACCTCGCAAGCCAAAGCACCATCTATTCTTCCGAAGAACTTGGTGCGGACCCTATGCGGGAGTACTACAACAAGAAGCGGCAGATCAGAAATATCCTCAGCCCCGTCAACACGGCTTGTGCTGCTTATGTCAATGAGTATGTCACCCGTGCTCAAGTGGCGGCCCACCTCAAGCAATCACTCAACCGGTATCTGCTCGTCTGGCGCGTGAAAAAGAGCGGAGGCGGGAATCCACTGGCCGTACAAGGCATACTGGAAAGCATCGATGAGAAGAACGGGACGTTCGTGCTGAAATGCACTACCTATAAAGGTCGGCGCGACACGGTTTCGTTTTCCGACATAGGAACCATCGATACATCACGGACGGGCTCAGGGGCACTATCCAGTGCAATCACACCCGACTGGAGGAACGTAGACCTGGGGAAATGGGTTCGCTCCGACGAATATTACAAATACAAAAGCGCTTAATGCCTGCATAGCGTAACCCTTCACGACAGCGACCGGAGCTAGCATCCGGTCGCTGTTTCTTCGAAACCCGTCCGCTTGGCGTAAGCGTCCGCCCAACTCACCTTGCGTAAGTTAGGCCGGCATCCACTGATGCGGTAGCAGTTGCCTGATCTCACTGGCCCCCTTTTACCCTTGTCAAAACCCAGATTGACCAGGTCGAGTTCGTCGACAAAGACGTCAACTACGCGCACCGGATTGGTATCGCTGACGTAGTCGTCGAGGCTCTCGGGAAGTAAGGTGCTTTGACCTCGATGTTCACCTTGAATAAAGCGCTTCACGAGGCGATCCTCCTATGGAACCCGAATGCCGGATGCTACTTTGAAGATAGTGAAATCTACTCGCTTTGATGATGTCGACCACGATATTGGATATGAATACCGTGGTTATAACTACGACATTCAGAATGAAGAGGATGTGTTTCTGATCAGAATTTACGATGACGAACCCGGACAGGCAACGGTAGTACGTCCGACTTCGATGTCTAAAAACGGTAGCCTTAGAAAGCTTGTTGAGTTCTTACAATCCGAGCTGGGAGTGTTCAGGATCTCTCTTTACAAGGGCGATTTGGGGAGCTACGCCGAGATCGATCTTGATAGCTTGGCATTCTGCTCCGCCTGAAGTCGGCTGCGAGAGAGTGCCAGGCGTTTTTACACTGGCCACAATCTCGATGATCGCATTGGGTCGATTTCGGCCATTCGTGACTGGTAAAAATCGTGCGACCGGAAGAAAACGGCCAGCAGCGGACACTTGGAATGAATTGCAGATATCGTACAGACACTACTCAAGGGCTATGCAGACCTGTTCGAACCAGGCGGCAAAGGTTGGCCAATTTTCGTCTGTACTTCCGTTATGTGACCAGTATCGAACAACTCCAGCCCGCGATATGCAGAAGTAGTCGCTGTTGTCTTCAATGAAAGGCAACCAATCCCGAGGCACGCCCTGGGCCCAGGCGGCTTCGGCAATTTCAAAGATATCCAGATGGCTGCATCCCCCCAAAATCACCGCTGGTTCAAATGCGGCGTTTGCGACATCGCTGCCACCTTTCAGGAAGTGGATATATTCATCGGGAAAGCGAAAATCGAGCCTGCTCTCTGCGTCAGAAATTTCAGCATCTGTTGGAATACGGAAAGGATTGTCTGTCATTCGTTCAAGTCCAAGTGTTGATCAGTATCGTGCGGTGGGCGATAGCTTATTCAATCAGAGAGTGTAGAAGTCCGCTTTGGGTCGGTTTCAACCGGTTGTGGCAGGCAAAAATCGACCAGATGCGGGCACTCATAGGCAGTACGTAGAAGCATCGATACACTTCCCGCTCACCATTCATGAACGGATTCGAAATTGCGCCGGTCCTTAGTTGCTCTATTTCTCAGCCTCGTGGCATTTCTTCTTGTTTCTTTCGTTGTCACCCTGTGGCGAAGCCCTTACAGCCTCACTGTCTTGATCGCCTCAGCCTATGAGGAGGGCCTGGTAGTTGGCCGCAACCCTGGCAAAGCCGCAGACTGGTACTTACGTGCAGCAGAAAAAGGGGACCGTGTCGCGCAGTACAAGCTCGGCATCATTCAATATTACGGTCGAGGTATCGACGTTGATCGACCAAAGGGGCTTCAGTGGATAACTGAGTCGGCCGATCACGGGAACGCAGACGCCCAGTATTATATGGGTGTTGCAAGTATTGCGGGCCTGGATATGCCGACGGACGTTGCCCAAGCTGCGACATGGTTCAGCAAGGCTGCAGAGCAAGGTCATGCCAAAGCTCAACGACAACTAGCTACCCTTTATTACAAAGGTAACGGAATTGAGGCAAACGACCAGCAGGCTTTCAACTGGGCTAGCAAGGCAGGCGCTCAAGGCGATGCCGAGGCTCTAACGCTACTAGGTACTCTCTATTTCTTTGGTAAAGGGATTCCAGCAGACCCTCAACACGCGGTGAAATTGCTAACCCAAGCGGCCAATGCCGGCGATAGCCTTGCGTTCGAAATGTTGGGAGCGGCCACTTTACATGGCACTGGCACCCCCAAAGACCTACCCGCCGCATTGCATTGGTATACCCGCGCTGCCGATCAGGGCCGGGTCAACGCACAGTTCGTCCTCGGCTACCTCTACAGTAGTGGCGGTGATGTGCCAGTGAACTATCCACTGGCGAATCGTTGGTTGTTGCAGGCGGCCACTCAAGGAAACGCTGTGGCGCTAGTTACCCTCGCCATTCATCTCGATAATGGGCAGGGCATCAAAAGTAACAAGCTCAAGGCTTGCGGATTATTGCGTGTGGCGCTCAAACAGACGCTGCCGAGCGATATTGCAGACCCCATGCGCATGCAGCTTGAGAAGGAAGAGAAAGCGCTTTCGCCGCAGCAACTGGCTGAAACATTGGCTTTGGAAAACCTCTATTCAAGTCCGGCAGGTCTCAGGGAACTGCAAGGTGATCTGACCAGCGAACAGTAAGAAGCGGCGGCCGCTCAGCCAAGCGCTAGACCACTAGCTGTCATATACAAGGAGTTATCGCTCAAATGCCTGTGTTTCGGTGGAGAAAGAGTCACAGGCATCTGCTTCGGGTCCCTCGTGTCTGCGAGCTAAAGCCATTTCTTAGCGTCCGAGTGAGGGCGGTCCATAGAACTCAGTTTCCCAGTCTTCAAGAGGCGGCGTTACTTTGAACGATGGGTCGCAGTATGACCTTAAGTAGTCAGTCGCTCTTCTTTGGGCGTAGGTGAAATTTAGCACCTTGCCTTCACTGTCCATCTCTATTACGTTCGCGAATATCGCGAAGACCATCTCAATTGCACTCGGCTCAGAGCCATAAATGTCGAGGTACTCCACGTTTTCAAGCATGTAGTGGCTTCCACTTGCCATGAAGTACGCAAACGATCGGAGTGCTCCACTGAAATCATTACTTAGCTTCTTCATGTACATTTTCTTTTAGTAAATATTCTGGATTTAACATGCTTCATGTTCAAGCATCTGCTTTTTTACCGTTTTATTGCGGTCGAGACAGGCCGGAACCGATCTAAAACGGCCCATCGCGAAAAGCAGCTAATAGCCATTTCGTTGAGATGTGCCGCAAATGCCAAGTAGTAGACAGAGTGCGTCCAGGTAGATTCGTCATTGTTTTTGGAGGCTCTGGCATCCAGGACGATGCAGCCCCGCTGCGTCCCGCCAGTACAATGTTTCTTCGAGCTGGAAGCTTATCAGGAAGAGGGACGAGCACATCTGAGCGATGGATTGGGCTATTTTGTCCAGATCTTCCATAGCAGACTGCCCCTCCGGCTCGGGGCCTTTGATTCTGATGCTACAACGCATAGCAACACGGAAGTCGATGCCCTTCGTATTCTCAGCATAAATCCTAGAGTCCGTGGTTACGCCATCGGTACTCAACGTTAGTCCCGAGATAAAGGTAGCTTCCAATCTGTCGCCAGCAACGATGATTTCCCAGGCACCAGCATTATTTAAGGCTTTCCCCAGTATCGGGGCTGTGAGTGCACTATCCGCTTCCAGGCACAGATCAAGACTCATTTGAAACCCTTCTTCTTGTGTGAACATTTGCACAAAATTTTTTGAGTACGATTGTCGCAGCAGTGTATTGGTCGGCGGTTCGAATGTCTGCTCCTGGCCGATATCTGCGCTTTAGGGGGGCAACTAATGGCCGAGGGTGTGTAAAAACGTTTTTGAGCACGACAGGCACTCAAAACTGGACGGGAAATCGCGCTTCTACGCGAAATCCACATCTGCTGACGGGTCGATAAATTTCAGATTAAACGTAGACGCGCACACTTCAATTTTGGCGAAGCGTTTTTACACACTCTGGGCCGATTGCTGCCTGTCGCGAGGGGATGTAACCGGCCCAAAGCGGATGTCTCTCGCGAGACAAAACGCGTCTTAAACCATAGCTTCCCCCCTTTAGTTTTTTACACCCCCCGAAGTTTCTCGATGATCCCAAACCATCCATTGACGAATCGTGCGAGGCAAACGGAGAAGTCGGTGCCTTCTCCGTTCGAGCCAGTGAAGGGGGGAGCGCAGTTTAAAGGCGCGTACGGGCGTCACCCCACGCGCCATTCAGTCATTTACCGGCATCCAGCACGATGCGATAACGAGCCTTGCCACTGCGCAGGTGATCGATGGCTTCGTTGACTCGGCTCATGGGGAAGTGCTCGACCTGCGGCAGGATTTGATGGCGTACGCAGAATTCCAGCATGGTCGCTGTGGTACTGGGCGAGCCGACCGGCGAGGCGGACAGGCTCTTTTGTTGGGGAAGCAGATTGAACACGTGCACTGGAATCGCGCCAGGCACGGCGCCAACAAAATGCAGGCGGCCCTTGCCGCGCAGGGTTCCGAGCATGGCTGGCCAGTCGAGGTCGGCGTTGGCGGTGACCAGCAGGAAATCCAAAGTGCCGGCGATGGACTTCAGCGCGTTACTGTCGGTCGAGGCGACTACGTTGTGCGCGCCCAGGCGCCTGGCTTCGTCCTGCTTGCTCAATGACGAGGTAAAGGCCGTGACTTCGCAGCCCCAGGCGTTGAGGAAGCGCAGTGCCAGATGACCGAGGCCGCCGATGCCCACCACGCCGACTCGGTCAGTGGGCTTGACGTCGAATTCCACCAGCGGGTTGAACACCGTCGAGCCGGCGCAGAACAGCGGGCCCGCCATGGCCGGGTCGAGTCCGCTCGGTATTGGAAGGGCCCAGGCCCAGTGCGAACGCAGGCGGTCGGCGAAGCCGCCGTTGCTGCCGACTATGGTGGGTTGGACGGTGCCGCACAGATGGTGGGAGCCTCCGATACACGAGGAGCAATGCATGCAACTGCCCTTGTACCAACCAATGCCCACCCGTTGCCCCACGTCGAGACCGCGTACCTGTGCGCCGACTCGCACGATACTGCCGACGACTTCGTGGCCGGGGATAAAGGGATACTGGCTGATGCCCCATTCGTTATCGATCAGCGACTGGTCGGAGTGGCAGACGCCGCAATACTCCACGGCGACTTCTACTTCCTCTTCCCCCAATGGACCAGGATCGTAGCTATAGCGCTCCAGTGGCGCGCCGGCTGCCGTCGCGGCCCAGCCGGTGAAGGAAGTGAGTATGTTGTTAGCGCTCATTGGATACCTCCAGATCAGGAGACGAGGGTTTGGCACCTCAGGTGCCGCGGCAGAGCCAGGGAAGTGTAGCGTATCGCTTGCCGTCGTCCGGGTTGCCGACAGATGCTCTTCAACTGTCTCGCCTGGATACATCTCCCATCGACCGGTTGAATCCACAGCCGAACTCTGCCGCTCACATCCCGTCGCCAACGCCCCTCGAAGCAAACAGCCAACTACACCTCTTCAAGCGCTGCAACCTGTGCCCCGCGAGCAATCAACAACTCCCGCAACACCGAGCGATGGCAGTGGCGTTCTTCCTTGCAGTAGCAGCCGATGGTCAGCGAGGTTTGATGGGACAGGGCAGCCAGCAAATCGAGCAGTTGGCTAGGGGCAGGGTGGTTCATTTCGGCCTTGAATTTACGTCGAAAGGCTTCCCAGTCTTTTTCGTCTTCCGCGGCTTTGGCTTCTGTTACCAGCTCTGCGCTGGGCGACAGGACGGGGAGCCAGGTGTCGTAGTAGTCGCGGCTGGCGAATTCGGCTTTCGGAACGCCGCGCGGTGGGCGGCGGACAGTGCCCAGGCGCAGCCCTTCATGGGGTGTTCGGGGTGTGCCCAATTGCACGATATGGATAGGCATTCATGCCTCCATTAATGATGACTGCGCTCAAGCCAGTCTGCGGCCGAGCGGCAGATGCAGATCCCCAGAAAGTAAGCTGACATCGCCAGCCACAGCCCCATGACCCAAGGGTTGGCGGTCGGATGGTTGAGGACCAGTGACAGGCTGCACAGCAACCAGATGGACGTCACGGCAATGTTGATCGGCATGAACCGCCGCACCCGAAACGGGTGCAGGAACTTCATCCGGGTCACCGTCAACAGCGCCAGGCCGATAATGGTCAGCAGCGTCAGCCAGGGTGTCGGCGCAATGATGTAGAGGCACAGGGTGACGACGTTCCACGCGGCGGGGAAGCCCTGGAAGTAATTGTCCTTGCTCTTCATGTTGACGTTGCAGAAGCAATAGAGCGACGAGACCAGGATCACCGAGGTAGTCAGCAGCGGGGTATAGGCTGGCAAGTCGATGTAACGGTAGATGAACAGGGCCGGGATGAACACGTAGGTCAGATAGTCGATGACCAGATCCAGTATGGAGCCGTCGAGATGCGGCAGTACCGTTTGCACATTCACCTTGCGCGCCAGCGCGCCGTCCACACCGTCGACGATCAGCGCCACGCCCAGCCACAGCAGGCAGGCCCTGGGCTGGTTATCGAACAAGGCGAGGGTCGCCAGGAAGGCGGTCACCACGCCGGTTGCGGTAAAACCGTGGGCGCCCCAGGCTTTAAGCGTGGCCATGCGTCGGGTCGTTATCAAGGGGGCGTTCTCCAGCAAATGATACGGGCCAGTTGCTACTACCGACGGGGTCACCGGCAAACCTGGCTAGGCTCTGTACGAAAACTGCCTGCGCGTCGACCAGACTGCGTTAAAAACAGGCTCGGACGAACGGAGTGAGAACGTCCGAAGGACGGCCCGAAGGGGCCGCGCAGCGGATAATGCTCATTTAGGCCCCTAAAGTCGGGTGCGACCCCAGCCGTTCCTCGCCTGTTTTTGCCTTGCCTGATCGCCGCTCGGCGAGTTTTCGTACAGACCCTGGGCTGCACCTATCGACCGGCTATCCGGCGATAAGGTTCACCTGCACTCAAACGACCCGAAGTCGACACCCATTAAAAATAGACCATCTCCTGTCGTTGCCATGTATATCGAGCAGTACTTTTTACCGGCCAGTGCTCAATCACCTGCCTGCGCCTGGATGTGCAATTACGCAAGATTGTTCAAGACAGGGGGCTGATCGGCTGACACAGTTGGCGACCTTTCCTTCGTTGTAGAGCGCTATGTCTGACAATCTATTGCCGCGCAGTGCTTTCTTGCGCGGTGCCGCTGCCGTCATGCCCTTGTCCCTGGCGACTGCGCCATGGGGGCTGTTGGCGGGTTCGATGGCCATTGAGGCCAACCTCACTCCACTGCAAGGCCAGGGCCTGTCGAGCATCGTCTTTGCGGGTGCTGCGCAGTTGGTCGCGATCGGGATGCTCAAGGGCGGCGCCGGGATTTTCTCGATTCTGCTGACCACCTTGCTGCTGACCTCGCAACACCTGCTGTACGGCATGAGCATGCGTCCGGTGGTTTCGCCGTTGCCGGGTCGCTGGCGGGTGGGGCTGGGCTTTTTGCTCACCGACGAGCTGTTCGCGTTGACCAGTCAATTTGACCAACGGCAGTTCAATCGCTGGTACGCCCTCGGGGTGGGCCTGACCTTTTATGTCGCGTGGAATCTCTTCACCCTGGCCGGGATTGTGCTGGGCAGCAGCATTCCGGGCCTCGAACACCTGGGCCTGGATTTTTCCATCGCGGCCACGTTTATCGCGTTGATCACCCCCGTGGTGCGCAACGTCCCGACGGTTGTCTGTGTGGCGGTGTCGCTGTTCTGCTCGGTGCTCTTCAATTATTGGCACTGGGGCTCGGCGCTGGTGCTGGCCGGCTTGCTGGGAATGAGTGCCGGGTTTGTCTGCAACAAGTTTTATGGAGCGCGCACATGATGGTCTGGGCGGTTATTTTCGGAATGGGCATGCTGGTTTTCCTCAACCGCTATGTGTTCCTTGAACCACGGTTGCCCGTGCGCCTGAGCAGCAACGCGCGGCAATTTCTCGGATTTGCGGTGCCGGGCATGCTCACGGCGATCTGCGGGCCGATTGTGTTCATGCCCGACCATCAACTGAATCTGCAGTACGACAATCCGTATCTGATCAGTTCACTGGTCGCCATCGGCCTGGTGCTCTACACCCGCAGTACCCTGATCAGCATGCTGTTGAGCATGGGCTTCTTTTTCCTGCTGCGCTGGTGGCTGTGACCCGCCGTCTCACTTTTTCGGGGTTTTGCTGCTGCCGGGAATGTGCAGGTAATTCATCACGCTTTCGGTGAGTTCGGTCGCCAGCTTCACCGCCTCTTTGTTACGCGCCATCACGCCGGCAACCAGGCCTTCGATCAGTGCCAGTACCGCGATATTGGAACTGGTCAGCACCGGGTGGTCGGCCGGCGCAAACAGCACGTGCTGAGCAATGTGGGTCAAGGGTGAGGCGGGCGAGTCGGTGATCGCCAGCACCGTCGCGCCACGCTCATGGGCAAAGCGCGACAGTTGCAGGGTGTCGAGGGAATAACGCGGCAGCGAGATCGCCAACAGCACGTCCTGATCGGTAATTGCAGCCAGTCGATAGGCGGCGTTTTCGTTGCCGCCTTCCATGCTGATCGCCGTGGCGTCGGCGCAGAAAGGCATCAGTGTCGAGGCCGCGAGACCGGCCATGTAGACACTGTTGCCAAACCCGAGGATGTAGATCTTGCGCGCCTCGATCAGGCAGGTGACCACGGCTTCGAAGGTGTCGGGGTGATTGTTGGTGCCAGCGGTGCCGAGGTTGCTGGTGGCGCTCTGGATCTGCTCATGCAGCCCGAACGCACCACCGGGGCGGTGCGCCAGCTCGTTACGCAGTTTGTCCACCGGGGAGACCATCTGCTGCAAGGTCGCGACCAGTTCGGCTTTCATGCCGCTGTAACCGCCCAGGTCCAACGCCTTGGCCAGACGGTTGACCGCCGCTGGTGAGGTGGAGGTTTCATGGGCCATCTCTTCGATGGTGAGTGTCGCGGCTTTCAGCGGATGACGCAGGATGAAGTCTGCCACCTTGCGCAGTGACGGCTGCAAGTCGGCAAGAATTTCTGCCAGTTTGCGCATGACCGGCGCGGCGTAGACCGTGGTGTTTTTCGAAGGAGTAGGCATAACCGGCTCAACATCCGCAGGAGGTTGGAAGGGACCAGGTCTGGTCCCTGACATGAGTGCGCGCCAGTGTATCCGAAGCCGACCGTTGGCGTGCAGCACCCGGAACGGTCGGCAAGCGGCTTACTTCAGGCTGCCGGCCAAGAACTGCTGGAGGCGTTCGGACTGTGGGTTGACCAGCACTTCACGCGGGTTGCCACGTTCTTCGACCTGACCTTTGTGCAGGAACACCAGTTGGTTCGACACCTCCCTGGCAAAACCCATTTCGTGGGTCACCACCACCATGGTCCGACCTTCCAGGGCCAGGTCCTGCATGACTTTAAGCACTTCGCCGACCAACTCCGGGTCGAGCGCCGAGGTCGGTTCATCGAACAACATCACTTCCGGCTCCATCGCCAGCGCGCGAGCAATCGCCACGCGCTGCTGTTCGCCACCCGACATGTGCGCCGGATAAGCGCCCATGCGATGGGCCACGCCGACCTTGTTCAGGTAGTGCTCGGCCTTTTCCCGGGCGAGTTTCTTGTCCAGGCCCAGCACATGCACCGGCGCTTCCATGACGTTTTCAAGGGCGCTCATGTGCGACCAGAGGTTGAAATGCTGAAACACCATTGCCAGCCGCGAGCGCATGCGTTGCAGCTGTTTTGGCTCGGCGGCCTTGAGTCCACCGGTCTTGTTGGCGACCAGTTTCAGCTGCTCGCCATTGAGCAGGATGTTGCCCGAGTTGGGTTGCTCCAGCAGGTTGATGCAACGCAGGAAGGTGCTTTTACCCGAGCCACTGGAGCCGATGATACTGATCACGTCGCCGGCTTTGGCTTCCAGGGACACGCCCTTGAGCACTTCGTGGGTGCCGTAGCGTTTGTGCAGGTCCTGAATTTCAAGTGTGTTCATGGTGTCGATTCTCTTGAGTCAGTCGCTGAGCAAGCGACCCTGGCGAATGGGGGTAGAGCCTGCGACCTTGGCCAGCCACAAACCCGGTTGGGCAAAGCGCAGGCGTTCGCGGGCATAAAGAATGCCGTCGGTGCTGGCCTTCACCACGCTGTGACGATCGGTCAGCGGGTCGAGCACTTCGAACAGCGGGTCGCCGACCGAGACCCGGGCACCCAACGGTTGCAGAAAACTCACCACACCGGGGTGTGGCGCATAAGCGTATTGCGCACCGGCGAAGGGCGTCGCATCGCAGCAGGTGGCCGGCGCGTCTGGCCAGTCGCCGCTGATCAGGCCCTGTTCGGCCAGGTAGCCGAGGATCTGTTCGGCACTGGCCATGCACGGTTCACGTTCGGTGTCGGCCATGCCGCGCAGTTCGATGGTGGTCGCCACGCAGGCCAGTGGAATGTTCGCCAGCGGGAACAGTTCGGCCAGGCGCAACCAGGGAATAGCGCAGGCTTCATCGAAGGCATTGCCGCCAGCGTCCTCGGCCAACAGCACGGCACCGGCGTTCAGGCGTGCAGCCAGTGAGCGCAGGCGTGGCCAGTTTTGCGGCAGCGCATACAGCAACATGATCGACTCGAAATCGCAGTGCAGGTCCAGCACCACATCAGCATCGCAGGCGTGCTGCAACAGCAGGCGGCGCAGGCCGTCGAGTTCCGATTCGGCCAGCGGCATGTCGGCAATGACCTCGATCATGGCACGCCGGATCAGCGCCACATTGGCCTCGGCATCCTTGCCCAGTTGGCCTTTCAGGTGCACGGCCACGGCTTCGGCCAGTTCCGGGAAGTCACGGTTGAAGTTCTTGCCGCTGTTGAATTCGAAGCGTCCCTGATGGGTGGCCTGGAACATTTGCCCGATGCCGATCGGATTGGCCATCGGCACCAGTTCGATCACGCCGGTCAGGCGGCCTTGTAATTCCAGCTCGCGCAGACGGCGCTTGAGTTCGACGGCGACGCGCATGCCGGGCAGTTCGTCGGCATGCAAGGACGCCTGGATGTAAGCCTTGCGTGAGCCGCTGCCAAATCGAAACAGCGACAGCGTGCGTTCAGTGCCGCAGGCGCTCCAGGGTAGAACGTAGTGAATGTGCTCCATGGGATTTCCTTAGTGCTTGCGTGGGGCCAGGTACGCCAGCCAGTGGCGTTCGGCGAGCTTGAACAGACGCACGAGAATGAAGGTCAGGACCAGGTAGATCAGGCCGGCAGTGATGAACGCTTCGAACGGCAGGTAGAACCGCGAGCTGACCGTGCGCGCCGCACCAGTGATGTCGACCAGGGTGACGATCGACGCCAGGCTGGTGGTCTGCAGCATCATCAGCACTTCATTGCTGTACTGCGGCAACGCCCGGCGCAGGGCCGACGGCAGCAGAATGCGGCGGTACAGGGTCAGGCGCGACATGCCCATCGCCTTGGCGGCTTCGATCTCGCCGTTGGGGGTGGACTTCAGACTGCCGGCCAGCAGCTCTGCGCTATAGGCACTGGTGTTGATCGCAAAGGCCAGGCAGGCGCAAAAGGTCGCGCTGGACAGGTACGGCCAGAGCACGCTTTGGCGTACCGCTTCAAACTGTGCCAGGCCGTAATAGATCAAAAACAGCTGCACCAGCATCGGCGTGCCACGAATGGCGTAGGTGTAGAGCCAGGCCGGGAAGTTGATCAGCGGCGAGCGGGAGACGCGCATCAACGCCAGCGGAATGGCCAGCATCAGGCCAAAAGCCAGGGAAATCAGAAGTACTTTTAGGGTCAATAACGCGCCACTGAAATACAGCGGCAGGTTTTCCCAGATCAGGTTGTAGTCGAGCATGGTCGGTTCGCTCCCACTCACAGAACGGCGGCTTTGATGCCGACCGAGTAGTGTTTTTCCAGTGCGCGCAGCACCAGCAACGAGACGCTGGTCAGCACCAGGTACAGCGCCGCCACCGCGAGGAAAAACGTAAAGGGTTCGTGGGTCGCGTCGGCAGCGTTCTTGGCCTTGAACATCATGTCCTGCAGGCCGATCACCGATATCAACGCCGTGGATTTGGTCAGCACCAGCCAGTTGTTGGTGAAGCCGGGAATCGCGAAGCGAATCATCTGCGGCACCAGAATCCGCCAGAACACCTGGGCGCTGCTCATGCCATAGGCCGCACCGGCTTCAGCCTGACCTTGCGGGATCGCCATGAAGGCACCGCGAAAGGTTTCCGAGAGGTAGGCACCGAAAATGAAACCCATGGTGCAGACACCCGCCACAAACGGGTTGATGTCGATGTAGTGGGTGTAACCGAGCCCGAGGGCGATGCGGTTCACCAGGTCCTGGCCGCCATAGAAAATCAGCAGAATCAGTACCAGGTCGGGGATACCGCGAATCACTGTGGTGTAGCCTTCGCCCAGCGTCGACAACCATTTGAGCGGCGAGAGGCGAAACGCCGCGCCGATCAGGCCCAGGGTAATGGCCAGTGCCATGGAGCTCAGAGCCAGATTGATCGACAGCCAGGCGCCATCGAGAATGCTCGATCCGTAGCCGTGAAGCATGATGAAGTTCCTCACCCGAAGCACCGGCAGGCGCGCGGGACCAGCAAGAAAAGCGGCGTCGGCGCAAGGCCGACGCCAGCGTTACAGGAAGGCTTATTCGCCGTAGATATCGAACGCGAAGTACTTGGCCATGACCTGCTGGTACTTGCCGTTGGCACGGATCGCATCAATCGCCGTGTTCAGGCGTGCCGCGTTCGCGGTATCGCCTTTGCGCAGCGCAATCCCGGCGCCCCGGCCGAAGTATTTCGGATCATTGATGTCCGGTCCTACCAAGGCGAAGCCGTTACCGGCCGGGGTCTTGATGAAGCTCTCGTTGGTGTTGACGATGTCGGCGAGGGTGGCGTCCAGGCGGCCCGAGGCCAGGTCCAGGAAGGCTTCATTCTGTGATGAGTAACGCACCACCTCGACGCCGGCGGGCGCCAGTTGCTCGGTGGCGTAACGGTCGTAGGTGGAGGAGCGTTGCACACCGAGTTTCTTGCCTTTGAGATCGACCTTCGGGTCATTGATCGCCTGGCCGGCCTTCGCCGCGAACTTGCCGGGGGTGTGGTAGTACTTTTCGCTGAAGTCGACTGACTTCAGGCGGTCGTCGGTAATCGACATCGACGACAGCACCGCGTCGATCTTGCGCACTTTCAACGAGGGGATCATCCCGTCGAATTCCTGGATGACCCACTGGCATTTGATCTTCATTTCTTCGCACAGGGCGTTGCCGATGTCGTAGTCGAACCCGCTGATATTGCCTTCCGGGGTCTTGAAGGAGAACGGCGGGTAGGCGGCTTCGATACCGATACGCAAGCTGTCTTCGTCGGCGTGGGCCAGGGTGCTGACGGCGCAAAATGCCAGAGCAGCCAGAAGTCCGGTCTTGTTCATATTGTTGACTCCGTGGATAGGGTGTTTGGGGGTGAATGCCTTCCGGTCTGGCGAGGGGGTGCAGCGGGTTGCGTGTCCATGGAATGTATAAATGACACGTTTTATTTCATAAATCAAATGTGTGAAAATAAAAATATCAAACAGGCTGCTGTTTCAGCCAGACGGTCATGGCGCAACAAGGAGACAGTGCCCTGACGGCACAAGGAGGATTGGCGGCTACGGTTGATGGCGGGAAGTTATAAAGTCAGATCATATTGGTATAAGTGGTTATAAGAAAAATCGCTATGCTGACTGCCAGATTTTTAAGTCGTCGCGCTGGTTTTGTAAGGTATGGCAATGGACTTCGGTAATTTGGGTTTTGTAGTCGCAGGCTTGGTTGTCGGGTTCGTTGTTGGAATGACCGGTGTAGGGGGTGGCTCGTTGATGACGCCGATCCTTCTATGGTTCGGCATCAACCCGGCCACCGCCGTCGGGACTGATTTGTTGTATGCCGCGATCACCAAGTCCGGTGGTGTGCTGGTTCATCAAAAGCACCGGAACATCGACTGGAAAATTACCGGCTGGCTGACATTGGGCAGTGTGCCTGCCGTTGTCATGACCTTGTTGTTCCTGAAATACCTCAACACGGATCCGCACGCGACCAATGCCGTTATCAAGCAGGCGTTGGGCTTTGTATTGCTGCTGACGGCGCTGGCTATTTTCTTCAAGCGCCAGCTCTTGGCGTTTGCCCAAAAACATGCGGGCGACCATTACCACCTCAGTAACCGGAACCTGAACCTGCTGACCATTGTCACGGGCGCGATACTCGGTGCGATGGTCGCCTTGACCTCCATCGGAGCCGGCGCACTGGGGACTGTGGCGCTGTTCATCCTGTACCCGTTCCTGGCAACCAAACGCCTGGTCGGCACAGAAATCGCCCACGCCGTACCGCTGACCCTGGTTGCGGGACTGGGGCATGCGAGCATGGGCAATATGGATTGGCACCTGCTGGGCTTTCTGCTGATGGGGTCGTTGCCGGGGATCTATATCGGCAGTCACCTGACCGGGAAAATTTCCGACGGTGTGTTGCGTCCTTGCCTGGCCGTCATGCTGGTGTTCATCGGCTACAAATTGGTGTTTTGATCCAGGCCGGGCGCTGTTCCTTCAGCGCCTGACACGGGATGTCACCTACAGCACTTATTTACGCGCCTCCAGAATCAGGTTGAACGGTGTCTCTGCTGCCCGGCGGAAATGCGTGAATCCGGCCTGGGTGAATACATCCCGCAGCCGTGCTTCCCCCGCTTGAGCCCCGAGCCCCAGGCCGACTTCCTGAGACAACGAGTTAGGCGTGCAGATGAACGTAGACGCGGCGTAGAACAGCCGTCCTACCGGAGTCGCGTTTTCGTCGAGATGGTCATTGGCATACGGCTCCACCAACAGCACCGTCCCGTCGGGCTTGAGCGCCTGATAGGCGTGTTTGGCAGCGCCCACCGGGTCGCCCATGTCGTGGAGGCAATCGAAGTAGCAGATCAAATCGTAGTCATTGCCCGGAAAGTTCTTGGCGGTACTCTGAACGAAGCGAGCACTATCGGCCACGCCACCTTCTTCAGCGCGTTGGGTAGCAGTGGTGATGGACGGCGCGTGATAGTCGAAGCCGACAAAATTGGAGGCGGGGAACGCTTTGGCCATGACCACCGTTGAAGCGCCGTGGCCGCAACCGACATCCGCGACCTTGGCCCCGGCTTTCAGTTTGTCCACCACGCCTTCAAGCGCAGGTAACCACTCGCCGACCAGGTGTGCGCGGTAGCCGGGTCTGAAGAAGCGTTCGGTGCCTTTGAACATGCAGCTGTGGTGATCGCCCCAGGCGAGGGCACCATTGCCACGCATGGCGGCGATCAGTTTGTCTTTGTCATGGTAAAACGAGGCAATCACTGCGGCGCCGCCCGGGACATAAACCGGTGAGTCCTCGATCGCCAGCGCCAGGGCTTGTTCTTCTGGCAGGCGGAATTTTCCGTCGACGTGCTCCATGTAGCCAGAGGCTGCGTGAGCACTGAGCCATTCGCGCAACAGTCGTGCATTGCAGCCAGTCTTGCTGGCCAGTTCTTCAGGGGTGACAGGCTGGCTGTCGGCCATCGCCCGGTACAAACCGAGTTCATCGCCCAGGATCATGTTCGCGAGCATCGCTGCGCCGCCCATGTCGGAAACCACCTTGCCCATGAAGTCATTGAGTTTGGCTTCGTCCATAACTGCTCCTCCTGAAAAAAGACCACCGGTGAAGGAGGGCGTGTGCAGAGGCAGCAACCTTTCAGGCGGCAGTCAGATGGATGATCAGGGCGACACGGCAGGCGCGTTGTGAAGCCAACCGTCTGCCACGCGAATGCCCGGACACACAACATGTCCGGGCGAGTTGGACGCGAAAACGTCGTCCTGCATGACGTCACTGTGGGGCAGTGCCCCACAGGACGATTACGAGTAGCCATTGGCTCCAGCGTCATGGGCGGGTTTCTTCGACAAACCCGCTGCTTACGGACCCGGATTTGGCAACGTCCCCCCTATGGGGGACAAATAAAAGTGTAGTACGCGATAAAAACCTGCGCCGTGTGTTTTGGCCTTGGCGGTGTGAGCCTGGACAAACTAAATGGCCTAAACCCGTGTCGCGAAATTCGGTTGCGGATTAAGCCCGCTCGCCTAAGCTTCGCAGCATGGCGATAGAAATTTCAGGCGACGGAACTGGATCTTTCGCCTTGATGCGCAATCATAAAGTGTGGAAATCAAAAGGAGATGCGCATGCTCATTCGGTCACTGACCCTTGCAACTCTGCTCGCTGTCGCCGGCCCTCTATTCGCCGCCGACAACGACACGCCCCTGGCCCAGGAACGCGGCAGGACCCGGCCGCTGATTGTCATCGCTCCCAGCAGCATCGACCCGACACTGGTCAGCCTGAAAAAGTCCCTGGCGGAACCGGCCAACAGCCAGGCCTTCAAAGAACGCAATATGGTGCTGTACACCGTGGTCAACCTCATGGGCCAACGTGACGGCAAGGACCTCGATGCGCAAACCACCATGGCGCTGATTCGCGAGTTGAAACTGGGCGTCAGTGGCGAGACCAAGGTCATTCTGGTGGGCAAGGACGGCGAGAAAAAACTCGACCACCTCGGCCCGATCGAGGCCAAGGATCTGTTCGCCACCGTTGACCAGCTTCCAGCTGCTGAGAAAGAGGCAGCACCACCTGCGCCGCCACCCGTAGAGGCTGCGCCGGTCAAGGGCGGAAAAAAGGGCAAAGGAGCAAAACCGGCAGCGCCACCGCAACCTTTGGATGATTGATCAAACCTTTGGATGATTGATCAATTGTGGCGAGGGAGCTTGCTCCCGCTGGGTCGCGAAGCGACCCTAAAGCCAGTCACCGCGAGCATTCAGATGGAACGCGATTGCCGGATTACGACCGCTTCGCAGTCGAGCGGGAGCAAGCTCCCTCGCCACAGGTTTTGTGTTCGACGCGCTTTTCTCTTAATGGACGGGTTCCTGGAAAAACAGTGTTCGCGAGGCAAAAAAAGACCCGGCGCCACCGAAGTCGCGCCGGGTGTGTTGCCAGTCAGCGAGCGGATATCGTGGGTCCGCACGCTGACTGTTGAACCCCTGCGGGTTTAGGCCCGCTCGATTGCCAGGGCCACGCCCTGACCACCACCGATGCACAAGGTGGCGAGGCCTTTCTTGGCGTCACGCTTGATCATTTCGTGCAGCAACGACACCAGCACCCGGCATCCCGACGCACCAATAGGGTGACCCAATGCAATGGCACCGCCGTTGACGTTGACCTTGCTGGCATCCCATTCCAGCTCTTTGCCGACCGCCAGTGACTGCGCGGCGAAGGCTTCGTTGGCTTCGATCAGGTCCAGTTGATCGAGGTTCCAGCCGGCCTTGTCGAGGCAGCGGCGGGTCGCGGAAACGGGAGCAATGCCCATGATCGCCGGGTCGACGCCGGCATTGGCGTAGGCGGCGATTTTTGCCAGCACCGGCAAGCCCAATTGCTTGGCCTTGTCGGCGCTCATCAGCAACACCGCAGCGGCGCCGTCATTGAGCGAAGAGGCATTGCCGGCGGTGACGCTGCCGTCTTTCTTGAAGGCCGGTTTGAGCTTGGCCAAAGACTCGGCAGTAGTCTCGGCGCGCGGTTGTTCGTCGACCGCGAAGGACAGCGGATCACCTTTACGCTGCGGGATCAGGATCGGCGTGATCTCGTCGGCAAAACGCCCGGCTGCGATAGCCGCCGTGGCTTTTTGTTGCGAAGCGGCGGCGAACGCATCCTGCTCCTCACGGGTCAGGTGGTACTTGTCCACCAGGTTCTCGGCGGTGATGCCCATGTGGTAGTCGTTGAACGCATCCCACAGGCCGTCGCTGATCATGCTGTCGACCATTTTCGCGTGGCCCATGCGCAGGCCGGTGCGAGCAGCCGGCAACACGTATGGCGCCAGGCTCATGTTTTCCATGCCACCGGCGATGATCACCTCGGCGTCACCGCAACGAATCGCTTGCGCACCCAGATGCAAGGCCTTGAGGCCCGAGCCGCAGACCTTGTTCAGGGTCAGCGCCGGTACGGCGTGGGGCAGGCCGGCGAGGATCGACGCCTGGCGCGCCGGGTTCTGGCCGGAGCCCGCGGTCAGCACCTGACCGAGGATCACTTCATCGACCTGATCCGCTGCCAGACCGGTTTTTGCGAGCAATTGACGAATCACCGCGGCACCGAGTTCCGGTGCCGGGATGCTGGCCAGCGAACCCTGAAAACTGCCAATGGCGGTACGAGTGGCGGCAACAATCACAACGTCTTGCATCGAATTTCTCCTCAGGGGACGGTTCAGGCGAACTGCATTTCCGGAACATGCTCGGGAACGATCAGTTTACCAGCGGTCTTGCTGACGATTTCCTCGACGCTCACACCGGGTGCGCGCTCCTTGAGGATGAATGCGCCGTTTTCGATTTCCAGGTAGGCCAGATCGGTCAGCACGCGCTTGATGCAATTGGCACCGGTCAGCGGCAGGCTGCAATACGGCAGCAGTTTCGATTCACCGTCCTTGGAGGCGTGGGTCATGGTCACGATGATGTTGTCGGCACCGGCCACCAGGTCCATCGCGCCGCCCATGCCCTTGACCAGTTTGCCGGGGATCATCCACGAGGCGATGTTGCCCTGTACGTCGACTTCAAATGCACCGAGTACGGTGAGGTCGATGTGGCCGCCGCGGATCATCGCGAAGGATTCTGCAGACGAGAAAATCGAGGCGCCAATGCGCGCGGTGACGGTCTGCTTGCCGGCGTTGATCATGTCCGCGTCGACTTTATCGTCGGTCGGAAAGGCGCCCATGCCGAGCAGGCCGTTTTCCGATTGCAGCATGACTTCCATCCCTTCGGGGATGTAGTTGGCAACCAGGGTCGGAATGCCGATGCCGAGGTTCACGTAGTAGCCGTCTTTCATTTCGCGGGCGACGCGCTGAGCCATTTGTTCGCGGGTAAGAGCCATTTTTTTATTCTCCACTGTTCGGGCTTGGGGCGAGGATCACTTGCGCACGGTGCGTTGTTCGATACGTTTTTCGAACGTGCCGCAGATGACCCGGTCGACGTAGATGCCTGGGGTGTGGATCTGTGTAGGGTCCAGCTCGCCGGGTTCGACGATCTCTTCGACTTCGACCACGGTGATCTTGCCGGCGGTGGCGGCCAGCGGGTTGAAGTTCTGCGCGGTGTGGCGGTAGATCACGTTGCCGAAGTGGTCGGCTTTCCAGCCTTTGACGATGGCGAAGTCGCCGGTGATGGACTCTTCCATCAGGTACGGACGGCCCTTGAATTCACGGATTTCCTTGCCCTCGGCGACTGGCGTGCCGACGCCGGTGGCGGTGAAGAACGCCGGAATGCCAGCGCCGCCAGCGCGCATTTTTTCCGCCAGGGTGCCTTGCGGGGTCAGCACGACTTCAATCTCGCCGCTCAGCAGTTGCTTTTCGAACAGGGCGTTTTCGCCAACATAGGAGGCGACCACTTTGCAGATCTGGCGGTCCTCCAGCAGGACGCCGAGGCCAAAACCGTCGACGCCGCAGTTGTTGGAAACCACGGTCAGGTCACGGGTACCTTTGCGCTTGATCTCGGCGATCAGGTTTTCCGGAATACCGCACAACCCGAAGCCGCCAGAGATCACGGTCATACCGTCTTCGAGGCCTGCCAGAGCCTCCTCATAGGAACTCACGCGCTTGTCGAAACCTGCCATATGCACCTCTTTTATTCTTTGTGGGCGGCTGGCTAGCCGTATGGGGTGGAGTGTTGCTCTATCAGATTGATTTGATAAGTTGATTTTTAAGGTTGATTGATAGATAAAACTCAGCAGTCGGTAATGGTCAGCATGGTGAGGGACGGTGATGACAGTCAAGCAGATCAGGGCGTTTTTGGCAGTGGCGCAGAGTTTGAGCTTTGCGGTGGCCTGTGAGCGGCTGCATCTGTCGCAGTCGGCGTTGAGTTTGACCATCAAGGCGCTGGAAGACGGGCTAGGCGGGCGGCTGTTCAGCCGTACCACCCGCAACGTTGCGCTGACCCCGGAAGGTGAATCCCTGCTGCCGCTGGCCCGGCGGTTGATTGCTGACTGGGACAACGCCGAGGATGAAATGCGCCAGCGTTTCACCCTGCAACGAGGGCGGGTGACGCTGGCGGCGATGCCGTCGTTTGCCGGCAATTTGCTGCCGCCGATTCTCAAGACCTTTCGTGCGCGCTACCCGAAGGTCAACGTCACGGTGAACGACGTGATCAACGAGCAGGTGCTGGAAATGGTCCGTGACCGTCATGTGGAGCTTGGCGTGGCGTTTGAGCCGACGCAGAGTTCTTCGTTGGAATTCACTCCGTTGTACATGGATCGTTTTGTTGCGGTGGTGCCGAGTGATTCGCCGCTGGCCGAGCGTGCCGAGATTGACTGGAAAACGCTGCTGGAGCAGCCGTTTATCACGTTGCAGCGGCCGTCGACGGTGCGGGTGATGCTTGAGGAGCACTTGCAGGCGCGGCAGATGAAGTTGCCGGTGGAGTTTGAGAGTCATCAGTTGGCGACCGTCGGGCGGATGGTTGCCAGTGGGCTGGGGGTGAGTGCGGTGCCGGCGTTGTGTGTCGAGCAGATGCGTGAGCTTGGGGCGTGTTGCATTACCTTGAGTGATCCGGTGATTGAGCGGGCCATTGGGGTGTTGACCAAGCCGGGGCATGAGTTGTCGGCGGCGGCGCAGGCGTTGTTTGACATTCTCAAGGACGAAGTTCGCCTGTAGTTGCCGCAGGCTGCGATCTGTTGGCCTTAGCGGCCTGACAGCCGACCCATCTCCCGCGGATGTACCCCAATCAAACCTGTGGGAGCGGGCTTGCTCGCGAAGGCGGCCTGACAGCCGGCCAATCTCTCGCGGATGTACCCCAATCAAACCTGTGGGAGCTGGCTTGCCTGCGAAGGCGGCCTGACAGCCGGCCAATCTCTCGCGGATGTACCCCAATCAAACCTGTGGGAGCTGGCTTGCCTGTGAAGGCGGCCTGACAGCCGGCCTATCTCTCACAGATATACACCAATCCACTGTGGGAGCCGGGCTTGCCCGCGATGGCGGCCCGATAGCCGACCAATCTCCCGCTGGTGTACATATCCATTTCTGCGGTAACGGCGGCTTACGGTTCCGCTCTTACAGCGGGTCACTTTGGCAAACGCCCCAAAGTAACCAAAGGTCTTCGCCCCAAGCGTACGGCACCTCGCCTAGGCTCGGCGTACCCTCGCTCCGGTGTCCATCAGGGGGCATCGCCTACGGTCTGCTTCGCGACGACCTCCTCTCGATGTGTCCGGCTGCGCCGTACGGCGCTGCGCGCCCACCCCCTGATGAACACCTCCACTCGGCCTCCCGAAGGGGCGGGTGGATCAAGATCAACAGCCACAGCACGGCGGCCTGACAGCCGGCCTGAGTGGTTGGGGCGCGTAGGGCTTGAGATCGTTCCCATGCTCCGCGTGGGAATGCCGCCGGGGACGCTCCGCGTTCCGATTCACGAGCTGACGCGGAGCGTGGGAACGATCAACAGAACGCGCGCAAACCTGTGGGAGCGTGGCTTGCCCGCGATGGCGTCCGTTCAGTCGATGAAGTTTCCGGGCGAACTTGTCGGATATTTCCCGCATGCTGTGGCGGTGTGCATGAACTGGTGCGTGATGGGCTTCATCGATAGTCTTTGGGCTGTCACTGCAAATTCAGTGACAGGGTGTGGAAGCCCTTCTATCGTTAGGCGCACAAAGCGCCACCAGTTCGGCGTTTTTTATCGTCTGAGTTTTATGGTGGCTGTGCGCGGGGCGCTTTCGAGCGCGCCGGGTGCCTAACGTCCCGGTCTTCCACACCTGCGTACAGCCGCCACCTATTGCGTGGAAGTGATGTCTGGCGGCTTCAACCCATACGTTAGGAATCAGAACAATGAACACCTACACCCCCAATCCACCCTACGTCCCGCCAACTTCCCATCCCTCCAACCGCTACATGGCCCTCACCAGTAACTGCTCTGACATGCCGACCCTGTTCGTCGACACCCACGCGCCGCTCGATATCCTGCTCGACGCTGCCCGTTATCGCATTCGTGCGGTGACTCAAGTGCTGGAGAATCTGGCGATGCGCGGGGAGATTGCCAGCGATTCGGTGATCCTCAACGATTTCGCCTTGCTGTGCGCCATCCCGTTGCGTGACGGTTGTGATCTGCTGGATGTGCTCGGGCGGCGGTTGCCGGAACCGGTTTTGGATTCAGTTAAATAGAGTGTTCAGTGCGGTCTGTCTTTTTCTCGATCCTGCGACAGGCTTTTCACGAATTACTTACATCCTGAAGCGCAGATTGAACTGACAAAAGGATTTGACCCCATCAAGCAGAAAGCCCGCCATGTGCGGGTTTTTTGCTGTTTGTTTGGCACGTTATGCGGCAACCGCCTGCTGTTGTTGCTTGAGCAACGGCACGGCGCGTACCGAGCTGCCAGCTTGCAATTGCAGGCGCTTGGCGGTCAGGCGATCGACCAGCAAGCTGTTGCCGACCAGTCGGGCGCGGGCGGCGGTGATGCGGCAGTTTTCCAGGCGCTGGTTATGGATCAGCCAGAGCGGTGCATTGTCGTCAGGTGTGCCGACCATCAGGTCCAGAGACTGGCTGTTGCGCACGGCACGGATTTTCGAGACCTGGGCTTCGATGACCGGGCCGCCGTCGAAGATGTCGATGTAACCCTTATGGGCAAAGCCTTCGTTGCAGAGGATTCTGCGCGCCGGTTCGGCGTTTTGATGAGCCTTGCCGATTACCGCCTGGGCTTGCTCGGTGAGCATGCAGGTGTACAGCGGCTGACGCGGCATCAGCTCGGCGATGAACGACTTGTTGCCGAGCCCGGACAGGTGATCGGCGTGGCTGAAATCCATTTTGAAAAAATGTCGACCCAGGCTGTCCCAGAACGGCGAGCACCCGTGCTCGTCGGCGCTGCCGCGCAGTTCGGCGATCAGTTTTTCGCCGAACAAGTGCGGGAACTCGGCGACAAACAGCAATCGCGCCACCGACAGCAGGCGGCCGTTATGGCCTTGGCGCTGATCCGGGCGCAGGAACAATGAGCAGATTTCCGATTGGCCGGTCATTTCGTTGTTGAGGAACAAGGTCGGGATTTGTCGACGGATTCCCAGGTCCGCCGAGGTGTTGACCGTCAACCCGACGCGGTAGTTGTACCAGGGCTCGCGCAGCCCGACGGCACCTGCAAGGGCGCTGACGCCGATCACTTGCTGATCGTCGTCTTCGAGCACGAACAGGTAGTCGGCGTCGGCCCGTTCAACCTGACCGGCAAAGGTCCGCTGCGCCCAGCGTACGCGCAGGGTCAGACGTTCTTCGTTGGCCGGCAGCGAGGTGAACCCCGGGCCGGCGCTGCGTGCCAGCGCCAGTAACGCAGGCAGGTCGGTCATTTGAACCGGGCGCACGATCATGATGGAGCTCCTTGAGTGCGGAAGACCTGCTTCATAGCGCAATCAGCCGAACCGGGCCGCCGTTGTCCAGTTGCAAGGCGTCGAGCTGGGTGGCGTCGAGCATGACGGGTTCGTCTGCGCTCCAGTCCAGTTCGGCGACAATCGCCCGGTAGTTTTCCAAAGAATCATTGCTCAGCAGGTACGGCGTCTTGCCGCCGCTGTGTGAACTCAGGCGGGCAACGGCCGTGCGGGTCTGGGCGATCGAACGAATGCTCGGGGTGCGCGCAAACAGCGTTGGCCCACCGTCGAAGAGGTCGATGTAGCTGTTGGCCTCGAAGCCTTCACGCTCAAGGATGTCGAAGGCTTCCTGGCCATCCGGATGAATCCGGCCAATACACGCCTGAGCGCTTTGCGGCAGCATCGGCACGTAGATCGGGTAGTGCGGCATCAACTCGGCGAGAAAGCTTCGGTTCTGCAAGCCGCAGAGACGTTCGGCCTCGACGTAGGGCAGGTCGAAAAAGTGCTTGCCCAGCGCATCCCAGAATGGCGATTCACCCGTGTCGCTGCTGTAGCCGACGATTTCGGTAATCACGGCGTCGGAAAAGCGTTGCGGATGGGCGGCGATGAACATCAGTCGGGCCCGTGAAAGCATTTCCGAGGAGGGCGTGCGTTCAAGCTCGGTGTTGATGTGAAAACCGCGCAGCAAGGTATGGGCGCTGAGGTCCTGGCATAACGACAGCGCCGGCACCCCGTGATGAATGTTCAGCTCGCGCGACTCACTGGTGAACGGGCGGTTGCGCAGGCTGTAGAAGGGCTCGTTGAAACCGGCGGTCGCGAGGACTTCCGAACAGCCCAGCAGCCGTTGACTGGCCAGATCTTCCAGCACGAAGAAATAGTTCTCCGGCCCCTGGCTCTTCACGTCACTGGCAAACGATGCGCAGGATGCGAGAATCTTCTGGCGCAGGCGCTCGGTGTCGTCCGGCAACGAGGTGACACCCACCAGGCTGTCGCGCGCAAGTTGTTGCAACTGAGGCAGGTCGGATAACTGAACTGGGCGTAAGGCCAGCATGGATGTACTCCTGTATCAAAGGGCCTGATACCGGGCATCAGGCTTGACTATCACTGTCGGTTTCCACGCACTACAACGGCGGTCGGCTAATCCCTGTCAGCGACCGCTCGACGTTTTAAATGCTGACCTTTTCTAATTGTTGGAAGGGTCCGGCAATACAGCGCTGGCACCGATTCTGTTGAGGAAAAACAGATAGACCAGGCCCGCTGCAATCCAGATACCGCCGAGCTTTTGCGCATCGACACCCATGTTGTAGAGGATGGCGCTGACGATGATGAAGCCGATCACCGGGCAGACCAGATGACGGATGAACTGGCCAGACTTCTGCCGACGCCAGTAGTAGTTGATCACCGTCAGGTGCAGCAGCATGAAGCCGCTCAGGGCCCCGAAGTTGACCAATGAAGTCAGGGTGTCCACCGAGTTGATGAACAGGTAGCAGATCAGCAGCGACAGCACCGCCACCAGGTAAATGCTGATGTGCGGGGTGTTGTGTTTCGGATGGACCTTGGCCAGCACTTTGGGCAGCTTGCCGTCGCGTGCCATGCCGAACAGCAGGCGCGATACCGCGGCTTGCGAGGTGATCGCCACCGCCACGCCCCAGGCCAGTGCCGTGGCCACACCGGTGACAGTCGCCAGCCAGCTGCCGGCGGCGATTTCGGCGATTTCATAGAACGCGGTATCGGCGGACTTGAAGCCCATGCCGGCGGCCAGGTCTGTGGCGATCCAGGTCTGCACGACAAAAATCACCCCCATGACCACCAACGTGATCAACGCGGCTTTGCCGACGCTGCGGCCAGGGTCGCCCTTGATCTCTTCGGCCAGGGTCGATATCGCATCGAAGCCTAAGAACGATAACACCGCAATCGACACCGCTTGCATCAGCAATGCGAAGTTGAAGTGTTCCGGGTTGTACAACGGCGCCAGGGTCAGCTGGCCGTTACCGGCGCCACCGTGCAAGGCGGTCCAGGCGTAGAACAGGAAGATCCCCAGCACCACCAGTTGCGCCAGCAGAAAGATGATGTTCATCCGTGCGGTAAAGGTGATTCCCCGCAGGTTGACGAAGGTCGCACTGACCAGGAAGGCGAGGATGAAACCGACCTTGGGAATGTCCGGGTACAGGTGATTCAACGCCATCGCCGCATACACGTAGAGCAGCGGCGGGATCAGCAGGTAGTCGAGCAGCATCAGCCAGCCGGCGATAAAGCCGACATGCGGGTGCAACCCGCGTTGAGCATAGGAGTAGACCGAGCCGGCGATCGGGAAGGCCCGTGCCATGCTGCCGTAACTCAAGGCGGTGAACAGCATTGCCACCATGCCGATGATGTAGGCCAGCGGCACCATGCCGGGCGCCTCTTGGTTGACGTAGCCGTATACGCCGAACGGGGCGATGGGGATCATGAAAATCATCCCGTAAACCACCAGATCGGTCAGTGACAGGCTGCGTTTCAACTCTTGCTTGTAGCCGAATTCTTCTATTTCCATGAAGCGGTTCTCCTTGTGAGCCACTACGGCAATGTGTTTGAACCTGACAGGTAAAAACACGCTACCGCGTTATTTATCGTTGTTTTACCGGTACAACCATCCGTGTGTTTTCAGCTTGAAACGGTTCGCTTGAGGCCGTGGCTCTACAGCAACGGCGCCAGATAATCGCTCCAGGTCTGGACTGCCAGCCGATTGCGCAACAGGTCGTTGCGCACCTCGATCAGCACCGAGTCGATGCCACGGGCGTCGCCGTGAAACGGCACTGTCATGTCGCTCGCCGGATTGATTTTGTAGGGCTGATTGCCGGCGACCCGCAGTGGATGCCTGGCCAACCCGTCGATCAGCCGGTTCGCATACTCCTCGGCCTGCCCATAGAGCACGCCGGCTTCCAGCGCTCGAGGCTGGCCGAAGTAGATCGGCGTGAAGCTGTGAATACCCACCACCCGCACCGTGCGACCCTCGGCCACGCGAGCATCGATCAGTTGGCCAAGGCGGGTGTGAAACGGCGTGAACAGGCACTGGCGTCGGTAGTCGCGGGTCGCTTCGTCGAGGTTCTGATTCCCCGGCACCGGGTAAATTTCGCTCTGGGCCGGGATGCTGTCCGGGGCCTGCAACGGACGGTTGAGGTCGATCAGCAGGCGCGAGTAGTTGGCAGCCAGCAGGGTTGCGCCAAGGGCTTTCGACAAGCTCTCGGCGAGCGCCAGCGCGCCGATGTCCCAGGCAATGTGCTCGTGCGCGGCTTCGCTGCTCAACCCCAGATCGTTCAAGGCCGTCGGGATGTAGCGGCTGGCATGTTCACACACCAGAATCAGCGGGTGCTCGGACGCTTCCCGGCTCAGGCTGTACGCCGGCTCGGTGTAGAGCCCGAACTCGGCGGACTCAGTAGAGGCGTGCATAGTGCTCACACAGTTGGGCGGGCGACAGGTGTTGGGTCAAGGCGAGTTCCTCGGTTTTGACGGCGAAGTAAGTGTCGAGCAAGGCGCTTGGCAAGGCTTCAAGCAAGGCCTCGCTGCCCCGCAAGTGGCTCAGGGCCTGCGCGAGTGACGCGGGTAGGGCGACGATGCCGCGGCGCTGGCGTTGTTCTTCATTCAGCGAGTCCGGGACTTCGTCGGTGATTGCGTTTAGCGCCAGGCGTTGCTCGATGCCCAGTCGGCCGGCAATCAGCACGGCGGCCAGCGCCAGATGCGGGGAGGCCGTGGCGTCCATGGCGCGGAATTCGAGGTTGTATTGCGCGGCTTCGGATTTGCCGCCCAGGCTCACGGTCGGGCAGATCCGCAGCGAGGCCTCGCGGTTGCGTTGGCCCAGGCACGCATACGATGCGCTCCAGTGATGCGGTTGCAGGCGCTCATAGGAAATCGGTGTCGGCGCAGTCAATGCGCAGAGGGCCGGCAAGTAGTGCAACACGCCTGCAGACCAGTGCTGGCCGAGGGTCGACAGGCCATTCGCGGTCCCAGCGTCATACAACACCGGATCGCCGGACAGGTCGTGCAGGCTCAGGTGCAGGTGCACGCCGTTGCATACCGCGTGCTCGGACGTTTTGGGTGCAAAGCTCAGGTTCAGGCCCATTTGCCGGGCGATCTCACGGGTGATCTCGCGCACATTGACCGCGCGGTCGGCCGCCGCGACGCCCTGGGTTGGCCGGCAGGTGATTTCGTATTGGTGTTTGCCATATTCGGGCAGGAACATTTCCGGCTCGACCCCACCTGCGCGCAAGGCGCTGAGCAGCCAGCCGCCGAATGCCGCGCCCTGACGCTGGGCCTCCAGCGAAAACGCCAGATGCTCGGTTTGGGCGCTGTCGGTGGTGAGGTTGAATTCGTGCTCGAAGGCCGACGTGATCTGCAGCCCCAGTTCATCGTGGTAACGCTGTACTTCGTTGCGCAGCAGCGTCCGCGGGCAGGCCGCCCATGGACGGCCATCGGTTTCGCAAATGTCGCCATGGATGAAATCCAGGGCCGGCGCACTGGCATCGGGACCGTTGTTGACCGTCACCCGGCTGGCCAGGTCGGGGATCAGCCGCAAGTCACCGTAGGCACCCCACGGGTTGCTGGAGGCGATGATGTCTTGCGGGGTCAGCGCGCTGTTGGCCGGGACCCAACCGCAACCGGCGGCTTTGTAGTGTTCGAGTTCATCGCTGGGAAACGAGCGGCCGCGGGTCACGCCGATCAGGTCGGTGGTGACGATGGTGGTCATGGCCACGGGCGTCAGGGGCTCACTGCTGTTGGCGCGACTCATGCCTGCAACGCCTGCAAACGGTCGAGCACGGTCTGCGTGTCGGTGATCCAGCAATAGCCCTTGATCGCGTTCAGGCACGCCAGATGGCGTTGCTCGGTATAGGTCGCGCAGGCGTCTTCGACCAACGTCACCAGATAGCCGCGATCAGCCGCATCGCGCACGGCCATGTCGACACACTGGTCGGTGACGATGCCGGCGATGATCAGGTGTCGGGTTTGCAGGTTGCGCAGCACATAGTCGATGTTGGTCGAGTTGAAGACCCCGGAGGAGGTCTTGGGCAAGACGATTTCGTTTTCGGCCGGTGTCAGTTCTTCAATGATGGCGGCGTGCGGGCTGCCTTTTGGCAGGTGCATGTCCGACAGTTTGTGGTCCAGCGAGCGGTCTCGACCGTCGGCGGTGAGGCTTTCGATGAGCGTGTGCAGAACGTTCTGCCGAGCCGTGCGCACGGAGGCCAACAGCCGGAGCTGGTTGGGAATCACCTGTTGGCGGGTGCGCTCGAGGAAGTACTTGGCGTCGGGCCCTTGCAGGTGCGGGTCGAACTGCGGCTCAAGCCAGGCGCGTTGCATGTCCACCAGCAGCAGCGCGGTGTGGTCGGTAGCAAACGGCAAGTCACGGGGCGAGTGATGGGGGAGCATAAACATCCTTATTTTTCCTCCAGCAGGTGAGTGGTGAAATCGCTTCGTAGCGCGTCGATGCCTTCCAGTCGCTCGGCGAGATCCGGGCAACGCGGCGCCAGGCAGGCAATCAAGGCTTCGACCTGGGCCAGCGCCGGCACCAGAGTGTCGAAGGCCGACGCCGACTCCACGGGCGCAGTGATCACCAGATCCGCCATCTCGCGCAGCGGCGAGGCGTAGATATCGGTGAACAGCACGACGCGTGCATGCCGGTTCCTGGCCGCGCTGGCAACGCGCAGTGCCTGGGATTGATAGCGTCGATAGTCGAACAACAGCACCACGTCCTGGCGTTGCACATCGAACAGCCGATCGGGCAGTTGCGCGTTGTCTTCCAGGGCGAAGCAGCCCGCACGCAACAGGCGCAAATGATTGAGCAGGTAGTGGGCGAGGAAACTGCTGAAGCGTCCGCCGAAGCAATGCACTTGATGCCGTGTATCCAGCAGCCATTCGGCCAGAATGCGCACATCTTCGGGTTGAGTCAGGGCCTGGGTTTCGAGCAGGGCGCGGTGACTGTCCGCCAGGTAATGGGTCCAGACATCGTCTTGCTTGAGGTGCGAACGCGGTTGCAACAGTGCACTGGGCGAGCGCAGCCGGTGATCCATGTCGCTGAGGAGTGCGTCCTGAAAATCGGCATAGCCACCGAAGCCGAGTTTTTTCACCAGGCGCACGATGGTCGGATCGCTGACGCCGGCATGCTCGGACAGGCGTGACATCGGGCCCAGCCCGTTGCGCGGGTACTGGTCCAGTAATGCACGTATGACTTTGCGTTCCGACGGCGTGAGGTCCAGGCCGGGATCGGTGATCCGGTCTCTGAGTGAGGGCATCCGAGCTCCTGCTAGAGGGGGGTGTTGCTTTTATTTCATAATCCGTTAAATCAGTATTTATGTAATTTATGCTACATGTCTAGTGAATTTTTTCATGTGCCTGAAAAGCACTAAAGTGGGGCGAAAGTCTTGTCCGACAAGGCCTGCGTGGGTTTCGCCTGATGCTGTACGCTAGTGCTTTAGTTCGTGTAGGAAATTGGTGCGTTTATCTACGGATGAGCCGTTAGACACCATGACGCACAGCGAGGTGAAGCATCCATGAAGCAGCTACTGGTCATTGGCATCGGTGCCGGCAATCCCGAATACATCACCATGCAGGCGGTCAATGCGTTGAATCGGGTCGATGTGTTCTTTCTGATGGACAAGGGGCAGAGCAAGGACAAGCTGATCGACCTGCGGCGGGAAATCTGCGAGCGCTATATCACCGATCCGGCTTATCGCTTCGTCGAGGCCGACAGCCCCGAGCGGGTGCGCGGCGATGTGGACTACAACGCCAGCGTCGTAGAACTGAACCGCGATAAGCAACAAATCTTCGAGCGCTTGATCAACGAGGAGATGGCGGAAGACGAATGTGCGGCGTTTCTGGTGTGGGGCGATCCGGCGTTGTACGACAGCACCTTGCGCATTTTGCAGGCGATCCTCGAGTCCGGTCGTTGTACCTTCAACGTCGAGGTGATTCCCGGCATCAGCAGCGTCCAGGCCTTGGCGGCGCAGCACAAGGTGCCGTTGAACCGGATTGGGCGCTCCATTGAAATTACCACCGGCCGCCGACTGGCTGCGGGCCAGGTCAGCGACGCCGACAGCCTGGTGGTGATGCTCGATGCAGAAGATTCCTACCTGCAGGTGGCCGATCAGGAGCAACAGATTTACTGGGGCGCCTACCTTGGCACGCCGGATGAAATTCTTATTTCCGGCAAGCTCAAAGACGTTGCGCAAGAGATAACGCGGGTCAGGAAAGCCGCGCGGTTGGCCAACGGCTGGATCATGGACACCTATTTATTGCGCAAGCCTGAATCGCCAGAGTGAGCGCGGCTGTCAGTAAACCCAGACTTCCACCCGGCGATTCTTGATCCGTCCTTCATCGGCGCTGTTGGCCGCCACCGGCATTTCGTCTCCAAAGCCACGAATCTCGCGAAATATCACAGCACTTTTCACCAGCTCGCGGCGCACGGCCATGGCACGCAGCCTCGATAGCAGGGCCGCCCGCTGCGAATCGGTCTTGGCATCGCCGAAGCCAACCAGTGTCACCTGTTTGTTCAGCTTGTCGTGCTGCTTTAAATAGTCGAGCACCCGCGACAGGTCCTGTCGGGCCTTGTTGTCCAGGTTGGCGCTGCCTTCTTCGAAGCGAAAATTCACCGTGAGTCGTTGTGCATGATCGATGATTGCCCGGTAGTCGTCAGGCATCTGCGGGTTAGGCGCGACGTTCATGGCTTGCACGGTCTGCGCGATAAAACCATTGGCGGCAACAATCGCCTGACCCTTACTGCTCTGGGCGAAATTCACCAGCGCGTCGGCCCAGGGGTTCTGGCCATCAGGCGGCAAATAGAAATACAACCGACGCGACAGCGGATAGTCCTCGGTGGCGATCAGGCTGTTGAGCGGCAACATCGGCTGTGAGTTGCCATCGACAATCGCCACAGCTTTGGCCTGACGCACGTAAGGCAAGCCGATGAAGCCGATGCCTTGCGGGTCCTGGCTGACCGCATCGGACAGTTGCTCGCTGGATTCGAAGCGTTTTGCCGAACCGGCCAGCGCTTTCCCGCGATGGCTCAGGACCAGTTCCTTGAAGGTGTCATAGGTGCCCGAATGGTCATCCCGGGCGTAAAGGTTCAGCGGGCCACCGGTACCGCCGAGTTCTTCCCAGGTTTTCACTTCACCACTGAAAATCCGCGCCAGTTGTTCGGTGTTCAGCTGCGTCAGCGGGTTTTTCGGGTGCAGGATGATCGCCAGGCCGTCGATGGCGATGACTTGCTCGGCGTTCGGGCTTTTCAGGTCGCCGAGGGTTTCGAGGTCGACCAGTTCGCTGTCCTTGATCGGGCGCGAAGACGCCGCCAGGTCGGCGCTGGCGTTTTTCAGTGCGGCGAACCCGGTGCTGGAGCCGTGGGCGGCGATGTCCACGACCACCCGCCGACCCTGGACCGTCTGGCCGACAATTTGCTGTTCGTTGTCTCTGTCCGAGACTTCGCTATGGACCTTCAGCAACCCTTGTTCCAGCAACAACCCTTTGACCAGCGCCGGGCCGAGGGTCGCACCGATGGTGTTGGAGCCTTGAATGCGCAGGGCAGGGCCATGCTCGGGTATCGGCAGCTCAGCGGCGGTGGCAGAGAGCGGAAGCAAACCGCAGAGCAGCAGCGGTAACAGGACGCGCAGCATCAGGCCGACACCTTTCAAGGTCACAGGAAGTGTCGGGAGAATAAGACAGAAAGGTTGCTGAAATATGACGTTATCCAATGTGGGAGCGGGCTTGCTCGCGAAGGCGGATTAACATTCAGCATCTCTGTTGAATGTCATACCGTCTTCGCGAGCAAGCGAACGTCGCCCGGCCCTTCCCACATTAGTTTGTGTTGGTCTTTGGAAATCAGCTCAGCTCAAGCCAGATCGGCGCATGGTCCGAGGGTTTTTCCATGCCGCGCAGTTCGTAGTCGACACCAGCGGCCTTGACCCGTGGCAGCAGCCCTTGGGAGGCGAGGATCAAGTCGATGCGCAGTCCGCGCTTGGGCTCGTCTTCAAAGCCACGGCTGCGGTAGTCGAACCAGCTGAAGCGATCCGTTACGTCCGGGTTCAGGTGACGGAAGCTGTCCACCAGGCCCCAGTTCTTCAAACGGGCCATCCACTCGCGCTCTTCCGGCAAGAAGCTGCATTTACCGGTTTTCAGCCAGCGCTTCATGTTGTCCGGGCCGATGCCGATGTCGCAGTCTTCCGGGGAAATGTTCACATCGCCCATCACCACCAGCGGCTGGTCATTGCTGAACTGGGTTTCGAGCAGCGTCTGCAAGTCGTTGTAGAAGCGCTCCTTGGCCGGGAACTTGGTCGGGTGGTCGCGGCTTTCACCCTGTGGGAAATAGCCGTTCATGATCGTCACCGGTACGCCGTTGGCATCGGCGAATGTGCCCCAGATGAAGCGGCGCTGGGCGTCTTCTTCATCGCTGGCAAAGCCCTTGTGCAACGCGAGCGGTGCCTGACGTGACATAAGGGCGACGCCGTAATGACCTTTCTGGCCGTGGAAGCTCACGTGATAGCCCAGCGCCTCAAGCTCGGCGAGCGGGAACTGGACGTCATCGACCTTGGTTTCCTGCAAGCCGATGACGTCCGGCTGGTGCTTCTCGATCAGTGCCGCCAGTTGATGGGGGCGGGCGCGCAGGCCATTGATGTTGAACGAGACGATCTTCATGGTCGGCAGTCCTGGCAAAAGTGCGATGCTAGCTGACATGTACGAAGTCAGCCAGCATGGCAGTAGGGCAGATGCACTGCTAATGTCCTTTAGTGTGGGAACGATCAGCTTTGTAGCGGGTTCGTACTTGTAAGAACGGGGCCATTTTAGCCCCGCTCAGGGGAGATAGACCGTCATGCCTGAAACCTCAACTGCCATTGCTGATGTCCACCGGCTCGACAGTGGCTATTCGCACGAAGCTCGCTCCTTGCTGTACCACGCCTATCGACACGAGCCAGTCTTCAAGTACCTGTTCGAGGCTGAACGCCCTGGCTATGAACACCGGGTGCGGGCCACGATACGGGAACTGGTTGAACAGCATTTTGTGCAGGAATTGCCGGCGATCGGTCTGCTGATCAATGACCGGTTGATCGGCATTGCGCTGATCGCGCCGCCGCAACGTCGTCTGGGCATCACCGAAAGTTGGGCCTGGCGCCTGCGGATGGTGCTGAGCGCCGGGTTGCGTTGCACCCGGCGTTATCTGGAGTATCACGCGGCGGTGGCGGCCTGCCTGCCATCGGACTCGGTGCATGTCTTGCCGTTGCTGGGGATTCATCCGGAGTTTCAAGGTCGGCACTTCGGCGAGCAGTTGCTCACAGCCGTGCATAACTGGTGCGCCGTCGACGAGCATTCCCAAGGTGTAGTACTCGACACTGGGAATCCGCGTTATCTGGAGTTCTATAAGCGCCAGGGTTATGAAGAGATTGGCGAAGTTGCTGTAGGGCCTGTTCTCGAGCACGTGTTTTTCCACGCCAATCCGCAGGTGTTACATAGCGCAACAAGTTGAGGTCGAACTTTTGTTCAGATTGTTCGCTCTATCACGCCCCTACGCTCGTGATAGCATCCGCGCCTATGAAGTTTCCAGGAAGATTTACCAGCGGTTTGCTCGTGCTGTTCAGCAGCGTAGCGGCCCTGGCGCAAAGTGAATTGGACGTCAGGATCAAACCGTCCAACGATGAACTGAAGGCCAATATAGAGGGCTATATCGGCGGCCTCGGCGATCGCGATGAGGAAGCCTTGTTGCGCTTTCGTCGTGGTGCCGAAGAGCAGGCCCGCAAGGCCGCCCAGGCCTTGGGTTACTACCAGCCTCATATAGAAAGCGAAGTCAAAAACGGCAAGTCGCCAACGCTGGTGTTGAACATCGACCCCGGCGAACCGGTGCATTTGCGCAACGTGACCATTCGTGTCGACGGCCCGGCCGCGAGCCTCAAATCCTTTCGTGTACCCAAGAGCGACCTGCTCAAATCCGGTGCTGTGCTTAATCACGGCCATTACGAAGACGCCAAGCGGCTGATCCAGAATCAGGCTTCGCGCTTCGGCTTTTTCAGTGGGCGCTTTACCAGCCAGAAACTGTTGGTCGACCCTCGGGCCGGTGTCGCCGACATCGAGCTGATTTACGACAGTGGCCCGCGTTATGCCTTGGGCAAGGTCAGTTTTACCGGCGATACACCGTTCGACGAAGACCTGCTGCAACGCATGGTGCCGTTCAAGAGCGGCGCACCGTATGACTCCGAACTGATCGCCGAACTCAATCAGGCGTTGCAATCGAGCGGCTACTTCGACGCGGTGCGGGTGGATGCGGCACCGACTGCTGCGGCCAATGATGTGATTCCGGTGGCGGTCAAACTCGACACGCGTAAACCGCGCACCATGGGCCTGGGTCTGGGCTTTTCGACGGACGTCGGGCCACGGGCCAAGGCCAACTGGACCCGGCACTGGGTCAACGCCGAAGGCCACAGTTATGGCTGGGAAGCGGAAGTCTCGGCGCCACGGCAGAACGTCGGCCTCTGGTACGACGTGCCACTGGATCCGCCGCTCACCGACAAACTGCGCTTTGCCGGTGGTTATCAAAATGAAGAACTGGCCAACACTGACAGCCTGAGCAAATTGCTGACCGTAGGCCCTGAATGGCACAGCAAATTGCCCAGCGGCTGGCAGCGGGTGATCTCGTTGAAATGGCAGCGCGAGGAATATCGCCTGGGCGACGATTCGGGCCTGAGTACCTTGTTGATGCCCGGCATCAGTTATTCCTATCTGCGCAGTGACAACCGCATCGACCCGCACAACGGTTACCGCTTGCAGTTCGAGAGCAAGGTGGCCAAGCAAGGGGTGGGTTCGGACAATAACGTGGTGTATGGCACTGCATTGGTCAAAGGCATCACCACGGTGTGGGACAACCATCGGTTCCTCGCTCGTGCACAGTTAGGTGGCAGTGCCACCAATGGTTATCGAACCATACCGCCGTCATTACGCTTCTTTGCCGGTGGCGATCAGAGCGTGCGCGGTTACGACTATCAGAGCCTGTCGCCGGAAAACTCCGCTGGCGAGCGCGTGGGTGGGCGTTACATGGTGGCTGGCAGCGTCGAGTATCAATATTCCATCGCCGAAAAATGGCGTATCGCAACCTTTGTCGATCAGGGCAACTCGTTTAACACGCTGGACCTGCCGAGCCTCAAGACCGGGGTCGGCGTCGGCGTGCGCTGGGTTTCGCCGGTCGGGCCGATCCGCCTCGACCTGGCCCATGCGCTGGATGATCCCGGTGGTATTCGTTTGCACTTTTCCATGGGGCCTGAGCTGTGAAGCGTGGTTTGAAAATAGCGCTGCTGGCGATGCTCTCGCTGGTGGCGTTGCTGTTGCTGAGCATCGGCGCCTTGCTCGGTACACAAGCGGGCAGCCGTTGGACGCTGGGCCAGGTGCCGGGTTTGAGCGTGGAGAATTTCCAGGGTCGCCTGGGCGGCCAATGGAGTGCCGATCACTTGCTCTGGCAGCAAACGGGCAGTCGGGTCGAGCTGAACAAGCCATTGTTCGCCTGGTCGCCACTGTGCCTGCTGCGCATGACCCTGTGCATCGAGCAATTGAAGGCTGAGCAAGTCATTCTGCAATTTGCCCCGAGCAGCGAAGCCAGCAGCGGGCCGATCAGCCTGCCCGAGTTGAAATTGCCGGTGGCGATCCAGTTGGGCGAGGTGCAGATCGGCAGCCTGTTGCTCAACGGCAGCGAGCAGCTCAAAGACCTGCAACTGGCCGCGCACTGGACGGCCAAGGGCTTGCAGATCGACTCCGTACATCTGCAACGCGACGACCTCAGCCTGGATTTGTCCGGGCTGCTGCAACCAACCGGCAACTGGCCGCTCAGCGTCGAAGGCAAGCTGACCTTGCCGGCACCGGGTAAAGCACCGTGGGCGCTGGCGCTGAAAGTCGACGGCGATTTGTTGAAAACCCTGAACCTGCGCGCCGACAGCAGCGGTTACCTGCAAGGTCAACTGACGGGTGAGTTGCAACCGCTGGTGGAAAACCTGCCGGCCAAGGTGCGGATTACCGCCGATGGCTTCAAGGCCAGCGCGGATTTGCCGGACACCTTGCAGCTCAATCAGCTGGAACTGACCGGCAACGGTGACCTGAAAAGCGGTTATCAGTTGCTCGGCAAAGCGACATTGCCAGCGGAGCAGGGCCCGGTCGCGTTGCTGCTGCAAGGCAAGGTCGACGCCAAGGGCGCGCAGATCGCCGGGCTCGATCTGAGCGCCAATGACACGCAAAACCTCAAGCTGAGCGGCCAGCTCGATTGGTCCGAGGGGCTGAGTGCCGAGGCGAAAATCGATTGGCTGGACTTCCCGTGGCATCGGTTGTACCCGCTGATCGCCGAACCCCAGGTGGCGCTGCGCAGCTTCAATGGTCAAGTGTCCTACCGCGACGGCAACTACCTGGGCAACTTCAAGGCGGCGCTGGATGGTCCGGCCGGAGCGTTCAGCCTGAGCAGTCCGTTCAGCGGCGATCTGACGAAAATCTTCCTGCCGGAATTCAAACTGGCGGCCGGGCAGGGCAAGGCCGAAGGGCATTTGAACCTGCAGTTCGCCGATGGCATTGCCTGGGATACTGCGCTGGATTTGTCGGCGATCAACCCGGCGTACTGGCTGGCGGAGCTGCCGGGGACCCTCGCCGGTCCGTTGCGCAGCAAGGGTGAAATGAAAAACGAACAACTGAGCCTCAACGCCGATCTCGACCTCAAGGGCAAGCTGCGCGGTCAGCCGGCCGTCTTGCAAGTCAAGGCCGATGGCGCGGGCGAGCGCTGGAACCTCAGCGCGCTGCACATTCGTCTGGGCGATAACCGCATCGATGGCAGCGGCAGTCTGCAACAGAAACTCGCCGGCCAGATCGACATCAAGGCACCACGTCTCGGCCAGCTCTGGCCGCAGTTGCGCGGTCAGCTCAACGGTCGGGTCGACGTCGCCGGCAACCTCAAGGCACCGCAAGGCAAACTCAGCCTGCAAGGCGTGCAGTTGGCGTTCGACGACAATCGCCTGCAAAGCCTGAACCTTGACGCGAGTCTCGACAACGCGCAACGGGCGAAGATCGACCTCAAGGGCAGCGGTATTCAGGCCGGCGACACTCAACTGGGCACGCTGACCGCCAGCGGCCAGGGCGATATCAAAAGCCAGAAGCTGCAACTGGACCTGCTGGGCCCGCAACTGAAACTGGCGCTGGGCCTCGACGGCAATCTGGATAAAGGCAATTGGCGCGGCCGTTTGGCCAGTGGCGACATACAGGCTGGCGGCCAGGACTGGAAGCTGCAAAATCCGGCAAAAATCGAACGCCTGGCCGACGGCAAGCTGACCTTCGGCGCGCATTGCTGGATGTCCGGGCAGGCCAGCCTGTGCGGCGAAGACCAGCGGCTGATGCCCGAACCGAAGCTGCGTTACCACCTCAAGCAGTTTCCGATCGACAGCCTCGCGCAATGGCTGCCGAAAGATTTTGCCTGGCACGGCAAGCTCAATGCCGATGTGCAACTCGACCTGCCGGCCAGCGGCCCGAAAGGCCAGATCATGGTCGATGCCAGCGGCGGTACGCTGCGCATGAAGGAAAAGGATCAGTGGCTGGATTTCCCTTACCAGACGCTGAAACTGACCAGCACCCTGACCCCGAAACGCATCGACACGCAGCTCGACTTCGTGGGTGGCAAGTTGGGCGAGCTGATGGTGCAGGCGCAGATCAATCCATTACCCAAGAGCAAACCGCTGAGCGGCTCATTCCGTTTGAGCGGTCTGGACCTGTCGGTGGCGCGACCGTTTGTGCCGATGGTCGAGAAATTGACCGGGCGCCTGAATGGCAGCGGCAGTTTGTCGGGCGGGCTGTTGGCGCCGCAGGTCAATGGCAACCTGACCCTCAGCGACGGTGAGATCTCCGGGCCGCAACTGCCGACGCGTTTCGAGGCGTTGCAGCTTCAGGCGCAGATTGCCGGTGAGAGTGTGCAGCTCAACGGCGGCTGGAAAAGCGGCAAGGCCGGGCAGGGCAGCTTGAACGGGCATGTTGCCTGGGGTCAGGCGTTGGTGGTGGATCTGAGCCTCAAAGGCACACAACTGCCGGTCACGGTCGAGCCGTACGCCGTGCTGGAAGTGGCGCCGGACCTGAAAATCTCGATCAACAACGACAAACTGGCGATTGTCGGCAAGGTGCAGGTGCCCAAGGGCGAAATCACCGTGCGTGAGTTGCCGCCATCAACGGTCAAGGTCTCCGATGACACGGTGATCGTCGGTCACCAGACCGAAGCGGGCAAACCGCCGATGGCCATGGCAATGGACATCGATGTGGCGGTCGGTGAGGACAAGCTCAGCTTTACCGGGTTCGGCCTGACGGCGAACCTGCAAGGTCATGTGCACATCGGTGACAACATGGACACCCGCGGCGAGCTCTGGCTCAACGATGGCCGTTATCGTGCGTACGGCCAGCGCCTGACGGTACGGCGAGCGCGGCTGCTGTTCGCCGGGCCCATCGATCAGCCGTATCTGGACATCGAAGCGGTGCGCCAGACCGACGACGTGATCGCCGGTATTCGCCTGAGCGGCAGCGCCGAGCAGCCGACCACGCAGATCTTCTCGGAACCGGCGATGAGCCAGGAACAGGCACTGTCCTATCTGGTGCTCGGGCGTCCGCTGACCAGCAACGGCGAAGACAACAACATGCTGGCTCAAGCTGCGTTGGGACTGGGCTTGATGGGCAGTTCCGATCTGACCGGCAGTCTGGCCAAGGATCTGGGCATTCAGGACTTCCAGCTCGACACCCAGGGCAGCGGCACCACCACCAGCGTGGTGGCCAGCGGCAACCTCTCCGAGAAACTCAGTTTGCGTTACGGCGTCGGCGTATTCGAACCGGCCAACACCATCGCCTTGCGCTACAAACTGAGCAAAATGGTCTACCTGGAAGCCGCCAGCGGCATCGCCAGTTCGCTGGATATCTTCTACAAACGGGATTTCTAAGCCTCCCGTCCCTTCGCAAAGACCGCGTCGCTTCCTTCGCGAGCAAGCCCGCTCCCACAGGTTCAGTGTGATCCCTGTGGGAGCGGGCTTGCTCGCGAAGGCGGTGTATCAGCCACCGCAATGTCCAATCAGGCAACACTTCCTCACTGCCATTTATCAGCTAATTACAAAGCCTCCTAACTATTGCGTTGACATTCGCTGCCTAAGCAGTAATATCTGGACATACTTTCCCTGCCTAGGCAGCTAATGGGTGGTCAGATGAAACATTTCACGCCAGACGAATTCCAGAATTGCCACCTCGGTCTCTTGCTCGGGCGCGCCGCGCTGCTCAAGGACCGGATCATCGATACGCACATGGAACCCCATGGCATCACCGCCGCGCAGTTCAAGGTGCTGATCATCATGGCCCAGTTTGGCGTCGATACCCCGGCTGAGCTGTGCCGGCACCTGTCACTGGACAGCGGTTCGATGACCCGCATGCTCGACCGTCTGGAACAGAAGGGATTTCTCTCCCGCCAACGCTGCGAAGGCGACCGCCGTCAGGTACGGCTGGTACTGACCGGGGAAGGCCAGAAGCTGGCCGACCGTCTGCCGCATATCGGTGCCGAGGCGATGAACGAACTGGCAGGCGCCATCACTCCAGAAGAGTTGAAAACCCTGGAGCAGATCCTGAAGAAAATTTTGCTGGCGGCCGGTGATCCGATCACCGTGCTGCGGGTAGGTGACAAATGAGCAGTAAAACCTTGCGTACCCGCGTCAGCTTGGTGCTGTTGGCCATGAGCCTGGCCGGGTGTGCCAGCTACAGCGGCCTGAACACCCAAGGCGTGAGCCTCGATGCGAAAACCCTCAAGGCCGGGCAGTCCCTTAACGGTGTCAGCCTGTCGCCGGCGGCCTGGCCAAAAAGCGACTGGTGGAAAAGCCTTGGCGACCCGCAGCTCGACGGCCTGATCCGCGAAGCCCTGCACGACAGCCCGGACATGCAGATCGCCGACGCCCGTGCCCACCAGGCCAGCGCCGCCGCTTATGCCGCCGATGCCGCGCGGATGCCGACCCTCGACGCCAGCGCCAGTGTCAGCCGCTCGCGCCTGGCGCGTGACAAGGACCCGACCGGAGCGGGCGGCAACTACGCCACGGTGCGCAGCATCGGTGCCAGCTTCAATTACACCTTCGACCTCTGGGGCGGTCAGCGTGCCAACTGGGAAGCGGCGCTGGGCCAGGCCCGCGCGGCTGAAGTCGATCAGCAAGCCGCGCAACTGACCTTGTCGGCCGACGTCGCCCGCGCCTACAGCAACCTCGGGCAGGCCCATATCGTTTATGACCTGGCTAACGACGACCTCAAGCGCACCCGGCAAATGCTCGATCTGAGCAAGCGCCGGCTGAGCTCCGGCATCGATAGCCAATACCAGTATCAGCAAACCGAAAGCCTGGAAGCCAGCTCCGAAGCGACGTTGATCGACGCTGAAAAGACCCTGCAGAGCGCGAAAATCGCCCTGGCCGTGCTGCTCGGCAAAGGCCCGGATCGTGGTAATGAGATTGCCCGACCGAAAGTCCTTCAGGCCAGCGCCGTGGCGTTGCCGTCGACACTGCCGGCCGAGTTGCTCGGTCGTCGCCCAGACCTGATCGCCGCGCGCTGGCGGGTCGAGGCGGCGAGCAAAAGCATCGACGCCGGTAAAACCAAGTTCTACCCGAACCTCAACCTGAGCGCCGCCGCCGGTACCGAATCGTTGTTGGGTGACGCGATGTTCGGCTCGGCGAGTCGCTTCTTCAACATTATGCCCACCGTGTCGTTGCCGATCTTCGATGGCGGCCGCTTGCGTGCCAACCTCGATGCCCGTGACGCCGACTACGACCTCGCCGTTGCGCAGTACAACAAGACGCTGGTGAAAGCCTTGGGGGATGTCAGCGACACGATTTCCCAGTTGCGTGACATCGGTCGGCAGATTGGTGCGCAGCAACACGCCACCGACATTGCCCAGGATTCTTACAACACGGTGGTCCAGCGTTACGGATCCGGCATCGGTAACTACCTGGACGTGCTCAGCATCGAGCAGCAATTGCTCCAGGCCCAACGTCAGTTGGCGAACCTGAATGCCGAGCAGATCGATCTGTCGATTCAACTGATGCAGGCACTGGGCGGCGGCTTTCAAGCCGACACCCTGGCCGCGGCCAGCCCATCCCCAGCGCCTGCCACGCTGAATCAATAATTCAAGGTACTTGTCATGGCCACTATCGAAAACAACCCAACGCCTGAAAGCGCCCAAGACGCGGGCAATCCAGGCAAACGTAAATTCATGCTGCTGGTGCTGACGGTCCTGGTGATTGTTGGCTGCCTGGGTGTCTGGGGCTGGCACGAACTCTACGGACGCTGGAGCGAAAGCACCGACGATGCCTACGTCAATGGCAACGTGGTGGAAATCACGCCGTTGGTCACCGGTACGGTTGTCAGCATCGGTGCGGACGATGGCGATCTGGTCCACGAAGGTCAGGTGCTGGTCAACTTCGACCCGAACGACGCGCAAGTCGGCCTGCAAAGTGCACAAGCCAATCTGGCCCGCACCGTGCGTCAGGTGCGCGGCCTGTACAGTAACGTTGACGGCATGAAAGCCCAGGTCAACGCCCAGAAAGCCGAAGTGCAGAAGGCTCAGGACAACTTCAATCGCCGGAAGAATCTGGCGGCGGGCGGGGCGATCTCCCAGGAAGAACTGTCCCACGCACGGGACGACCTGACCTCGGCGCAAAACGCCCTGGCCAATGCCCAGCAGCAACTTGCCACCACCAGCGCGCTGGTCGACGACACCGTGGTTTCGTCTCACCCGGACGTCCAGGCCGCCGCTGCGCAAGTGCGCCAGGCTTACCTGACCAACGCCCGCAGCACGCTGATCGCGCCGGTCACCGGCTATGTGGCCAAGCGCACCGTCCAGCTGGGCCAACGGGTCCAGCCGGGGACTGCGCTGATGGCGGTGATCCCGCTGGATCAACTGTGGATCGACGCCAACTTCAAGGAAACCCAGCTGCGTGACATGCGCATCGGTCAGCCGGTAGACATCGAAGCCGACCTCTATGGCAGCGAAGTGAAATACAACGGCACCATCGACAGCCTGGGCGCCGGGACCGGCAGCGCGTTTGCCTTGCTGCCGGCGCAAAACGCGACCGGTAACTGGATCAAGATCGTTCAGCGGGTGCCGGTGCGGATTCACATCAACGCCGAGCAACTCGCCCAGCACCCGTTGCGGGTCGGTCTGTCGACAATGGTCAACGTTAACCTGCGCGACCAGAGCGGTCCGGTGCTGGCGCAGCAATCGCCACAAAAAGCTTCGTTCAGCACCAACGTCTACGACCGTCAGTTGGCCGAGGCCGACGCAATGATTAGCCGCTTGATCCACGACAACAGCTCACTGGCGGCCAAAACCGCTCAACGCTGATTCGCCAATCCCTCAGCTGCGGCCGTAACGGTCGCAGCGACTGCCTCGTTTCAAAGGATTCGCGATGAGTACTAACGCGTCTTTCAAGCCGCCCAGCCTGGTGCTCAGCACCATTGGCCTGTCGCTGGCGACCTTCATGCAGGTGCTCGACACCACCATCGCCAACGTGGCCTTGCCGACTATTTCCGGCAACCTGGGCGTGAGTTCGGAGCAGGGCACCTGGGTCATCACCTCGTTCGCCGTGAGCAACGCCATCGCGCTGCCGCTGACCGGTTGGTTGAGTCGGCGTTTTGGCGAAGTGAAGCTGTTTCTGTGGGCGACCATCCTCTTCGTGCTGGCGTCGTTCCTCTGCGGTATCTCGACCTCGATGCCCGAACTGGTCGGCTTCCGCGTGGTGCAAGGGTTGGTGGCGGGGCCGTTGTATCCGATGACCCAGACGCTGCTGATTGCGGTTTATCCGCCGGCGAAACGGGGGATGGCCTTGGCGTTATTGGCGATGGTCACGGTGGTCGCACCGATTGCCGGTCCCATACTCGGTGGCTGGATTACCGACAGTTATAGTTGGCCGTGGATTTTCTTCATCAACGTGCCGATTGGCGTGTTCGCGGTGATGGTGGTCAAGCAGCAGCTCAAGGAGCGTCCGGTGGTCATCAGTCGTCAGCCGATGGATTACATAGGTCTGCTGACCCTGATCATTGGTGTCGGCGCGTTGCAGATCATCCTCGACAAAGGCAATGACCTGGACTGGTTCGAGTCGAACTTCATCATTATCGGTGCGGCTATTTCGGTGATTGCGCTGGCTGTGTTCGTGATCTGGGAGATGACCGACAAGCACCCGGTAGTGAATCTGCGGCTGTTTGCCTATCGCAACTTCCGCATCGGCACCATCGTGTTGGTCTTCGGTTACGCCGGGTTCTTTGGTATCAACCTGATTCTGCCGCAGTGGCTGCAAACCCAGATGGGCTACACCGCGACCTGGGCCGGATTGGCAGTGGCGCCGATCGGTATTCTGCCGGTGCTGATGTCGCCCTTTGTCGGTAAGTACGCGCACCGGTTCGACCTGCGGCTGCTGGCCGGGCTGGCGTTCCTGGCAATTGGCCTGAGCTGCTTCATGCGCGCCGGCTTCACCAATGAGGTGGACTTCCAACACGTGGCACTGGTGCAGTTGTTCATGGGGATTGGCGTAGCGCTGTTCTTCATGCCGACCCTGAGCATTCTGATGTCGGACCTGCCACCGCATCAGATCGCCGACGGCGCGGGGCTGGCGACATTCCTGCGGACCCTGGGCGGTAGTTTTGCGGCATCGCTGACCACCTGGATCTGGATCCGTCGCGCTGATCAGCATCACGCTTACCTGAGCGAAAGCCTCAGCACCTTCGATTCGGCGACCCGCGATACCTTGAATACCTTGGGCGGGGCGGGCAATCCGGCGTATGCGCAGCTCGATCACCTGCTGACCAGCCAGGCGTACATGCTTTCCACAGTGGATTACTTCACGCTGCTGGGCTGGGGCTTTATGGGCTTGATTCTGCTGGTGTGGCTGGCCAAACCGCCGTTTGCAGCGAAGGCGGGGCCAGAGGCGAGCGGACATTAAGCAGAATGCGGTCAATGTGGGAGCGGGCTTGCTCGCGAAGGCGGATTAACATTCAACATCTCAGTTGAGTGTCGTACCGCCTTCGCGAGCAAGCCCGCTCCCACAGGGATTTTGTACGGTAGTTAACTGTCAGGCAACGCCAGCTGCGGGTTCACAAAATCAAACGCCGCCAGCTGAAACCCTTGCTCATCCACCTGCAACGCCCACCCCTGGCGATCCCAATCCCCCAGCACAATGCGCTTGGCGGCTTGCTCGCCAATCTGCAATTTGTGGATGGCGGGGCGGTGGGTGTGGCCGTGGACCAGGGTTTTCACGCCGTATTGCTGCATGATCCGCGGGACTTCCTCGGAGGTCACATCGACGATGTCGTTGGCTTTCATCCGGGTTTGCGCGCGGCTTTCGCTGCGTAGCTTGCGCGCCAGTTTGCGGCGGGTGCGCAGCGGCAGATGGCGCAGGATGAACAAGCTGATGGGGTTGCGCAGGTAACGGCGCAGTTTCATGTAGCTTTCGTCGCGGGTACACAGGCTGTCGCCGTGCATCAACAGCACCGGCTCACCTGCAAGTTGCACGACACTCGGATCCTTGAGCAGGGTGCAGCCGGCTGCTTTGCAGAAGGCCTTGCCGAGCAGAAAATCACGATTGCCGTGCATCAGAAAGATTGCCGTGCCGCTGTCGCTAAGTTCGCGCAAGGCCTGGCAGATGGAGCGTTGGAAGGGGCTCATGGCGTCGTCGCCAATCCACACCTCGAAAAAGTCGCCAAGAATGTACAGCGCTTGCGCCGAGCGGGCGCGGGTGGCGAGCAAATCCAGAAACGCCCGGGTAATGTCCGGGCGTTCCTCTTCCAGATGTAAATCTGAAATCAGCAATATCACTCAATGATCTCGGCTTTCTCGATGATCACGTCGTCTGCTGGTACGTCCTGGTGGCCGGACTTCATGGTGGTCGAAACACCTTTGATCTTGTCGACAACGTCAGTGCCTGCAACCACTTTACCGAATACCGCGTAACCCCAGCCCTGTGCGGTTTTGCCGCTGTGGTTGAGGAAGCTGTTGTCGGCGACGTTGATGAAGAATTGTGCGGAAGCCGAATGCGGCTCCATGGTGCGCGCCATGGCGACGGTGTACTTGTCGTTGGAAAGACCGTTGTCAGCTTCGTTCTGGATGCTTGGACGCTTGTCTTTCTTTTCCTTCATGCCTGGCTCGAAACCGCCGCCCTGGATCATGAAGTTGCCGATGACACGGTGGAATACAGTGTTCTCGTAGTGGCCGGCTTTAACGTATTCAATGAAGTTGGCCACGGTGATCGGGGCTTTCTCGGCGTTCAGTTCCAGGACGATGTCGCCGTGGTTGGTGGTCAGTTTGACTTGAGTCATGATTACTACTCTATTCAAGGAATTCGTGGCTTTCGGGGCGCTGCGTGACGCGTGCGAGCCCATACCTGTCTGGCGAAAAATCACCAAGGTGCGCAGTTTAGCGCGATGGCCGCGAATTTCGAGGCTGTTTTTCAAATCAGGTGCATTAAACGCACCTGTTTTAGGGCCTGCTCTGTCAGGCGCTTGACCGCATCGGCTATGATAGCGGCTTTGTTTTGTCAGGCCTCCATGAAGGCCACGCACTTGTACGTTCAAGGATCCTATGAGCAAGCCCACTGTCGACCCTACCTCGAATTCCAAGACTGGCCCTGCCGTGCCGGTCAACTTCCTGCGGCCGATCATCCAGGCAGACCTGGACTCGGGCAAGCACACGCAGATCGTCACCCGTTTCCCGCCTGAGCCCAACGGCTACCTGCACATCGGTCACGCCAAGTCGATCTGTGTGAACTTCGGCCTGGCCCAGGAGTTCGGTGGCGTGACGCACCTGCGTTTCGACGACACCAACCCGGCCAAGGAAGACCAGGAATACATCGACGCCATCGAAAGCGACGTCAAGTGGCTGGGCTTTGAGTGGTCCGGTGAAGTGCGCTATGCCTCGCAATATTTTGACCAGTTGCACCAGTGGGCGGTCGAGCTGATCAAGGCGGGCAAGGCCTACGTCGACGACCTGACCCCTGAACAAGCCAAGGAATACCGCGGCAGCCTGACCGAGCCGGGCAAGAACAGCCCGTTCCGCGACCGTTCGGTTGAAGAAAACCTCGACCTGTTCGCCCGCATGAAGGCCGGCGAGTTCAAGGACGGCGCACGCGTGCTGCGGGCCAAGATCGACATGGCCTCGCCGAACATGAACCTGCGCGACCCGATCATGTACCGCATCCGTCATGCCCATCACCACCAGACCGGTGACAAGTGGTGCATTTACCCGAACTACGACTTCACCCACGGTCAGTCGGACGCCATCGAAGGCATCACTCATTCGATCTGCACCCTTGAGTTCGAAAGCCATCGTCCGCTGTACGACTGGTTCCTCGACAACCTGCCAGTCCCGGCGCACCCGCGTCAGTACGAGTTCAGCCGTCTGAACCTGAACTACACCATCACCAGCAAGCGCAAGCTCAAGCAACTGGTCGATGAAAAGCACGTCAATGGCTGGGACGATCCGCGCATGTCCACGCTGTCGGGTTTCCGTCGTCGTGGCTACACGCCGAAATCGATCCGCAACTTCTGCGAAATGATCGGCACCAACCGTTCCGACGGCGTGGTTGACTTCGGCATGCTCGAATTCAGCATCCGTGACGACCTTGACCACAGTGCCCCGCGCGCCATGTGCGTACTGCGTCCGCTGAAAGTCGTGATCACCAACTACCCGGAAGGTCAGGTCGAAAACCTCGAACTGGCGTGCCACCCGAAAGAAGACATGGGCGTGCGTGTTCTGCCATTCGCCCGTGAGATCTACATCGACCGTGAAGACTTCATGGAAGAGCCGCCGAAGGGCTACAAGCGCCTGGAGCCTGCCGGTGAAGTGCGCCTGCGCGGCAGCTACGTGATCCGTGCCGACGAAGCGATCAAGGATGCCGATGGCAACATCGTCGAACTGCGTTGCTCGTATGACCCTGAAACCCTGGGCAAGAACCCTGAAGGCCGCAAGGTCAAAGGTGTGATCCACTGGGTGCCGGCCGCGGCCAGCGTCGAGTGCGAAGTGCGTCTGTACGATCGTCTGTTCCGTTCTCCGAACCCGGAGAAGGCCGAAGACAGCGCCAGTTTCCTGGACAACATCAACCCTGACTCACTGCAAGTCCTCACCGGTTGTCGTGCTGAACCCTCGTTGGGCAATGCACAGCCGGAAGACCGTTTCCAGTTCGAGCGCGAAGGTTACTTTGTCGCGGATATCAAGGACTCGAAACCGGGCGCTCCGGTATTCAACCGTACCGTGACCCTGCGTGATTCGTGGGGCCAGTGATCATGCAGGCTTGACCGGCTTTGCATAGAGAGAAGGAACCGTCGTGCTTACGATCTACAACACGCTCACCAAGAGCAAAGAAGTCTTCAAGCCGCTGGATGGCAACAAGGTGCGCATGTACGTCTGCGGGATGACCGTGTACGACTACTGCCACCTGGGCCACGGCCGCAGCATGGTCGCGTTCGACCTGGTGACCCGCTGGTTGCGGTTCAGCGGTTACGACCTGACCTACGTGCGCAACATCACTGACATCGACGACAAGATCATCAACCGCGCCCGTGAAAACGGCGAGTCGTTCGAAGCGTTGACCGAGCGCATGATCGCGGCAATGCACGAAGACGAGTCGCGCTTGAACATCCTCAAGCCGGACATGGAGCCGCGCGCCACCGGCCACATTGCCGGCATGCACGCGATGATCCAGACCCTGATCGACAAGGGCTACGCCTACGCGCCGGGTAACGGCGACGTGTACTACCGCGTCGCCAAGTTCATGGGCTACGGCAAGCTGTCGCGCAAGAAAATCGAAGACCTGCGCATCGGCGCCCGCATCGAAGTCGATGAGTCGAAACAGGACCCGCTGGACTTCGTATTGTGGAAAGCCGCCAAACCGGGTGAGCCGAGCTGGGAATCGCCATGGGGCGCCGGGCGTCCGGGCTGGCACATCGAGTGCTCGGTGATGTCGACCTGCTGCCTTGGCGAGACCTTCGATATTCATGGCGGCGGCAGCGACCTTGAGTTCCCGCACCACGAAAACGAAATCGCCCAGAGCGAAGCGGCCACCGGCAAGACCTACGCCAACGCGTGGATGCATTGCGGGATGATTCGCATCAATGGCGAGAAGATGTCCAAGTCCTTGAACAACTTCTTCACCATTCGCGACGTGCTCGACAAGTACCACCCGGAAGTCGTGCGCTACCTGCTGGTATCGAGTCACTACCGCAGCGCGATCAACTACTCGGAAGACAACCTCAAGGACGCCAAAGGCGCTCTGGAGCGTTTCTACCACGCGCTGAAAGGCCTGCCGACGGTTCCGGCCGCCGGTGGCGAAGCCTTTGTCGAACGTTTCACCCAGGTGATGAACGACGACTTCGGCACGCCGGAAGCCTGCGCGGTGCTGTTCGAGATGGTGCGCGAGATCAACCGTCTGCGTGAGAGCGATCTGAACGCGGCGGCAGGTCTGGCGGCACGCCTGAAAGAACTGGCCAGTGTGCTTGGCGTGTTGCAGCTTGAAGCCGATGACTTCCTGCAAGCCGGCGCTGAAGGCCGGGTCGATGCAGCAGAAGTCGAGGCGCTGATTCAGGCGCGCCTGACCGCCCGTGCCAACAAGGACTGGGCCGAGTCGGACCGCATCCGCGACCAGCTCACCGCCATGGGCGTGGTGCTGGAAGACGGCAAGGGCGGCACGACCTGGCGCCTGGCTGACTGAAGCCTGCTTGAGCTAAAAACAAAACCCGCCTAGTGCGGGTTTTTGTTTGATGGACGTAATCTTTGTTGAGATAGAACCAGTTAAACCAAAATAGCGAGTGATGTGTATTTGGCGACTAAAGGGTCGGCGGTGAGTAGCTTCATTGGTTCTGTGATTGCAGTTGCAACAATAAGGCGATCGAACGGATCGCGATGGTGATGTTCGAGGTCTTTCACTGCAATGGCGTGTTCTGAAGTGACAGGCAACTCTATGAAACCGCTTTCGAGGCAGTATTCTCGAACCTCTTCCAAATCAACGCTTAGCTTTCCCAGCCCAACCTTGATCGCCATCTCCCAGAAAGTAGCTGCGCTGATGTAAATCTCAGCGGCGCTCTCAATGAGTTTTCTGGCTCTGCCGGATAGTTTTGGATCATCACTGAGAGTCCAAAGCAGAATATGTGTATCGAGTAAGACCCTCATCCAGGAGTCCCTTCAAATGCGTCCAACATCTCATCCGGTAGCGGCGCATCAAAGTCTTCAGGCAGGGTCAGTTTGCCTTTCATCGCTCCGATGCGCCGTCCGGAGGGTTTTCCCACGGGAACAAGGCGGGCAAGGGCTCGGCCATGTTTAGCGATCGTGATGATCTGTCCGGAAGCAGCGTCATCGACCAGTTTGGACAAATTGTTTTTTGCTTCACCTAACGGAACGATGATCATGATGCCCCTCCAATATTCTGGACAAATATAGCCAGAATTTTTGGGGTAGGCAAAGGTGAGCGGACAATAGGTCGCGTTGTCATGTGTCGAGTTAGCGGTGAAAGGTCGAGAGGTTTTTGAGGGTGCTGGCGATTCGGGAGTACCCCTTACCAGAATGTTGCGTTGTTGCTCAGTCGCCAGGCATTTAAAACCTTCGACCACGTCTGAAAAAATATCCTGTTTCATTGAATGCTCCTGATAGCCCGTCACTCACCTTAGCGCTTGGTTGCATCAGCCGGATGTCAGCTGCCACCGGTCTCTTTGCAGGCATATTCCGAGAAAGGGGAGAGCAGTCCCCCAAACGCAAAAACGGCACCCGAAGGTGCCGTTTGTGTTTTCTGCTGCGTATCGCTTAAGCGATCAACCCGCCAGGCCGGTCTGCTGAACCAGTGCCAGCAACGGCTGTGGGTACAGGCCGAGGAAGAACGCCAGCACTGCGATGGCCAGCAGCATCACGCCGCCTGCCTTTTGTTCCCAGTGCAGCTGGGCGTCGACGCGACGCAGGTTTGGTTCGATCAGGTACAGGGTGACCATGACGCGCAGGTAGTAGAAGACGCCGATGGCGCTGCCCAGTACCAGGGAACCGACCAGCCACCATTGGTGAGATTCGACACCGGTGGCGATGATGTAGAACTTGCCGATGAAGCCTGCGGTCAGCGGGATGCCGGCCAGCGACAACATCATCACGGTCAGAACGGCGGTCAGGTACGGACGACGCCAGAACAGGCCGCGGTACTCGTACAGTGCGTCAGCGTCACGGCCTTTGTACGGCGAGGACATCAGGGTGATCACGCCGAAAGCACCGAGGCTGGTGATCACGTAGGTGACCAGGTACACGCCGATGGCTTCCATCGCCAGACCCTTGCTTGCCACCAGGGCGATCAGCAGGTAACCGAAGTGGGCGATAGACGAGTAACCCAGCAGACGCTTGAGGTTGCTCTGGGTCAGTGCCAACAGGTTACCGAACAGGATCGAGGCAATCGCGATCACGGTCAGCACGGTGCTCAACACACCGCTGCTGGCCACTGGCGAGATCTGGAACAGACGCACCATGACCGCGAACACGGCAACTTTCGAGGCGGTGGCCAGGAACGCTGCAACCGGTGCCGGGGCACCTTCGTAGACGTCCGGCGTCCAGAGGTGGAACGGTACCAGCGACAGCTTGAATGCCAGGCCGATCAGCATCATGCCCAGGCCCATCTGCGCCAGCGGGCTTGGCAGGCCAGTGGCCGCAAGGGCGTGACCGATGCCGCTGAAGCTCAGGGTGCCGGCTTCGGCGTAGAGCAGGGCCATACCGAACAACAGGAACGCAGAACCGGCTGCCGACAGCACCATGTACTTGATGCCGGCTTCCAGAGAGCGCTTGTTGAAGAAGGCATAGGCCACCAGACCGTAGACCGGTACCGAGAGCAGTTCCAGACCGACGAACAAGCCGGCCAGGTGCTGTGCGCTGACCAGAACCAGGCCACCGGCGGCAGCCATCAGGATCAGCAGGTACAGTTCTTCACGGTTGCCCGGGTAACCCGTACCGCCTTCGCCGAGGTAGGCATGGGCGAGAGTGACGCAAGCGAGGGTGGCGACCAGGATCAGCGCCATGTACAGGCAGGCAAAGCTGTCGATCTGCAGCAAGGGCGTCACGGCCAGAGGCGCGACTTTCAAGGCTGGCAGGATCGACAGCAAGGCCAGGTTCAGACCCGCGACCGACAGCAGGAAGGTCTGCGAGTGGTTGCGGCGCCAGGCGATCGCCAGCATCACCACGATGATCGTGGCGCTGGTGATCAACAATGGCGCAAGCGCGATAAAGTGTTGAATCGTAAAGTCCATAGCGCTCTTACCGGGCCGAAGCGAGTTGAGTGAAGGCGGTACCGAACCATTGCTGCACGCCATGCATCGTCGCGGCAGAGGTATCGAGGAACGGTTGCGGGTAGACGCCGATGTAAATCAGCAGTGCCGCCAGTCCAACCACCATGATCATTTCGCGAGTATCCATGCCATGCAGCACGGCGTCCGATTTGGACGGACCGAAGTAGGCACGGTGAATCATGATCAGCGAGTAGACCGAACCGAACACCAGGCCGGCAGTCGCGATCACGGTGACCCACGGCGCGCTGGCGAAGGTGCCGATCAGGATCAGGAACTCACCAACGAAGTTACCGGTCACCGGCAAGCCCAGCGAAGCTGCAGCGAAGAACAGGCTGATGGCAGGCAGGTAGGCGATCTTCGACCACAGGCCGCCCATCTCACGCATGTCGCGAGTGTGGGTGCGCTCGTAGAGCTGGCCGCAGAGGATAAAGAGTGCCGCTGCCGACAGGCCGTGCGCGAGCATCTGGATCACTGCGCCTTGCAGGGCCAACTGGCTGCCGGAGTAGATGCCGATCAGCACGAAGCCCATGTGCGAAACGCTGGAGTACGCAACCAGGCGCTTGATGTCGGTCTGGGCGAAAGCCAGGAACGCACCGTAGAAGATCCCGACCAGGCCCAGGGCCATGGCGAACGGCGCGAACTCGGCCGACGCATTCGGGAACAACGGCAGGGCGAAACGCAGCAGACCGTACGCAGCGGTCTTCAGCAGAATACCGGCCAGGTCAACGGAACCCGCAGTCGGTGCCTGTGCGTGAGCATCCGGCAGCCAGGAGTGGAACGGCACTACCGGCAGCTTCACCGCGAAGGCGATGAAGAAGCCGAGCATCAGAACGTACTCGGTGGTCAGCGACATCTTGGTTTTCAACAGGTCGGCGTAGTTGAAAGTAATCACGCCCGTGCTGTTGAAGTTGACCAGTACCAGACCCAGGATCGCCACCAACATGATCAGGCCGCTGGCCTGAGTGAAGATGAAGAACTTGGTCGCCGCGTAGATCCGGGTTTTCTTGCCGTCCGAAGAACTGTGACCCCAGAGCGCGATGAGGAAGTACATCGGCACCAGCATCATTTCCCAGAAGAAGAAGAACATGAACAGGTCGAGTGCCAGGAACACGCCGACGACACCGCCCAGGATCCACATCAGGTTCAGGTGGAAGAAGCCAACATGGCGCTGGATCTCTTTCCACGAGCAGAGTACCGAGAGGACACCCAGCAGGCCGGTCAGCATGATCATCAACAGCGACAGGCCGTCGAGGGCCAGGTGCACGTTGATGCCGAAGCGCTCGATCCAGACATGCTTGAACTCAAGCGCCCAGGTCTGATCGGCGCCAGGCGCCGGAGCAAATGAATAGTCACCGTGGGCCCACAGCCAGAGGCCGAGGGAGAGCAGCAGGGACATGGTGATCAGCGCAATCCAGCGGGGGAGGGTAGCGCCGAAGCGCTCACCCATCCAGCACAGCAGGCCGCCGATGAAGGGGATCAGGATTAGCCATGGCAAAATCATGACGGGCTCGTTTCCTTTCGCAAGTTCGCAAGGTTCATATCAGACCGCTACCAGCACGACAGCGCCGATAACCAGCACGGCACCAGCAGCCATCGAGGCAGCGTACCAACGCAGTTGACCTGTTTCGGTACGGCTCAGGGAGTTGTGACCCCCTTTGGCCATCCGCGGGATCAAACCGATGGTTTGGTCGAACGGGTCTTTGCGCAGCATGTGGCTGATCGCAAGGTACGGCTTGACGAACAGTTTGTCGTAGATCCAGTCGAAGCCCCAGGCCGCGAACCACCAGGCCGAGAGCAGACGGCCGATGCCGCTGTTGGCGATGGCGGTGACGAAGCGACGCTTGCCGAGGAACAGCAGCGCGGCCAGCAGGATACCGGACAGGGCGATAGCGCCCGAGGCCAGTTCCAGGCTGTGCTTGGCTTCGCCGCCGGCATGCCCAACGCTTTCTGGCAGTACGCCGTGCAGTGGCGGAACGATCATCGCGCCAATGGCGGTCGACAGTACGATCAGCACCGACAGTGGCAGCCAGTGGGCGATGCCGTGGCCGGCATGGGCTTCGGTCTTCACTTCACCGTGGAACGCGATGAAGATCAGGCGGAAGGTGTACAGCGACGTCATGAAGGCACCCACCAGACCTGCATAGAGCAGACCGTGGTTGCCGCTGGCGAAGGCTTCCCAGAGGATTTCGTCTTTCGAGTAGAAACCTGCGGTCACCAGTGGCAGGGCCGCAAGGGCCGCACCGCCGACGATGAAGCTGGTGTAGGCCAGTGGCAGTTTCTTCCATAGACCGCCCATCTTGAAGATGTTCTGCTCGTGGTGGCAGGCAACGATCACCGAACCGGAAGCAAGGAACAGCAGCGCCTTGAAGAACGCGTGGGTCATCAGGTGGAAGATCGCGCCTTCCCAGGCACCTACGCCCAGCGCCAGGAACATGTAGCCGATCTGGCTCATGGTCGAGTAGGCGAGGATACGTTTGATGTCGGTTTGGACCAGGGCTGCGAAACCGGCGAGCACCAGGGTCACACCGCCGACGATGCCGACCAGGTGCAGGATATCCGGCGCCAGGGCGAACAGACCGTGGGTACGAGCGATCAGGTAGACACCGGCGGTCACCATGGTCGCGGCGTGGATCAGTGCCGAAACCGGGGTAGGACCGGCCATCGCATCCGCCAGCCAGGTTTGCAGCGGCAGTTGCGCGGATTTACCGACAGCACCGCCCAGCAGCATCAGGGTCGCCATGACGATCCAGAAGTCACCGGTCTTGAAGTGCTCAGGTGCTTTGACCAGCAGCTCTTGAATGTTCAGCGTGCCCAACTGCTGGAACAGGATGAACAGGCCGATGGCCATGAACACGTCGCCGATACGGGTGACGATGAAGGCTTTGAGTGCGGCGTTACCGTTGTTGCGGTTGCTGTAGTAGAAACCGATCAACAGGTAGCTGCACAGGCCCACGCCTTCCCAACCGAAGTACAGGAACAACAGGTTATCGCCCAGCACCAGGAACAGCATGCTGGCGATAAACAGGTTGGTGTACGCGAAGAAGCGCGAGTAACCGTCTTCACCGCGCATGTACCAGGACGCGAACAGGTGGATCAGGAAGCCCACGCCGACGACCACACCGAGCATGGTCACGGACAGGCCATCCAGGTACAGGGCGAAGTTCGGCTTGAAGTCGCCTACCGACATCCACTGCCACAACACCTGGGTGACGTGACCGCCTTCAGGCGGCGCGACGTTGAACTGCCAGATCACATAGGCAGCAACGATCGCCGAGAGGCCGACGGAGCCGACGCCGATCAGCGCCGAGAGGTTTTCCGAGAGGCGGCCGCGTGAGAACGACAGCAGCAGGAAACCGATCAGGGGGAATACGAAAGTCAGATAGAGAAGGTTCATCCGCGCATCTCGCTGGCAGCGTCGATATCGAGAGTGTGGAAGCGGCGATGCAGCTGCAACAGAATCGCCAGGCCAATACTGGCCTCGGCGGCTGCCAGGCTGATCACCAGGATGAACATGATCTGTCCATCCGGCTGGCCCCAACGGCTACCGGCAACGATGAACGCCAGTGCGGAGGCATTCATCATGACCTCCAGGCTCATCAGCACGAAGAGAATGTTGCGGCGGACCATCAGGCCAACCAGACCGAGGCAGAACAGGATGCCGGCAACCGCCAGACCATGCTCGAGAGGGATAGCAGGCATAAAATTACTCCTTCGCCTCGTTGCGGCCCAAGTGGAACGCCGTGACGGCTGCGGCGAGCAGCAGCATCGAGGCGAGTTCGACCACCAGCAGATAAGGACCGAACAGGCTGATGCCCACGGCCTTGGCGTCTACGGTGGTGTGGCCGACGCCGGTGCCGCTGGAATGGCTGAACAGCACATACAGCAGTTCAGCCAGCAGCAGCGCAGCCAGTACCACCGGCCCCGCCCAGATACCGGGCTTGAGCCAGACGCGCTCTTGCTGAACCGAGGCTGGGCCGAGGTTCAGCATCATCACCACGAACACGAACAGCACCATGATGGCGCCGGCGTAGGCGATCACTTCCAGTACACCGGCAAATGGCGCACCGAGGCTGAAAAAGGTCATCGCCACGGCGAGCAGCGAAATAATCAGGTAGAGCAGGGCGTGTACAGGATTGGTGTTGGTGATCACGCGAAGCGTGGACACAACGGCAACTCCTGACGCGAAATAGAAAGCGAATTCCATCTTTCTTCCTTAAGGCAGCAAGCTCTTCACGTTGATCGGTTCGGCTTCATTCTGCGCGGAGCCTTTCGGCTTGCCAGCAATGGCCATACCTGCAACACGATAGAAGTTGTAGTCAGGGTTTTTGCCGGGTCCTGCGATCAAAAGATCTTCTTTCTCGTAAACCAGGTCCTGACGCTTGAACTCGGCCATTTCGAAATCCGGTGTCAGCTGGATCGCGGTGGTCGGGCAGGCTTCCTCGCAGAGGCCACAGAAAATGCAGCGCGAGAAGTTGATACGGAAAAACTCCGGGTACCAGCGACCGTCTTCGGTTTCGGCTTTCTGCAGCGAGATGCAACCGACCGGGCATGCCACGGCGCAGAGGTTGCAGGCAACGCAACGCTCTTCACCATCGGGGTCGCGGGTCAGGACGATACGTCCACGAAAGCGCGGCGGCAGGTACACCGCCTCTTCGGGATATTGCAGCGTGTCGCGCTTGCGGAAGGCATGGCCGAAGATCATCACCAGGCTGCGAAGCTGGGTGAAGAAGCCATGCACGATGTCAAAAATATACTTCATGATTCTCTATCCTCACTGAGCCGCGATGGCGGGCGTGTTGAGCAACACGATCGCAGCGGTCACCAGCATGTTGACGAGGGTCAGCGGCAGGCAGAACTTCCAGCTGAAGTCCATCACTTGGTCATACCGTGGGCGCGGAATCGAGGCGCGCAGCAGGATGAAGAACATGATGAAGAACGCGGTTTTCAGTGCGAACCAGATGAACGGGATCTGCGGCAGAATGCCGAACGGACCGTGCCAGCCACCGAAGAACAAGGTTACCAGCAGCGCCGAAATCAACACGATGCCGATGTACTCGCCGACGAAGAACATGCCCCATTTCATGCCGGCGTATTCAATGTGGTAACCGTCGGCCAGTTCCTGCTCCGCTTCCGGCTGGTCGAACGGGTGACGGTGAGTCACGGCGACGCCGGCAATGAAGAAGGTCAGGAAACCGAAGATCTGCGGAATGACGAACCACAGGTGCTGGGCCTGGTAGTCAACGATGTCGCGCATGTTGAACGAGCCGACCTGGATCACGATGCCCATCAGCGACAGGCCCATGAACACTTCGTACGACACGGTTTGTGCCGAGGCCCGCAAGCTGCCCAGCAGGGCGAACTTGTTGTTACTCGACCAGCCGGCGAACAACACCGCGTAGACCGACAGACCGGCCATGGCGAAGAAGAACAGGATGCCGATGTTCAGGTCCGCGACACCCCAGGTCGGGGTGATCGGGATGATCGCGAAGGCAATCAGCAAGGCGCTCATGGCCACGACCGGCGCCAGGGTGAAAATCACCTTGTCGGCGAACGGCGGCGTCCAGTCTTCCTTGAAGAACATCTTGATCATGTCGGCGGCGATCTGGAACGCGCCGAACGGGCCGACGCGGTTCGGACCGTAACGGTCCTGCCAGAGGGCGAGCAAACGACGCTCGACCCAGCTCAACAGCGCGCCGCAGACCACTACGGCGAGCAGGATCACGATGGCCTTGAGCACCGCGATGATGATGTCGATCACTTCAGGAGTGAACAAGGTCATTGCGCTGCCTCCTGCAGACCGTCAACGGATTTGCCAAAGATTGCCGGTGGAATACCGGCGATACCCGCAGGCAGCGCCACCAGGCCAGCGCCCAGTTCTTCGTTGATGCGCAGTGGCAGACGCAGGGTCTGGCCGGCAACGTTCAAGCTCAGCATGGCACCGTCATTGACGCCCAGACGATCGGCTTCGGACTTGGCCAGCGACACATAAGCAGCCGGAATGCGTTCCTGGACCGGAGCGGCTTTCGAAGAGTTCTCTTCGCTGCCGAACAGGTGGTAGAACGGCACAACCTGCCAGGTGCCTTGGGCCGGGTTGAATGCACGCGGAACACTGGCGAACCAGTTCAGCGAATCACCCTGGCTTTCGATCAGGCGAGCACCCGGATCACCGGCACGCAGGTGACCACCGACTTCGTCCTGGAACTTGTTCCAGGCTTGCGGCGAGTTCCAGCCCGGCGACCAGGCGAATGGCACTTGCTGACGCGGTTCGACGGAGCCCGAGTAACCTTCCATGGAGAACGAGAACGCGGTGTCGTTGTCCTGGGAAGTACGTGGCTCGTGCACGCTGATGTCGGCGCGCATGGCGGTCCGGCCACTGTAACGCAGCGGTTCGCGAGCCAGTTTCAGGCCTTTGATCCGGAACGAAGCGGACGGTGCAGCGTTGACGATAGCGGCCAGTTGTGGAGTGCTCGAAGCGCAGGCCGCGGTGACGTGGTCCAGTTGGGTCCAGTCGATCGGCTGGTTCAGCAGGGTTGCGCGCAGGGCATGCAGCCAGCGCCAGCCTTCGTGAACCAGGATGCTCGCATCGAGGTAAGTCGGGTCGAAGACCTGGAAGAAGCGCTGGGCGCGGCCTTCCTGGCTGACCAGCGTACCGTCGCCTTCAGCGAAGCTGGCGGCTGGCAGAACCAGGTGCGCGCGATCGCTGGTAGCGGTTTTCTGATGGTCGGCAACGATCACCACTTTGGCGGCGGTCAGGGCCGCATCGACCTTGGCTTTGTCGGTGCGGGTGTACAGATCGTTTTCCAGCACCACGATGGCGTCGGCGTGACCAGAGATCACCGCTTGCAGGGCTGCATCGACCGATTCGCCGCCGAGCATGGCCAGGCCGAGGCTGTTGGCCTCTGGCACGATCAGGCTGATGGAACCGTTCTTCTCGCGCAGCTTCAGGGCTTTGGCGATGTTCGCCGCCGCTTCGATCAGGGCTTTGGAGCCCAGCGAAGTACCGGCGATGATCAGTGGGCGCTTGGCCGCGAGCAGGGCCTTGGCGATGCGTTGAGCCAGTTCGAGGGCTTCGCTGTCCAGGCCTTCAACGGCTGGAGCGCTGGCGTCGAGGGCGTGAGCCACGGCGAAACCGATACGTGCCAGGTCGTCTGGAGCGGCGTGAACACATTCTTCAGCCACGTCGTCGAGCTTGGTTTCAGCCAGGCTTGCGATAAACAGCGGGTTCAGCGCGTGCTGGCCGATGTTTTTCACCGCAGCGTCGAGCCAAGGCTGAACACGCATCGCGTCGGCCATGTCTTCGGCTTTGCCCTTGACCGATTGACGCAGGGCCAGGGCCATGCGCGCAGCGGTTTGGGTCAGGTCTTCACCGAGGACGAAAATGGCGTCGTGGTCTTCGACGTCGCGCATGTTCGGGATCGGCAGCGGGCTGTCTTTCAGCACCTGCATGACCAGGCGAATACGCTCGAGCTCGGAAGCTTCGATGCCCGAGTAGAAGTGCTCGGCACCGACCAGTTCGCGCAGCGCGTAGTTGCTTTCAAGGCTGGCACGCGGCGAACCGATACCGACGATGTTGCGACCGCGCAGCAGGTCAGCGGCTTTATCCAGCGCTTCGTCGAGGCTCAGCTTCGCGCCGTTGGCCAGCAGCGGCTGACGTGGGCGATCTTCGCGGTTGACGTAGCCATAGCCGAAACGGCCACGGTCGCACAGGAAGTACTGGTTCACCGAACCGTTGAAGCGGTTTTCGATGCGACGCAGTTCGCCGTAACGCTCACCCGGGCTGATGTTGCAACCGCTGGAGCAGCCATGGCAGATGCTCGGCGAGAACTGCATGTCCCATTTACGGTTGTAGCGCTCGGAGTGAGTCTTGTCGGTGAACACACCGGTCGGGCAGACCTCGGTGAGGTTGCCGGAGAACTCGCTTTCGAGGGTGCCGTCTTCAACGCGACCGAAGTACACGTTGTCGTGGGCGCCGAATACACCGAGGTCAGTACCGCCGGCGTAGTCTTTATAGAAGCGTACGCAGCGATAGCAGGCGATGCAGCGGTTCATTTCGTGGGAAATGAACGGGCCCAGTTGCTGGTTCTGGTGGGTACGCTTGGTGAAGCGGTAACGGCGCTCGTTGTGGCCGGTCATTACCGTCATGTCTTGCAGGTGGCAGTGACCGCCTTCCTCGCACACGGGGCAGTCGTGCGGGTGGTTGGTCATCAACCATTCGACGACGCTTGCGCGAAACACTTTGGCTTCTTCGTCATCGATGGAGATCCAGCTGCCGTCGGTCGCAGGGGTCATGCAGGACATGACGATACGACCACGCTTGTCGTTCTCGTCGGTGTACTGCTTGACGGCGCACTGGCGGCAAGCGCCAACGCTGCCGAGGGCGGGGTGCCAGCAGAAATAAGGGATATCGAGGCCTAGCGACAGACATGCCTGTAACAGGTTGTCTGCCCCATCGACTTCGAGCTCTTTGCCGTCTACGTGGATAGTGGCCATGGTTCAAAGTTCTTCGTTGGCCCGGTGTCAGCGGGCGTGGCTAATGGAATCTTGTTATCCGTCCAAATCCAAACAGCCTTGAAAGGCGTCATCGGACGAAAGGCGAACGGCACGGACCGTTCGCCTTTTTTAAAGCGTTAAGCGCCGACTACGATCGGCCTTGCCAGAGGCGGGACGGCGGCGCGTGTAGGCGCGATACCGGCTTCGAACTCTGGACGGAAATACTTGATGGCACTGCCCAATGGCTCCACGGCACCCGGTGCGTGAGCACAGAAGGTCTTTCCTGGGCCGAGGAAGCCGACCAGACCCAGCAGGGTCTCGATGTCGCCAGCTTGCCCTTCACCGTTCTCGATGGCGCGCAGGAGCTTGACACTCCACGGCAAACCGTCACGGCACGGGGTGCAGAAACCGCACGACTCACGGGCGAAGAACTCTTCCATGTTGCGCAGCAGGGACACCATGTTGACGCTGTCGTCCACCGCCATGGCCAGGCCGGTACCCATACGGGTGCCCACTTTGGCGATGCCGCCGGCGTACATTTGTGCGTCCAGGTGCTCCGGCAACAGGAAGCCGGTACCGGCGCCGCCTGGCTGCCAGCACTTGAGCTTGTAACCGTCGCGCATGCCGCCGGCGTAGTCTTCGAACAGCTCGCGCGCAGGGACGCCGAACGGCAGCTCCCACAGGCCAGGGTTCTTCACTTTGCCGGAGAAGCCCATCAGCTTGGTGCCGTGGTCTTCACTGCCTTCGCGAGCGAGGGATTTGTACCAGTCCACGCCGTCGCCGATGATCGCCGGCACGTTGCACAGCGTTTCGACGTTGTTCACGCAGGTCGGCTTGCCCCATACGCCAACGGCGGCAGGGAAGGGCGGCTTGGAGCGCGGGTTGGCACGGCGGCCTTCGAGGGAGTTGATCAGTGCGGTTTCTTCACCGCAGATGTAACGCCCGGCGCCGGTGTGGACGAACAGTTCGAAATCGAAACCGCTGCCCAGGATGTTCTTGCCCAACAGGCCTGCAGCCTTGGCTTCTTCCACGGCACGGTTCAGGTGCTTGGCGGCGGTGGTGTATTCGCCACGCAGGAAGATGTAGCCACGGTAGGTTTTCAGTGCGCGAGCACTGATCAGCATGCCTTCGATCAGCAGATGGGGCAGTTGCTCCATCAGCATGCGGTCTTTCCAGGTATTGGGTTCCATTTCATCCGCGTTGCACAGCAGGTAACGGATGTTCATGGATTCGTCTTTGGGCATCAGGCCCCACTTCACGCCAGTGGGGAAGCCCGCGCCGCCGCGACCCTTGAGGCCGGAGTCCTTGACGGTCTGGACGATATCGTCCTGGGACATGTCGGCGAAGGCTTTACGCGCTGCCGCGTAGCCGTTCTTGGCCTGGTACTCGTCGAGCCAGACAGCCTCGCCGTCGTCACGCAGGCGCCAGGTCAGCGGGTGAGTCTCTGCGCTGCGCTTGATGCGGTTGGCAGGGCCGAAGGAAGTCAGGGTCATACGTAGCCCTCGAGCAATTTGGCAACGCCAGCAGGCTGCACATCACCGAATGTGTCGTCGTCGATCATCAACGCCGGCGCCTTGTCGCAGTTGCCGAGGCAGCAGACCGGCAGCAGGGTGAAACGACCGTCGGCGGTGGTTTGACCCAGGCCGATGCCCAGCTTGCTCTGGATTTCGCTGACCACCGACTCGTGGCCGCCGATGTAGCAGACCATGCTGTCGCAGACGCGAATGATGTGACGACCGACTGGCTGACGGAAGATCTGGCTATAGAACGTCGCCACGCCTTCAACGTCGCTGGCCGGGATGCCAAGGATTTCGCCGATGGCGTAGAGCGCGCCGTCAGGCACCCAGCCACGTTCCTTCTGGACGATCTTCAGGGCTTCGATCGACGCCGCGCGCGGGTCTTCGTAGTGATGCAGCTCGTGCTCGATGGCCGAGCGCTCGGTTTCGCTCAGGGCGAAACGGTCTGTCTGGATAAGCGTGCTATTCATGCTTAGCGGTCCACGTCGGCCATAACGAAGTCGATACTACCCAGGTACGCGATCAAGTCCGCGACCATGCTGCCTTTGATCACCGAAGGGATCTGCTGCAGATGCGGGAAGCTTGGGGTGCGAATCCGGGTGCGGTAGCTCATGGTGCCGCCATCGCTCGTCAGGTAATAACTGTTGATGCCCTTGGTCGCTTCGATCATCTGGAAGGATTCGTTGGCCGGCATGACCGGGCCCCACGAAACTTGCAGGAAGTGCGTGATCAAGGTCTCGATGTGCTGCAGCGTGCGCTCTTTGGGCGGCGGCGTGGTCAGCGGGTGATCCGCCTTGTACGGTCCTTCCGGCATGTTGCGCAGGCACTGGTCGATGATCTTGATGCTCTGGCGCATTTCTTCCACGCGCACGATGCAACGATCATAGGCATCGCCATTGGCCGCCAGCGGCACTTCGAATTCGAAGTTCTCGTAGCCGGAGTACGGACGAGCCTTGCGCAGGTCGAAATTGCAACCGGTCGAACGCAAGCCTGCACCGGTGACGCCCCATTCCAGGGCTTCTTTGGTGTTGTAGGCGGCGACGCCGATGGTCCGGCCACGCAGGATGCTGTTGTCCAGTGCGGCTTTCTGGTATTCGTCCAGACGCTTTGGCATCCACTCGACGAAGTCCTTGACCAGCTTTTGCCAGCCGCGCGGGAGGTCGTGGGCGACGCCACCAATGCGGTACCAGGCCGGGTGCAGACGGAAACCGGTGATGGCTTCGATCACCGTGTACGCCTTCTGGCGGTCGGTGAAGGTGAAGAACACCGGGGTCATGGCGCCGACGTCCTGGATGTACGTACCCAGGAACAGCAGGTGGCTGGTGATCCGGAAGAACTCGGCCATCATGATGCGGATGACGTCGACCTTCTCAGGCACCTTGATGCCGGCCAGCTTCTCGACCGAGAGCACGTACGGCAGGTTGTTCATCACGCCGCCGAGGTAGTCGATACGGTCGGTGTACGGGATGAAGCTGTGCCAGGACTGACGCTCGGCCATCTTCTCGGCACCACGGTGGTGGTAACCGACGTCCGGCACGCAGTCGACGATTTCTTCGCCGTCCAGTTGCAGGATGATGCGGAAGGCACCGTGAGCGGAAGGGTGGTTCGGGCCCAGGTTGAGGAACATGTAGTCCTCGTTGGCGCCGGAACGCTTCATGCCCCAGTCTTCAGGCTTGAAGCGTGCAGCCTCTTCTTCAAGCTGATGCTTGGCCTGCGTCAGGCTGAACGGGTCGAACTCGGTGGCACGGGCCGGGAAGTCCTTGCGCAGCGGGTGACCTTCCCAGGTCGGTGGCATCATGATGCGGGTCAGGTGCGGGTGGCCGGCAAAGTTGATGCCGTACATGTCCCACACTTCACGCTCGTACCAGTTGGCGTTCGGCCAGATACCGGTCACGGTCGGCACGCTGAGGTCGCTCTCGGACAAGGCGACCTTGATCATTACGTCACTATTACGTTCGATCGACATCAAGTGATAGAACACAGTGAAGTCGGCACCGTTCGGCAAACCCTGGCGCTTGGTGCGCAGACGCTCGTCCACGCCGTGCAGGTCATAGAGCATGACGTACGGCTTGGGCAGGTTGCGCAGGAAGGTCAGGACTTCGACGAGTTTGGCACGGGCAACCCAAAGCACCGGCATGCCGGTGCGGGTGGCCTGGGCGCTGAACGCCTCAGGGCCAAAACGATTGTTCAATTCGACGACCACATCCTGGTCGTCTGCCTTGTAAGGCGGGATGTACAGAGCACTGCCTGTAGTCATGGTTTTTTTATCGCTTTCGGTCAACGTAAAGAATGAAGCCAGTTTCTCGTTTCTTTGTAAGAACAGATCTGGATCAGACTTCGTCGGGGCTGCGCAGGTTGGTTACCTGAATACGCTGTTCGCGGCGCTGTTCCTTTTGCGAAGGCATCTCGGCGCGGTAAACGCCTTGATCGCCAACGACCCAGGAAAGTGGGCGACGCTCCTGGCCAATCGACTCCTGCAACAGCATCAAGCCTTGCAGAAAAGCTTCAGGGCGGGGCGGGCAGCCAGGCACGTAGACGTCCACGGGCAGGAACTTGTCCACCCCTTGAACGACGGAGTAGATGTCGTACATGCCACCGGAGTTGGCGCACGAACCCATGGAGATAACCCACTTCGGCTCGAGCATCTGCTCGTAGAGACGCTGAATGATCGGCGCCATCTTGATGAAGCAGGTTCCGGCAATAACCATGAAATCCGCTTGACGCGGCGATGCCCGGATAACCTCGGCGCCAAAGCGCGCGATGTCGTGGGGCGCCGTGAAGGCGGTGGTCATTTCCACGTAGCAGCACGAAAGGCCGAAGTTATACGGCCACAGGGAGTTCTTACGCCCCCAGTTGATCGTGCCGTTAAGCACGTCTTCGAGCTTGCCCATGAAAATGTTTTTGTGGACTTGATCTTCTAACGGATCGGAGACGGTTTCCCGTGCGCCAATCGGGTACTGCTCGTTAGGAGCATCGGGGTCGATCCTGGTGAGATTGTATTGCATCGCCAAAGCCTCATTGTTTCAGCTTCGCCTGCCGCTTACGACGAGCTTCCGGAGCCCAATCAAGGGCGCCCACTCGAAATAGGTAGACAAGACCTGCCAACAGAATTGCTATGAAAACGAGAGCTTCGACGAATCCGGTCCAGCCGCTTTCGCGGACGGACACAGACCAGGCAAAGAGAAATAGGGCTTCGATATCGAAGATCACGAACAGCATCGCGACCAGATAGAATTTGGCTGAGAGCCGCAAGCGGGCGCCACCGGTAGGTAGCATGCCGGACTCGAACGGTTCGTTTTTGCTGCGGCCCCAGGCTTTTGACCCGAGGAGGCTGGAGACGCCGAGCATGAAGGCGCACAGGCCGCCGACACCCAGAAGGAAAATGGCAAAGCCCCAGTTGTGGGCCATGAGTCCTGTCGCTTCGGGCATGCTGGTAATCCTTAACAGAGAGCAAAGGTCTCTGAGCTTGAAAAGAAATAAAGCAGTGACGATATGTCGCAGCAATCAATCGCGGTGATTTTATGGCACAACACCGTGCAAGTAAAATTCCTGTAGCGAAATTATTTATAAGAATAAGGACATAGCGCACCTCAAAAAGCCTGCAGCCCATGCGTTGCGGGCATTAGCAGGGGTTTCGTCAATAATGTTTTGTGCGAGTTGTAACGAACATGAATCGCGCCAAATGATAATCAATATTGTTTGCGGCGGTTTTTGAACTGTTATTCGGGGTGGTGGCTGGAAAGTTGCGCTTACATGCCGGCTACTGCAAGTAGTGCGCGGGGCCGTTTTACCCTGTTTTGCCGATTGAAATACCGCTCTGGATCAATGTTTTTGCTCGTCCTTGCTCCCCCTTCCTGTAGGAGCAAGGCTTGCCCGCGATGAACGATGACTCGGTTTGTCTGAAAAACTGCGGCGCACCCATCGCGGGCAAGCCTGGCTCCTACGAGGGCTTGTGGTGTTCGTGAAATTGCGGGCAAAAAAACGCCCCGAACCAGTCGGGGCGTCAGATGTGCGGCATTCCGGTTAGTTTTTTACTCGGTCCGGAAGGGCCGTTTGTTCGTTCGAATCAGATCAGTGGAACTGTTCTTCTTCGGTTGAGCCGGTCAGTGCGGTCACCGAAGACGAGCCGCCCTGAATCACGGTGGTCATGTCGTCGAAGTAGCCGGTGCCCACTTCCTGCTGGTGCGCTACGAAGGTGTAACCCTTGGCGGCGTCAGCGAATTCCTGCTCTTGCAGCTTCACGTAGGCAGTCATGTCGTTGCGGGCGTAGTCGTGCGCCAGGTTGAACATGCTGTGCCACATGTTGTGAATGCCGGCCAGGGTGATGAACTGGTGCTTGTAGCCCATGGCAGACAGTTCGCGCTGGAACTTGGCGATGGTCGCGTCGTCCAGGTTTTTCTTCCAGTTGAAGGAAGGCGAGCAGTTGTACGACAGCAGTTGGTCCGGGTATTCCTTTTTGATCGCTTCAGCGAAGCGACGGGCTTCGTCCAGGTCTGGCTTGGCGGTTTCGCACCAGATCAGGTCGGCGTACGGCGCGTAGGCCAGGCCGCGAGCGATAGCCTGGTCGAGGCCCGCGCGAACTTTGTAGAAGCCTTCCTGGGTGCGCTCGCCAGTCACGAATGGCTGGTCGTACGGATCGCAGTCGGACGTCAGCAAATCAGCAGCGTTAGCGTCGGTACGGGCCAGGATGATAGTCGGCGTACCGGCAACGTCGGCTGCCAGACGAGCTGCGATCAGCTTCTGTATGGCTTCCTGGGTTGGAACCAGTACCTTGCCGCCCATGTGGCCGCATTTTTTCACGGAGGCCAGTTGGTCTTCGAAGTGAACGCCGGCAGCGCCTGCTTCGATCATGCTCTTCATCAGCTCGTAGGCGTTCAGAACGCCACCGAAACCGGCTTCAGCATCGGCAACGATCGGTGCGAAGTAGTCGATGTAACCTTCGTCGCCCGGGTTCTTGCCGGCTTTCCACTGGATCTGGTCGGCGCGACGGAACGAGTTGTTGATGCGCTTGACCACGGTCGGTACGGAGTCGACCGGGTACAGCGACTGGTCCGGGTACATCGATTCTGCAGAGTTGTTGTCTGCAGCAACCTGCCAGCCCGACAGGTAGATCGCCTGGATGCCGGCTTTAACTTGCTGTACCGCCTGGCCGCCGGTCAGGGCGCCCATGCAGTTGACGAAATCTTTCTCGGGGCGGAAGGCTGGCTTGGCACCCTGGGTAACCAGGTTCCAGAGCTTCTCGGCGCCCATTTTTGCAAAGGTGTGCTCAGGTTGAACCGAGCCACGCAGACGGACGACGTCAGCAGCGGAGTAAGTGCGTGTCACGCCTTTCCAGCGCGGGTTTTCAGCCCAGTCTTTTTCAAGGGCTGCAATTTGCTGTTCGCGTGTCAGTGCCATGGAGATAAACCTCGTCGCATAGGTCTGGTGGAAAATTCCTGTTGCCAGATACGCACATTCAAATGGGGCGTAGATGGCTGCTCGCTGACCAGAAGCTTAGGCGGTCAAGTCGGGTCTGGCGGGGAAGGCGACGGGATGAACGATGGGCTCGAGGATGAAAGCTGAGCAGGTAAGGGCGAACTGGCGGGCGCATTCGGGCGTCGTGGGCCTTTATACGATCATCAGTGTGTTGCCGGGCTACCTATTACGCTTCCGTCCCTCGGGACAACTTCGTTCCAGTCGCAACCTCGTCAAACACACCTTGTGGGCGGTACAGACACGAATCGGCTCAGGTCGGTAAGGTTAGAGCGCGATCCGAAGGCCCTTGCCAGGGCCCCTGATTAGCGGGAGCGAGGCCATCATGCCTTCGCTTTTTTGGCTCGTCAAACGTTTTGTAGTGCTATTTTTCAAGCACTACATCTTTAGTCTAATACGACTAATCAGTCAGTTTTTGGTGTGTTAGTCCAAGGTGTCGACTTTTACTCGCAACGTCATGTCATCCCGTCCCTGAGTAGAGTAGCTGCGGCTCATAGCCTGTTTGTCGGCTTGCGTCTGGCGGTTGACGCCAGCCAGGGTGATCCACTCGCCCAGGCGGCCGCTGACGGTTGTGTCGGTACTTTGCACGTTCACTACATCGGGACGTTCCTGGCTCATGCGGTCACGGTTGGTACTGATTGCCAGGTGAACGATGTCGCCGGTAACGCTGGCGGTGACGTAGAAGCCCTGGGTGACGTTGCGGTATTGGGTCTGGTTTTGCTGGTGAGCGTAGTTGTTGAGCGGGTTTTGCGGCTGGCCGGAGGTATTGGCCTGGGGCTGGCGCGAGGTGTTTATCTGGTTTGGCAGGCTGGTGTAGGTGTCGGTCTGGGTGGTGGTCAGCGGTACGCTCTGGCCGATCTGGATCAGGGCGGGTGTGCCTTCGCTGGTCTGGACCTGCTGGATGCCGCCTTCACGGCTATCGGTGCTGTAGGTGATGATCTGCGTTTGCCGATCGGCGTTGTTTTGCTGGTTGTTTTCGTTGGTGTCGACCGTGATCAGCAGGCGCTTGGGTGCGGTGTCGAGCTGTGCGATCAGGGCTTTGAGTTCGTCGATCTTGTCGGGTTCGGCGTTGACGATCAGCTGGTTGCCGAAGGCGCTGACCTTGCCGTCCCTGCCGATAAAATTCTGCGCCACTGGCAGCAGGTCGGCGCTGGTGCGATTGTTGAGCTGCACCACCTCGGTAGCAGCGACGACCGAAAAACTGCAGGTCAGCAGCAGCGTGGTGAGCAGGGTGCGTAGGGACATGTCCGTTATCTCCGCGATCAAAGGCTTGAGTTTGCCAGTTTGTCGGCCTGCGGTGGGGCAAGTTGAATCGTAGACAGCAAAACGCCCCGCTACCTGAGGATAGCGGGGCGTTTTGTGGTGTTCTCTTGGGCCTCATCGCGAGCAAGCTCGGCTCCTACATCTATGGATACCCCCTTTTCTGCAATACTGTTTTTGATGCGTGTTTGGCTTGCTTTCATCTATCCGGCGTCTGTGTGGGGTGGCAACCCCGCGCCTCGATGAGAATCGATACCCGACGATCCTAATTAGTTTTACGGCCTTGCAGCCGTGTAGGAGCTCAGGGTTGTCGTCAGGCCGGTTGGCCGTTCACGTCATCTGTTATCCAGCATCGCAAAACCAGGTGGGTGGTGCTCGGGTGACAGCAGGGTCAGGCGTTCATCGCGGCTGGCCCTGCATCGAATTCAGTGTGATGTGCCGCAATCGCCCAGGCGATCCTCGCCAGCTTGTTGGCCAGCGCGCAGACCACATGGTTGGAGTGATGGTGAGCCAATAGCTGCCGGACCCAGTCCGCCAGCCAGCCTTTCTGTCGGTCCAGCTGTATCAGGTAAACACGGGCACATTGGATCAGCAGGCGCCTCTGGTTGCGATCTCCGCGCTTGCTGATGCCCAACAATACGGTCTTGCCGCCCGTGGAGTGTTGCTTGGGTACCAGGCCGATCGAGGCCGAATAGCCTCGGCCGCATTTGAACTGTTTACCATCGCCCAACTCGGCAGCCAGGACGCTGGAGGTGACCGGGCCTACGCACGGCATTGTCATCAAGCGAGCCGCCAGGTCATCTCCAGCGGCTTGGCATTCCACGTCCTTGTCCAGCGACTTGATCTCTTCCTCCAAATGCTTGAAGTGTTGATACAGCCTCATCAGGTTTTTTTTGAAGGGCTGGGAAATTGAACTCGCCTCAAGCAGCGCCGGCAGAGCGTTGATCGGCTTGAAGCCCGGCGCCAGGCTGACGCCAACCTCCAGCAGGGCTGCATGAATCCGATTGACGGCAGCGGTGCGGTCTTTGATGAACGAATCGCGGGTGGAGTTGAGCATGGCCAGCACCTGCTGAGCCTGGTTTTTGGCCGGCACAAAACGCATCGTCGGACGAGTCGCCGCCTCGCAGATCGCCTCGGCATCAGCGAAGTCGTTTTTGTTGCTTTTCACGTAAGGGCGTACGAGATGAGGGGCAATGAGCTTGGGCGCATGTCCCAGCTTCGCGGCCTCCTGCGCCATGAAGTGGGCTCCGCCGCAGGCTTCCATCACGACAGTGCAGGGTTCGAGATTCATCAGGTGCTGCATGAGTGTCACCCGATTGAATTTTTTGCGGTAAAGCTCGTGACCACGATCATCCTGCGCATGCAGATGGAAGGTGTGTTTTCCCAGGTCGATGGCGGCAATAGCTACTTTGTTCATGGCAACGATCTCCGATGAGCCCCCAGTGAAAGCTTAGTGAGCGATCACTGGGGGCGGCGGGGGTAGCCATTTCATTAGGATTGCGCCTGACCTGTAGGAGCATGGCTTGCCAGCGATGGCCGCGCCGCGGTCTCAAGCCGAATGACGAACCATGTCCACGTGAGGAATCCCTGCTTCCAGGAACTCTTCACTGACCACGGTAAAGCCCAGGCGCTCGTAGAACGCTGTCGCCTGAACCTGCGCGCTGAGCATTTGCTGCTTGAGCCCGCGCTTCTCGGCTTCGCCAATCACTGCCTGCATCAGCTTGTCGCCGACCTTCAGGCCGCGCCAGTCCTTGAGTACCGACACCCGGCCGATGTGGCCATCGGGCAGCAGGCGGGCGGTACCAATCGGAAAGTCGCCTTCGAAGGCGAGGAAATGCACGGCGCTCGCGTCGTCGGCATCCCATTCCAGTTCGGGTGGAACGGATTGCTCGGCGATGAACACCGTTTCACGAATGCGCCGGATCTCGGCGTTATCCTTTTGCCAGTCTGCGACACGTACGCGAATTTTATTCATCGGCGAATCCCAGGCTACCTTGCTTGACCAGCTCGCACAGCAGGTTGCGGCCGTCTTCATCGCTCAGCCATTGGCCAAGGTTGTCGACGTGCAGCGCATCGGCGGCGCAAATCATTTTCAGCAGTTCGCGCAGTTTGCCCGGCAGATAACGGCTCTGGCCGCTGGCGAACAGCAGCAGGTCGTCGTCGACTTCGGACCAGGCCAGGCGCGCGCTTGGATTGCGAATCAGCACGGCGCCTTGTTCAAGGCTGCTCAGCAGGTCGTCTTCTTCCAGTTCCGGGCCAACCACCAATTCCGGGTAGCGTGGCTCGGTCATGAACTGGCCGAACCAGGTCAGCAACAGGCGCTCGTCGCTCATGTGCTCGGCCAGCAGGCTTTTCAAACGGTCGAGCGCGTCATGCTGGATCTGGTGCGGGTCGATCGCTGGCTGTGCGTCGGCATCGGTGTAGCGTTCTTCGTCAGGCAGGAACTGGCTGAGGAAGTCGGTGAAGTGGGTCAGCACTTCAGCGGCGCTTGGGGCGCGGAAACCGACCGAGTAGGTCATGCAGTCATCGACGGCCACGCCGCAGTGGGCCAGGCGCGGCGGCAGGTACAGCATGTCGCCCGGTTCCAGGGTCCACTCGTCGGTGGCTTCGAAGTCGGCGAGGATGCGCAGGTCGGCATGTTGCAGCAGAGGGCTGTCGGAATCGCACATCTGGCCGATTTTCCAGTTGCGCTTGCCGTGGCCTTGCAGCAGGAACACGTCGTAGTTGTCGAAGTGCGGGCCGACGCTGCCGCCCGGGGCGGCAAAGCTGATCATCACGTCGTCGATGCGCCAGCTCGGCAGGAAGCGGAAGTTTTCCAGCAGCTCGGCGACTTCCGGCACGAACTGGTCGACGGCCTGCACCAGCAGGGTCCACTCGCGTTCAGGCAGCTTGCTGAATTCGTCTTCGGCGAACGGGCCGCGACGCAGTTCCCAGGGGCGCTCGCCGTGCTCGATGACCAGGCGCGATTCGACTTCTTCTTCCAGTGCCAGACCGGCCAGTTCGTCGGCGTCGATCGGGCTTTCGAAGTCAGGGATCGCCTGGCGGATCAACAGCGGTTTTTTCTGCCAGTAGTCGCGCAGGAATTCCCGTGCCGTGATGCCGCCCAGAAGTTGAAGAGGAGTATCAGGATTCATGTGTAACCTATTGAAAAAAAGCACTTTTCAGACGGGAATAAAAACGCCCGGCGCTGCCGGGCGTCTCAAAGGGTCAAGCGGTCGATCAGATGCGTTTGGCTTGTGCCACGGCGTTGCCGATGTAGTTGGCCGGGGTGAGCTTTTTCAGCTCGGCCTTTGCTTCGGCAGGCATGTCCAGTGCATCGATGAAAGTCTGCAACGCTTCAGGGCTGATGCCCTTGCCGCGCGTCAGTTCTTTCAGCTTTTCGTACGGGTTTTCAATGTTGTAGCGACGCATCACGGTCTGGATTGGCTCGGCCAGAACTTCCCAGCACGCGTCCAGGTCCGCAGAAATCTTCTGAGCATTGAGCTCTAACTTGCTGATTCCCTTGAGACTTGCTTCGTACGCAATCACGCTGTGGGCGAAGCCGACGCCGAGGTTGCGCAGTACGGTGGAGTCGGTCAGGTCGCGCTGCCAGCGGGAGATCGGCAGCTTGCTCGCCAGGTGCTGGAACAGTGCGTTGGCGATACCCAGGTTGCCTTCGGAGTTTTCGAAGTCGATCGGGTTGACCTTGTGCGGCATGGTCGAGGAGCCGATTTCGCCGGCAATGGTGCGCTGCTTGAAGTAGCCCAGGGAGATGTAGCCCCAGATATCGCGATCGAAGTCGATCAGGATGGTGTTGAAGCGCGCGATTGCGTCGAACAGCTCGGCGATGTAGTCGTGCGGCTCGATCTGCGTGGTGTACGGGTTGAAGCCCAGGCCCAACTCGTCTTCGATGAAGGCGCGGGCGTTGGCTTCCCAGTCGATCTCAGGGTAAGCCGACAGGTGAGCGTTGTAGTTGCCGACGGCGCCGTTGATCTTGCCCAGTAGCGGTACGGCAGCAACTTGAGCGATCTGGCGCTCCAGACGGTAAACCACGTTCGCCAGTTCTTTGCCCAGGGTGGTCGGCGAAGCCGGCTGGCCGTGGGTGCGCGACAGCATGGGTACGTCGGCGAAGCGGATGGCCAACTCGCGGATGGCTTCGGCGGTTTGGCGCATCAGCGGCAGCATCACGTCATCACGGCCTTCGCGCAGCATCAGGGCGTGGGACAGGTTGTTGATGTCCTCGCTGGTGCAGGCAAAGTGGATGAATTCACTGACGTTGGCCAGTTCGGGCAGCTTGGCCGCCTGTTCCTTGAGCAGGTACTCAATGGCTTTAACGTCGTGGTTGGTGGTGCGCTCGATCTCTTTGACGCGCTCGGCGTGTTCCAGAGAGAAGTTTTCCGCCAGGGTGTTCAGCACGGCGTTAGCTTCGGCGGAGAACGCCGGCACTTCGCTGATGGCAGGATGAGCGGCCAGGCGCTGGAGCCAGCGCACTTCAACCAGGACGCGAGCACGGATCAGACCGTATTCGCTGAAAATTGGGCGCAGGGCCTGGGTTTTGCCGGCGTAGCGGCCGTCAACAGGGGAAACCGCAGTGAGCGAAGAGAGCTGCATGGGGTGTTCTCGGACAGTCGGGCAACGAAATGGGGCGCGTATCATACATGAAAAAAATCCGCCGGTCCGTTGCCAACTGACCAGCGTCTTACGCGTTACAGGCTACAAAAGGGTGTTGCTGGCTGTGCGGGTGTGGTTCAGCTGCTGCGCATCAGCGGATAAAGCTCTTTGAGCAGTTTGCGGCGACTGATCACCAACTGCCAGCGATGACCGCCCAACTGCCGCCACAAGCGCGCCGAGCGGATGCCGGCCAGCAACAGGGCGCGGATCTTCGAGGCGTTGCTTGGCTGCTGCAGGTTGCGCATGTCGCCGTGCACTTGAATGCGTTGGCGCAGGGTGCTCAAGGTGTCCTGATACAGCGCGCCACAGGCGGCGATCACGTTTTCGTGGGCCGGGCCGAAATGTTCGACCTGGGACTGAATCTGCGGCAAGCGCTTGCCGATCACTTCAAGCATGTCGCCGCGCTTGGCCAGTTGCCGCTCAAGACCGAGCATCGACAGGGCATAGCGCAAGGGTTCGCGCTGCAAGGTGCTCGGATCGCGTTCAAGGGCGCCGATCAACGCGCGATAACCTTCGCGCAGATTGATATCGTCGCCGCCGTAGACCTCCAGCGTGTCCTTGGGGTCGATGATCAACAAGCTGCCAAGCATGCAGGTCAGGCCGGCTTCGCTGACCTGCCCGGTCTTGGCAATCTTGTCGACCAGCACAGCGGCGAGAAACACGCCGCCAAGCGCTGTCAGTTGCTCCTGAGTCGGGCTCATGCGCACGAATCCTTGCTGCTCCAGGGTTCGGCGACTTCTATGACACCGCCACCGAGGCAAACTTCACCGTCGTAAAACACCACCGATTGACCAGGGGTGACCGCGCGCTGCGGGTCATCGAAGGTGGCGCGGTAGCCGTTGGCGGTTTTTTCCAGGGTGCAAGGCTGGTCGCTCTGGCGATAGCGGACTTTCGCCGTGAGTTTGCGCGGCGAGCTCAGGTCGACCGGGTTGACCCAGTAGATGTCCGAGGCGAGCAGGGCGCGGGAGAACAGCCAAGGGTGGTCATTGCCCTGGCCAACGATCAGCTCGTTGTGTTCCAGGTCCTTGATCAGCACGTACCACGGCTCGTCGCTGGCGTCTTTCAAGCCGCCGATGCCCAGGCCCTGACGCTGACCGATGGTGTGGTACATCAGGCCATGGTGGCGGCCGATCACTTCACCTTCGGTGGTCTTGATGTCGCCCGGTTGTGCCGGCAGGTATTGCTTGAGGAAGTCGCTGAAGCGTCGTTCACCGATAAAGCAGATGCCGGTGGAATCTTTCTTCTTCGCGGTGGCCAGGGCGTGTTTCTCGGCAATCGCGCGAACTTCGGGTTTTTCCAGTTCGCCGACCGGGAACAGGGTCTTGGCGATCTGTTCGCCACCCACGGCGTGCAGGAAGTAGCTCTGGTCCTTGTTCGGGTCCAGGCCTTTGAGCAATTCGGTGCGGCCATCGATGTCGCGACGGCGCACGTAATGGCCGGTGGCGATCAGGTCGGCGCCGAGCATCATGGCGTAGTCGAGGAACGCCTTGAACTTGATTTCACGGTTGCACAGGATGTCCGGGTTCGGCGTGCGGCCGGCCTTGTATTCGGCCAGGAAGTGCTCGAACACGTTATCCCAGTACTCGGCGGCGAAGTTGGCGGTGTGCAGCTTGATGCCAATCTTGTCGCACACGGCCTGGGCGTCCGCCAGGTCGTCCATGGCGGTGCAGTAGTCTGTTCCGTCGTCCTCTTCCCAGTTCTTCATGAACAGGCCTTCCACCTGATAACCCTGCTCGATCAGCAGTAGGGCGGAAACGGAAGAGTCCACGCCGCCGGACATGCCGACAATGACGCGCTTCTTTTGTGTGTCAGAAGGGGCTGGATCACGCATAGGGATTTAATGAGTGTCTTGAAAAAGGACGCGATTCTATCAGGCCCGAGCCTGCAAGGCTAAAGAGAAGGGCGGATCAGTTCGAGACTGAAGAGTTTACCGCTCAGGTAATCGTCGATACAGCGAATAATCAGCTCGCTGCGCCAGTGCTCGCGTTGCGCAAGGAGTTCGTCGCGGGTCAGCCATTTTGCGCCGACGATGCCGTCGTCGAGTTGATAGTCGGGGTGGTGTTTCACTGCTTTGGCGGCAAAACACACGCGCTGGTAAGTCACGCCGTTGCTTGGGGCGGTATAGAGGTAGATGCCTATTACGCCGGTAGCTTCAACGTCCCAGCCGGTTTCTTCGAGGCTTTCACGAATGGCGGCTTCGGTCAGGGTTTCGTTCGGGTCCAGATGCCCGGCCGGTTGATTGAGTACCACGCGTCCGGCCTTGAGCTCTTCGACCATCAGGAAACGGCCGTTGTCTTCGACGATGGTAGCGACGGTGATGTGGGGTAGCCAATCCATGGGACTTCCTCTATTTCAGGGTTGGATAAATTTTAATGTGGAAACTCGATCCAATGTGGGAGCGGGCTTGCTCGCGAAGGCGATTCATCATTCAGCATTGATATCGACTGACCCACCGCTTTCGCGAGCAAGCCCGCTCCCACATTTGATTCGGTTTCAACGCCGGATATTTATAAGCGCCTAAAAACAGAAACCCCGGTACGAGACCGGGGTTCTGGTGTTCCCTTACAACCTTAAACCAGCGCAGCAATCGCCGCGTTGAAGGTGTTGCTTGGGCGCATGGCCTTGCTGATCAGCTCGGCGTTGGCGTGGTAGTAACCGCCGATGTCGACTGGCTTGCCCTGAACGGCGTTGAGCTCGGCAACGATGGTTGCCTCGTTCTCGGTCAGGGTTTTCGCCAGTTGGCTGAACTGCGCTTGCAGCGCTGCGTCTTCAGTCTGGGCGGCCAGGGCCTGGGCCCAGTACAGCGCCAGGTAGAAGTGGCTGCCGCGGTTGTCGATGTTGCCGACTTTGCGCGATGGCGACTTGTTGTTGTCCAGGAACTGGCCGGTGGCCTGGTCCAGGGTCTTGGCCAGCACCAGCGCCTTAGGGTTGTTGTAAGTAACACCCAGGTGCTCGAGGGAGGCGGCCAGGGCCAGGAACTCGCCCAGGGAATCCCAGCGCAGGAAGTTTTCTTCCAGCAGTTGCTGAACGTGCTTCGGTGCCGAACCGCCAGCGCCGGTTTCGAACAGACCGCCGCCATTCATCAGTGGAACGATCGACAGCATCTTGGCGCTGGTGCCCAGCTCCATGATCGGGAACAGGTCGGTCAGGTAGTCGCGCAGTACGTTGCCGGTCACCGAGATGGTGTCCTTGCCTTCGCGAGTACGGGCCAGGGTGAAGGCCATCGCGTCGACTGGCGACATGATGCGGATGTCCAGGCCGGACGTGTCGTGATCCTTCAGGTACGCCTGAACTTTCTCGATCACTACGCCGTCGTGGGCGCGCATTGGGTCCAGCCAGAAAATCGCCGGCGTTGCGCTTGCGCGAGCACGGTTGACGGCCAGTTTGACCCAGTCCTGGATCGGCGCGTCTTTGGTCTGGCACATGCGGAAGATGTCGCCGGCTTCAACCGACTGCTCCAGCAGAGTGCGACCAGCGCTGTCGGAAACGCGAACCACGCCGTTTGCCTTGATCTGGAAGGTCTTGTCGTGGGAGCCGTACTCTTCGGCTTTTTTCGCCATCAGGCCAACGTTTGGCACACTGCCCATGGTGGTTGGGTCGAAGGCGCCGTGTTGCTTGCAGTCTTCGATCACCGCCTGGTAGATGGTGGCGTAGCAGCGATCCGGGATCACGGCCTTGGTGTCGTGCAGCTGGCCGTCGGTGCCCCACATCTTGCCGGAGTCACGGATCATGGCTGGCATCGAGGCGTCGACGATAACGTCGCTCGGCACGTGCAGGTTGGTGATGCCTTTGTCGGAGTTGACCATCGCCAGCGAAGGGCGAGCGGCGTAGACCGCCTGGATGTCCGCTTCGATCGCCGCTTGCTGCTCGGCAGGCAACGCCTTGATGCGGGCGTACAGGTCGCCGATGCCGTTGTTCAGGTTGAAGCCGATCTGTGCCAGCACGTCAGCGTGCTTGGCCAGGGCGTCTTTATAGAACTCGGCAACGATCTGGCCGAACATGATCGGGTCGGAGACCTTCATCATGGTGGCTTTCAGGTGAACCGACAGCAGAACGCCTTTTTGCTTGGCGTCTTCGATTTCTGCGGCGATGAAGCTGCGCAGGGCGTTTTTGCTCATCACGGCGCAATCGAGGATCTCACCGGCTTGCACGGTGGTTTTTTCTTTCAGGACGGTGGTGGTGCCGTCTTGGGCGATCAGTTCGATTTTCACGGCGTCAGCGGCGTCGATCAGGGCAGCTTTTTCGCTGCCGTAGAAATCGCCGGTGCTCATGTGAGCGACGTGAGACTTGGAGTCTTTTGCCCAGGCGCCCATTTTGTGCGGGTGCTTGCGAGCGTAGTTCTTGACCGACAATGGTGCGCGGCGATCGGAGTTGCCTTCACGCAGAACCGGGTTTACCGCGCTGCCCTTGATCTTGTCGTAACGGGACTTGGCGTCCTTGTCAGCGTCGCTGGTGACGGTTTCCGGGTAGTTCGGCAGTGCATAGCCCTGGGCTTGCAGTTCTTTGATCGCGGCCTGCAGTTGCGGAACCGAAGCACTGATGTTCGGCAGTTTGATGATGTTGGCTTCAGGTGTGACGGCCAGCGCGCCCAGTTCGGCGAGGTGGTCGGCTACGGCTTTATTACCCAATTGCTCGGGGAAGCTGGCCAGGATGCGCCCTGCAAGAGAGATATCGCGGGTTTCCACGGCGATATCAGCGGAGGCGGTGAAAGCCTCTACGATAGGCAACAGTGAATAGGTGGCGAGGGCTGGGGCTTCGTCGGTGAAGGTGTAGATGATCTTCGAGCGGTTGGGCATATTCGGATTAACTCTCTTCTTTGCTAAAGCGTGCGCAGAAACTCGAGGGGCGCCGGGTAAGCGCGTTCGTTCAAAGTCATCCATGAGCCGAATGTCGAGGTTTCTTCGCGGTGATGTTGGGTGCATCAGTCGAGCGTCAAGCGGGTGGACTGCGGTAACAGCCCGGCTTTAATCGGGCGGAAAGTCTCGTAATAGAGAGGTTCGCCTATGTGACCCTGCGGTCAGCGGCGGCATTATACATAGGTAGCTGGCAATCTGCCGATGGTTCATATGCAACGAATATCGTCCATTGGTCTAAAGGTCGCAGGCGTGCGTGCGGCGTAGAGTCGTCTACCGTGCTTGAGTTTGGCGCTTTTCCCTTTGCTTTCAGGCTTGTACGTCGCGAACTGTGCGGCTTTGCGGCAGATCGATGGAACATAGGGTTTGCGTGCCGATTCAACTGGGGTACGCTCGGACGAAGCCAGATGTTCAATCCAAACAATGGAGTTCAGCATGGGATACAAGAAGATTCAGGTTCCAGCAGTCGGCGACAAAATCACCGTCAATGCAGACCATTCTCTCAATGTTCCTAACAACCCGATCATCCCTTTCATTGAAGGTGATGGTATCGGCGTTGATATCAGCCCGGTCATGATCAAGGTTGTCGATGCTGCTGTTAAGAAGGCTTACGGCGGCGAGCGCAAAATTTCCTGGATGGAAGTCTACGCCGGGGAAAAAGCGACTCAGGTTTACGATCAGGACACCTGGCTGCCTCAGGAAACTCTGGATGCAGTCAAGGATTACGTGGTTTCCATCAAGGGCCCGCTGACCACTCCGGTCGGTGGCGGTATCCGTTCCCTCAACGTTGCCCTGCGTCAGCAGCTTGATCTTTATGTGTGCCTGCGCCCGGTGCGCTGGTTCGAAGGCGTACCGAGCCCGGTCAAGAAGCCTGGCGACGTCGACATGACGATCTTCCGCGAGAACTCGGAAGACATCTACGCCGGTATCGAATGGAAGGCCGGTTCGCCGGAGGCGACCAAGGTCATCAAGTTCCTTAAAGAAGAAATGGGCGTTACCAAGATCCGTTTCGACCAAAATTGCGGTATCGGCATCAAGCCGGTTTCCCTGGAAGGCACCAAGCGTCTGGCACGCAAGGCTCTGCAATACGTTGTCGACAATGATCGCGATTCGCTGACCATCGTCCACAAAGGCAACATCATGAAGTTCACCGAAGGTGCCTTCAAGGAGTGGGCCTACGAAGTGGCCGCCGAAGAATTCGGCGCAACCCTGCTCGACGGCGGCCCGTGGATGCAGTTCAAGAACCCGAAAACCGGCAAGAACGTCATCGTCAAGGATGCCATCGCCGACGCCATGCTCCAGCAGATCCTGCTGCGCCCGGCTGAATACGATGTGATCGCGACCCTGAACCTGAACGGCGACTACCTGTCCGACGCCCTGGCGGCAGAGGTGGGTGGTATCGGTATTGCGCCAGGTGCCAACCTGTCCGACACCGTGGCGATGTTCGAAGCCACCCACGGCACTGCACCGAAGTACGCCGGCAAAGACCAGGTAAACCCGGGTTCGCTGATTCTGTCTGCTGAAATGATGCTGCGTCACATGGGCTGGACCGAAGCGGCCGACCTGATCATCAAGGGCACCAACGGCGCAATCTCGGCCAAGACCGTGACCTATGACTTCGAACGTCTGATGGAAGGCGCCAAACTGCTGTCTTCTTCCGCGTTCGGCGATGCGCTGATCTCGCACATGTAAGCTGATTTGCGTTAAATAAAAAACCGGCCGACTCAAATGATGAGTCGGCCGGTTTTTTTATGTCTCTAAGTTTGCTGGTATCAGCTCAACGCACGCTCGTGCTGGACGGTCGTTGCAGGTACGGGCGCATTGGCCTTTACTGTAGCTGAGTCGATGTTGATCGCGTGCAGGCCTTTGGGGCCCTGGATGATCTCGAAACTCACGGATTGGCCTGCTTTCAAGGTCTTGTAGCCGTCCATTTTAATGGCCGAGTAGTGGGCAAAGAGATCTTCCTCCTTGCCGTCCTCGTTGATGAAGCCATATCCCTTGGCATTGTTGAACCACTTGACCTTACCGCTAGCCATGCTCATATCCCTCTGCAACAGACTCCATCACTGGAGTATCATCCAGTTAATCCGCATCAACCCTGAAATGGGGTTGGCTGTGCGGACCTTTTTTACCCACCGTGGGCTCTATTGGTTGTAACACTGATTTGCCGATAGTCAAGGTGACCAAGCAGTCGGGGTTGAAAAGCTCTGGGGCCGCCCCCACCACTGTATTCAGCTCAACTAACGAACCTTTCTTTCCATGCATGCTATCAGCCAGATTCGACTAACATTCAATCAGGATCGCCCTGATTTACACGACGACGATTCAGCAGGCATTGCTGTACAGGAGGCTAAGCCTGCGTTACAGGCGCCGCCGATGTACAAGGTGGTTTTGTTCAATGATGACTACACACCGATGGATTTCGTCGTCGAAGTGCTCGAGGTGTTTTTTAACCTGAATCGCGAGCTGGCGACCAAGGTCATGCTGGCCGTCCATACAGAAGGACGGGCAGTATGTGGAGTGTTTACCCGCGACATCGCCGAGACCAAGGCCATGCAGGTCAACCAGTACGCCAGGGAAAGCCAGCATCCGCTACTCTGTGAAATCGAGAAGGACGGTTAACGCCGACCACTTGGGTATGAGGTGAAGCTATGTTAAACCGCGAGCTCGAAGTCACCCTCAATCTCGCCTTCAAGGAGGCGCGTTCGAAACGTCATGAGTTCATGACCGTCGAACACCTCCTGTTGGCTCTATTGGATAATGAGGCAGCCGCCACCGTTTTGCGTGCGTGCGGCGCAAACCTCGACAAACTCAAGCATGACCTGCAGGAGTTCATCGACTCCACCACGCCTTTGATCCCCCTTCATGACGAGGATCGCGAAACCCAGCCAACCCTGGGCTTCCAGCGTGTACTGCAACGTGCTGTCTTTCATGTACAGAGCTCGGGCAAACGCGAAGTAACTGGCGCCAACGTGCTGGTTGCAATCTTCAGTGAGCAAGAGAGTCAGGCGGTGTTCCTGCTGAAACAGCAGAGCGTTGCACGCATTGATGTCGTCAATTACATCGCTCATGGCATCTCGAAAGTGCCTGGGCATGGCGAACACTCTGAAGGTGAGCAAGATATGCAGGACGACGAGGGCGGTGAGTCTTCTTCTTCAGGCAATCCTCTGGATGCATATGCCAGCAACCTCAACGAACTGGCGCGCCAGGGTCGTATCGACCCATTGGTCGGGCGTGAAATGGAAGTTGAGCGTGTCGCGCAGATTCTGGCGCGTCGGCGTAAAAACAATCCGTTGCTGGTCGGCGAGGCAGGCGTGGGTAAAACCGCAATTGCCGAAGGTCTGGCCAAGCGCATTGTCGACAATCAGGTGCCTGATCTGTTGGCCAATAGCGTGGTTTATTCGCTCGATCTGGGCGCGTTGCTCGCTGGGACCAAATACCGTGGCGATTTCGAGAAACGCTTCAAGGCGTTGCTCAATGAGCTGAAAAAACGTCCGCAGGCGATCCTGTTCATCGACGAGATCCACACCATTATTGGTGCAGGTGCCGCCTCTGGCGGTGTCATGGATGCTTCGAACCTGCTCAAGCCGCTGCTGTCGTCGGGTGATATCCGTTGCATCGGTTCGACCACGTTCCAGGAATTCCGTGGAATCTTCGAAAAAGACCGTGCCCTGGCTCGGCGCTTCCAGAAGGTCGATGTGTCGGAGCCTTCGGTCGAAGACACCATTGGTATCCTGCGCGGTCTCAAGGGGCGTTTCGAGCTCCATCACAATATCGAATACAGTGATGAAGCCCTGCGCGCCGCTGCCGAACTGGCATCGCGCTACATCAATGACCGGCACATGCCGGACAAGGCCATCGACGTCATCGACGAGGCGGGCGCCTATCAGCGTCTGCAGCCGATCGAGAAGCGTGTGAAACGCATCGAAGTGCCTCAGGTCGAGGATATCGTGGCGAAGATCGCGCGGATTCCGCCAAAACACGTCACCAGCTCCGACAAAGAGTTGCTGCGTAACCTTGAGCGCGATCTGAAGTTGACGGTGTTCGGCCAGGATGCGGCGATCGATTCCTTGTCGACCGCGATCAAGCTGTCCCGTGCGGGTCTGAAGTCGCCTGACAAGCCTGTCGGTTCGTTCCTGTTTGCCGGCCCTACCGGGGTCGGTAAAACCGAAGCGGCCCGGCAACTGGCCAAGGCGCTCGGGATCGAACTGGTTCGCTTCGACATGTCCGAATACATGGAGCGCCACACCGTTTCGCGTTTGATCGGTGCACCTCCGGGGTACGTCGGGTTTGATCAGGGCGGCCTGCTGACTGAAGCGATCACCAAGCAGCCTCATTGCGTGCTGTTGCTCGATGAAATCGAGAAGGCGCATCCGGAAGTCTTCAACCTGCTGTTGCAGGTCATGGACCACGGTACGCTTACCGATAACAACGGGCGCAAGGCGGATTTCCGTAACGTGATCGTCATCATGACGACCAACGCCGGTGCCGAAACCGCAGCTCGGGCTTCTATTGGCTTCACGCATCAGGATCACTCGTCTGACGCGATGGAAGTGATCAAGAAGAGCTTCACGCCGGAATTCCGTAACCGTCTGGACACCATTATCCAGTTTGGTCGCCTCAGTCATGAGGTCATCAAAAGCGTGGTGGACAAGTTCCTTACCGAACTGCAGGCGCAGCTGGAAGACAAGCGTGTACTGCTCGAGGTCACCGACGCTGCACGCAGTTGGCTGGCGGCCGGTGGTTATGATGCGACGATGGGTGCGCGACCAATGGCGCGCTTGATCCAGGACAAGATCAAGCGTCCGCTGGCGGAGGAGATTCTCTTTGGCGAACTGGCTGAGCATGGCGGTGTGGTACACATCGACATCAAGGATGGCGAGTTGACCTTCGACTTTGAGACTACTGCTGAAATGGCCTGACGGTTGTTGCTGTTGCTTTAAAGCAGAAGGCGCCTGGTGGCGCCTTTTTGCTGTCTGTGGGTTGGGGTTGGGGTTGGGGTTGGGGTGTATATCCGTTGCTGCGGTAACGGCGGCTGGCGGTTTCGCCCTTACGGCGACTCACTTTTTTTACAAGCGCCTAAAAAAAGTAAGCAAAAAAACGCTCGCCCCAAGCGTACGGCACCTCGCTTAGGCTCGGCGTTCCCTCGCTACGGTATTCATCAGGAGGCATCGCCTACGGTCTGCTTCGCGACGACCTCCTCTCGATGTGTCCGGCTACGCCGTACGGCGCTGCGCGCCAACCTCCTGATGAACACCTCCACTCGGCCTCCCGAAGGGGCGGGCGGATCAAGATCAACAGCGGCAGGCGAGCTAACGCTCGGCCTGTTGAGTGGTGGGGGGATGCGCTGCTTTGCCTTTTTTGCCTTTTTTGTGGGAGCCGGGCTTGCCCGCGATGACGGCCTGAAAGCCGACCAATCACTCACAGATGTACGCCATTCAAAAGTGTGGGAGCTGGCTTGCCTGCGATGGCGGCCTGACAGCCGACCAATCTCTTGCAGATGCACGCCAATCCATTGTGGGAGAGCCTGCTCGCGATGGCGATCTGACAGCCGGCGTATCTCTTGCGGATGTACACCAATTAAAACTGTGGGGGCTGGCTTGCCTGTGATGGCGGCCTGACTGTTGATCGGTTTCTGATGGATGTACTCGAATTACAGTGGGCCTACAAAACGCTTTGGCTTTGGCTTTGGCTTTGGCTTTGGCTTTGGCTTTGGCTTTGGCTTTTGATCTTGATCTGCTTTTGATCTTTCGCCCCATCGGCAGGCCGAGCGTAGGTGTCCATCAGGGGGTAGGCGCGCAGCGCCGTTCGACGAAGTCGAACACATCGAGAGGAGGTCGTCGCGAAGCAGACCGTAGGCGATGCCCCCTGATGGGCACCGTAGGGAGGGAACACCGAGCCTTGGCGAGGTGCCGTACGCCGGGGCGAAGCCTTTTGCTTACTTTTCGGCGTCTGGAAAAGTGAGTCGCTGTAAGAGCGAAACCATAAGCAGCCGTTACCGCAGCAACGGATATACACCCCAGCCGAAAGATCCCAGACAAACAAAAACGCCCGGCAGAGCCGGGCGTTTTGTATTGACTTGATTAACGAGCGCGGTAAGTGATCCGCCCTTTGCTCAAATCATAGGGCGTCAGCTCGACGCGCACTTTGTCACCGGTAAGAATACGAATGTAATTCTTGCGCATCTTGCCGGAAATATGCGCGGTTACGACGTGCCCATTTTCCAACTCCACACGAAACATGGTGTTGGGCAGGGTGTCGACGACAGTGCCTTCCATTTCGAAGCTGTCTTCTTTCGACATGCAGTAAAGCCCTCGGTATCCAATGAATGGCCCGGTGCAACTGCGCCAGGCAAAAGCGGCGTGCATTGTGCCCGAAAAGTGGGGTTTAAGCCAAGGGCTTTAGGGCTGAACCTAGTTCAGTACCACCCAGCGCTGATTAATCAGCAGCTCTATGGGGCGATATTGGGTCTTGTAGTTCATTTTCTTGCAGTTTTTGATCCAGTATCCGAGGTAAACCGCGTCCAGTCCCAGGCGCCGGGCTTCGTTGATCTGCCAGAGAATCGCGTAACGGCCCAGGCTGCGGCGATCTTCTTCGGGCTCATAGAAGGTGTAGACCGCCGACAAGCCGTTGGGCAGCAGATCCGTCACGGCGACCGCCAGCAGACGGCCTTCGAGGCGGAACTCATAGAAACGCGAAAACGGCAGGTCGCGGACCAGAAAGGTCGAAAACTGATCGCGGCTGGGCGGGTACATGTCGCCATCGGCGTGGCGCTGTTCGATATAGCGTTGGTAAAGCTCGAAATACTCTTCGCTGAAACCCGGTTTGGCCGGGCGAACCTGCAGGTCGGCGTTGCGTTTGAAAATGCGTTTTTGCTGACGGTTTGGCGAAAACTGTGCAACCGGAATGCGCGCAGGCACACACGCATTGCAATTTTGGCAATGCGGCCGGTACAGGTGATCGCCACTGCGACGAAAACCCATTTCCGACAGGTCTGCATAGACATGCACATCCATGGGCTGGCTAGGGTCGAGGAACAGCGTGGTGGCCTGTTCATCGGGCAGATAGCTGCAAGAGTGGGGCTGAGTGGCATAGAACTTGAGGCGCGCCAACTCGGTCATGAATCAACCCTCGGGAATAGCTGTTCAATTAAGTGTAAGCCACGAGCGCAAAAGTCGCTCAGCAAACCCATGGGGCGCCGCTGGCTTGATCAAGGTGTTGCTGCAGATAGCCAGCAAACTCTCGGCGCGGGATCGCCCGGGCACCCAGACTGTGCAGATGACCGGTCGGCATCTGGCAGTCGATCAGCACGAAACCGGCGTCCTTGAGGTGGTTGACCAGCGTGGCGAAGCCGACCTTGGAGGCGTTGTCGGCCCGGCTGAACATCGATTCACCAAAAAACAGCTGACCCATGGCCAGGCCATAGAGCCCACCCACCAATACCCCTTGGTCCCAGACTTCGACCGAGTGGGCGTATCCGCGAGCGTGCAGCTCCATGTAGGCGGTTTGCATCGCTTCGGTGATCCAGGTGCCATCGGCGTACTCCCGCGGAGCTGCGCAGGCGCGTATGACGGCCGGGAAGTCCTGATCGAACGTCACGTCGTAACGCTTTTGGCGCAACAGCTTGCCGAGGCTGCGAGAAATATGCAATTCGTCGGGAAACAATACGGTGCGTGGGTCAGGAGACCACCAGAGGATCGGTTGGCCCTCCGAAAACCACGGGAAACAACCGTGGCGGTAAGCCTGGATCAGCCGATCGGCGCTCAGGTCGCCGCCAGCGGCAAGCAGGCCGTTGGGGTCGCGCATGGCTTTTTCCAGCGGCGGGAATTTCAGGGAGTCGCGTTGTAACCAGGTCAGCATGGTATCCAGGCTTGCAGAAGGGGAGGGCAGCGGCAGGCATTGGCCTGCCGCAATGAATGTCTTATCAGTTGTCGTCCAGGTACTTCTCTGCGTCCAGTGCCGCCATGCAGCCGGCGCCCGCGGAAGTCACCGCCTGACGGTAGACGTGGTCGGCCACATCGCCGGCGGCAAACACCCCTTCGATCTCGGTGGCGGTGGCATTGCCTTCGCTGCCGCCGCGAACTCGCAGGTAGCCGTTATGCATTTCCAGCTGACCCTGGAACAGGTCGGTATTGGGTTTATGGCCGATGGCGATGAATACGCCGGTCAGCTCCAGGTCTTTCATCGCGCCGGTCAGGCTGTCGCGCAGGCGTGCACCGGTTACGCCGCTGGCATCGCCCAATACCTCTTCAAGGTTCTGGTTCCAGTGCAGGCGAATGTTGCCATTTTTGGCACGCTCGAACAGTTTGTCCTGAAGAATCTTCTCTGAGCGCAGTTTGTCGCGACGATGAATCAGATGCACTTCCTTGGCGATGTTGGCCAGGTACAGCGCTTCTTCAACGGCCGTGTTGCCACCGCCAATCACTGCGACCACCTGATTGCGGTAGAAAAAACCATCGCAGGTGGCACAGGCGGAAACGCCTTTGCCGGCGAAGGTTTCTTCAGAAGGCAGCCCCAGGTATTGTGCCGAAGCACCGGTCGCGATAATCAATGCATCGCAGGTGTAGGTGCCACTGTCGCCAGTGAGGCGAAACGGCCGCTGCTGCAACTCTGCGGTGTGAATGTGGTCGTAGACGATCTCGGTGTCGAAACGCTCGGCATGTTTTTGCATGCGTTCCATCAGCGCCGGGCCGGTCAGGCCTTCAACATCGCCTGGCCAGTTGTCGACTTCAATGGTGGTGGTCAATTGACCGCCGGCTTGCAGGCCGGTGATAACGGTCGGCTTGAGGTTGGCACGAGCGGCATAAACGGCGGCGCTGTAACCGGCAGGGCCGGAACCCAGAATGATCAGGCGTGAATGCTTAGCTTCGCTCATAAAAACACCTCATAAGCCTTTGTCACAAAAGAGAATGCATGCTCAAATTGAAGCGCACGCAACGTACTTTTGGCTATGCTACACCTTAGCTGCTCTGGCGTGGCATCGTGCGGGCAAACCCGTACAATGCCGGTCTGTATCAGGATGTTCCGAAATCTTCGTTATAAAAGATCGCTGTCTTCGGCATCTCCGACGGTTTCAGATTTCGATGTCAGAGTGTTAAAAGTAGTCTCTGTTGCGCCCGTTAACTTTGTTACCTGCCCGGAGTGGGCAGTTTTTTGTAGTCAATCAACAGTTGGACGCGCTACAGGCGCAGGAAAAGACGCGTTTTGAAGAAATCCACCGCAGCACCTAAAACAGTAGTTCCACTCTGGCGTCAGCATCTGCACTACCGGCTCAAGGAAGGTGCACTGATCGCCATCGGTGCCTTGTGCCTGTTCCTGATGATGGCCTTGCTGACCTATGGCAAGGACGATCCGGGCTGGAGTCATAACAGCAAAATCGACGATGTACAGAACTTCGGCGGGCCGGCCGGCTCCTACAGCGCCGATATCCTGTTCATGGTGCTGGGTTACTTCGCCTATATCTTCCCGCTGTTGCTGGCGATCAAGACTTACCAGATCTTCCGCCAGCGCCACGAACCCTGGCAGTGGAGCGGCTGGCTGTTTTCCTGGCGGCTGATCGGCCTGGTGTTTCTGGTGCTGTCGGGCGCAGCCCTGGCGCATATCCATTTCCACGCCCCGACCGGTTTGCCGGCCGGCGCTGGCGGTGCATTGGGTGAAAGCCTGGGCGATCTGGCGAAGAACGCGCTGAATATCCAGGGCAGCACCCTGATGTTCATCGCGCTGTTTCTGTTCGGCCTGACCGTGTTCACCGACCTTTCATGGTTCAAGGTGATGGACGTCACCGGCAAGATCACTCTCGACCTGTTCGAACTGTTCCAGGGAGCTGCCAATCGCTGGTGGGCTGCGCGCACCGAACGCAAGCAACTGGTTGCACAATTGCGTGAAGTCGACGATCGGGTGCACGAAGTCGTGGCTCCGACCGTGACCGACAAGCGCGAGCAAGCCAAGGTCAAGGAACGCCTGATCGAGCGCGAGCAAGCCCTGAGCAAGCACATGTCCGAGCGCGAGAAGCAGGTTCCGCCGGTGATTGCTCCAGCACCGCCGAAAGCGCCGCCGCCAAGCAAACGCGTCGAAAAAGAGAAACAGGCGCCGCTGTTCGTTGACAGCGCGGTCGAAGGCACCTTGCCGCCGATCTCGATTCTCGACCCGGCAGAAAAGAAACAGCTCAACTATTCGCCTGAGTCGCTGGCTGCGGTTGGCCATTTGCTGGAAATCAAGCTCAAGGAATTCGGCGTCGAAGTCTCGGTGGATTCGATTCACCCAGGCCCGGTGATTACCCGTTACGAAATTCAACCGGCGGCCGGGGTAAAAGTCAGCCGTATCTCCAACCTGGCCAAAGACCTTGCGCGTTCGCTGGCAGTGACCAGTGTGCGGGTGGTGGAAGTGATTCCCGGCAAGACCACGGTCGGTATCGAGATTCCCAACGAAGACCGGCAGATCGTGCGTTTCTCTGAAGTGCTGTCGACGCCGGAATACGATGACGCCAAGTCTCCGGTCACCCTGGCCCTGGGTCACGACATCGGCGGTAAGCCGATCATCGTCGACCTGGCAAAAATGCCTCACCTGCTGGTGGCCGGTACTACCGGTTCCGGTAAGTCGGTGGGCGTGAACGCGATGATTCTGTCGATTCTGTTCAAGTCGGGCCCGGAAGACGCCAAACTGATCATGATCGACCCGAAAATGCTTGAACTGTCGATCTACGAAGGCATTCCGCACCTGCTGTGTCCGGTGGTCACCGACATGAAGGACGCCGCCAACGCATTGCGCTGGAGCGTGGCCGAGATGGAGCGCCGCTACAAGCTGATGGCGAAGATGGGCGTGCGTAACCTGTCGGGTTTCAACCAGAAGGTCAGGGAGGCGCAGGAAGCCGGTACGCCGCTGACGGATCCGTTGTACAACCGCGAAAGCATTCACGACGAAGCGCCGCTGCTGACCAAGCTGCCAACCATCGTGGTGGTGGTCGACGAATTCGCCGACATGATGATGATCGTCGGCAAGAAGGTTGAAGAGCTGATCGCCCGGATCGCCCAGAAAGCCCGTGCGGCCGGTATTCACTTGATCCTTGCGACCCAGCGTCCATCGGTGGATGTGATCACCGGTCTGATCAAGGCCAACATTCCGACCCGTATGGCGTTCCAGGTATCGAGCAAGATCGACTCGCGAACCATCATCGACCAGGGTGGTGCCGAGCAGTTGCTGGGTCACGGTGACATGCTCTACATGCCACCGGGCACCAGTCTGCCAATTCGGGTTCACGGCGCGTTCGTTTCTGACGATGAAGTTCACCGGGTGGTTGAAGCATGGAAACTGCGCGGTGCACCGGAGTACAACGACGACATCCTCAACGGTGTCGAAGAGGCGGGCAGTGGCTTTGAAGGCAGCAGCGGTGGCGGCGACGATGATGCGGAAACCGACGCGCTCTATGACGAAGCGGTGCAGTTCGTGCTGGAAAGCCGCCGCGCCTCGATCTCTGCGGTTCAGCGCAAGCTGAAGATCGGCTACAACCGCGCTGCGCGCATGATCGAAGCCATGGAAATGGCCGGGGTCGTGACCTCCATGAATACCAACGGCTCGCGCGAAGTGCTTGCACCAGGCCCTATGCGCGACTGACCGGTGCCGCGTGAAATCACGCGGCACGCCATTCAAACGAATATCAAAGAGGACTCCCATGCGTCTTATCCGCATGTTGCTGCTGCCGGTACTGGCTTTAACCACGCTTTCGGCCCACGCCGATGACAAGGACGTGGCGCGTCTGACTCAGTTGCTCGAAAAGTCGCAGACCCTGACCGCACGTTTCTCTCAGCTGACCCTCGACGGCAGCGGTACTCAGTTGCAGGAAACCGCTGGCGAAATGTCCTTGCAGCGTCCGGGCCTGTTCTACTGGCACACCGATGCACCGCAAGAACAGCTGATGGTGTCGGATGGCAAGAAGGTTTCCTTGTGGGACCCGGACCTGCAACAGGTCACCATCAAGAACCTTGATCAGCGCCTGACCCAGACTCCAGCATTGTTGCTGTCCGGTGATGTGTCGAAAATCAGCCAGAGCTTCGCCATTACGTCCAAGGAAGCCGGCGGCGTGATCGACTTCACGCTCAAGCCCAAGACCAAGGACACGCTGTTCGACAGCCTGCGCCTGTCGTTCCGCAACGGTATGGTCAATGACATGCAGATGATCGACAGCGTCGGTCAGCGCACCAATATCCTGTTCACCGGGGTCAAGGCCAACGAGCCGATTCCGGCCTCCAAGTTCAAGTTCGACATCCCCAAGGGTGCCGATGTGATTCAAGAATAAAGAGCAGCAGTAACCCAGTGCTGGGCAGTCAAGGGAAGGTGCAGCACACACACACACACAACCTGTGGCGAGGGAGCTTGCTCCCGCTGGGGCGCGAAGCGGCCCTGAAAATGGGACTGCTACGCAGTCCAGCGGGAGCAAGCTCCCTCGCCACAGGGTGTTCGCCAGACTTGAGAACCACGTAATAATTCGAGGTTTTAACCCTACGTGATGGACCTGTTTCGCAGTGCCCCGATAGCTCAGCCGTTGGCCGCCCGTTTACGTGCGGCCAACCTGGACGAGTATGTCGGTCAGGAACACCTGTTGGCCCGCGGCAAGCCGTTGCGCGAGGCGCTGGAGCAGGGTGCCTTGCACTCGATGATTTTCTGGGGGCCGCCGGGCGTGGGTAAAACCACCCTGGCACGGCTGCTCGCGGAAGTCTCGGATGCGCACTTCGAAACGGTCTCGGCGGTGCTGGCCGGGGTCAAGGAGATCCGCCAGGCGGTGGAAGTCGCCAAGCAGCAGGCCGGGCAATATGGCCGCCGAACCATTCTGTTCGTCGACGAAGTCCATCGCTTCAACAAGTCGCAACAAGATGCTTTTCTGCCGTACGTCGAAGACGGCACGCTGATTTTCATTGGCGCGACCACCGAAAACCCTTCGTTTGAACTGAACAACGCACTGCTGTCCCGTGCGCGCGTCTACGTGCTCAAAAGCCTCGACGAAAGCGCGCTGCACAAACTGGTGCAGCGGGCGTTGACCGAAGAGCGGGGCTTGGGCAAGCGTCAGTTGAGCCTCGGCGATGACGGCTTCAAGATGCTGCTCAGCGCCGCTGACGGTGACGGCCGGCGCCTGCTGAACTTGCTGGAGAACGCCTCCGACCTGGCCGAAGACGGCACGGAAATCGGCGTCGAGCTGCTGCAAAGCCTGCTTGGCGACACCCGGCGACGTTTCGACAAAGGCGGCGAAGCGTTTTACGACCAGATCTCTGCGCTGCACAAATCGGTGCGCGGCTCCAACCCGGACGGCGCGCTGTACTGGTTCGCGCGGATGCTCGACGGTGGCTGCGATCCGTTGTACCTGGCCCGGCGCGTGGTGCGCATGGCCAGCGAAGACATCGGCAATGCTGACCCGCGTGCCTTGAGCCTGTGCCTGGCGGCGTGGGATGTGCAGGAGCGACTGGGCAGCCCCGAAGGCGAGTTGGCGGTCGCGCAGGCGATTACCTATCTGGCCTGTGCGCCGAAAAGCAACGCGGTTTATATGGGCTTCAAAGCCGCCATGCGCAGCGCTGCCGAGCACGGCTCGCTGGAAGTCCCGCTGCATTTGCGCAATGCCCCGACCAAGTTGATGAAACAACTCGGTTACGGCGACGAATACCGTTATGCCCACGACGAACCGGACGCTTACGCGGCCGGCGAAGATTATTTCCCGGAGGAGCTGGAGCCGCAGTCGTTCTATCGTCCGGTACCCCGTGGCCTCGAATTGAAGATCGGCGAGAAGCTCAATCACCTTGCGCAGCTGGACCGTCTGAGCCCCAAACAGCGGAGAAAACCTTGATTCCCTTGATCGTTGCGGTCTCCGTCGGCGGTATTGCCGGCACATTACTGCGTTTTGCGACCGGCAACTGGATCAACGCAAATTGGCCGCGGCACTTCTATACCGCGACGCTGGCCGTTAATATCATTGGCTGCCTGTTGATCGGCTTTTTGTATGGTCTGTTTATGCTGCGCCCGGAAGTGCCGATTGAGGTGCGTGCCGGGTTGATGGTGGGCTTCCTTGGCGGCCTGACGACTTTTTCATCCTTTTCACTGGATACGGTGCGCTTGCTCGAAAGCGGGCAAGTGCCGCTGGCCCTGGGCTATGCGGCGATCAGCGTATTCGGCGGGCTGCTCGCGACCTGGGCTGGCCTGTCCCTGACCAAACTTTGATAAACGAGAGACCGACATGCTCGATTCCAAACTGTTACGTAGCAACCTTCAGGACGTAGCGGACCGCCTGGCATCCCGCGGCTTCAGCCTGGATGTTGCGCGCATCGAAGCGCTGGAAGAACAGCGCAAGACCGTCCAGACCCGCACCGAAGCACTGCAGGCTGAACGTAACGCGCGCTCCAAATCCATCGGTCAGGCCAAGCAGCGCGGCGAAGACATCGCGCCGTTGATGGCCGACGTCGAGCGCATGGCGAACGAGCTTGGTATCGGCAAAGTCGAGCTGGACGAGATCCAGACCGAACTGGACTCGATCCTGCTGAATATTCCGAACCTGCCGCACGAGTCGGTGCCGATTGGTGACGACGAAGACGGCAACGTCGAAGTGCGCCGTTGGGGCACGCCGACCACCTTCGACTTCGAGGTCAAGGATCACGTCGCGCTGGGCGAGAAGTTCGGCTGGCTGGACTTTGAAACCGCGGCCAAGCTGTCCGGTGCCCGTTTCTCCCTGCTGCGTGGGCCGATTGCCCGCCTGCACCGCGCACTGGCACAGTTCATGATCAACCTGCACACCACCGAGCATGGCTACGAAGAGGCCTACACGCCTTATCTGGTTCAGGCGCCGGCCTTGCAGGGCACCGGTCAACTGCCGAAGTTCGAGGAAGACTTGTTCAAGATCAGCCGCGAAGGCGAAGCCGATCTGTACCTGATCCCGACTGCTGAAGTGTCGCTGACCAACATCGTGGCTGGCGAAATCATCGACGCCAAACAGCTGCCGATCAAATTCGTCGCTCACACCCCGTGCTTCCGTAGCGAAGCCGGTGCGTCGGGCCGTGACACCCGCGGCATGATTCGTCAGCACCAGTTCGACAAGGTCGAAATGGTCCAGATCGTTGAGCCATCGACTTCGATGGAAGCGCTGGAAAGCCTGACCGCCAACGCCGAGAAAGTCCTGCAATTGCTCGAACTGCCATACCGTACCCTGGCGCTGTGCACCGGCGACATGGGCTTCAGCGCGGTCAAGACCTACGACCTGGAAGTGTGGGTCCCGAGCCAGGGCAAATACCGTGAAATTTCGTCGTGCTCCAACTGCGGCGATTTCCAGGCCCGGCGCATGCAAGCACGTTTCCGTAACCCGGAAACCGGCAAGCCCGAGCTGGTCCACACCCTGAACGGTTCCGGCCTGGCGGTCGGTCGTACCCTGGTGGCGGTGCTGGAGAACTATCAGCAGGCCGACGGTTCGATCCGCGTGCCAGCCGTGCTCAAGCCGTACATGGGCGGCCTTGAGGTCATCGGCTAAATGGAATTTCTGCCGCTGTTTCACAACCTGCGCGGCAGTCGTGTGTTGGTCGTCGGTGGGGGGGAGATTGCCTTGCGCAAATCCCGTCTGCTGGCCGACGCCGGCGCGCTGCTGCGGGTCGTTGCACCTGAGATCGAAGCCCAGCTGCGTGAGCTGGTGCAGAACAGTGGCGGCGAGTTGGTGTTGCGCGGCTATCGTGAGTCGGACCTCGACGGCTGCGGGCTGATCATTGCCGCTACCGACGACGAACCACTGAATGCGCAAGTTTCCAAAGATGCTCATCGGCGCTGCGTGCCGGTCAACGTGGTGGACGCGCCAGCCCTGTGCAGCGTGATCTTCCCGGCGATCGTCGACCGCTCGCCGTTGGTGATTGCGGTTTCCAGCGGCGGCGATGCGCCGGTGCTGGCGCGGTTGATCCGCGCCAAACTGGAAACCTGGATTCCCTCGACCTACGGCCAGCTGGCCGGGTTGGCAGCGCGGTTTCGCCATCAGGTCAAAGGTCTGTTCCCGGATGTGCAGCAGCGTCGGGCATTCTGGGAAGAGGTGTTCCAGGGGCCGATCGCGGATCGTCAACTGGCCGGGCAGGGCGCTGAAGCCGAGCGTTTGTTGCTGGCGAAAATTAACGGCCAATCCCCCAACGCTCCAGGTGAGGTGTATCTGGTCGGCGCAGGGCCGGGTGATCCGGATCTACTGACATTCCGCGCCTTGCGGCTGATGCAGCAAGCCGATGTGGTGCTGTATGACCGTCTGGTGGCACCGGCGATTCTTGAGCTGTGCCGTCGTGATGCCGAGCGGATCTATGTCGGCAAGCGACGTGCGGATCACGCGGTGCCTCAGGATCAGATCAACCAGCAATTGGTCGACCTGGCCAAGCAGGGTAAGCGTGTCGTGCGGTTGAAGGGCGGTGATCCGTTCATCTTTGGCCGTGGTGGCGAAGAAATCGAAGAACTGGCGGCTCACGGCATTCCGTTCCAGGTCGTACCGGGTATTACCGCCGCCAGCGGTTGCGCAGCCTACGCCGGGATTCCGCTGACTCACCGCGATTACGCGCAGTCGGTGCGTTTTATCACCGGTCACCTGAAGGACGGCACCTCGGATCTGCCGTGGAGCGATCTGGTCGCGCCAGCGCAAACCCTGGTGTTTTACATGGGGCTGGTGGGGCTGCCGATCATCTGCGAAGAATTGATCAGGCATGGTCGTTCGGCGGACACGCCGGCGGCGTTGATCCAGCAGGGCACGACGCCTAATCAGCGGGTTTTCACCGGCACGCTGGCCAACCTTCCACAGTTGGTGGCGGAGCATGAAGTGCATGCGCCGACCTTGGTGATCGTGGGAGAAGTGGTGCAACTTCGCGAGAAACTCGCGTGGTTTGAAGGCGCCCAGTCGCAACTCTGAACACTGTGGCGAGGGGGCTTGCCCCCGCTGGGGCGCGTAGCGGCCCTAAAACCAATGACCGCGGTCTTACTGATAGACCGCACTCTCCGGTTTTGCGGCTGCTTCGCAACCGAGCGGGGGCAAGCCCCCTCGCCACAATTGATCGTTGTCACGGCCGGGTTTCAGTTCAGCACCTAGGCCTTGCGCCAAACCCCTTTCCCGCTCAACCGCTCCCGATCATGGGCGACGGTGAAATCCTGCGCCGGTCCCTTCGGCACAATGCCGGTCGGATTGATCGTGCGATGGCTCGCGTAGTAATGCCCCTTGATGTGGGTAAAGTCCACGGTGTCGCTGATCCCCGGCCACTGATACAACTCGCGTAGCCAGTTCGACAGGTTCGGGTAATCGGCGATCCGTCGCAGGTTGCACTTGAAGTGGCTGTAATACACCGCGTCGAAGCGAATCAGCGTGGTGAACAGGCGAATGTCTGCCTCGGTCAGGTATTCGCCGGCCAGGTAGCGCTTCTCGCCCAAGCGGTTTTCCAGCCAGTCGAGTTCACTGAACAGCTCATCAAAGGCTTCTTCATAGGCCGTTTGCGAGGTGGCAAACCCGGCGCGATACACGCCGTTGTTCACCGCCGGATAAATCCGCGCATTCAGCTCATCGATTTCAGCGCGTAAAGGTTGCGGGTAGAAGTCCAGGTCGTTGCCGGTCAGACCGTCGAATGCACTGTTGAACATGCGGATGATTTCCGCTGATTCGTTGCTGACGATGCGTTTTTGCAGGTTATCCCACAACACCGGCACTGTTACGCGACCGGTGTAGTTGGCGGTATCGGCGGTGTAGCGCTGGTGCATGAACGTGAGGTGGTCGAGCTTGTCGCCAGTGGAGCCGAAGGCTTTGTCGAAGGTCCAGCCGTTTTCCAGCATCAACCAGCTGACCACCGACACATCGACCAGGCTTTCCAGGCCTTTGAGCTTGCGCAGAATCAGCGTGCGATGCGCCCAGGGACAAGCGAGCGACACGTAGAGGTGATAGCGACCCGCTTGTGCAGGAAAACCGCCTTCGCCGCTGGGGCCGGGTTTGCCGTCGGCGGTCAGCCAGTTACGGCGCTGCGCTTGTTCGCGCTGGAACGCGCCGTCCTTGCTGCTTTCGTACCACTGATCACGCCATTGCCCTTCGATCAGCAAACCCATCTTGAACTCCAAAGTCGTTAAACGTTGGAGTTGAGTCTATTCCGATCCCTTCGAACAAAAAGCGCAAAGGTTGGGCGTTAATGATCAATTAAATAGATTTGTCGCGAGCATCCCAGAACTGCTGAGCCTTGACGAAGGCTTCATCACGCGGCGTACCGAGACCGCGCAAGGCCAGGGCCATGGTCGAAATCAGCGCCATTTGCGGGTAGCTGTCGACCACGTCGCCGCGCCATACGGCTTTCAAGTGTTCCGGGTCCAGGCTCGCCGGTTTGACGTGGCGTTGCGCCGACAGCTGCGGCCATTCCTCGTCCCAGCTCTGACCGCCAGTGGTGCCGTACAAGTGACTATCGGCATCCGGGTTGATCTCGATCTCACCGCCATCGCCCTTGATCACGATCGCGTTATCGCCCAGCAAGCCGCTGGCGTCGCGGTGCACGCCCTGATAGCCGGGGTGGAAGATGCTTTGCAAGCCACAGCGAGCGCCCAACGGGTTGAGAATTCGCGCCAGCGAGTGGATTGGCGAACGCAGGCCGAGGGTGTTGCGCAGGTCAATCATCCGTTGCAGTTGCGGCGCCCAGTCACCCAGCGGGATAAACGCCAGGTTGCCTTGCTCCAGCGCCTCACCCACTTGTTGCCAGTTACGGCACAGCGGGATCTGCAATGGCTCGAGCAGTTGCTCGCTGTACAGACGCCCGGCGGTATGTGCGCCACCGCCATGCATCAGGATCCGCACGCCGTTTTGCGCCAGGCACTTGGCCGCCAGCAGGTACCACGGCAGGTGGCGTTTCTTGCCGGCGTAGGTCGGCCAGTCCAGATCGACACCCAGCGCTGGCGCGTTCAACCGCTCGCGCAAGGCTTCGGTGAAACCTGCCAGCTCTTCCGGGCTTTCTTCCTTGTGCCGCAACAACATCAGGAAGGCACCGAGTTGAGTGTCCTCGACCTTGTCGTCGAGCAGCATGCCCATGGCCTCGCGGGCCTCTTCGCGAGTCAGGCTGCGGGCGCCGCGTTTGCCTTTGCCGAGAATCCGCACGAACTGCGCGAAAGGGTGTTCGGCAGGTGTTTCAGTGATCAGTGGGGCGAAATCGGTCATAGACAATTCGTCGGTTTGGGCAGGCCCGCCAGCTTGGCGGCAAGTTTGGCGGGAGTGCCTTTGAACAATCGGTTCAGGTGCAGGCTGTTGCCCTTGTCCGGGCCCAGCTTCAACGCGGTGTATTTGATCAGTGGGCGAGTGGCCGGCGACAGCTGGAACTCCTGGTAGAAGCCGCGCAGCAGCTCAAGGATTTCCCAGTGTTCGGGGCTCAGCTCAAGTTCTTCGGCGGCAGCCAGCGCTGTGGCGACTTCGGCGGACCAGTCACCCAGATCAACCAGGTAACCGTCCTTGTCCAGATCGATGCGACGAGCGCCTACGGTAAGCGAATTCATAACCAGCTGTTGACCTTGTCGTAGTGAATCGACAGTTCGACGAAGGCCGGATAGTCGACGCTTTTGACCCAGTCGGGCACATGCAGGCCGCGAGCCTGAACATCTTCGTCGAGGACAAACAGGCGCCAGGTTTCGCTGTGTGCTTGCAGTGCGCTGAGTGGCGCGGTGCCGGGCTGCAAGGCGTAGACCGCATCGCCACTGAGCAGCAGGGCATCGCTCGCACCCAGCACGCGCAGGCAACTGGTCAGCCGGTTATCGGTAAACGGCGAGTGAGACAACACATGCAAAGTCGACATCAGAGGGTGATCACTTGGTCATAACGGTCAATAACGGCCGAGATCTGTTCAGCGGCCAGTACGTGCAACGGTTCGAGGCTCAGGGCAGTCGGTTCCAGACCCCGTGCGGTTGCACTCTCGCCACACACGTACAGGTCTTCTATACCAAACAACCCAAGCGCCTGCAGATTGGCGCTGAGGTCTTTTTGTTGCACGGCTTTGGCGTCCTGCCCGGTGGCGAGCTGGAACACGCCGTCATCGAGAAACAGCAGGCCGATCGGCAAATCGAAGGCGCCACCAGCGAGTACGATATCCAGCGCTTCACGGGCGCTTGGGCCAGACCAGGGTGCCTGCCGGCTGATAATCAGCAACGATTTAGGCATGTTTCATGGCCCTCCAAAACAGATCAGGCGATCGGCGTCTTGCACCGCATCGTGCAACTGCCCGAGCCCGGACAATTCCCACGGTGCGCTGACATTGATTGCCGTGCGCTGATAACGCCTGGCTTCTGCTTCATCCAGCACACCGCGACGCAAGGCTGCAGCAATACACACTACGCCGTCGAGTTGGTGCTCGCTGACGAAGTTGCGCCATTGCAGCGCCAGGTCCTGCTCGTCCTGTGGCGTAACGACGTTGCTCGACGCGTTGTAAACGCCGTCCTGGTAGAAAAACAGCCGCACGATCTCATGCCCACCGGCCAGCGCTGCCTGAGCAAACAGCAGGGCGCGGCGCGAGGAGGGCGCATGTGCGGCGGAAAACAGCGCAATGGCGAACTTCATGATGAACTCTGACAACAAATCTGCGGCCATGATAAAGCTTTATCGCCGGTGCGGCGAAGGGCGATTCAGCGCGGCATATAGCCCATCTGCCAGCGCCGTGGAATCTTCAGTGAAACAGCACCGAGCACGCCGGCCAGCAGACCGCTGGCATACAGGGCTTGCAGGCCGAGATGGTGTTCGAGCGCTGCGCCCAGGACGGCGCCGGCAAACATGCCGGTCCACGGAATCAGTTGCACCCGCCAGCCATTGCGGCGTTCGCCGAGCAACCAGCGTCCCAGACCGCGCCCAAAGCGTGACAGGGCACCGGTGACATAGGTCAACCCGACCGGAAAGCCGTTGACCTGTTCGACGGCGGCGTTGAGCATCCCCATGGCGATGATCGCTGCCAGCAACGCCGGTAATTTAGCCTCGAATGGCCATGCAGCGGCGCCGCACAACAGCGCAGCGACGCACAGCATCAAGGGCAGGGCGCGTCGGCCGCTGAATCGGCTGACTACAATGCCCAAGGCGTTGCCGACGACAAACATGGCGACGAGCACCAGCAACCGCAAGGTCATGCCCAGATCTGCGCCGCTGATCGCTACCGCCAGGCGAGTGGTGTTGCCGCTCATAAAGGAGACGAAGTCGCCAGTGGCCATAAAGCCGATAGCGTCGGTCATGCCAGCCAGCACTGACAGGCTCGCTACCAGCAACATACCGATCCGGCCGCGCCATTTCTGCACGTGCAACAGGCCCGGTGTGTGGGCGCGATTAGGTGAAGACGGCAGCATTCGTCAACTCTCGATACCATGCAATTTGCGATATTCCTTCCAGTCCATGCCGGCCATTTGCGCCACTTCCTTGTGCACCTCCAGCCGTTGGGCTTCGTAGTCCTCAACAGTGGCCACGGTCAATTGCAACGTCAGTTCCCAGGCAAACAGGCCCAGACGCTCGGCCTCCGCCTCGTAGGCTTCATGCAGTCGTTCGTTGCGATACTGCGTCATGGTTTCGCCTTTGGCCTGGGCGGCCAGAGGGTTCAGGTGATCGAGCTCTTCGCGTAACGCCGGTCGTGCATTGAGAAATCGTTGCAGCGCCAGTTCGTGCTGCGAGTCGATGGGGGCCATGGACCGTCCTTGTCAAAGGTAAAGTATGCGCGTCTTGAGGGCGTTTGCCTTGACGCGGGTCAGGAGGTCTTTTTCTTGTTGGCTTTGGCCTCGGCGGCCAGGCACTCAAGTGCAAACTGCTCGGTGTAGGTCATCTGGATCGGCGTGGTTTCACCTTTGACGGTTCTTTCGCCATCGAGGATGTAGCGAATGCGCTTGTCGGTCACGCCAATGCGTTTGGCGATCCACGACGGAGTCTGACCGATCTGGCTGATCAGCTTGTCGGCGTAGTCGGTGGAAGGTTTGTAAAACTCGGCATTGGGGGTCATGGGCTTTCCGGAGGAAGTTGCTCGGCGCGACGCGCCAATTATGGCGCGACAGGGTGCGCGAATCGGCGCGGGCTGTCGCTATCTATATAAAGTAAAGCAGAGCGGCGCCATGAGGAAGAACCTTGCCTGGCGCTTCGGAGTAGCCGCTTGCGGTGATACAGTCAGCGTTTTGCGAATAAGGAAACACAATGCGTATTTTGATGGTGGCGCTGGCTGGCGTGTTGCTGGCAGGTTGCGCGGGATCGACGATGAAAGAAGCGCGCTCCCAGAGCCCCTACAAGACGCTCGCCTCGAGCAAGCCTGATCTGGTCGTCGCCCAGTGCGTGCAGTTTGCCTGGCAGGACGAGGCGGTGTTCGGTGTCGACGCCAGCGGTTACCTGCAACCCGGCGAAACCGGCGGTTTTACGGTTTACACCCGTTCGGCCGAGGCCTTCATCGACGTGCAAAGCGGCGCATTGAAGTACTACGCCACTCAGGACAACTGGGTTGCCAAGCGCCGATTGGCAGCACTGGCAACCTGTCTGTGAGTCAGTGACCGTCAGGTGTTTGGCTCGGCGGCCGTCAGGCGTTTCTGAAAAAAGAAGCGCTTGCTGCCCGGTGGGTAATCGGCAATCTGCCCAATCTCGGTAAACCCCAGCTTCTTGTAAAACTCCGGTGCCTGGAATTCGAAGGTGTCGAGGTAGATCCCAATGCAGTTCTTCTCCCGTGCCAGCTCTTCGGCCATGTGCATCAGCCGTGAGCCGGTGCCCTGTCCGCGTGCCTGTTCGGGCACTGACAACAAGTCGATGAACATCCACTGATAAAACAGTTTTGCGTAGAGCCCGCCGAGGATTTCGTCGCTCTGCTCATCTCGAACCAGCAGGGCGATTTCCTGGTAGTGACCTTCGCCGGCATGGGCGATGTTGTAGGCGCGCAGGGGGTTGATAATCGCCTGGCGTTCTTCGGGTAGCGGGTTTTGCGATATCTCGATGCGCAGTTTCATTCGTGACGTCCTTGTAACGGTTTTTGGGCAACCGATACCGAGACTACCGCGTGTTGTTAACGAAGTGAATACCAGTGACGCGCAGCCTTCCTGATGGGAATCGTTCCGATTGCGGGATTGTGTTGTAGTACTTTTGCCAGTCTCTACGTACGAATTCATACATTTAACTGTATGGATAGCCAGTATTTATTGGGTTCGGCTCAAAAGCGCGATTGGAACGCGAAAAAAGCGGCCATGGACTTCATCTGTCATTCGGTTAGGTTGAAAGCGTTCCTCAGGAACGAACGTTCTTAATCAACGGAGTGAAAAAATGAACAAGCCACAAACCCAAGCGCAACTCAAACATGGTCGTGTCACTACCCCTGCCAGCCGCGGCTCTGTCGCTATGGAAGTCGGGCTCCTGGAAGGGTGGCAGGTCAACGAAATGGAAGGCGGCAAGAACTTCCCGTCACTGACCGCCGGGGCTTTCCCCGCACCGTATCAGACGGACAGCGACAGCGTCGCCCCACCGGCTGATGGTTTTATCCTCAGCGGTGGCAAGGCTGATGCTCGTGACTGCATCAACTTCACCAACGAGGAAATGAGCAAAAAGCTCAATCGCCCATTTACCTGGCCACTGCTGAACGTGAACCCGGGCCAGGCCTTTCATGTCACCTGGCAGTACACCGCGCCTCATACCACCCGCGGCTACAGCTGGTTCATCACCAAGGATGGCTGGGACCCGAAACAGCGCATCAGCCGTGCGCAACTCGAGGCCAAACCGTTTGCGGAGGACTTCTACACCCAGGTGCCTTATTACGCGCACAGCAGCGAACTCAAAGCCAAAGTCGAACATGAAGTGAAGTTGCCAGCAGGCAAAAAAGGCCATCACGTCATTGTGCTGCTGTGGATTGTCGCCAACACCGGCAACGCCTTCTATCAAGCCTTCGATGTGGACTTCAAGTAAGGCTTCGCTCGTAGAGTGATACCCAACAGGTTCCAAAGGATTGGAACCGAAAGCCCGGCGGCGATGCCGGGCTTTTTTTGTATCTGCCGTCGCTGCGGCCACCACATCGATGGAATACCATGGCGCCCTCTGACAACAAAAAGGATGGATTGTCATGTCGAACACGGCTGAGCGCGTCAACATCATCGAGTCCCAGGTGCTGTCCCACGACTGGTACCTGCTCAAGAAAATCACCTTCGATTACCTGCGCAACAATGGCGTTTGGCAGCGACAAACCCGTGAGGTCTACGACCGTGGCAATGGTGCCGCCATTCTGCTGTTCAATCGCGCGCAAAAAACCATCGTACTGACCCGCCAGTTCAGGTTGCCGGTCTTCGTCAACGGTCATGACGGCTTGCTGGTTGAAGTGGCTGCGGGGTTGCTGGAAGGCGCCTCACCGCAAGAACGCATTCGCGCTGAAGCGGAGGAGGAAACCGGCTATCGCGTTCATGACGTACAGAAGGTCTTTGAGGCTTACATGAGCCCCGGGTCGGTGACCGAGAAACTGCATTTTTTTGTGGCTGAATATGATGCTGCTTCACGCGTCGGATCGGGTGGTGGGCTGGAGGTTGAAACGGAGGACCTTGAGGTGCTGGAGCTGAAGTTCGATGAGGCACTCGAGGCGTTTTACAGTGGGCAGATCGTCGACGCGAAAACCATCATGCTGCTGCAGTACGCGGCGATGAAGGATATTTTTGCGGCGGTTTAGGCTTGGATTTTCGCCGGGCAAAAAAAAGCCCGCGGGAGAAGGCGGGCTGAAAGTTTCTTGAATGAGCGGCGAGGAATATATCCGCCAAGCGTCGAAATCACTGTGAAAGATGTTTCATATGTACGCCTCGGATCATTCGACCGTTCAACCTATTGAGCCCACAGAACGCTAAACCGGGTGTAAGTTAGGTTCGGACTGTCTGTACTCGAATGGAGGTGACTATGAGTGCTCCGATGCTTAGCAAAATGCAGATGAACGGTTATCAAGTGGTCAGCGTCAACAGCGGTCTCTGGAAGGTCTGTACCCGTAGCGACCGGCTCGGGTCCTTTGGCAGTCGAGAAGAAGCGCTGGCCTACGCCGCGTCATTACCCGCCCGTTCATCCAGAACGAAAGCCGTTCCCAATACACAGTGAGGCGATCATCCGGATGAGTGTGTCGGTCTGCCTTCCAGCCGCGCAAACGAAAAAGAGCCCGCTTATAGCGGGCTCATTCGTCAGGCGTTATCAGTCGACTCAGGTTTGCGTCGATCCTTGCCGGCAGGATTACCGGTGTTCAGAAGTCTTCTCTCCACCATCACATTTTCAAGTGCCTGGCGGTCTGAAGGTTGCAGCTGATGTTCCCTCTCTTTGAGCTCAAGCAGGATCGGGCTGGACCAAGTGCGATAGGTCCGCTCGGCCATTCGAATCGGGTTCATTTTCGTCTCCCAGACCAAGTGCTCGCTAACAGCGCGACACGTTTCCATACCGCGAAAATCCTAGTCGAGAAACCGCGGTGTCGCCACCCGATCAGCCATTGCTTTTGTGATCGCCAGTGATGATCTTACCGATCGGCGTGATGAGATCCGGTCTCTGGTTTTTCACGTTGCCGATCGCCATATCCACCTTGAACCACTCGAAGGTTTCGGCGGGCTCGCCCTGGTGCAGCACCATCTGCTCGGCGCTCTCCTTGGGCATCGCCAGGTTGAGCCACTCGCGGGCCAACTCCGGTGACAGCACCACCGGTCGCCGATCATGTAGATCGACCAGGCCACCGCCACTGTCGGCGGTGAAAATCACAAAACCATCGTCCTTCTTCGGTTCCCGACCACCTGCAGGGTACTGACCAATGGCTGCGCAGAGTATGGGAGCGCGATCCCGGCGCCGGATAAGGTAAGGCTGTTTATTCGGGCCGCCTTCATAAACCCATTCGAACCAGTTATCGATGGGCACGATGGCTCGGTGCGGCCAGATCGCCCGGAAGAATGAGCCGTGTGCGACTTTCTCGACTCGGGTATTGATCGGCACAGAGTTGTCTTTCGACCAGGACGGTCGCCATCCCCAGCGTACCCGGTCAGCGTGCAGGGTTTCGCCTTCGAGGTGGAAGAGCGCGACCTGGGTTGACGGAGCGACGTTGTACAGACCCAGAGGCTGGTCGCCCACAGTATTGACCAGGGCATTGGGCATGCTCAGCGCCGCGACGAAGTCGTGGATGCCTCGGTACTGCGAAAGTCTTCCACACATTGGAAAATCCTCCGGTGGAGCTTTCAGCTTAGCCGAGTCGCGCCCAGGGCGGAGGCGCCGCGAGCGGATCTATTGTCTGAAGGACTGGCAGATCGCAGGAGGTATGGGCCAGCAAACCTGCAATGGCCCCGGTCAGCAGGTTCTCCAGCAGTTCGTTGCGTTCCCGATCCTCCAGCGGGTGCAGCGCCAGCCAGCTGGGTGCGCTGTTGAGCATGCTGGCAATGGTGTGTCCGGCGGCCAGTAATCCTTGTTCACTGAATCGGCGCGAGGGACAGAGGATCATCAGCAATTGCCGTTCGTAATGCTCCTGCAACTGCCGAACATGCACTTGCTGATCCTCGTTCAGGCAACCGCAGTCGCGCTCTACCAGGCGAAAATGCCAGGGCATTTCCCGATGCAGGCTCAGGTGTGCATGGATGACGTCGTGCAGGCTGCTACGCAGGTCTCGCGGCTGTCGCTCGAGACGTCCGAGTGTTGCCAGTAGCTCCTCGTAGAACTCTTCGATCAAGTCGAGCAGCAAGTGCTGCTTGCTCGGGTAATGGTGATACAGCGAGCCTGGGGCAAGCCCCAGGAACGCTGCCAGCTCGCGCATGCCGACCTGGCCAAAACCCTTGCTGGCGAACAGCTCCAGGGCCTTGTCCCGGCTCTCGGCAAAGCGTGAGCAACGCTCAGCCATAGGTATGGAAACCACGGCCGCTCTTGCGCCCCAGATAACCGGCCGCGACCATTTCCTTGAGCAGCGGCGCGGGGCGGTACTTGCTGTCGTTGAAGCCGTCGTAGAAGGCCTGCATGATCGCCAGCAAGGTATCCAGGCCAATCAGGTCGGCCAGCGCCAACGGGCCTATCGGCTGATTGCAACCCAGACGCATGCCTGCATCGATGTCTTCGGCGCTGGCCAGGCCTTCCTGAAACACCAGGATCGCTTCGTTGATCATCGGCACCAGAATCCGGTTCACCACAAAGCCCGGACGGTTACCGGCGGTGATCGCGGTCTTGCCCAGGCGTTGCGCCAGTTCCAGGGCCAGGGTGTGCGTGGCGTCGCTGGTTTGCAGGCCGCGGATCACTTCGATCAACCCCATCACCGGCACCGGGTTGAAGAAGTGCAGGCCGATGAAACGCGCCGGCGAACTGACGCTGGCGGCGAGCTCGGTGATCGACAACGATGAGGTGTTGGAAGCAATCACGCAGTCGGCGCTGACCTGAGCGGCGATCTGTTGCAACACCCGCAGTTTCAGTTCGAGGTTTTCGGTCGCGGCCTCGATCACTAACTGCACATTGTGCAGGGTGCTGTAGTCGGTGCTGGTGCTGATCTTGTCCAATGCCGCGAGCTTTTGCTCCTCGGTCAGCGATGCCTTGGCGACCTGCCGGTCGAGGTTCTTGCCCACGGTCGCCAGCGCTTTTTGCAGGGCGCTTTCGGAGATGTCCAGCAAGGTCACGTTGAAACCGGCCAATGCGCAGATTTGCGCAATGCCGTTGCCCATGGTGCCGGCGCCGATGACGCCAATGTTCTGCAGATTCATCGTCATGTCCTTTCCGTCAAACCCGTTCGAACAACACGGCAATGCCTTGGCCGCCGCCAATGCACATGGTCGCCAGGGCATAACGTCCCTGAATCCGATGCAGTTCGTGAATGGCCTTGGTCGCGATGATTGCGCCAGTGGCGCCCACTGGATGGCCCAGCGAGATGCCCGAACCGTTGGGGTTGACCTTCTCGGGATCGAAGCCCAGCTCTTGCGCCACGGCACAGGCCTGGGCCGCGAAGGCTTCGTTGGACTCGATCACATCAAGGTCGGCCACGGTCAGCCCGGCGCGTTTGAGCACCAGGCGGGTGGCGGGAATCGGTCCAAGTCCCATCATCGACGGCTCAACACCGGCGTGGGCATACCCCACCAGTCGGGCCATCGGCTTGAGGCCTTGTTCCTGGACAACTTGCCCGGTGGCCATGATCAGCGCGCCAGCGCCATCATTGAGGCCGGAGGCGTTGCCGGCGGTGACGCTGCCGTCTTTTTTGAATGCGGGTTTCATGCCGCTCAATTGCTCGAAGCTGACCTCTGCCCGTACATGCTCATCCGTCGCAAACGAAACCGTGCCTTTGCGGCTCGCCACTTCGATCGGCACGATCTGCCCGGCAAAACGTCCTTCGGCAATCGCCCGGGCAGCACGCTGCTGGCTGAGCAGCGCCAGTTGATCCTGGGTCTGACGGGAGATGCCGTAGTGCTCGGCGATGTTTTCTGCGGTGATGCCCATGTGGAAGCCTGCAAACGGGTCTTGCAGCACGCCGAGCATGTAGTCGATGCCCTGAATGTCGCCCATTCGTGCACCCCAGCGCGCCTGTGGCAACAAGTAGGCACCACGGCTCATGGATTCGACGCCACCGGCCAGCGCTGCTCCGGCATCCCCGAGCATCAGACTTTGTGCCGCACTGACAATCGCCTGCAGACCCGAACCGCAGAGGCGGTTGACGTTGAAGGCCGGGGTCTCTTTCGGCAGGCCGGCATTCATCGCCACGGCCCGTGAAATGTAGGCGTCGCGCGCCTCCGTCGGGATCACATGCCCCATCACCGCATGACCGATGAGTTCGGGCGCCAGGCCTGAACGTTCAATGGCTGCGCGGCACACGTCGGTTGCCAACTGGATAGGCGGCACATCCTTGAGTGAACCGCCAAAACTGCCGATGGCAGAACGGACCGCGCTCACAACAAAAATATCGGAAGGGTTCATGTGGTTTTCCTGAAAGAGGTCTTTTTTGTTGGGTACGAGTCTAGAATCAGCAACGCCGCTGGCCTATGCCGGAACTGTTCAACGGTGATGGCGTTTTTTGCCACTTTCAGATGCTGAGGAGAGAGACGAGCACATGCGGGATACGGATTCGGTGGCGGTCTATTTCATGTATCCAATGATCCATGCCCTGCGTGAAAATCCGCTGCGTCTGCGGTCGGTACTCGAGCAGGTGGGAATCGATCCGGCACTGATGGATCAGCCTACGGCGCGGGTGCCGGCCACTGCTTTTGCGGCGTTATGGCTAGTGCAGATTCGTGAGCTGAACGACGAGTTCTTTCAGCTGGACTCCCACGGCATGCCGCCAGGCAGTTTCGCCTTGATCTGTCGGGCATTGATTCAGGAGCCGACGCTGGAAAAAGCCATGCGTCAGTGCCTGGCCAATTTCGGTCTGTTCCTGCGCGACTTTCGCGGCACGTTAACGGTGCGTGGCAAGCGTGCAGTCATCAGCTTGCAGACTCAGGCGCAAAACAGCGACGTCGCACACTTCGGTGAAGAGACGTTTCTGGTGTTGATGATCAGCCTGCTGTGTTGGCTCGGCGGGCGGCGCATTCCCATCGATCGTGCGGACTTTCGTCATGAGCGGTTGTCGCTCAATGATGATTCAATGCTCTGGGGCGCGAATTTGACCTTTGGCGCCGAGCGCACCGAGATCGAGTTCGACAGCCGTTATCTGCAATTGCCGGTGGTTCAGGACCTGGCTTCACTCAAGGCATTTTTGCGCAGTGCACCGCAGTGGCTGGTGATTCGTTTCCGTAACCAGCATGGCCTGGCATCGCAGGTTCATCAGCGTTTGCGCAACAGCCATTACAGCCAATGGCCGACCCTGGAGGCGTTTGCGCTCGAACAGCATTTGAGCCCCAGCACCGTTCGCCGAAAGCTGGAGCGTGAAGGCTGTTCATTCCAGGAGATCAAGGACGAAGTACGCCGCGGTGTTGCCTTTGAACAGCTGCGCCAGAGCCAATCGAGCATCACCGCGATTGCCGAGCAGATCGGTTTTCAGGAGCCCAGCGCGTTCCATCGGGCATTCAAGAAGTGGACCGGAGAGAGTCCGGGGCGTTACCGGGCGAGATTCCAGGGCAAGCGCGTCGATGCCTGAGAAGTATCTGTGGCGAGGGAGCTTGCTCCCGCTGGACTGCCTAGCAGACCCAATTCAGGGCCGCTTCGCGCCCCAGCGGGAGCAAGCTCCCTCGCCACAACTGCGGTTGTGCCTGAAACACCGGCTTAAGTGAACAGCACTGCACTCATCGAATAGCGTTTTACTTGTCGGCTTCGCAATTAACCATCCATGGCACCCCGAAACGGTCAACCAGCATGCCGAAGCGTGCGGCCCAGAACGTCGCCTCCAGCGGCATTTGAATGGTGCCCTTGTCCGCCAGCGCGCTAAAAATTCGCTCGGCTTCAGCGATGCTGGTGACATTCAGCGAAACAGAGCAACCGCTGATGCCGTGGTAAGGCCGATCAGGTGTGGTGTCGGACGCCATGAGGACTTGGTCGCCGACCACCAGCCGGGTATGCATGATCAGGTCATGGCTACTCGCCGGAATTTGATCGCGAGCCGGCGACTCGCCGAAGGTCATCATCATTTCAAGGGTGCCTTGCAGGCATTGCGCGTAGAACGTGAAGGCTGCTTTGCAATCACCGTTGAAGATCAGGTAGGGATTGATTTTCATCGTCAGCTCCAGGAACGCAGAGGGAGAGGGCACTGTTTGTTCCAGCGTGCCCGCGTGGGTAAACCATGGGAAAGACGTTCAGCTATCGAGTAGCAGGGTGCAATTATGGCTGACAGGTGTGGTTTTTTTAGATGATTTTGTTTGCTGTGGGCGAGGGTTATTACCGGTGGAAAAAAGATTGCAGGGGGCGAGTTGCCCCCTGGTATCCAGGCTTCGCTACATCAAGTTGCTTTGCGGCAACCCCAGCAGGCCGGTCAGCGTATTGAGGATGGTTTGTTGCCGGGCGCGGTTGAGCTGGTGCTCGGCTTCTGCGGCAGCGACATCGGCAGCGCAGTGAGGGCAAGTCACTTCGTGTGCATGGATATACTGCAAGCAGCCACGACACAGCGCCAGTTGCGGCGGAATACGTCCTTCGTCAGGCGATTTCTGGCCCTGGTTCGCCCAGGCCAGTTTGATCACCTGGCCACTGTCGCTGACGCTGTTGACCTTCTCGCCGGTGTCGATGCGTTCAGTAATCAGGTCAAAGCGTCCGACGGCGAAGGAGGTTTTCGCAGCGTCCTCGAGTTTGACGATTCGTTCGCGCAGTCCCTTTTTTTGCAGGTCCAGTGCGCGGTAGTGACAGTAGGGGTTGTTGCCGGGTTTGCCGAGCAAGGAGTGCGACGTCCAGGTACAGCCGCCACGGCAGACATCGTTGTAGTAGCAGCTTCGGCAGTAGCCCCACAGATCCTCGACACCGCGCAGACGGCCGAAGTGCATGCCTTCGCTGTAGTGCCAGATATCGTGCAGGCTCATGTTGCGCACGTTGCCGCCGGAAAAACCCACCGTTGCCAATGAAGGGCAGCCTTTGACGGTGCCATCGGCTTCGAGCGCCAGCACGGTTTGCCCGGCCGCGCAGCCGCTCCAGTGCACGCGTTCGTCGCCAAAACCACGCCACATATGCTCGTAAGGGCCGTAGTAACCAATATTGTTGCCCACGTTCATCAGCAGGCCGCGATCGACGCCCTCGCGGTAAAGGCGTGCCAGCAACGGCATCACTTCAAGCAGTTGATAGGGCTGCAACAGCAACTCTGGGTGGTCGACGGCATTGCCCATGGCGACCGTCAGCTGGATCTGCCAGTGGGTGGCGCCGAGTTCGATGATCAAGTCCATCAGTTCGGGCAGATCGGGCAGGGTGGCTGCACCGATCTGGGTGTTGACGCTCACCGCAAGCCCCGACTGTTTGGCGCGTCGCAGGGTATCGATAGCCTTGTCGAACGAGCCCGGAACATTGCGCACGGCGTCATGCAGCGGAGCCAGTCCATCCAGCGAAACACCGACGCCATTGAGCCCGGCATCCACCGCGGCCTGCATTTTTGCCGGCGTCAGGTTGCGGCCACCAGTTTGTATCGCGCAATACATGCCGTGATCGTGGATCGCCTGGATCAGCTGAGTCCAGTCCTTGCGCAAATAGGCTTCACCGCCGATCAAGGTGATCTCGCGGGTGCCGAGTGCCGCCAGGGAATCGATGACATCCAGGCATTCCCGGGTGTTCAGTTCATCCGGGCGTCGATGGCCTGCGCGGGAGCCGCAATGCAGGCATTTGAGATCGCAGGCCAGGGTGATTTCCCAGACCACATGGACCGGCACGTAACGTTTGAGGTCGGTTTCACTGAGGTAGCGGGCGGGGCGATTGTCTGACATGGGAAATCCTTGCGCACAGACACGTACGCGGCACGAATCCATCGAAGTGTTCGCGCCTTCCTTAGCATCAACGGCGCGAGTGGATTTACCTCTGGGGTTGAAAAGTCCCGGGCTGGGTCAGTGGTGATCTGACCCAGCCCGGGCATTGCCGGTTAGCGTGCTTCCAGTCGGGTGATTTCTGCTTGCAACTGCTCCAGCGCACTGCGCAAGGCACCGCTGTTGGCCAGTTGTTGTTCGCCTTGGCTCACCACGGTTTTCAGCTGCGCCAGGTCACCGCTGGCTTGCGCTTGCTGCACGGCGACGGCGTAGAGCGGGCGCACAACATGTGACGGATGCTCCGGGTGCTGAGCCGGGGCCTGGCTGACAGCCGCATGTCTGACTGTCGTCCAGTGGTCCTGATCGTAGTACTTGTAGTCGGCAAAACCGCTGGCCCAATCGGCGCCTAGAATGCCGCGCAGGTCGAAGGTCTGGGCGATCTGGCTGTAAGGGCCACTCGGGCTGCCATCCAGAGTGAGGATGATGTGGTTTTCCGTATCGGCGGTCAGTTTGGCCTCGGAATACTCACCCCATACCCGGGCACGGAAGTTGAGGGGTGGATACGTGCTTTGAAAAATGCTCGCAACACCGCTGACTTTCTTGTTGACGGTATCCACCAGCAGATCCAGGGTTAAAACCGGTGCGCCGATCAGCGAGCTGGAAACGTTGAGGCGCGTGTGAAAAAGTCCAATTGACATGGTGCAACTCCCTTAATTGTATTCAGGACAAGCCAGGCACATTCAGTTGCCGGTCAGCTGCGTTCCAGCCTGCTGATTTCACCCTTGGCGGCCTCAAGCGCACTTTGCAGCTGTGGTTGCTGGTCCAGTTGTTGTTTGGCAAGGCTCGCCAGATTTTTCATCTGGGCCAGGTCACCGCTGGCGATGGCACTCTGAATCGGCGCGGCGTACAGCGGCATGATCGGCGGATACGGCAGGATGACCGGGCCGGGTTCCAGCGGCAGTGGATAGGCCCTGGAAGGCACTGACTCGACGAGATGGGCGGGCGCATTGACCTTGACCCAGCGCTGACCATTGAAATACTCGTAGTTGGCGACGCCCGCTTTCCAGTCGCTACCGACCACCAGATGCAACTTGAAATTCACGATGGAGTTAGAGCTCGGGCCACCTTGGTTGCCTTGAACGGTGATGAGGATTTTGCTGACGCCGGGTTTCATCACCGTCATGAAGGTGTACTCACCCCAGACATCGGAATGCACATCCAGCGGCGGGTTGGTTGCCTGAGTGATTGCGGCAGTACCGCTTACCGTTTGCTCAGGTGTAAACACCAGCAGATTGAGCGCCAGGTTTTGTGCACCCGGTTGCTGAGTACCAATTTGATAGCAGAGTGGGAATAAACCGACAGACTGTTGAGAAGAACCAGACATAATTATTGCCTCCATTGCAATAGGGGAGCGGAAACAGCAGTTAGTGCCGTTCCAGGCGTGCGACTTCCTTAGCCAACTGCTCGTACGCGCTACTGAGTTCTTTGGGTTCTGGCTTGGATGCATCGCGTTGTTTCAACAACGTTTTCATTTGCGGCAGGTTGCCTGCCTTGATCGCGCTTTGGATGGCCACCCCATAAGGGGGCATGCTATGGCCAGTTGAATTGCTCATAACGATTCCTTCCGTGGTTGTGCGAATGCTGCTGTCTTCAGCAGTTTCTGCAGTTAAGCAGGCGTTGATAAATATGCAATGGGCAATGGGCTAGTACGGCGGATAAATTGTTAATATTATTTTATTGATAGCGACGCGTTAGGAAGTTGGCCGTTTGTTATCAGGATTGGCGATGAGGAAAAGTGTGCTGGGTTCTTTCCTCATAAGCTGGGCGAGTTCTTATCGCCATTGATAATAAATATGTGCAGTTGTTTATTTTTCGAATGGCTAAGTACGATAGTTCCAATAAACGCATCGTTTTATTGTGAGTATTCAGCGCTCTTGCGCGGCAATTCGCCGAATGATCTGCAGGGCTTCCTCGCGCAGTAACGGCTGTTTCATCCGTTCGGCCAGCAACGCCATTTGCCGCGAGTACTCGCAGGCGACCACCGCCTCGACCTGTTCACCCTTGCACAGCAGGGCGATGAAGGCGTATTGCTCGGGGTTACCTTCGAAGACGATCCGGTCCCATTGGTCGGCGTGACCGAGCATCTCGAAGGTCTTGTCGAAGTGATACGTCCAGAAGAACGGCACATCCACATAGTGTGTATCAGCGCCCAGCATGTTTTGCGCGGCGATCCGCGCCTGCTGCTGCGCCAGGCGCCAGTGCTCGATGCGTGTGGGGAAACTTTGCCATGCAAAGGAGGCGATGTCGCCGGCAGCCCACAATCCAGGCGCAGCGCGCATGCCTTCGTTTACCGGCAGCCCGCCGTCATCGTCCAGCTCAACACCTTCGAGCAGGTCGGTGACCGGATTGACGCCGATGCCGATCAGCACCAGGTCGGCGGGAAGTCGTTGACCATTCTCGAGCAGAACGGCCTCGACGTTGTCCTGGCCCTCGAACGCCTTCGGCTGGGTATTGGCATGAAAGACCACGCCGTTATCTTCGTGCAGGGACAAAATCGCCATGCCGATGCGCTCACCGAACAGCGTGCTGAACGGTGTTTCATGGTGCGCGACCACGCTGACTTCCAGGCCATGGTGGCGCAAGGCCGAAGCCGACTCCAGACCGATGAAGCTGGCACCGATGATGACCACACGGGTACCGGGTTTTGCGATGTGCAGAATGCGCTCGGCGTCCGCTCGCGAACGTAGCGCCAGGATGTTGTGCAGATGCGCACCGTCTACTGAAAGCGGCCTCGGTTCGCCGCCACTGGCCAGGAGCGCGGCGTCGTAGTCGAAGGTGCGTCCGTCACCCAGGGAAACCCTTTTGGCGGCCACATCGAGACGGATGACCTCACCTTGAACCCGCTCGATGTGCTGTTCGTTGTAAAAGCGTTCATCCAGCAGCGGTGGCGTTTCTTCGACGGACATTTCCCCGGCAAGGACATATTTGCTCAGCACCGTGCGGTCATAGCCGGGGTCCGTTTCGCGATCGATCAACACCAGGCGACCGGCAAAGCCGTGTTCACGCAGGGCGGCTGTTGCCGCTGTGCCCGCAGCGCCTGCACCGACGATCACGAAGCAGCGTGAATCAGGGGCACGATTCACTTCGATGGAGGCGAGGGGTTGGTCGTCCACGTGTATATCGCCATCGACGATCTTGACCGGATAACGGGTCAGTCCATTCAAGGCTGGCGGTTCGCACACTTGACCGTCCTCGACCGTGAACATCGCCTTGTGCCATGGGCAAATCAGCCGACCATTGCAGACAATGCCTTCGTCCAACGGAGCCTGTGCGTGCGGACATTCGCCCTGATAGGCGTAGACCCGTTCGCCGGCCCGCAACAGCACGATCTTCAGTGAGCCGATTTCAACGCGAGTACCGCGGTCTTCACGAAGGTCGGTAAAACGGGCGACGTTGTGCAGGGGCATGACAACTCTCCGGGGGGAATTTTCCGTTGGTGTCGGTAGCGGCGGGGGAGCGTCAGTGAAACTGCGGCCCCGTCTGGCAAGCTCGACCCTTACAGTAAAGCAGTGAAATCGATTGCCCATCGGCACCCTCGATCGACGCTCCAAGGAACGCTTGCGCTGCGTTACACGCTATGCAAACTGTCGCGACTCCACCTGACTGATGGCCTTTAACATGACGGATAGCAAACCCGACAGACACACTCCCAGCGCCCAGGACATCGTCGCTGCACTCGACCTGGAACCCCATGTGGAAGGCGGTTATTACCGCCGGACCTTTCAGTCGGATCAGCTGCCCATGGTCGAGACTGCAGGTGGTCGGCGTTATGCGATGACCTCGATCTATTACCTGCTGACGGCTGCGTCTCCCGTCGGCCACTTTCATTTGAACCGATCCGACATCGTTCACTACTACCATCTGGGCGATGCGATTCGATACTTCCTCATTTACCCGGACGGCACGTTGAAAACCGTGGAGATGGGCAATGACGTCACTGCCGGGCAGTGCCTGCAACTGCATGTGCCGGGCGGTGTCTGGAAGGCTTCGCAGCTCATGGCTGGACCGGCCGCTTACGGCCTGATCAGTGAAGCCGTTTCGCCAGGGTTTGATTTTGCGGATATGCAATTGGGCTGTCGGCGCGGGCTCAGCGAGCTGTTTCCAGAGCATTCGGCGCTGTTTGAGCGACTGGCGCGAGAATAAAACAGTAAGACCAGCACGCACTCCGTAGCAGCTGTCGAGCCTGCGAGGGATGAGCAGGATGTTGCGCTCATGAAATTTATTCTGTAGTTTTTCATGAAATTATAAAAACATAATTTCATGGGTGCCCGAATGTTTCAGCAGTCCTCGCAGCATGTCGCCAGCTATTACGCCCACAGTTGCGCTGATCGCCTGTTGAACCGAGCCGCATTGGAAGGTGAACACACTGCCGAGGTGCTGATCATCGGTGCTGGTTTCAGCGGTCTGCATACCGCATTGCGCCTGGCCTTGGCGGGCAAGCGCGTGACGTTGCTGGAAGCCAGTCGTGTTGCCTGGGCCGCCTCGGGGCGCAATGGTGGGCAGGCGATTCTCGGCTGGTCGTGTGACATGCCGCCCCTGGAGGCTGCGCTGGGTCATGAACGCGCGCGGCGCTTGTGGGACGGCATGCGCTGGGCGGCGCAGGAGCTGCGCGAGTTGCCTGCGCGCCATGGTTTCGACTGCGATTATCGACCCGGCCACTTGTGGACGTCGGTCATGCCGCGTCGGGTCAGTCTCCTGACCGAGTGGCAACGCGAGGCCAGCCATAAGTGGGGCCACGATGATCTGCAATTCATAGCGCGTGAACAGTTACGGCAGTGGGTCGCCAGCGAGCGTTATCAGGCGGGGCTCTATGACCCCGAAGGCGGTCACCTGAATCCATTGAAGCTGGCGCTTGGCCTGGCCGCAGCCATCGAGCGTGCGGGTGGCTGCATCTACGAACACAGTAAAGCGCTGAGCTATCGCGAGGAAGGCGATCAGTACCTGGTGACTACCGAGCGCGGGAGCATTCGGGCAAATGTCCTGGTGCTGGCGTGCAATGCCTACCTTGATCAACTCGATCCTGACCTGGCCAGTTGCGTGCTGCCGGTGGGTACTTATCAGGTGGCCACCGCGCCGCTGACTGCCGAGCAAGCCAGCGCGCTGTTGCCGAGTAATGTCTGTGTCACCGACAACCAGTTTGTCCTCGATTATTTCCGTCGCACACCGGATAACCGTTTGTTGTTCGGTGGCGGCTGCACCTATCTGGGCGGGATGCCCAAAGACATCGCCGCCGCGACACGACCCTATCTGGAGCGAGTCTTCCCGCAGCTCAAGGGTGTTGAGCTGGAGTTTGCCTGGGGCGGGCATATCGACCTGACCCTCAAGCGCACCCCCGACATTGGCCGGCGCGGCGACCTCTACTGGCTACAGGGTTATTCCGGGCATGGCGTGCTTCCAACATTGGCGGGGGCTCGCGCCGTGTCCGATGCGATTCTCGGTCAGCCGGACGAGCTGGCCTTGTACCAGGGTTTGCGTAATGACAGCTTTCCCGGCGGTAAATACCTGGCAGCGCCATTGGAAGCCATCGGCAAGGCCTGGTACCGACTGCGCGACAGCATTTGATGAGTCATCTTCCGGAATTACTGGCATGAACAAGCAAGAAGAAATCGCCGCGCTGGCGATCCTGATCCACGATCTGCGCAAGCACAAGAAATACACCCTCAAGGACTTGGCCGACAAAATCGACCGTTCCGTGGGCTTTCTTTCGCAAGTCGAACGTGGCTTGTCACGGCCGACCGTGGCAGACCTGACCGCGATCAGCGAAACCCTCGGCGTGCCAACCACCTACTTTTACAGCTTGCCGAAACCCAAGGTGTTGCCATGGGTGACCCGCCCGGATGAGCGCCGCACGTTGTACTACGCCAACGGGATTACCGACATTCTGGTCTCGCCGAAGATCAGGGCCTCGTTCTCGATGCTCGAGAGCCAATTGGAGGCCGGCGCCAGCAGTGGCGAGCGGCACTTGAGCGACAGCTCCGAGCAGGGCGGCTACGTGCTGGAAGGCGCATTGACGCTGTGGTTGGGCGATGACGACGAGCCGGTCACCTTGCAGGCCGGTGATAGTTTTCAGCTCGACAGTCACACACGCTGTCGCTACGGCAACCTCACTGACCAGCTCACGCGAGTGCTTTGGGTTTACACCTGATAACAATAAAAGGAACAACAACGATGGATGCTGCCTGCTCTGATCTGCTGGCTGAGGTTCGTGCTTTTCGCCAACGCTACCCCGAGGTGCGCTATGTCGACCTGATCTCCCTGGACATTCCCGGGCATTTCTACGGCAAGCGCTATCCGATAGAGATGCTCGAAAAGGTGGCTGCCGGCAGCGCCCTCAAGCTGCCGCAGAACTGCGTGTTACTGGGCGTGCAGGGTGGGCTGTTCAAAATCGGCGACTACTGTTTTAACGACGGCGACCCGGATGCTCTGCGGCGCCTGGTGCCCGGCACGCTCAAGCCGGTGAGCTGGGAATCCAAGCCACTGGGTCAGATGCTGATCACCTCGGACGGCACCGAGAAGCCAATCGTCTTCGAGCCCCGCGAGGTCCTCGCGCAGGTGTTGGAGCGGTTGCGTGGCAAAGGTATTCATCCGGTGGTGGCGTTCGAGCTGGAGTTCTATCTGTTCGATAAACAGCTGCGCGACGGGCAGCCGCAGTTCCCCCGCGATCAGCTGTCGGACGATGCCGATGACCAGCCAAACATGCACATCGAGCGGCTGTCGCGCTTTTCACCGGTGCTCGATGAAATGGTCGAAGCGGCGAGGGCGCAAGGCATCGATACCACGGTGATCACTGCCGAACTTGGGCCGGGCCAGTTCGAGATCAACTTCGGCCACCTTGATGACGGCCTGCGTGCTGCCGACTGGGCGGCGCTGTTTTGTCGTAGCACCCGCGGCGTCGCGCTCAAGCACGGTTACCGCGCCAGCTTCATGGCCAAGCCTTACTTGCAGCATCCGGGCAGCGGCATGCATGTGCATGTCAGCCTCTATGATGCCGAGGGTAAAAACCTGCTGGCCGCCAACCAGCAGCAAGCACTGCGGCATGCGGTGGCCGGCTGCCTGGAACTGTTGCCGCATTGCATGCCGATCTTCGCGCCGAACCAGAACGCCTTCCGGCGTTTGGGCGGTACGGTGAACGCAGCGACACGTGCCAGCTGGGGTTTCGAGGATCGCGATGCGTGCGTGCGGATTCCCGATTCGGATTCGAAAAATTTGCGTATCGAGCATCGCCTGGCGGGCGCGGACGCCAACCCTTATCTCGTGCTGGCAGCGATTCTGGTGGGACTGGAGCAGGGGCTGGAAGCCGGTCGCGAGCCGATCGCAGCGCTCAATGAAGACCGCAACAGCGGGATCGATTTCCCGCTGGAAATGCTCGAAGCCGTGCGCGCCATGCAGCATCAGCCACAACTGCGCGAGGGTTTGGGGGCGGAGTTTGTTGATGTGTACTGCGAGAACAAGCGCCAGGACCATTTGGCCTTTTTGCAAGAGATCAGCGCGCGCGAATACCGCTGGTATCTGTAGTCACCACCGGCTCAGCCTTGCTGGCTGAGTCGGCGCTGCACCCTGTTGTTATTTGAGAAATGCCTGCATGTCGCTGGTCACTTTCCTGAGTGCTACTTTGAAGTCATTGGCGGTAACCTGCTGGCTTGTATTCTTCAACTGTTGGCCGAAGACTTTGCGAGCGACTTTAGCCACGGTTTGGCCGTTGCTCGCATCGATCATCTCGGCTTCGATGTACAACTCGGTGTCTTGGTCGCGGTGACCGGTGGCCGCCTGAGTCGCACCTATCGCGGCCGCGACCGGAACCACTTCATACCATTTCATGCCCTCGTTAGAGGCCGTGACTCCGGTGATCGCGGCACGTACGATCAGGACTCGCGAACCGGCAGGGGCCGACTGAACATCAGGCACCACACGGTACTTCTGGCTCAGTGTGCTCTTGGCAGTGTCCGTCAAGTAGGTTTGCAACTGATCCAGCGTCTGACGGTTGACTCGCTCATTGGGCTTGGGGGCCGGGTACAGTTCCAGTCGCTTGAAGGCCACCGTGTTGTAAGCGTTCGGGTTCCAGGAAGGCGTCACCCAACGCATGGCTTTCTCGCCACTGGGCGTTGTGACTTCTTGCAGGTTACTGTAGTTGGAAAGAAACCCCGAGTATTGTTCCTTCTGTGTAACTTTTGAGGTGCAGCCGCCGAGCAGCAGGCCGCTCAAGGCAACACCGACAAGCAGGTTTCTGGACAGGTTCATGTTTTTACTCCATGGGTTGAAACGTTTTATTCAGGTCGCCCTAGTGGTGAGGCTGGCATCATCCGTATCGATTTCGCACCTCACTCAACCACGGCCCGCCAGAAACCTGGATCCCTGGCGAACTAGCGTAGGTACGAATGGCGAAATATCCAGTTGTTATGTTCGTGGACGCATTGCCCCGTGATATCGTCTGCCCGGCTGTGGAGTGTATCCGGTAGGGAGCTATAGAATTTTTTTCTTCCTGTCCTTGACATGCCCGGCGAACACGTCCAGAATTGCGTCCATTCCTGATTCAGGAACGAGAAAAACCCTTTAGATATCAAAGGGTTGGAAACAGATAACAATCCAGTTTCCCTCTTCAGTTTGTATGCGTTTGATGTTGTTTTTAAGGCATCGGACGTTTGGGGCCGAGTAGCAAAATGGTTATGCAGCGGATTGCAAATCCGCCTACGCCGGTTCGATTCCGACCTCGGCCTCCACTATAAATAGCTCCGTAGATCACTGATTTACGGAGCTTTTTTATTTGTAGTAGACAGCAAGATTTTGTCTTGAGTTTGACGTCAGCGAACTTGCTTAGAGGGGAAGGGGTGTATATATTTCTTCCCCTGCTGCACCGCACCAAAAAGATTGATCGTTCATTCGATTGTTCTTGAAGGCTTCACCGCGCTACCGCCCGAATGGCGAAACTGGTAGACGCATGGGACTTAAAATCCCCCGCTCGTAAGGGCGTGCCGGTTCGATTCCGGCTTCGGGCACCATGAATATCAAGGGCTTGCGTGAGATACCTCATGCAGGCCCTTATCAATTCCACTCCGCAAAATAATAACCCGCTCCGCAATTCACTTGGTTGGCGTGACCTTTTTGCCTATGCGTTTACGGATGTAGTTTTCAGTCATAACAACAGTAGCCATATCCAGCGCCTTGATCACCAGATCCGTATCCGGTTTGTTCGACAGCGCCCAACCTACAATTCGGCGCGCGTAGAGATCCAGGACGACCGCCAGGTAATGCCATTTCCCTTGAGCCCAGATGTAGGTGATATCGCCACACCAGACCTGATTGGGTGCCGGCACTTCAAACTCTCGATTCAAGATGTTCGGAATATCAGGTCGCTCGACTGTCGCTCGTTTGTAGGCATGCGATCCCGGTTGTTTGCTGACTAACGCCAGTTCCCGCATCAGGCACGCACCTTGAATCGCCCGATTTGCTCGCCGTCTTCCTGCATCATCGACACGATGCTGCGGCTAAGGGCTGCCAACAAAGTGGTTTCTCCAGGGCGAACAAAGGCCCACCGCGTTGTCGGCTTTCGCAAAAATGGTGAAGGCTCTGGGTTTGCCATGAGGTAAAGGAGAAGTGGTGCAAAATTATCAAAAGCTAAATATTCAGTCAGTTCAAATTGCCAAAATACCGTTTGCTAATTTCTAGTGAGGACGCCGAGTAGCACTTATTCCTGCTCGTAGTGGCGATTTAATAGTGATAAATTTCGCGCCGTTAGCAAGCTGTACGGGCGATCAGGGCGTGCCTAGTCCTAGGCTCGGACGGCAGCAACAACTTCACCGAACCTCAGACCAGCACTTGTTCTGGCGGGTGATGTATTCGCGCTGATCGGGCGCGAAACCAATTTTTTCTTAAGGCAAGGACGCACAGATGCGGTTCGCAATAACAATCGCCATGATCTGCTTGGCTCTCACTGGCTGCGGCCATATCCCTTACGAACAACCAGCAGACCGAGCCAACCTTGAGCGCGACCTTCGTCTCAATCCAAGCGATATCGTTACGATCGTTGAAATGGCATGGTGCGAGCACCTCTACGGAGATTCTGTGCCTTGCCGCCGCTCGGATGCTTTGGTGGTGCTAACACAAACTGACCTCTTGGTTACCGAGTACGCAGGGAAAAAATATCGCCCCCTCATGCGTATCAAACCGACGGAAGTAATGTGCGCTCACTTAAGTGAAGGCATAGAAAAAGCGCCGAATTTCCTTCTGTTCACCCGAGAGAAGGCGTACGAATTCTGGCTCCAATGGCCCGACGTAAAAACCGATTTCGCGAAAAAGAAACTGATCCTGGATCAGATGGTAGCGTCCGATCGGAAATCATTCACCGGCATTGAGGGTGGTTTCATCAAGGGTACAGACCGTGTGGCTTACGGTGCTGGGACGGTTCCCGGCACTACCATCCCCATCATCTCCAGAACACCCATTCTTGAATTCTTCAACCCCTGCCTCTAGCACGGGACCGACCGGAAGTGGCGATGTATTCGCGTTAACAATTGAAAGACAGAGCAAGTATTGCCCTGCAGAAGGGTTACTCAATGCTGAAGAAGCAAACGGAAAGCAAAGCAGCGACTGATAGGGTTCTTCATTGAAACGTAAACGTCCCAGCTGAAGGCTGGATGTATTAACAGCGAGGCAGATTGCTGATGGGGTTACTCGAATTTTTATCCGACCTTCTCGGTGGTCTCGCTAATCTCCAGCCTTACGAAAAGCCTCGCAGGGCCTTCACGCGCGGTTTTGTTGCATTCTGCGTGCTGGTGGCTATTTTTGAGCTGATAGCGCTGAACCAGTTCTATGGCGCGCGCGGCTGAATTCTAGTTACCTGATCGTCGATTTATAAATTGAAATGGAATTTATGAAAAAGCTGCTTTTCTCGCTCGTTATGGGCTTGCTTCTTTCAGGTTGCGCTACAGCCCCAAGCTACCAGGTACCCGATGGGCTTTGGTACGCTGAAAAAGAAGATCCTGATCACTATCGATATCACGTTTATGTTTACTTTAAGGATGATAGTCACTTCATCTGGTGGCGGACCAAGGAAACTCAGGACGTTGTCATGAAGCGATGGGCGTACTACACCCACGATCATCCTGGGGTGGATAATCCGACCATTTACACGCGCCAGAGGGACCAATTAAAGGGCGAGCGGCGCACTGTCAATAGAAGCAGTGAAGGCATTCTTCAAGCCACGACCACTCAGACCTTTAACGGGCGCTTTAACGGCGACGAGCTGGTCATGGAGTTCATTACCGCCTCGGTTTGGGCCTCTGGTAACGATGCTGGCAGGGATGTGGTGCAATGGTCGATGAAGCAGCTCAGATCTCAACCCGCCAAATGATCAGCTGCCCGTCGATCACCGGATGCCATTGAAAGCGCTGAGGCAGAGCAACGAGTTACCGAACACCGAGGTTGTACGGCTTCGAAAGCATACAAACAAATTAAAAGGAATTTACATGCGATTCACCCAAGTTCTACTAGCGCTTGCCCTTGCAGGTTGCGCCGGCAAGCCTCCCCAGCTTTCCGAGGGGGCTCAGGCGCGACTAGATGCGCCCATGCCCACATCTGAAAAGCAGCGCGTTTGGGAGTGCGCGGGAACGAGCAACGTAATCGAAGGCCAAAAGTTCGTTCTCAAATTGCAGGGCAGACCAGTAGATTCGGGCGGCGAAATCTGGTCGACCCTAGAAAGGGCCAAGCACTTGGGCTGCACTCAGGCAGAGATGGACGCGCCGGATATGGGGCGCTGGTCAAGCCCGCCAGTGTCGCCTCGCCCGCGCTGATCGGGAAGATCTGCTAGTGGTTCATGCGGATGAGGTGAAGGCAGGAAGGATTGTGCGGGGTAATTAAGTGAACAGCATTACGCCAAGCGCCGGGGCTTTTTGCATCAGCCCCTCGAGCTGATAAAATGCTTCCCCCTTGATGAATGGACTCACTCGCATGCGCTTGTCTCCTCTGCTCCTAACCCTACTCTGCGCCACCCCCTTTACTACCCAAGCCAGCAGTGAAAATGATGAAAATATCCGCTGCGCGGCTTACTACGAAATACTGTCAGTGGCAGGCGACCAGCCAGATATGAGCCGAAAACAGTCCTCGAAAGCCTTTTACGTATTTTTGAAACGCGCTGGAGACACTCCAGTGGCGCAGGATGACGTCGCGCAAAAAATGGTAGAGCTGGCCAAGGAAATCCCGGGAAAAATGACTCCGAAGAATATTGCACCGTTCAGAGCACGGCATGACGCCCAGTGTTCAGCCTTACTGAAATCCGCCTAGAACGACATCTATAAAGATCGAGCAGCCCGCTCCCATCACAGCACCACGCGCCAAGCTTTGTGCATGGGGTTGTCCGCTCGCCTAGTAGCCCGGAACATAGCAATAGGTGATCTGAGGACACTTACACTGGAAGTGACGACACCGATGCCTGACAGCAAAGGCATCGGTCTTTCTTGCCTGCTCTGGCAGTCCGTCGGGGTCAACTCATCTCTGGAACGAGGTGACTCATGAACGTCAGGTTTTCAATAGCGTACATATACTCAGAGAATCTCGGATCTCCATCATTGAACGCCTTTGCCACTTTTTGTGCGTTCTCAAGACTGTCCCACATTGCTAAGTCCGCGAAGATTCGGTCGTCGCTCATAGGGCAGTAGGCGCGGTACTCGATCAAACCAGGAAAGGTCTTTAACGTTTCACGAAGCCCTGCGCGGAGCACAGGCACCTGCGCAACGCATTCCTGTTTGACCTTGAAAATGGCTAATTCGAGTACATGAGATGAGCGCTGCATAGGGATGACCTTCTGTGTGTTAGGGAGTCCCAATTATGAGTGGCTCATACTGACAGCGTAGTGTCAGTAGTGGTGATCGCCTTCCACTGGCTTGCCTGATGCTTCATATACGCTTGGAGATCAAGGGCAGGATTGTCGGGCGAGGGTTGTTGGGCAATAGCGATGGAGGCTATGCGGTCGACCCGAAAATCGCGGTAAGCCGCCCTGGCACTACACCAGCTGCCAACTGTCCACTTCCCTCCCCAGTAGAAAAGGCCAAGGGGGGAAATGACGCGTTGCGAAACCGCACCGTCCAGGCTGGTATAAGTTATCTTCAGCGCCTGAGTATTTTCGATGGCATTTCGAAGGGTTGCCAGATGGCCACGCGTCGAGGACGGTGTTGTTCCAAGTGCCCTGATTTTTGCTGAGCCGGGGTCAACCTTGTGATGGACTATGGATGCTGAGATTTTGCTCAACAACATCCTTGCAGCAGCACTTAGATCGTTATCGGCAGAAGCTGAAAGCATTTCCATCCCAAGCATCAATGCATCCAGTTCGAGCCTGTTCAACGTTAAAGGCGGCATCTCAAAATCGGCATCCAAGGCGTACCCCACGCCAGCGGTACCATAGATTGGGATTCCACTGAAGGAAAGGTCGTCGATGTATCGATAGATTGAGCGAACGGAAACTCCGACTCGGCTAGCCAGTCGTTCAGCAGAGATTGGCTGATGGACACGAATCAGATTTACCAATTGAAATAAGCGATCAGCTTTACGCACCCGGTGTGCTCAACTGAGAGTCCTTTGCAAGCTCAATGGCCGCGTTAATGGCGGCCCGAGCTTGGGGGCTATTCTTCCAGCAAGTCGATCCCACGGCTGCCGATGCCTGAGCCAGGATGTCACAAGCATTCGCTTTGCTGAGCACCGCTAGCGAGTCAATGCCCATCTGCTCAAGGCGAGCGATAACAGCTGGCCCTACGCCCTTCAGGGCCAACAAGGCATTATGTTCCGTCAGTGGAAATGGCATCCGTAAACTCCTGTTATCGGTCAATGAAGCAACCGGAGTTTGCCCGACGGGAGAGGGCATCTCAATAGATGGACTCCATCGCCCTAAGCGTAGGCATCAGGAAGGTGGGTTCGGCAGACGCTTACCGACATCCTCGAAAGAATGTACGAGAACCAGCTTGCCTTTGAGGCTGCTCTGATGGAGCTGACGCTACTGGTTGAGAGCCAGGGCCATGTAGGGACTGGCGACAACGTCCGCGGAGCTCTACAGGCAATTGGTAAGAACGCCGGGCATATCAAGCAGGGCCTAGCCAAGCTCAAGCTTCAGAATTGATCTTAGTCGTCAGGGGAAGGGTGGCGACAATGTCGTCCATTGTTGCTTCATCTCGCTCCAGATAGCTTGACCCAGAATGTGTCATTGCAAGCTGGTGGTCTCCAATCTCTACGATGTCTACTAGACCAAAAAGTGAGAGCAACTCGACCCCTTCGGCTCTACCGATGTCTGTTTCTATAGTTTCGTCACCTTCACTCCAAAGCTTGGCTAGTACTTGCGCCTCCTCGCGGGAATGGAGGAGTTCTAATGCGGCAGGTGCCATGTACTGAGACTTGTCGCAGTAGATAATTTTGTTTGGGCCGCCTGAGCTAGCGAGGAAGTAAGCATACCTTCCAGCAATTGCCTGTAGATCAGGGTGATTGGGGCCTCGCCGAATAATCCAAGCACCGTTTGGCCCCCTAGCGCTAATGTGAGGGATCAATACCAGTTGGTGCACCCAAGGATTGTGATCAAAGAAGCGCAGAGGGAGCCCTGGGCGTCCGAGATCAATTTCTGTCCCTCCGCACCGTAGTCGTGATTGGACTCCACCTACCGAAGTCCACGAGCCGTATGGTTCCAGCTTTCTCATTAGCCTGATGAGCGCTGGAATGAGTTGCTGGGACTTGCGCCCCATAAAGGTAGCGCCATGCAAGAGATGTTGCTCATCATCGGTTAGCTCTTCTGTTGGAAAAGGGGCAAGCATTGGGGCGCCAATCTCGACAAACTCCCACCCCCACAGACCGTCGCGCTCTAGGTCGGCAGCATCTTGATACTCATCGCCATAAGTGCGCAGTTGTTCGTCGCGTAAAGGGATCGAATCGGTCTTGCGCGCGGCTCTTCCTGCATTCGGATTCGGTGTAATTGATTTGATCGATGCCTTCCAATCGCACCCAGGCCTGGACCATATTTGGATGGCTTCGGGAAAGGCTACTCCTGAGGTGTTTTCGGCCGGGCTGCCAGGGTAATAACGCACAAGGGGGAGTGAGCCAAAGAAAGCTTTTGCTAAGACCCGTGATGAGGGCAGTCCACCCTTGATGCGGTTGTACCCCATCACCAAGTCTAAATCGCCACAAGTTATCGCTCCACGAGCATAGGAGCCAACAACCCAGATTGATGTGATCTCGACCTGACACGTCTCGTCGCTGTAGATGTGCCTGTAGGTAATGCTGCGTTCACAGGCTTCATCAAGCCTCTGGCAGATCCGTTCCAGCTTCTTGGTGAAGGATTCGCGGGGATAGCGCTTTTCGAGTGCTGCCATGCTCTCATCTCTACTGATGGGTGCCGCGGAGGGCCAGTAGATTGACCGTACCATTTCAGGTGGTTGGATCACCATTAGCAACCGGTACAGTCCACCCCCGATAGCTTAAGCTGTGTTCTTTTGTTGCTGCTTTCTACAGGGAGCAATTGGCATGTCGCGCATCTATTCATACGTGATCACTCATGACCATGGCTTTGCTCCAAATCCTCATGGCGGGGTCTTAACGCTGGCAACCTGCAAGCCTGTGATTCGGCGCACAGCGGAGAAGGGCAGCTGGTTGGTGGGCACAGGATCTGCTGTGCTCGGTCTACGGGGGAAGGTCATATACGCAGCCAAGATCGATGAAGTGCTTTCGCTTGAGGATTACGGGCGAAATCCGAAGTACGTATCGAAGCGGCCCTCGAAGACTGGAAATGATGCTGATTGCCAAGGTGATAACCTTTACTTCAAGGACGAGGAGGGCGACTGGTTTCAATGCGAAAGCGATCACCATGATTGCTATCACATGGACCGTGATTTGAGTGGCAAGAACGTCCTGATAGCGAAGTCGTTCTGGTACTTCGGTAGTAAGGCCCGTGATCTGCCTGAAAATCTTCAGCTGATCATTAAGGCGGGGCCTGGTCATAAGTGCACCGATTCTCCTGAGGTCATGGAGCGCCTAGAGAAGTGGCTGTCGCAGTTTGAGTCGGGCATCGTTAGCGAGGCCGAAGTTTCCGGCTCGGGAGCGTGTGTCTCGTGTTGAGGGAGGGAAGACTGTCTACGTTAGTTTGTCAATCACAAACTCTTGAAACCAAGGTGGTTGTGTATCTGATTTAATTTCAATCAGTTCTCCATCCGTGATTTCAGCTATCTGTGTCAGCCCCTCGCTACCTTCGTCTGAGTTATCGAAGATATATGCTCTATTTGAGACGAGGATAGCGTCAGATAGGAGTCCCAGAGATCTCCAGTAACGCTCTCTTATTTTTTCAGGTGGGACATTGTGTCCACCCTGAGATACGCGATACGCAACCCGGGCGACGTTGATCTCAGGGTCGGCTGTAGCTACGTAGTAAACATATACTCTGTATCCCGCATCTCGAGCTTCGGTCAGTAGTTCAACTTTGTCCGGAGAGGACATGACTGTTTCAAAGGTAAAGCTGATACCTTCTTTGATCAATGACCTACGTATGAAGTCAGAAAGCGCTGATGCAACATACGAATCGATTTCAGTGCTTGAGAAGCTGAGTCTTTCCCCTTCAATTGAAAGAGAGTCGAGTTTCGCTAAGGATTTAGGGGATTTCTTGAGTAGGGCGTGCTCACGAAAAAAAGCAAAAACCCCCTCTTTGTGAGACTCAATGTGGTATGAGGTAAAGTCGAAATATCCGGTATCGCTAATTGCACGCTCTATATCGTCGGGATTGATGTAGTTTCCCAATAAGTGGGCGGGAACTAGCCGATTGAAGGTGCTTTTTCCTGATCCATTTGGTCCTGCAAATATGCGTATTCTTGGTGTGCTCAAGAAACGACCTTGCTTGATTGTTTGTTGATGTGCAGGCGTGTACCACTTTTTAGATTGCCGTAAGTGCCTATCGAGCGCAGAGCTACTGAAGTTTTTTCCGTCACCTCAAATAGTTGGCCATCTTTAGCGACAAGTACAGAAGCACCATTAGCGATTGCCATTTTATATGCGTTGTTAAACGCTTTCAGGGCAATATCTGGAATCCGAGATTCCTGTACTGTGATCTGATCATCCGTCATAGGACGTTTGTCTACTTTGCGTGACATGGCTAGCTCCGAATCAAGGCCGCACTGAGGTGGCGCTGGTGTCAACTGAACGTATAGCACATTTGAAAGGCATAAGCTAAGCACCTTGGCATGGTCCAAGGGCTTTGATGCGATGGCTATAGGGCTGCTCGCCGTACGGGGTTTCGGCCTCTATCGTCCAAGCAGTAGGAGCGTGTCGTCTTCCATGCTCGGGTGCCAGTCGCTTCCTTTCGTTTGGAGGCTTGGCCGCGAAGCATACGTCGTGGTTGCAAAAAAGTTGGGACGAAATCCAACGGTTCAGGACTTTAAAGAAATTCACGAAGAAACTCTTGATATCGAAGCTGATCACCGGCAAGGGGCTGACGAAGCTGCAGGCTATGTGGCAGAGCAGGGAGTCTGACTTACTGGAGGGGTAGTGAAGAGAGCCCGGCCTAGCGCCAGGCTTTTGCTATCTTGGGTCAGGGCTTTTCGGCGTTGGCCTTCTCAAGCAGTCCCGCGATGCCTTCCAAGAGTATCAGGTCAGACTCCTTCAGCTTGCCCTTTGCCGTGGCTCTGGCCAGTTTCTCAATGATGGCAATCGCCTTGGGTGAGGCGGTCCCTAACGTCGCTTGGTAGGCAGGGGACTGATCACGCACGACCTCGTGATGGGTGAACTCGCCCTCAATGACGTTCGCTCCATAGCTGCCCGGGTTGACCAGAACACCAGGCGCCAAGCCGATCTTCTGCTCGAGGTTGAGTGCTGCTTTTTCGCCCAGGCCTCGATACCCATTGAGGATCTGGGACAAATAGGACGCATCCAGATCGTGCTGGTCGGCGAAGTCTTTCTGGCTGAGTGAGCCGATGACGCGCCGCAGCGCTTCGACTCGAAGAGTTTTCATATCCATAGGTGAATAGTGTCCTTGCGTTAGCAAACAGTAAGTTACAAGTTGCTATTTCGATGAGATTTAGCAAAGAGTAATTTCAGACCTCTTTGGAGGATAACCATGAAGCTAATTGAACTCATGCGCTCCCTGGACGCCGTTTTGCTGGATGCTCTGGCTAAGCGTTGCGACACCAGTGTGGGCCAACTCAAACAGATTGCTCACGGCTTCCGTCGTGCCAACCCAACTCTCGCCATCAAGCTCGAGCGCGAGTCGGAGAGGGCGGTGACCTGTGAAGAACTCAGGCCCGATATCGATTGGGCATACCTGCATAACTCATCCGTTAGTTCCGAGCAATCCGCTGCCTGATTCGATGAGCAAAGTGTTGCTCATCGTTCGGACGCGCCGCTACGACAACCGCAAAGAGGTTTCCCGAATGGAACAGGTACATCGCGCAATTCATGAGGCAGTGCTGGAGGCGGGGCCGAAGAAATTGGCTCATCTGATGGGCATGAGCCACACCGCGCTGCTGAACCGTAGCAATCCGAATGACGACTCGCACCGTCTTAACCTGGAGCAGTTTCTGCAGATCCTAGTGCACTGTAGTGGTCTAATGAAGCCGGACATTCGATTTTGGATAAGGTGGGGGCGTTTGCTTAACGGGAACTCCCCGGTAAATCGAATCTCTGCATAGGTCGGGAGGCTATGAATGGCTACTTCTGGCCGTTTTTCGCCCGTCGTGACAGGCCGTTTTCCTCTGGTTGTGTAAATACGCAGGCACCGTTTTGAAGTCTGCGTCGCTACGTAAAATCTGCCAGCGCTTGGTTAATTCAGCAGACGCAAAAGATTGTGTAGAAGCGCGATTTTCGTTCCAGTTCGGATTGTCAAAACCTGCGTTAAAACGTTTTTACACCGCCAGGGCCGAAAGCAGCGTCAGTTACTTCGCCTAAGCTAGAAAGGATCAAAAGGGTGAAGGCGTAGCCTCATCTGGCGTACTCACACACCTTCGATACGCAAAGGACGCGATGAATATTTTTGTGATGCTCCAGCCGCTATTCGACATGCTGAAGTGGCTGCTGCCATTGTTGCTCCTGGTCATTATCATCAAGACACCCTGGTTCAAGGGCTGGTTTGGTGAGCGGCTGGTGCGGACATTCGCCCACTATGGCTTGGATGGTCAGGTCTACCGCCGGTTGCACAACGTCACACTGGATACGCCCAATGGCACTACCCAGATCGATCATGTGTTCCTGTCACCTTTTGGTATTTTCGTGCTGGAGACTAAAAACATGGGCGGCTGGATCTTCGGAGGTGAGAGCCAGGCCCAGTGGACACAGCAGATCTTCCGGCATCGCTTCAGGTTCCAGAACCCGCTACGGCAGAATTACAAGCACTTGAAGGCACTGGAAGCGCTGCTCAGCGTTCGGCCCGAGCACATCCATTCTGTAGTCGCCTTCGTCGGCGGCAGTAGCTTCAAGACCGTCATGCCGGACAATGTCACCCAAGGTGTCAGCTGTATCCGCTATATCAAGTCCTTTCAGCGGCCTGTGTTTAACGAAGCGCAGGTGAGTGCAATGGTGAAGGCGCTGGAGAGCCGGAAGAGGGACAGTACGCTCACTACCCACTACGAGCATGTACAGCGCCTGAAACAGCGAAACGACCCTTTCGCGAAACGCAGTTGCCCGCGGTGTGGAAGCGCTTTCGAAATTCGTATCCGTAAGACAGGCGATAGAGCAGGAGAGCGATTCTGGGGCTGCAGCGCCTACCCGAAATGTCGAGCGAAACAGGATTTGGATTAGTCATCCAGGTACTTCGTCTTACGAGGCCACGAATATTTTCGCCGATCTCGCTTAGCCTTTGCTCCTCGGATTGAAGCGTCAGCTCCATGAGGGCCGACTCTAAAGCGAGTTGGTTTTGATACATCCTCATATTGCCGCTCGGCTCGCGAATTTGCCCTTTCCACGGGGGACTGGCCAGGAAGAGCCCTAGGAGGTGGAAAACACTCAAAGAGGCCATGTGAATTGTGCGCGCAGGAGGATTATTAATGACAGATCGACTTACCCATACGCGTATAAAAGCTCGTCGATCAGGTCCAGTTCTGGTTGCGTAAATTGCACATTGTTGAATTTTCTAATGTGCTCAAGTACTCCTCTGATGGGCACTTGGCGCGAAGGATCCTCAACTATCTCGATCAGGCGATCGTGCTCAGGATCTTTGCCTTTCAGGTATTTATGAATCAATTCCTTGAGCGATAAGCGGGCCTGCTGGTCGGTCAGCACTTTTATTTCTCCGGAAAAATAGTGACTTCATCCACTTTAATGTGAGTGGAATCGCCCGGTTTTGGAATAAGTTGCCTTGAACCACCGGTACCGTACTCGGGGTAGGCCTTGGTGAAGGGCTCCAAATTCGGGCTGGTGCCACCTAACTCGTGCGGAACAGTAACGTTCGGCGTTCGGTCCTTGTAGAGCTGCAACGTGTCGAACTTCAAGCGCAGACGGCCATCACTCCACGCTGGAGTCGGATCGGCTGCAGTAACGTGTTTAGGCGCTCGAACCTGAAAAGCTTCTGTCGCAGCGTATCCAGTATCGAACTTATCAAAACCAGGGCTTCCTGGGTGTCGATGGTCTTCTGCGCATGAGCGTTGAGACTTCCATCTGCGTTCTTATAACCCATGTACCGGGAGCCGGTGGCTGGCAGTGTCGAGTCCGGTCCGGATGGGCCTAAGTAAAAGTCAGCTTTAGATTCGGTGACAACCGGCTGGCGTGGGGATATTTCCTGAGCCTATAAGGACGGGGCAAAAGGTTATTAGACGTGCCGAAGCTGCTTTGTTAAAAAAATAGTGCATAGCACGCTGTCGGCGTGCTCATGCATCTCCATTTGGCTAAATGGAAATCGCCCAACATTGAGTTGGGCAATGATCAATGAGTCTGATTGCCGATACAGGGAAAAGTAGCTGCGACTTTGGCCAACTGCTCGCGCACTAGTGCATTGGGCTCATTGATCCCTCTTCTTTTCGGCCGCTTGACCCTCTCACCCAAAAAAACTTTTCGCCGGCTCGCCGGGGCCGACAGACACATCCGATGTACGACTCCTTGCCGATTGGCGCACCAGTGGTTGCAGGTCAATACTTCTTACCTGTCCTTGGAGCACCCCCCCTATGAACCGGCAAGAAGAGTTTTTGGCGAAAGCGTTAGAGGTTCATCATGAATATGAAGAAGCTACGGTCGCCGTTCACAAAATGATGCGTGAGAACAGGGCTATAGGTGCGGAATGGGATGCGGCTGTAGCGCGGCAGATCGCATCTCTTGATGCCTGGATGGAGCTGCCCCACGAGTTCGGGGACTTCAAGGCGGATGAGTGACCGGTTTCAATTCAGTGGGCTGGGGTCTTCAGCAACCGGGTGTTTTGAACCTCCTCAATGTGAGGACATCAAACGACTATAACGTCAGGCACGGGCCTGCCCGGAGAAGATCAAATGAAACGCACAACTGCTTTGATTTTTGTGGTGTCAGCGGCGTTGTTATTGGGTGGTTGCTGGCCGTATTGGCATGACCATGACCGTCGCGGACATGATCGTGGGCGTTACTACGGTGACTATCATCAGGCACAAGAGTATCGCCGTGCATGAGTTCGAAGTAGCAGAGCCAGGATAGATTCGTGTCGAGCCCGGCAGTCTCATGGACTGCCGGCTGGAGGGCGTCGTATAGCAAATAGCCGCGGCTGGAGCGATCCCGGCAAAGAAAGGAGTCTCTACGAGGTTGGCGTATTTTCTGGAGATGGGGCCAAATCCTTTTGGCTGGTCCCAGTATGCTTGCCAGGTGTGACAAAGGTATGACGGGATCGAAGGGAAAAGCCCGACACGAGATCGGGCTTGAACGTGCACGTCAACTCAACCGTTTAATCGTGTTTGTACTTATTCTTGTATTTATGATGGTGTTTACCGTTGTAACCTCTGCCCTCTGAGCCACGATTGCGATTATCGTCGGACAGGTTATTGCCGAGTGCGCCGCCCGCGGCACCGCCGAGGCCTGCGCCAATGGTGGAGCCGGTTGAGCCACCCAACTGATGACCAATGACCGAACCACCCGCCGAGCCGAGCCCACCGCCGATCGCTGCGTTGGTTTTGTTGCCCCTCGGCGCAGCGACAGCGCTGCCTGCAGCTCCTCCTACACCCGCGCCGATCGCTGCACCGGTGCTTCCACCCATTTGCTGACCGACTATGTTGCCCAGTGCGCCGCCAAGGCCTCCGCCAACGGCTGTGGTGCCATCTCCAGCGGCCATTGCTCCTTGTGTGATCAGGGCACCTAGAGCAAGGGTAAGCAGTGTGATTCGCATGCTGTGCACCTCAATAAGTAGTTTTTGTGTTCAGACTGCTATTTTGACTATTGAGCATTTTGAAACGTGCGTTGTTGCTCCCGGTCGCCAAGCTGCTCTCGTCACTTCATTCAAGATGGAGCACTACAACTGTAGAGGACGCGGCAAGGCCAAAGTTCGACCTGCGATAATGGCACGTCGTCGAGGGTTTACACAGGAGCAACAAAAAAACCGCACAGGGCGGCTTTTTAGTGCGGGTTACTCGACTATCAACTACCAGAGGGATGCAGCAATGACTGAGCGCCATATGATCCACTCGGAAACGCTTTCGAACGGACGCAAGATCGAGGTCAAGGCCAAGATTCTGAGGGACGGCTCGTTGCAGATGTTCATCGGTGTTTACCAGCCTGACGGCACAGTCCTCTTTGAGGACCACGACCCAAAACCGCATCTGCTGGACATGGAGGACGCGCTGGACTGGGGGATCGAAATCGCGAGGCGCACCGGTAACGACCCTGAAATCAATAAGACTTGATGATCACCGGATCTGGTTTTTGAATGTGTCGTCTCTCACTAATGAATCATTGATCCGCTTCATGGTCGTAACTATGGTTGAACGCTCTCCAGACTAATCTTGCGGATAGCGACATTCCTTCTCCGTAGCACTGACCCTTGCTTTTAGGATGTTCATATGAAGCGCACAGCGATAATGATCCTGGCCATTTCTAGCTCTCTCCTGCTGGGAGGCTGCTGGCCTTACTGGGAAGATGGAGACGGGTACGGTCGCGATCACGACCGTGGTCGAGAGTATCACCGTCGTTATGATCGCCATGATGACCGTGGATACGAGCGTCGTGACAATGATCAGGGCGAAGGTCGTTACCGCAATCGTGATCATGACAACAGAGAAGACTGATGCTTGAGGTCTGGTCGGGACGAGGAAAGGTCATGCGGACTCTGACAGCAAGGACGGTTCGCCCCGTCAGCCAATGGCTGATGGCGGCGGGTATCGGTCTGATTGCAATGATGACCAATGCCCAGGCTCAAACCACACCGCAAGCCGCTCAAGAGATAAAGAGCCTGCTGGATTTTGTCGAACACAGTGAGTGTCGGTTCGTGCGTAACGGAAGCGAATATCCGGGCTCCCAGGCTCGGGCGCATCTGGAGAAAAAGCTGAACTATCTCGAAGGCAAGAACATGATCAGCAGTACAGAAGACTTCATCGATCTGGCGGCCACTAAAAGCAGCATGAGTGGCAGCCTCTATGAAGTGCGATGCCCAGCAGGCGTACAACCTGCAAGTCTCTGGCTGAAGACTGAGCTACAGAGGCAGCGTCAGCTTCATTGAGTCGATCTGAAGTCGAGAAAGCCCAGCCTGATGCTGGGCTTTCTCGTTTTCGGGCGTCGTACGGGTGGACTGGATCGGTCGGTCAGTCACTTCGAGGCTATCCTGTGATTTCAAGCCACGGGCGCAGTGACGTATGGGTGCGACTAGAGTGAATAAATCCTGCCCTTCGATTTAGAAGCAGTAGTGCGCGTTGCTCCGATGGTAGGCCCCTTCCTGGTCTGAAGGTTCTTATGACGCCTCACACGCAGCCAGGGATGGCGGGCCGTGGTGGCATTGGCAAAGTGGCGATTATGGACACGAGAGTCAGACTGGCGAGCGGCGAAGAGGCAGAAGACTTTTTCGTGCAAACACTGGAGCAGGCTGTCGATGCCGTGGTGGTCATTGATGACCAGAACAACGTGGTGTTTTTCAATGCGGCTGCCGAACAGTTTTGGGGGTGTTCCCGTGTAGAAATACTGGGAAGCAATGTCAATAGATTGGTTCCTCACGCCATACGTCCCCACCATGACGGTTATGTCGGCGCAAACCGGGAGACCGGGGTCAACAAGATCGTGGGCGCTAGCCGGGATATCCATATCACGCGCAAGGATGGTGAGGCGCGTTGGGGCGCGATGTCGATCTCGAAAATCACCTTGCAGGGCCGAATCCTTTATGCGGCCTTCCTCAAGGATGTGACGCAGACGCGCATGAAAGATATCGAACACCGATTGCTGTCGATGTCGGTCAATATCACCAGTTCTGCCACCTGTATTGTCGACGCCGATGCGCGTCTCATCTATGTCAATGACGGGCTCATTCGACTGCTCGGGTATTCCCGTGAGGAGGTCATCGGGCGGTCGCCTTTGATGTTCTTTGTCTCCGATCTTCAGGCAGAAACGCGTGCGCAAGCGGTGCTGGAAAGAGTCCTGCGTGGTGAGCCCAGTGAAGCCAGTGCACTGATCAGCAAGCGTAATGGTCAACGGTTGTGGGTGCATATTTCGTCGACCCCCGTGTTCGATGCTCAAGGGAAGGTCGACAACATTGTCATAGTGCTGACTGACATCACCCGGTCAAAGCTGCACGAGGTGTTACAGGACAAGGTGATAGGGGCTCTTTTGAAAGAGCAGTCTTTGGAAAACGTATTGACCCTGATGTGTCAGGAGATCGAACGCATCGCGCCAGAAGTCATCGTTTCGATCCTGAGCGTGGACCCGGAAGGATTTCTGCACCCGCTGGCCAGTCCTGGTTTGCCGACCGATTACTCGAGAGCGATCGAGGGGTTACCGATAGGTCCTGTTGCCGGGTCTTGCGGGACAGCGGCCTACAGGGGCGAACCGGTTCTGGTGACGGATATCATCCACGATCCGCTCTGGGCGGATTACAAGTCTCTGGCCGAAAAGTCGGGTTTGCGAGCGTGCTGGTCTATTCCTGTACGCAACGGAGCAGGGCGGATCGCTGCCACCTTTGCACTCTATTTCAGGGAATGTCGCGGTCCCGATACCTTGCATGCTCACCTGGTGACGGCGGGAACGCACCTGTGCATGTTGGCACTCGAGCGGGAAGAGGCGCGTGAATCCATTCGAAAAATGGCGTTTTATGATGCGTTGACCGGCTTGCCCAATCGCAGTTTTTTGCTGGCACAAGCGGACCGCGCCATTGCCGAAGTTGCTCAGGAACAGGCTGAACTGGCGGTACTGTTTGTCGACCTGGACCGCTTCAAGCAGGTCAACGATGCGCTGGGGCATGCTTCGGGCGACGAGTTGCTGCAAGTCGTGGCGCAACGGCTACGCAGTGTGCTCCGGGAGTCGGACATTGTCGGGCGGTTATCCGGCGATGAGTTCGTTCTGGTGCTTCCAAGGATGAATGCCACGCAGGTCACGACTTTTCTCGAGCGGTTGAAGATGATCCTGAGTATTGCGGCCAATATAGCCGGCACCTCCGTGGTCCTGTCGGCCAGTATCGGTATAAGCATGTTTCCAGTTGACGGGCAGGATATGGAAAGCCTGCTGCATTGCGCCGATATTGCGATGTACCAGGCCAAACGTACCGGCCGTGGCAGCTTCAGTTTTTTTCTCGAAGAGATGAACAAGATCGCTCAGGAACGTTTGATACTTGAGACGGCGCTGCGTGTGACCCTGGCTGACAATGCTCTTCACCTGGTTTATCAACCACAAGTCGATCTGAGGAACGGGCGTCTTGTTGGCGTAGAGGCGCTGGCACGCTGGGAACACCCAACACTGGGCAGTATCTCGCCAATGCGATTCATCCCCTTGGCCGAGGAGTGCGGGTTAATCAATGAGTTGAGCCAATGGGTATTGCAAGAGGCCTGCGGGCAATTGGCGCAGTGGCGCCAGCAAGGACTCGTGGTCCCGTCCATGTCGATCAATCTGTCACCGATCAACTTTCACAATCTGAATCTGGTGGGGCTGATCGCCGAGCAATTGCGCCGATGTAAATTGCAGCCCGCCGATTTGTGCGTGGAGGTGACGGAAGGCGTATTGCTTTGCAACAGTCCTGGTTCAGAGCAAACCATCCAGGACCTGCATGCCTTGGGTGTGCGTCTGGCGATCGATGACTTTGGCACGGGTTATTCCAGCCTGGGGTACTTGCGGCGGTTGCCGATCAGTGAGCTGAAACTGGACAAGAGTTTTGTTGATGACCTGGAGCATGATGCTTCCTGCCGTGCACTAAGCGAGTCTGTCATCGGTATTGGCAAGGGGCTTTCCTTGCATGTTGTCGCTGAAGGCATTGAGCACGCTGCCCAGCGTGACATTCTCAGAGCGCAAGGTTATGAGGTCGGGCAGGGATATTTCTTCTCTGTCCCATTGTCTTCCGGGGCGTTCATGCAATGGATGCTGAGCAGCCCGAGCGGGCGATAAACGGCGTAGAAATAACCCTGGCCAGCCACGGCCGTCGATCAGGTTCTCATCCCTGACATCTATACTCATTGTCATGCATTCAGCCATGGGATCCCGATCCCGGGACCTATCCTGTTCACTCGCTGGTGATAAAGCCTTGGCCTGGATTTACGAGGGCTCAACATGCGGATTTTGATAGGGGTTGCAGCCTTTTTATTCATTTCAGGGTGCATGACTTCTCCAGTTCCAGCAGAAAAAGCCGCTCGGGTTCCAAGTGATCGGGTTTTTGCGTTTCAGCAACCCATCGAGGGAAACAGCGGAACGATTTTTGTGACGCGTGATGGCGGATTGCTGGGTTCGGCCTGCTACATCGGTGTTTATGTGAACGGTGATTTTGTTGCGCGAGTGGGACCTGGTGAAGGAGCAAGATTTTTCACCAAGCCCGGGGAAGTCTTTGTCGGCGCAGGAGAAGACCTGAAGGGTAACGGCCTGTGTTCGTTAGGCATTTCCTTGCGCGAGGTGGTAACGACCATGGATGCAGGAGAGGTCAGGCATTTTCGAATTTACGGTGATGCGAGCGAGGGCATTTCAATAGCGCCAAGCTCTCGCTGAAGTAGCGATGTACGAGCTTCGACCTTTAAAAAAGTGTGGTTATTTAAGGACTTAGGTGATTTTTTTGTGTGGAAATAAGATGTAAATATCTTGTTACATCTCGAGTGGTGAGCTATTATCGCGCCCGTGTTCACCTACCACGGTTTACGCATTTTTAAGCCCCAAGCGTCCATCAGCTGCTTGGGCTTTTTTTTGCCTGAAATTTGCCGCTGGCTGGTACTGGTTTTGAACATGGGGCGTTTCTAAACTTCTAATACGTATCGACTGCAGGGCGTACGAGAGGTGAGCCATGAGGACCGATCCGCAAGCACCACGTATTAAAAAACCAGCTGAGCCAAGCCGCTCAGGTGAAGCTCGGAAGGACCGCGACGAGCTCCAGCCAGATAATCCGAAAAAGTGGAAGGATGTTCAAAGCGCGGTCGAGAGCGAGCTGGAAACACTGCACGATAAAGCCAGGCCCCTCTAAGCAGCGCTCGCCAGCGAGTACAAACGATGCATCTCACCGTCGGGTGAGATGCATCGTGCGCCATCAGGCAATCAGATCCACTTTGCCGCTGGCCAGGCGATAGATGCCCCCGACAACTTTCAATGTGCCCTTGCTCAGCGCTTCAGTCAGCACAGGTGAGGCTTTCTTGAGGTTGTTTACCGTGTCTTTGACGTTTTGCACGGTCGCGTTCTCGAGAAGATTCCCGGGATCCTTGAGTACCTTCTCGATAGAGGGCCTCAGTGCGTCAGTCAGTTTCTGGATTTGACCGGGGAAAACCGCATTGTCCTTTGTGGCCTTGATGCCGGCATTGAGTGCGCCGCAGTCTTCATGCCCCAGTACCAGAATCAGCGGTGCGCCGAGTACCAGGACCGAATATTCCAGGCTTGCCATGCCTTCCTCCGTGACGAAGTTGCCCGCGACACGCACCGCAAAAAGGTCGCCACGGGCCGTGTCGAACGCGTACTCGGGGGCAATGCGCGAATCAGCACAACTCAATACTGCTACGAACGGGTTCTGGCCGGTGACCAAGGCTTCACGCTCGGCCTTGAAGTCGTGCGTCTTCGAGGTGCCGTTGATATATCGCTTGTTACCGTTGATCAGTCGTTGAAGGGCCTTGTCGGGGCTGATCGCATTTTGTGGTTTTGGAGGCGAGGCCTTTTTCTCGGCGGCCTGGGCGATGCTGTCAGGCAGCACACCGGCAAGCAGCAGGGCGCTGGCGCCTAGTCCTGCAAGCCGGAGAAAACGACGCCGTCCGTCTGCCTCCGGCGCGGAGCTTGAATCACAGGATTCACACATGATTTGTGTACTCGGTATTTGGATGGGAGTGGCTCGCTATCAAGGGCTAATACTTGCGGGAAACTTCAGCACTTCTGCGTTGGAGTCTAGATGGTTTGCCGGGGCTCGTTTCAGGGGGGGCGCACGATTACAAAGTGCGAAATACCTAACACTTTGAGCTTAATCCGTTCGCTTTTGCCGGGGTCGGCTAACCTGTAAAGGTTAGGTAACACTCCCGCACACTATCTCCCCATGGACGGAATGCCATGTTTCCTCTTCTTCAGCTTTGCCAGATTGTGGAGTCCGGTTTCTATCCACTCTCGTGCACCTGCACGGTGAATCCCGACGGATCGTTGAGGGTCACGATTGTCGATCCCGAATCCGGACGTGTTGAACTGCTGATCACTGGCGTGTCGACATCGACGCTGTCCAGCGTCCGTGAGATCGCCAATTTTATCGGTGAGCTGCGTACTGAGTTGAAAGCCGGGCGTAGAGCGTTCGCAGGCTGAGACAACGATCAGGTCAAGCCGCAGTCCGACGATTGGACTTGTACCGAATGCTCTGGCGGCAGGCTTGATTCGCCGCGCAAGCGAGGTGCCAAATCTGGGAGTTGCATCCAGTGCACAAGAGGGTTATCAAGTCTTTTGCAGTGGAAACGATTTTCAGAGCGTCGCATCGAGAGATGCCGTGACGCGGAGGGAATTGCCATGTTACTCAACAAACCCGAGCACGAACTGCGCAGCGACTTCCAGAACCTTGCGTCTGATTTGCGATGGTCGGCGGTGGAGCTCAAAGCCATTGCCGAGCGGCTGAGACAGACCGGTAATGAGGTCGATGCCCAGTCATTGCTGAAGACGTGTCAGGTGTTGGAGACCGCCGAAGAACGGCTGGCCCTCTACGCAAGTGAAGTGAAGTCTCATCGAATTCACCTTGAATAAGTGCGGGTCGCCATTACAGCTTGCTCAGGACTGCCAGTATGGCTCTGCGGCGTCATTGCAGATTTCCCGGAGCAATGGAGATTTCCAGGCGTCTCACATGAGGTTGCCGCACAGAGTCAGGAGATATACCCAGTTGAAGGAAAGGCTTTCAGATTTTGCAGTGCTCATATTGATGGTGCTTGGCGGCATTGCGTTGCTGTTCGTTGCTAAATACTGCATTGAATACTTCGTAGGCCCCATTGCTGAATCATGGATCGATCTCGCGCTCGTCCTCTCGGGCTATGTACTGTTCTTTCTTCTTGAACCCATTCGCAAGTCGGTCAGTAAAAAATGGAGTAAAGGGGCGAGACGAAAAAGACACAGTGAGGGAGTGTGAGGGGCGTTGATAAGGCGCTGGCTTGCGTGGGGGGCGGTGATATTTCCGTAACCATGACAACCCTTTCACGAAGTCTTCACCCCGACCGGCCTAAATTGACCTGACTCCTTTGTGATATCCCCTTCAAGCCCGCCCGCATGCGGGCTTTTTTTCGTCCTCAATATTGTCCATTCGTCGACAGGCTCTCCAATGAGTCTGCATAGATTACTTTTGCCGAGGCCTGACAAATTCTATAAAGTTAACCAATAGGTCAGCTTTTCGGCTTTTCAGCCCTTCGCATTGCGAGGAAGGGCTCCTGAGGTTTTCCCTGTACACCATAACGACATGGGCGGAATTCATAACCGTCCAGAGGATGATCCATGTCCAACCGTGATATATCCCGGCGCTCCTTCCTGCAGGGCGGGTTGATCGCTGGCGTCAGCGTGACGCTGACCCCGCTCAGCTCCCAGGCATTGGCTGCCTTGATGGAAAACAGCGTGACCGTCCCGTCCGAGCAATGGCTCGGCAACAACGGCAAGGCACGCATGCGCAACGACTCATTGTCCAAGGTCTGCGGCAGCAAGGTATTTGCCCGCGACATCCGCGCCAAGGACATGCCGGGCTGGCCGCAACAACAAGGCCACGCGATGCTGCTCAAAACCATTCGCGCCGACCGCATTTATGACGGTTTCGACCTATCGTTGCTGGGGGCCGAACTGCAGCCGGATCGCATCGTCACTGCTGAAGACCTGGACAAGGACGGCATCGTTTTCCCTGAAGACCATGCGCCCGATCCGCTGCTGCCAGCCGGCAAGGTACCGATGTTCATCGGCCACCCGGTAGCGATCCTGATCTGGAACGACTTCGAGCGTTTCCGCCAGGCCAAGAACACGCTCAAGTTCAACGATAAAGCGATCCGCTATGGCGCCAAGGCGCCGTTTTACACGCGCGATCCTTATGGCAGTTTTCGTTACGTGCGGGTCGGTGGGGCGACCTCGGCGGATGAAGATGAATTCGCCAGCCTGAAGGACTCGATCCTGTTCCCGATGATTCGCGAACGGCGTCCGGTGTGGAACGCCCAGCCGAACCTGCATGGCAACCTGACCGAGCGCGGTCTGTTTTATGCCGATCGCATGAAACAGCAATTGGAAACCCCGCCAGAAGGCTGGATGGTTTTCGACGAGCGCTACAAGACGCCGTCGATTGAACCGGCTGCAATGGAACCCGACAACGGCAATGGCTGGTACGACCCGACGACCAAGACCCTGCATTTTGTCGTCGCGACCCAGTGCCCGCTGGAGGCTGCGACTGAAACCGCGAAGATGATTGCGCCGTCGCGTTTCGGCTTGAGCACGCTGAACATGCATCCAGGCTACACCGTTGGATACGGCTCCAAAGACCACAACATCTTTGTCTACTACGCGGCGCTGGCGGCGTTGTATGGCGGCGGTGTGCCGGTGCGTCTGGCCAACGACCGCTACGAGCAGTTCCAGAGCGGTATCAAGCGTCATCCGTTCGACATTCGCTACCAGTTGGCCGTCGACAAACAGGATCACAGCTTCAAGATTTTCCGCGCGGACATGAACGTCGACGGTGGTGGGCGAATCAACTACAGCCCTTCGGTGGCGGCGGTTGGTGCGACAGCCGCACAGTCGATTTACTACATGCCGCAGAACGACCTGCAAGTGACCGCTTACCATTCACGTGGTGTTGAAGCCGGCTCCATGCGGGGTTACGGCACCCTGCAAAGCATGGCCGCTACCGAGATGATGGTGGATGAAATCGCTGATCGTCTGGGTATCGACGCCATCGACCTGCGCAAGAAAAACGTGCTGCTGTCCGGGATGAAAAACACCCAGGGCGCGGTGCCGGCAGGTGCATTGCGCCTGCATGAAATTCTCGAAAAAGCGGCCGGCAACGAGATCTGGAAAAACCGCCACGCGTTGAAAAAACAAGAGGACGCCAAGGACCCGGACAACTGGTACGGCATCGGCTTCGCCATTTGCCAGAAAGACTTCGGCACCGGTTCCGAAGCGCCGATGGCCAGTATCGAATTCAGCGCTGACGGGCATATCACGCTGCGCCATATCGGCATCGAGATTGGCACCGGCATGTCCACTTCCCAGGCCTTGGTGGTCGCCGATTTCCTCGGTAACCCGGCCAGTGAAGTGAAGACCGGCGAAACCGAATGGAAAGAGCTGCAACTGACCAGCAGCGGCAACCCCTACCTCATGAGCCAGGCCGAGCAGGATGCGTTGCTGCGCAACCCGCGTTGGGTCGGCAAGATCGCCTCGGCGTCGTCGGCAACCAACTCCGCCTATTACTTCAGCCATGCGACCCGTGAAGCGGCGCGTGTGTTGTTCAATCACGGTCTGTGGCCGGCCGCCGTCGAAATCTGGCGTCAGGGGCCGTTCGGTGGTCAGGCCAACCCGTATGTGCTGCGCCGCGAAGACGCGCATTGGGTGGACGGCAAATTGACCGCCAACGGCATGGAACCGCTGCCATTTGCGGTGCTGGCCAAACGTGCCCATGAGCGCGGTCTGGTGACGGGCGCGACGGTGCACGGTTTCAACCGCTGGAGCTGGGCCGAGGCCGAGTACAGCATCAATGGCGTGCGCGAGCGGTTGCCACTCGATGGTCTCGCCGTGAAGTATGGCGACGGTGCGCCGAACGCGATCAAGGCGCAGATGAACAGCGCCGGTTTCCACCTGCTGGATCGGCAGAACACTGCCTACCCGGCGACCCAGTTGAACAACGCGGCGGTGACCTATTACAGCCCCGTGGCGACGCTGGTTGAACTGAAAGTGAACAAGGGTTCGGGCGAGGTGAAAGTCCTCAACCATCACTCCTGGCTTGAATGTGGCCGGGTGCTGGTGCCAGAACTGGTCAAGGGCCAGCTCGAGGGTGGGATTGCCATGGGCATCGGCCACGCGCTGCTGGAAGAGATGCCGCTGTACGAAGGTGGACCGGGGGAGGGTGACTGGAACTTCAACCGTTACCGTTTGCCGCGCGCCAAGGACGTTGCGGTCTGGACGCAGACCTCGGAGATCCTTCCGCCATTGTCGCCGAGCGATCCGTCCAAGGGCATCGCCGAAGTGGTGATGATTCCGGTGGTGGGCGCCATCGCCAACGCCGTGGCCCATGCAATCGGCAAACGGGTCCGTGACCTGCCTATCACTCCAGCGCGCATCAAGGAGGCCCTCAATGGCTAACCGTCCGCTTCAAATGACCCTCAATGGTCAATCCGTCGGTCCCGTCGAGGTCCCTGATGATCTGCCGATGATCGACTACCTGCACGAATACCGAAACCTCACCGGCTCGCGCCTGGGCTGCGGCCAGGGCATTTGTCACGCCTGCGTAGTGATTGTCGACAACCCCGACGGCACCAGCGAAGAAGTACGCACCTGCATTACCGGCGCGCATTACTTCGAGGGCAAGAAAGTCCGCACCATCGAAGGCCATGCGCGCCGCGATGAAAGCGGCAAGGTCACCGAGCTGACCCCGATTCAGCAACGCTTCGTCGACGAATTCGCCTTCCAGTGCAGCTATTGCGCCCCGGGCTTCGTCAACGCCGCGACCGTACTGGTGGAAAAACTCCAGCGTCAGCCGATCAGCAAAAGCCAACTGGAAGCAGTTATCGAAGACAGCCTCGGCCACCACATTTGCCGCTGCACCGGCTACGTGCGCTATTACAGCGCCACGCGCCACGTGTTGACCGATCTCGGCCTGGTCAAGGAGGGTTGAGCATGAAGCGACTACTTTCCAGCCTTGGCACGGCGGTTGGCCTGGCCGTTTCGCTGATGGCGATCCAGCAGGCCCAGGCAGCCGATCAGCAGCAGATCAAGCGCGGTGAATACCTGGCGCGGGCGGCGGACTGCATGGCTTGCCACACCGCACCCGGTGGCGCGCCTTACGCGGGCGGCCTGCCGATCGTGTCACCGTTCGGCACCATTTATGGCACCAATATCACCCCGGACAAGGACCACGGGATCGGCCTGTACAGCGACGACGAGTTCTTCGCCGCGCTGACCGAAGGCAAGCGTCGTGACGGCGCCAACCTGTACCCGGCAATGCCGTATACCTCGTATCACCTGATGCCGCGTGAAGACTCCGACGCCATTCACGCGTACCTGCAGACGGTCGCGCCGATCAACCGTGCTGCACCGGTCACCAGCCTGAGCTTTCCGTTCAACGTACGTTTGGGGTTGATGGGCTGGAACATGCTTTACGGCAAGGACGTGAAGCTGGCGCCGGCGGACGGCAAAAGTGAAGACTGGAAACGCGGCCAGTACCTGGTCGACGTGCTCGGCCACTGTGGCGAATGCCACACACCGCGTGGTATGCCTGGCGCGATGCAACAAGACAAACGCATGACCGGCGGCCTGCTCAATGGCTACCTGGCGCCCAGCTTGCTCGCCAACGATCTGGCGGCACGCGGCTGGACACATCAGGACCTGAGTTCTTTCCTCAAGCACGGCATGAGCGCTCAAGGTACGATGTTCAACGAGATGTTCCCGGTGTTTCATAACAGTACCCATAACCTCAATGAGCCGGACCTGGCGTCCATGGCGACTTTCCTGCTCGGCGACCCGCCACCGCAAGCGCGGGTGTTGAGCGAAGTGCCGTTGGACAAAATGACCGAAAGCGCCCGGCGCGGCCGTCAGGATTACCTGAACGTTTGCGCCGGTTGCCATGGCGTCAATGGCGAGGGCAAGCCGCACATTGCAGTGGCGATGCAAGGCAACACCACGTTGCGCCTGGAAGATCCGCGCAATCTGTTGCGGGTGATTGAGGACGGGATTGGCGAGCAAAAATTTGCCGGCTTCGAGCGTATGCAACCGATGCCGGGTTTCGCCGACAAGTTGAGCAATCAACAAATGACGGACCTGATCAGCTATTTGCGTCAGGCCTGGGGCGGTCAACCGGCTGATCTGTTGATCGGCCAGATCGAGCAATTGAAGGCAGATGCTCCCGTTGAGCACAAGGCACACTGATATGCAGCATCTTGACCTGCAAGTGGTTCGGCGAGCGTTGGCCTGGTCCAGCGCTGGTCAGCGTGTATGGCTCTGCAGCGTGCTCGGCACCTACGGCTCGGCGCCTCGTGCGCCGGGCTCGATGTTGGCGGTCAACGACAGCGGGCAATGGATTGGCTCGTTGTCGGGCGGCTGCGTCGAGGACGACTTTCTGGCGCGCATGGCCGAAGGGGCGTTTCTCGACGCCGTTTCGGTGGTGCGTTACGGCGAGGGCGATGATCCGCGTTCCACGATAAAACTGCCCTGCGGCGGGTTACTCGACGTGCTGGTGGAAAAGCTTGAACCTGAGTGCGAGGTGCAAGCCCATCTGCGCGAACTGGAGTCCGCGTTGCTGGGGCAGCGTCGTTTGATTCGCGAAGTGAATCTGGCCAGCGGCGCACGCAGTCTACTGGTTGACCGTGAACATGGGCCGCGTATCGAACGGGAAATCGACCGGGTGCGTGTGCGTGTCGGTGCGGCCCAACGCTTGTTGCTCGCCGGTTATTCCAGCGTGTCCCAGGCGTGTGCCGAGTTTGCGGTGGGGCTGGGTTTCGAAGTGATTCTGTGTGATCCGCGTGATGAAGTCCTCGAAGGGGTGGTCCTTGAGAACGTGGAGATTCGTCGCCAGTTGCCGTCAATGTTCATTGCCGATGGTGGCTGTCACAGCGATACCGCCGTGGTGGCGCTGACACACGATCCGCGCATCGACGACCTGGCCATGATGGAAGCGGTGCGCACCGAGGCGTTTTACATCGGTGTGATGGGCTCCATGCAAACCTCGCAAAAGCGCTTTGAGCGTTTACGGCGTATCGGTGGTTTGGGCGAAGCTGAGCTGGCCCGTATTCACGCGCCGATCGGGCTTAATCTGGGCAGCAAGACACCTGCGGAAATCGCCTTGGCGGTGCTCGCCGATATTCTGCGTATTCGCAGCGGTATAGCTCGGGATCAACTCTGAAAATAGCGTGTCGGTGTGCTGCCGATCCCTGGCGAGTCCCGACTTCAGCATATGAGCCGGGACTTGCTTAGCGGAATCGAGGCAGTGGCCGGTCGACCGGTTTGAGTGATGTCAGCGCGTTCTGAATCAGCGGGGCATCTTTCTCGATGTCTTGCAGACGGTCGCGGATTTTCATCGCGGTGGGGTGGCCGCCATGGATATCGACCCAGTCGGCGATTTCCTTGCAGGCAGCCGCCAAGCGCGCCTGACGTGAGTCGAGCAGGGTCAGCAAGGTAGTGATGGACTCTTTTTCGGACATGAGAAACACCTCCGTATCAGAGAAGCTTTTGATCGAGCAACAAAACGCTCGCCGGGCGCGAGCGTTTGCCGATGAGGTCGCCGATCCTTCAGCTGGAATCAGTATAGACCCGCAATGCCAATGGCGGCGGAGCCGCGTGCAGCCTGGGTTTCAGACTTTACGCGAGACCCGCGAGCTGGCGGCATTGAGCCGTCGGCACTCCTTCATGGCATCTTCCATACGCTCATAACCGTCGCCGATAAAACCACCGCCGGTGCGCGTATCGGCGATCCGGTACCAGACCGCCGCTATCGGCTGCTGATGAGACACTTCACCCGCACGGCGACCCTGAACGGTGGTCTTGTTGCAACGTTTCACAACGAATATGTCTTCCATGGCGTCACCGACGCTCCAGTTGTGTACACATCAACTATAGAAGCAAGTTGAAAAGCTGCAAAAGCGGTCTGTGCTGTTCGTCGCTTGATTCAATGCTCAGACCGCGCTTCGACACGTTGCAGGTTCCACCCCGTAGGCTGCCAGTGCAAGGTATGGGTGGGCGCCAGGGCCTGCAGGAATTCGGTGTCATGGGAGGCGGCAATGAGCGCTCCGGGAAAGTCGCGTAATGCCTGTTCCAGTGCCTGCACAGACGCAAGGTCGAGGTGATTGGTCGGCTCGTCGAGCAACAGCAACTGGGCCGGGTTTTCTCGCCATAATGCGATGGCAATAGCCGCTTTCAGACGTTCGCCACCGCTGAGCAGGCGAGTCGGCACGTTCACGCGCACAGCGTCCAGTTGCAGCTGGGCCAGCCGGCTGCGCACCGAGCCTTCCGATAGCGGTGTGTCGAGCAGGTTCAACTGCTCGACGATGGAGCGTTCTGGATCGAGCAACTCCAGTCGTTGGTCAAGGTAAGCGTTGGGCACGTGGGTCAGGCAATCACCGCTGACAGGGTTGCAGTGCGCTGCGAGCATTTTCAGCAAGGTGGATTTTCCGCAGCCGTTCGGCCCACTGAGCGCAATGCGCACGGGGCCTGCAAGTGAAATAGTGAGGAATGTCGCTGGCGCCTCGGGTGCCAGCCAGGGCAGTTGCGCGTCGATCAGTGTGATCACCTGTCGGTTGGCCGGCACAGCGGTTCCCGGCAGGGTCATCAGCACCGGCTCTGACGGTTTAATCCGTGCGTTGGCCTCCCGTACCTGCTCATTCATCGCTGATTTGTGGGCCTGATGAGCGTGACGTACGTGGCCCATGATCTCGGTGGCCGCACCTTTCATCCTGGCGCGTTCGAAGCGTGAGACGTTGGCGGTTTCAGCGTTTTTGCGTGATCCGGCAGCGCGTCGCTGAATGGTGTCGTATTCGCGCTGTAGCCGTTTCAGCTCGCGACTGCGCAGGGTGCGGTTGTGCTCAAGGGCTGCATGCGCCGCAGCTTGCTCGACTTCGCGCTGCTCAAGGTAAGCCGCATGATTACCACCAAAGACCTGCACACCCAGTGCGCTGAGTTCGACGATGCGTTGAAGGCTGTTGAGCAGCGTTCGATCATGGCTGACCACGATCACCCCTCCGCGCCAGTGGTCGAGCCGGTCCATTAGCCAGCGGCGGCCGTCAGCATCCAGATGGTTGGTTGGCTCATCCAGCACCAGCAAATCGGCCTGGCTGAGGAATGCGCCGATCAGTGCGATGCGGGCACGTTGGCCGCCGCTGAGGGCGTCCATAGGGTGTTGCGCCGTCAGCTCTGGCAGGCCGGCTTCATCGAGCAACAGGCGCAATTGTTCGGGCAGATCCCAGCGTTCAGCCGCCTGTTCAAGGTCTTGGGTGGATGCGCTGCCGCTGGCCAGCCGGGCGAGCGCATCGAGTGTCTCGGCGATACCCGCCGCTTGCGCAACGCTCTGGCCGCTGATCGCAATCGGCTCTTGCGCCACATAGGCGACGCTGCCAAAGCGGCTGAGTGTGCCGGAAGCGGGGGTCAAGTCGCCGGCAATCAGTCGGGCAAGCACGGATTTGCCGACGCCGTTACGGCCAACAATGCCGGTGGGACGATGATCGAAGTGCAGGTTCAGGGAGTCGAACAGTGTTTCGCCATTGGCGAGCTGATAGGACAGTTGGTTCAGGGTTACGAGCGCAGGCAGACGCGTGACGTGAGTCATGGTACCTCCAAAAAATGTCGAAAAGACCAACAAGTGCCGGTGGCAGCTTGTTGCGTATACATTTTTGAAAGGCTTAGTTGTTCACGTCGAAAGGTCATCCGGCATAGGGGAGAGGCGGCTAGCCTAGCTCAAAAGACTTTCCCCTTACAACGCTTATGGTCTTGTTGCACGCCCCAGCCGTTTACGCGAGGACCGCTACCGCCTTGATTTGCGCCCATAGTTGCTGGCCGGGATGCAGTTGCAAGTGATCGCGGGAATAGCGGGTGATGCGCGCGAGCAACGGTGTTCCCGCAGCGTCCAGGCGTACCAGCACATGGGCGGCGTTGTCCGCGGAAATTTCGCTGGTGACCGTCACTGGCAGGCGATTGAGGATGCTGCTCAGTTCACCGCCCTGAAGACTCAGGCTGACATCGCGAGCCTGGACTTTGACGCGCAACAACTTGCCCACGGCCATAGGCGAATGCGCGACCCGCACATCCAATTGGCTGCGGGGCAGTTGCAGGGTCAGCAGTTGGTAATGGGCGTCGTAGTCCGTCACCTGACCCTCGATCACTACGCCGGCGTCGTCACCCAAGGCCAGTGGCAGGTCGAGCCGCGCGAGCGTTTCGCCGATGGGCCCGCTGGCCAGGGCTTTGCCGTAGCTCAGCAGGACAATGTGGTCGGCCAGTCGTGCGACCTCATCCTGCGAGTGACTGACGTACAGCACCGGGATTTCCAGTTCGTCGTGCAGTCGTTCGAGGTACGGCAGGATTTCGCTTTTGCGCTGCGAGTCCAGCGCGGCCAGTGGCTCGTCCATCAACAGCAGTTTCGGGCTGGTGAGCAACGCCCGGGCAATACCGACCCGTTGGCGCTCGCCGCCCGAGAGGTGTTGTGGATGTCGGCCGAGCAAGTGGCTGATTCCCAGCAGTTCGGTGGCGTGGGCCATGTCGACCCGGCGTTGCTGGCGTGGAATACGCCGCAGGCCAAACTCCAGGTTGGCCAGCACCGACAGATGGGGAAACAGACTGGCTTCCTGAAACACATAACCCAGCGCCCGTTTGTGCGGGGCGACAAAGAGTTTCTTGTCGCTGTCCTGCCAGATTTCACCATTGATCTGGATAAAGCCTTGCTCGGCCTTTTCCAGTCCGGCAATGCAGCGCAGGCAGGTGGTTTTACCCGAGCCGGAATGACCGTACAGCGCCGTGACGCCGCGGCCGGGCAGGTGCAGGTCGACGTCCAGGGAAAAATCCGGGTAGCTCAGTTTCAGCCGAGCGTGAATCGTTGAGGTCATCAATCAGCTCCAGCCGGCTTTGGTTTTGCGGCTGGAGTACAGCGCCAGCAATACCAGGAACGAGAACACCAGCATCGCCCCGGCCAGCCAGTGTGCCTGGCCATATTCCATGGCTTCGACATGATCGTAGATCTGCACCGACACCACGCGGGTTTTGTCCGGGATATTGCCGCCGATCATCAGCACCACGCCGAACTCACCGACGGTATGGGCGAAGCCGAGAATGGCCGCGGTGATAAAGCCTGGCCTGGCCAACGGCAAGATCACGGTGAAAAAAGTGTCCCAAGGGTTGGCGCGCAAGGTGGCGGCCACCTCCAGCGGACGCGGACCAATCGCCGAGAAGGCGTTCTGCAGTGGCTGGACGACAAAGGGCATTGAGTAGATAACCGAACCGATCACCAGCCCGGCAAAACTGAACGTCAACGTGCCCAGCCCCAGTGCCTGGGTGAACTGGCCGATGACCCCGTTAGGACCGAGGGTCAGCAGCAAATAGAAGCCGATCACCGTCGGCGGCAGCACCAGGGGCAGGGCGACAATGGCGCCGATGGGCCCGCGCAACCAGGAGCGGGTGCGCGACAGCCACAACGCAATCGGAGTGCCGATGACCAGCAGGATGGCCGTCGTCAGGGAGGCCAGCTTGAGGGTCAGCCAGATGGCGGAAATATCGGCACTCGATAGCGTCATTTAGAGTTGATAACCGTAGGACTTGATGACGGCAGCGGCTTTAGGCCCTTTGAGGTAAGCAACCAGCGCCTTGGCGGCCGGGTTGTCTTTGCCTTTGTTGAGGATCACTGCGTCTTGTTTGATCGGGTCGTGCATGTCGGCTGGAACGATCCACGCCGAACCGCCGGTGACTTTGCCGTCTTTATAGATCTGCGACAAGGCGACGAAGCCTATTTCCGCATTCCCGGTGGAGACGAACTGGTAGGCCTGGGTGATGTTCTGGCCTTCGACGATCTTGCCCTTGACCTTGTCGGTCAGGCCTAGTTTAGCCAATACCTGGGTGGCCGCGAGACCGTAAGGGGCGGCTTTCGGGTTGGCGATCGACAGGTGCTGATAGGTGTTGTCGCTGAGCACTTTGCCTTTGGCATCAACGTAACCGTCCTTGGCCGACCACAGTGCCAGGGTGCCGATGGCGTAGGTGAAACGCGAACCTTTGACCGTGTCGCCTTCGTTCTCGAGTTTTTGCGGGGTACTGTCGTCAGCCGACAGGAGCACTTCGAACGGCGCACCGTTTTTGATCTGGGTGTAGAACTGGCCCGTGGCGCCGTAGGCGGCGACCAGTTTGTGCCCGGTGTCTTTTTCGAAGTCGGCGGCGATCGCCTGGATCGGTGCGGTGAAATTGGCCGCGACCGCAACCTGGACTTCATCGGCCTGGGCTGAGCCAAACGCGAACACGGCGAGCAAGGATACCAGGCAAGTGGGGGCAAAACGTGAGGCACGAATAGTCATGAAGCGGCTCCGGGGTAGGCAGGTGCAGTGGGCAGTTTTTATGGGGGGTGGACTGCACCGATGCGAAAGGATGAAACGCTATATAGGTGAATATATAGCGAATTGCCGACAAACGGAACGTATCAAATAGCACCCAATGAGCCGACACGCGCTCTGTTCCCCATTACCCCCCGTTACCCCGTACCTCGTAGCAGCTGCCGAGCCCGCGAGGCTGCGTTCGGCCGCGCAGCGGTCGTCAAATCAGGCAACGTGTTTTTCCAGACAAACCGCGTTTGCGGGATTTGCGAGGACTTCGTCCTCGAACGCAGCCTCGCAGGCTCGACAGCTGCTACGGGGTTTTTGATCGTTACCACGCAAAGCATGGGAACGATCAAATGGTGTTTAGCGACGCGCCATCAAGGCCAGCGCCTCGTCAGCCAAACGCTGGGTCAACTCAGCGGTCGGTAATTCAACCCCAAGCCGTAGCGCTTGTCCGGCCCAGAGGTTGCTGAAGTCCGCTTCATCCTTGGCACGCAGTGGCATCAGCGCGCCGCCGGCCAATGGGAAGGCCGGAGCTTGCGGGCTGATCGGGCCGAGTTCGCGCATGACCCGATTGAGAATCCCTCGCGCCGCACGCCCGGTAAAAATATTGGTCAGCGCCGTCTCGCTTTCCTTGGCGCTGCGCAAGGCCCGGTGATGGGAGGCGCTGACCTTGGCTTCCGGGGTAAACAGGTAGGCGGTGCCCAGTTGCACTGCCGAGGCCCCCAAGGCGAAGGCGGCGACAATCCCGCGTGCGTCGCCGATCCCGCCCGCAGCGATCACCGGTACGCTGACGGCATCGACGATCTGCGGTACCAGGGCAAAGGTACCGACCTGACTGTTCAGATCATCGCTGAGAAACATCCCGCGATGGCCTCCGGCCTCGTAGCCCATGGCGATAATCGCGTCGCAGCCATGCTGTTCCAGCCAGATGGCCTCATCGACGGTAGTTGCCGAAGACAGGACCTTCGCGCCAGTGGCTTTGACCCGATCGAGCAGGGATTTTTCCGGTAGGCCGAAGTGAAAACTCACCACCTGCGGACGGAACTCTTCGACCACCGCGCAGGCGGCGGCATCGAACGGCGCGCGATTGGAAACCGGGGTCGGTGCGTCGAAGTCAGCGCCCAGCTCGCGGTAATACGGTTCCAGCAGGTTTTTCCATTGCTGAGCGCGTTGCTCGTCGGCCACGGGTGGTTGATGGCAGAAGAAGTTCACGTTGAACGGGCGCTGGCTGTGTTGCCGGATGACCTTCAGCTCTTCGCGCAACTGTTCGACGCTGAGCATGGCCGCGGGCATTGAGCCCAGGGCGCCGGCATTGCTGGCCGCAATGACCATGGCCGATCCGGTGGCGCCAGCCATGGGAGCCTGGATGATCGGCAGTTCAATGCCGAGCAGATCAAGAATACGGGTGTCAGGCCACGGGTTCATCGCAACGTCCTCCTTATGACAAGAGCGGCTTTTGTAGCAGGAGTCAGCGTCACAAGGCCAGTGGCCTTTAGGCGCAGATGCCGAGCGCAACAAAGTTGTAGTGTCCGGTTGTGCCAGCGCTCACGCCAATGGCATGGTGGCCGCTTGTGGTGGATGTGAATCGTTAACGACGGAGGAACTGTTCCATGGATTTGAAGCAACTTGATGTTTCGCCATTCCGCGTATCGGGATTGCGTGTACGTACGTTTAACAGCGCCGAGCAGCAGGCAGCTACCGCCAGAATCGGTCCGATGTGGCAGCGATTTTTTGCCGAAGGGCTGTTTGACAAGATTGCCAATAAGAAGCCGGACTCACCGGCTTACGGGGTGTACTCCAGCTATGAGTCCGATGCATCCGGGGCTTTCGATGTGACGGCCGGGGTGGCGGTCAATGAAGCCGCCCCCGGTTACGAAAGCATTGAGGTGCAGGGCGGCCAGTATCTGGTTTTCGAGGCGAAGGGGCCGATGCCGGGCTGTGTCATCGAGGCGTGGGGCAGCATCTGGGCGTATTTCGAGGCCAATCCGCAGGTCAAACGCCGATTTGCCACCGACTTTGAGGCCTATACCGGCCCAGAGTCAGTGGCTGTGCATATCGGCATTTTCTGAGATTTGGTTTCACGCGCAAGCAGTTGACGCTTGCGCTCCACCCCCCAGCGGTAGCCCGAGAGATCGCCATTGCTGCGCACCACCCGATGGCAGGGAATGGCCACCGCGAGGTTGTTGGCACCGCAAGCCTGGGCCACGGCACGGAAGGCTTTTGGCGCGCCGATGCGCTGGGCAATTTCGGCGTAGCTGGCGGTGCTGCCCGCCGGGATATCGCGCAGCGCCATCCACACCCGCTCCTGAAACGCCGTGCCGCGCACATCCAGCGGCAGGTCCAGGCCAAGCGCCGGGGCTTCGATGAAACCCACCACCTTGGCAATCAGCTGTTCGAAGTCATGGTCGGCGCCAATCAGGTTGGCCTGGCGGAACCGGTCTTGAAGGTCGCAGACCAAAGCATGGGGATCATCCCCCAAGAGGATCGCGCACACCCCGCGTTGACTTTGCGCCACCAGAATCGCCCCTAATGAACATTGGCCGACGGCAAAGCGGATGTCGGTATTCTGGCCCGCAGCGCGGTAGTCGCTGGGCTTCATGCCAAGCAGATGATCGGCGGACTCGTAGAAGCGGCTGTTGGAATTGAAACCTGCCTCATACAGCGCGTCGGTCACCGAACCGGCGACTTCCAGGCGTTCACGAACCCTGCGTGAACGTTGTGCAGTGGCATAGCCCTTGGGTGTCAGGCCAGTGACAGCCTTGAACACCCGGTGAAAGTGGAAAGCGCTCATTCGTGCGGTCTCTGCCAGTTCGTTCAAGCTGGGCAATGTCTCGGCAGCCTCGATCTGCCGACAGGCTGCAGCGACCAGTGTGGCGTGCTGCGCGGCGAGATGAGTCTGGTCTGTTGCAGCGCGTTTGCTTGGGCGATAACCGGCCGCCTGAGCCTGTTCCTCGGTATCGAAAAACTCGACGTTTTCCGGTTTCGGCAATCGCGCCAGGCTGCTCGGGCGGCAGTAGATCCCGGTGGTTTTCACCGCGTAGACGAACTGACCGTCAGCGCGCGGGTCGCGCGCCAGCACCGCGGACCAACGGGGATCTTGTTCTGTGGTGGGTTTGGCAGTGGTCATGGGGGATACCGGTAGAAGGTTTATTCATACGCAGCCTAGCGAGTGTGGGCGCTGAGGACACTCCGGCGCTTGCGGTCAAATTCCGGATGTCATCCCGCCGTGCGGAAGGTGAAGTTGATTCGCTGTCCGCCCAGTTGCGGGTGATGACCCTCCTTGAGCGGCAGCACGCCGTGATAACGCAAGCGATCCACGCCGCCCCAGACCACGATGTCACCGTGAAACAGCGGCACTCGCAGGTGTGTGTCGCTGCGCTTGAAGCCGCCGAACAGGAACATCGCCGGCAGACCGAGGGACACCGAAACAATCGGCGGATCGTAGGACCGTTCATCCTTGTCCTGATGCAGCGACATCTTGGCGCCCGGCAGGTATCGGTTGATCAGGCAGGCATCGGGCTCGAAGTGATGGAAACCGGCTTCTCGTGCGGCAGCCTGTGCCAGTTCCCGAAAGACCTCGGGCATCGCCGGCCAGGGCTGGCCGCTGACGGGATCGATGCGAGTGTAGCGATAGCCACTGCGATCGGTGGTCCAGCCCAGCGTGCCACAACTGCTCAAGCCTACAGACATGGTGAAACCGCCAGGAGTGACCATCTGCCGAAACGGTGCGGCCAGTAGAATCTTCTCCAGCGCCGGCAGCAATTGCACCACCCAGGGCAGGGCGAAACCTCGCAGAACGAAAGACTGTTCGCCGATTTTCTCGGTTCTGGCCGGTTGCCGGTCTTCATCGGCAAACAGCTCGAAGGTCGCTGGAGGCATCGCTTTACTGCGCATCGTGAAAGATCACTCCAAGGGTATGCCGTTTGCCGCTGTGCAGGCGACTGACGCCGTGGCGCAGGTTCACCCGGTAATCGCCGCGAACACCTTTGACCGGGCGCTGATGCACGGCAAAAAACAGCGCATCGCCTTTTTCCAGGCTCATCACCATGGGCCGTGATTGCATCCGTGGGCGTTGCTCGGTGAGCACGAATTCGCCGCCGGTAAAATCTTCGCCGGGAGTGGACAGCAGAATCGCCACTTGCAGCGGGAACACATGCTCGCCGTACAGATCCTGATGCAAACAGTTGTAGTCCTGCGGACCATATTGCAGCAACAGCGGCGTAGGGCGCTCCTGTCCGGCGTCATGACAACGTTGCAGGAAGGCTGCGTGTTCCGTGGGAAAGCGCCCGGGCAAGCCCATCCGTTCATTCCAGCGATTGGCCAGCGGGACAAGCCTTGAGTAGAGCGTGCCGCGCAGGCAAGCAACGATATCCGGCAGCGGGTATCTGAAATATTTGTACTCGCCGCGCCCGAAACCATGCCGGGCCATTATCACGTGCGAGCGGAAAAGCGCAGGCTGAGCATAGAGCGCGCTGAGGTCTGCACATTGCTCGGGGTTGAGCAGTCCTTTGATTGTCGCGCAGCCGTCCCGGTCGAGGTCTTGCTCCAGGGAAGGCCAATCCAGTGCATTGATACGCGAGATCAGAGGCTGTTCGCCCATTGCGCGGACACCGTCGATATAACGCGCTACCGAGGTGTTGTGCGGCAAAGAAATCGACATGTCCGGCTCCTGAACTCAAGGTTGAGGTGTGCCAGTCTGGGGAGTACGAAGGCGGGCGACACTCCGGTGCTTGCGGTCGAACTCCGGAGTGGTTGTGCCAGGGGTTACAGCGCTTTGCTGACCTTTATATCGCTGATCCCGGACAAGTCGCCGTGAATCGCTTCGAGTGCCGCTCTGGCTTCTTCTTCGGTGCCGGCTTCAAGCTGGGCGAACTCGAAACGGCGTTCTTCGTTGAGTTTGTATTTGATGACGTATTTAGTCGTTTGGGCCACGGTCGTACCTGTCTGTCGCAGTGCGGGCCGAGGTCTCAGCTGAGTTTCGAGCTGGACCGGCGGATGATTTTGATCGAGTGGGTCAGGGTCGGTTTGCGGGTCACGCTGATTGGCCGGCGGTTGACCGTGTCGATGGTGATGTTCCAGAAACCGGTGCTTGGCGCGGTGATTTTCGCAGGGAAGGTGTCAAACGCGCCGCCGTGGTAGGTGTGGCGGCCGCCATTCTTGAAGCTGCGAAAATTGGCGTCGTTCATCAAGCGGATGTTGCACATTTGGGAGCATTGAATGACGACAATGTCATCTTCATTGAGGTGCTCGCGCTGGTGGATAAATTTCATTGGGGGCGCCTCCAGAAGGGCTTTTTCTACAAAATCAAAACGATAGCATGGGCGATGGCGCAGTTTATCAGCCCGAACGGTTTATTATTGGGCTACCGCGAGGTGCTTTGACAATTAAAAACAGCTATTCGGGTTTTTATGGGTGATAAAGCAGCGGTCTCCGGAGAAAAACAGTATTTGCGCTGTCGGAGCGTCTTTAAGGGAGGATTCGTATGAAGCGGGGTGTTTTGGTACTGGCGTTGGCGATGAGTGGTTGCGCGACTGTCTCGGACATTAGTCAGACGCTGCCAACCATGAATGTGATCTCGGGGAAAAAACCTCAAGCGTACGCCGACTGCGTGGCCAAACATTTGGCCAGTACCCGAGGGGCTGTACAAATGGAGCCCTACAACAAGGATGGTGTCCGGGTCATTGTTGCAGGAAAACTGTCTGCGAGTCCGTCTGCGGTGTTTGACATCGAAGAGCGATCCGGCGGAAGTAGCATCAAGCTCCACGAAAGCATGTCCAATGTGCCAATTCGGCCTGGAGATGTGCAGGATGCGGCCAACACATGCATTTCTGGCTCATAGTTTTTTCGGCGATTCTCTCTCGCTCGCTGAATTTGAAATTGGCTGATTGACCGTATCGTCCGATAAACTGTCGTCAATCAGCAGGAGTGCCGTCCAGCTTCGGGCTTGGGCGGCACTGTCATTTCTGGAGTGGTCAATGAAGCGAGAGCAAGTAAGAGAGCGGCATGCAGAGGGGCACATCTCTGCGACGCATGTGATTCAAAACCCGGCAAACTCCGGGGAGTGGATTGTGTTCTTCAAGAAAAGTGCAGGGCGCAGCTATTTCCTGGTGGATGAAAACGACGAGGTCGAATCATTTAGTCGGCTGGATGATTTGATCGAGACAGTACGCGGGCTCGGGATCAAATTCGCCGAAATTCACATGTAACGGCCATAGCGTCTTGCCGGTTACTTGCACACCACTACGACGCTGCGGCTCTTGTAGTTGCCAACGTCGACGCCCAGGGTCTTGTCGCTTTCCTTGGTGGCTGGCGTGCCATCGGTGCCAATGATCCGATAGCCGGTACCCGCGCAGGAATCGTCAGCCATTTGATAACATTTGGCCCAGGAGTTGGCTTCACCCGAGCAGTCGATCGAAAGGCCTTGCTCGCCATTGTTCAGATAGGTTTTGGATGCAGTAGCGCAACCGCTCAAGGCCAGCACCGCAATCAGAGCCAGATATTTTTTCATGTTTGGGTCGTCATCGAGTGAACAGTGTGTAAGGGGCGCGAGTCGCCCTGAAGCCAGATGCTATAGCGAACAACCATTTCGGTACAGACAAACACAAAAAAGCCCTGCGCGTTAGCAGGGCTCTTTCGAGGGCTGTGTTACTCAGGTTTGGCGCCGCGCCGCTTGGGTGCAGGCGGGGTGTCTTGCAGCACCGAGGCGACTTCAATCGCCAAGGCTTCCGTGGGGAAAGGCCCGGCGATGTTTTCGCCGCTGACGCTGTCGACCCACCACTGGCGATCTTTGGCTTGATTGATCAGGTAACCGTTTACGCTTTTTGCTGCCGACATCTATCTGCCTCGTTGGCTGGTTCAATCGCGCAATGATAACTGGAAACGTGTCCCGGCGCGTTCACTGGTCTAAAGTGAAGTCTTTGCGTTGTTCCGTACGCCTTGGCCTGGAGGCTAATCTGCGTCGTTGCGGAACTATCCGCCAGAATATTTCTCTATGATGGCATCGGTTAGCCAGTGTGGGGCATTGTAAGGTGCTCGCCGGCTGATTAGACTGCGCCGAAACTCGTACACACAGCCCTTTTAAGGACTTTTATGATCAAGAAATGCTTGTTCCCAGCAGCCGGTTACGGTACTCGCTTCCTGCCAGCGACTAAAGCCATGCCTAAAGAAATGCTGCCGGTGGTGAACAAGCCACTGATCCAGTACGGCGTTGAAGAAGCGCTGGACGCTGGTTTGACAGAAATCTCCATCGTGACTGGTCGTGGCAAACGCGCCCTGGAAGACCACTTCGACATCAGCTACGAGCTGGAAAACCAGATCAAGGGTACTGACAAAGAGAAGTACCTGGTCGGCATCCGTAAACTGCTTGACGAGTGTTCGTTCTCCTACACCCGTCAAACCGAAATGAAAGGCCTGGGTCACGCGATTCTGACCGGCCGTCCATTGATCGGCGACGAACCGTTCGCGGTCGTGCTGGCGGACGACTTGTGCGTCAACCTGGACGGCGACGGCGTACTGACCCAGATGGTCAAACTGTACAAACAGTACCGTTGCACCATCGTCGCGATCCAGGAAGTCGACCCGCAGGAAACCAACAAATACGGCGTGATCGCTGGCGATTTGATCGGTGACGACCTGTACCGCGTCCGCAACATGGTCGAGAAGCCAAAGCCGGAAGATGCTCCATCCAACCTGGCAATCATCGGTCGCTACATCCTGACCCCGGACATCTTCAAGCTGATCGAAGAAACCGAGCCAGGCAAAGGCGGCGAGATCCAGATCACCGACGCCCTGATGAAACAGGCGCAAGACGGTTGCGTGATTGCCTACAAGTTCAAAGGCACGCGTTTCGACTGCGGTGGCGCTGAAGGCTACATCGAAGCGACCAACTTCTGCTTCGAACACTTCTACAAGACTGGCAAGGCTTACTAAAAGCGCTTCGCTGTTTTGTTCTGAAAAGCCACCTTCGGGTGGCTTTTTCGTTTTCCGGCCCCATGTCATTCGCAGCGCTGACCGAGAAAGCTGCAGCGGGTATGCTTGTGGCCTGCCGAGGAGATTGAAAATGGCCTACGATTTTGACCTTTATGTGATTGGCGCCGGTTCCGGCGGTGTACGAGCAGCACGTTTCGCAGCAGGTTTCGGCGCGAAAGTGGCAGTGGCCGAGAGCCGCTATCTGGGCGGGACTTGCGTCAACGTTGGCTGCGTGCCGAAGAAGTTGTTGGTTTACGGGGCGCATTTTGCCGAAGACTTCGAGCAGTCGCAGGGCTTTGGCTGGTCGTTGGGCGAGGCGAATTTCGATTGGGCAACGCTGATCGCCAACAAGGATCGCGAGATCAATCGGCTGAACGGTATCTACCGCAATCTGCTGGTCGGCAGCGGCGTAACCTTGCATGAAGGTCACGCCAAAATCGTTGGCCCGCATGAGGTCGAGATCAACGGCGAGCGGCATACCGCCAAGCACATTCTGATTGCCACCGGCGGCTGGCCGCAGATCCCCGAGATTCCGGGGCACGAGCACGCCATCAGCTCCAACCAGGCGTTTTTCCTCAAAGAGCTGCCCAAGCGCGTTCTAGTGGTCGGTGGCGGCTATATCGCCGTAGAGTTCGCCGGGATTTTCCACGGGCTGGGCGCCGAAACCACCTTGCTGTATCGCGGTGAGCTGTTCCTGCGTGGCTTCGACGGCTCGGTGCGCAAGCATTTGCAGGAGGAACTGACCAAGCGCGGGATGAACCTGCAATTCAATGCCGACATCGAGCGCATCGAAAAGCAGGCTGATGGCAGTTTGAACGTGACCCTCAAGGATGGTCGCGAGTTGCAGGCAGATTGCGTGTTCTACGCCACGGGGCGTCGTCCAATGGTCGACAACCTGGGGTTGGAGAACACCAAGGTCACGCTCGACAAGAAAGGCTTTGTCGAAGTCGACGAGTTGTATCAAACCGCTGAGCCATCGATTCTGGCGATTGGCGATGTGATCGGTCGCGTGCAATTGACGCCGGTAGCCCTGGCTGAAGGCATGGCGGTGGCGCGTCGGTTGTTCAAGCCTGAGCAGTATCGTCTGGTCGACTACAAGATGATTCCCACGGCGGTATTCAGCTTGCCGAACATTGGCACCGTTGGCCTGAGTGAAGAACAGGCGAGGGAAGAGGGTTATGAGGTGCAGATTTTCGAAAGCCGTTTCCGGCCGATGAAGCTGACCATGACCGAGTGCCAGGAGCGCACATTGATGAAATTGGTGGTGGACGCCAAGACCGACAAGGTTTTGGGTTGCCACATGGTCGGCCCGGAAGCGGGTGAGATCGTTCAGGGCCTGGCGATTGCCTTGAAGGCTGGCGCCACCAAGCGCGATTTCGACGAAACCATCGGCGTGCATCCTACCGCTGCCGAAGAGTTTGTCACCATGCGCACTCCGGTAGCGGGCTAATCTCCCCATTCTCTCTGAAACGGTATCTGGCTCTGCGTTGATCGCGCAGGCCAGCCCGTTTCTCGGGATGGCGTGGATCGCTGAACAGGCTGTTGGCGAATTGATACGGTTTTCTTCTATTGAGAGTGCTGGCTAATAGCGAAAACCAATGAGTAGCATCAGGTTTGCCAATGAGCCATCCGTCGGTCGAGTGGGTAGGATTCACTCCATCAACTTCTCAACCCCTGACGGAGAGTCAACGATGCCTATCATCAACAGCCACGTAAAACCGTTCAACGCTACCGCATTCAAAAACGGCGCATTCGTCGAAGTGTCGGACGCCGATCTGAAAGGCAAATGGTCCGTCGTGTTCTTCTACCCGGCCGACTTCACCTTCGTTTGCCCAACCGAGCTGGAAGACCTGGCTGACAACTACGATGCATTCCAGAAGCTTGGCGTAGAAATCTACAGCGTGTCGACCGACACCCACTTTGCCCACGCTGCATGGCACAACACTTCGCCAGCGATCGAAAAAATCAAGTACACCATGATTGGCGATCCGACCCACGTGATCTCCCGTAACTTCGACGTGCTGATCGAAGAAGTCGGCCTGGCTGACCGTGGCACCTTCGTGATCAACCCTGAAGGCCAGATCAAAATCGTCGAGCTGAACGACGGCGGTGTAGGCCGTGACGCTTCCGAGCTGCTGCGCAAAATCAAGGCTGCCCAGTACGTTGCCGCTCACCCGGGCGAAGTCTGCCCAGCCAAGTGGAAAGAAGGCGAGGCCACCCTGGCTCCGTCCCTGGACCTGGTCGGCAAGATCTGAGTCTGTGAGCCACTCAAGAGCGCTAATCCGCACTTAAGTAAGCTGCACCGCCCAAAAAACGCCCGGGCGAGATTCGCTCGGGCGTTGTTTTTTCTACCGTATACAAAATGGAAATCGCCCGTATGTTGGACGCCAATCTTAAAGCTCAGTTGAAGTCATACCTGGAACGGGTCACCCAGCCGATCGAGATCGTCGCCTCCCTCGACGACGGCGCGAAATCCCAGGAAATGCTCGCGTTACTCAAAGACGTTGCCAGTCTTTCCCAGCAAATTACCTTGCTCGACAGCGGTACCGATGCGCGCAAGCCATCGTTCTCGTTGAACCGCCCGGGAAGCGATATCAGCCTGCGTTTCGCCGGTATCCCCATGGGGCACGAATTCACTTCGCTGGTGCTGGCCTTGCTGCAAGTTGGCGGTCACCCTTCGAAGGCCAGTATCGAGGTGATCGAACAGATCCGCTCGCTCAAAGGCGAGTTCAACTTCGAGACCTACTTCTCGCTGTCGTGCCAGAACTGCCCGGACGTGGTCCAGGCGCTGAACCTGATGGCGGTGCTGAACCCGAACATCCGTCACGTCGCCATCGACGGCGCGCTGTTCCAGGACGAAGTCACTGAACGGCAAATCATGGCCGTGCCCAGCATCTACCTGAACGGCGTGAATTTCGCTCAGGGGCGCATGGGCCTGGAAGAAATCATCGCCAAGATCGACACCAGCGCCATCGAGCGTCAGGCCGAGAAGATCAGCGCCAAAGACGCCTTTGACGTACTGGTCGTCGGCGGCGGCCCAGCCGGTGCTTCGGCAGCAATCTACGCCGCCCGTAAAGGCATTCGTACCGGCGTTGCAGCCGAGCGTTTTGGTGGTCAGGTGCTGGACACCATGGCAATCGAAAACTTCATCTCGGTACAGGAGACGGAAGGGCCGAAGCTCGCCGTCGCGCTGGAAGAACACGTCAAGCAATACGACGTCGACATCATGAACCTGCAACGCGCCGACAAGCTGCTGCCGGGCAAGAACGGCGAGCTACACCAGATCAAGTTCGCCAGCGGCGCTTCACTGAAAGCCAGGACCGTGATCCTCGCGACCGGTGCTCGCTGGCGTGAAATGAACGTTCCGGGCGAGCAGCAATATCGCAACAAGGGCGTGGCGTACTGCCCGCACTGCGACGGCCCGCTGTTCAAAGGCAAGCGCGTTGCGGTGATTGGTGGCGGTAACTCGGGGGTCGAAGCGGCCATCGACCTGGCCGGTATCGTTGCTCATGTCACGTTGCTGGAGTTCGATGTGCAGTTGCGTGCCGATGCGGTGTTGCAGCGCAAGTTGCACAGCCTGCCGAACGTGACCGTGATCACCAGTGCGCAAACCACTGAAGTGACCGGCGATGGGCAGAAGGTCAACGGCTTGCGTTACAAGGATCGTCAGTCAGGCGAAGTGCTGAGCATCGAGCTGGAAGGGATCTTCGTGCAGATCGGTTTGCTGCCGAACACCGATTGGCTCAAGGGCACCGTCGAGCTGTCGCCGCGCGGCGAGATCATCGTCGATAACCGTGGCGAGACCTCGATACCGGGTGTGTTCGCCGCCGGCGATGTAACGACCGTGCCGTACAAGCAAATCGTGATTGCGGTAGGCGAGGGTGCCAAGGCATCGCTGAGCGCCTTCGATCACCTGATTCGCACCTCTGCGCCTGCGTAAACGTCAACGCTGAAAACACAAAACCCCATGAGTGATCATGGGGTTTTTTGTTTGTAGCAAAGGCTAGCGTAGGAGCAAAGCTTGCTCGCGATGAACGATGACCCGGTAGATCAGGCCATCCGCATTGTGCCTATCGCGGGCAAGCCTTGCTCCTACAAAAGGCGGGGCTTACAGCGGTGCCGGCTGAATGATCTCAACCCAGTACGCATCCGGGTCCTTGATGAAGGCCAGGCTCTTCATGCGGCCGTCGTTCAGGCGTTTCTGGAAATCACAGCCCAGGGCTTCGAAGCGCTCGCACGCGGCACGGATGTCTGGCACCGAAATGCAGATGTGGCCGAAACCGCGAGGGTCGGTGTTGCCATTGTGGTAGGCGAAATCCGCATCGTTCTCGGTGCCGTGGTTGTGAGTCAGCTCAAGAATACCGGGAATCGATTTCATCCACTGGGTGCGTGCAGCGGCGTCGGCCGGGATCTGGTTCTTATCGACCAGCGCCAGGAAATACAGGCTGAACTCGGCTTCCGGGAAATCGCGCTTTTCCACCAGCGTAAAGCCGAGGATGCGCGTGTAGAAATCCAGCGACTTGGTGATGTCCTTGACCCGCAACATGGTGTGGTTGAAGACGAATTGCTGCGTGGCGGTGTCAGGTTGGGCGGTAACGCCGGGGAAGGTGTTCAGTTCGTGCAGGCTCATGGGCCCTCCGGAAAAAAGTGGGGCAAACGGCGCTCAAGACAAGAGCTGTCCCTTGGCTTGCAGTTGATGAGGCTTGCTTGCAGTACGCCAATAATACGCAAGGCGGTGTATTGCACCAAAGCAAAACGTTCAGCTATTGCCTGACGGCGTGGTGGGGCTCAGACTTTAACGTTCGCCCCGTCAGTGTTGAGTGCAATGTTTCGACCGTATCGCTACCTGCTTGTTTTGACCTGCCTGTTTTCGGCTGTTGCCCGCGCCGAGACTGTGCTTCCCGAGATTACCTGGCCCAGCGGCTGGGCAGTGCAAGTATTGCCACAAGAGGAGGCGACAACTCAAACACCGCCCAGGGTTTCAAGGCAGCGGGCGGTGAAAAACGACGCAAACGGTGATCCGGTGCTGGTCATGGAGTTGACCATGAGCCAGGTTGAGCCTGGGCATGAAGTCAATTTGCAAGGTGTGCTGCTGGAAATGCGCAAGTCCGTGCAAAAGGATTTTTTTCAGGGCGGCTATCAAAGTGTTTGCAACAAAATTCATCCCGCTACATTGAGCAGGCTGCAAGCGCTGGAAACCACCTGTACGGTCACCCAGAATGGACGACATGTGTTGTCGCAAACATTAGTCGCAGCGCTAGATGCCGATAAGGCCTATGTTTTTTCCTACGCAGGCCAAGCCGAGGCTTATGCCGCAAGTCAGGAAGAAATACGCAGTGCGCGAAACAGTTTGAGACTTTAGTAGTGCGCGATGTCTGCACGTTAGCCGTGCCGAGGGGTGTTGTTTAATACCCAAAGGGATTAAGCAGAAAGTTGTACCGGATGCCCATGGTATTTGGCCGGCGTTTCCAACTAGATCGACGATCATCGTTGCATTAAGTATAGGTGAGCATAAAAAAGCCCTGCACAGGCAGGGCTTTTGGAGGGGGCGCAGGAAAGCTTAAGTGCGCAGCCAGGAGTCAACGGTGCTTGCACCATATTGTTCCTTCCAGGCTTTCAGGCCACGGTGATTGCCGCCCTTGGTTTCAATCAGTTCACCGGTGTGCGGGTTTTGATAAACCTTGACCACGCGGGCGCGGCGAGTTTTAGGTGCGGCGGCCTGCAGCAGGCCGGATTTTGGGTTCGGGTTGAGAATGGCGATGATGTCGCGCAAGCTCTTGCCGTAGGTTTTCATCAGCCCCTGGAGCTTTTCTTCGAATTCGATTTCTTTCTTGAGCCCGGCGTCGTTCTTCAGCGATTCCAGCTGCGCGAGCTGTTCTTGAAGGGCCTTTTCAGCGGCACGAAATTCAGCGAGTCTGGACAATATCTTTACTCCAATAGTGTGTTTGGCTGATACCAACCGCCAACAAAGCTATAAGCCAAGAGCCTTGTAGCGACTCGGTGTTAATGGCTCACCTGTCAATCTTGTGCAGGCAAGAAAAATTGTAGTAGTTAATTCGCTCAGAGTAAATCACGTCTTTTTCATGATGTAACGCACGTTGCTGTTTGATGCAATTTGCGGCGTGGATCCTTTTGTTGAGGATGTCCATGGAGCGCGCAAAGTGGCTAATTAATGGCTGTTCAACGCAATAATGAAATCGGCGCCCGGCATCGGTCGTGCAAATAGGTAGCCTTGCAGGAAGTTCACCCCGTGACGGGCAAGATAATCACTCTGTTCGAGGGTTTCGACACCTTCGGCAACGATACCAAGGTCCAGCTTGGCCGAGAGTTCGATGATGCTGTCGAGTATGTGGCGGGACAAGGCATCAACACCGATCATCGCCACAAAGCTCTGATCTATTTTCAGAAAGTCCACATTGAACTGGCGCAAATAGCCCAGGCTAGAATGCCCGGTGCCAAAATCATCGATCGCAATCATCACCCCCAACGCATGTAACTGTTCGAACAATTGAAGGGTGATGGCGTTGGGTTCGATCAACTCGCGCTCGGTCAGTTCCAGAACCAGCGCAACCTTGCCGGGCGGGAAGGCGGCGAGAAATTCGCGGCAATCGTCTACCAGCGCAAGGTCACGGCAGTGGCTGGCGGTGATGTTGATGCCGATGTGAAAGCGCTCATGGAACACAGGCGCATGCGGGGCGAGCAACGCGGCAGTCTGGCGCATCAACGAGCGGGTCATCGGCACGATCAATCCGGAATGCTCGGCGAATGGAATGAACAGGTCCGGACGCACCAGGCCTTCTTTTGGGTGTTGCCAGCGCATCAGGACCTCGACGCCTGCCCACTCTTTACTATCACCGTGAACCACAGGCTGGAAGTAAGGAATGAACTCATTGGCTTCCAGTGCCCGTTGCAGTTCATGAGTCTGTGATGAGGAGCGCTTCTGTAGCCAATGACCAATGGCCCCGGCAATCACCCCAAAGAAGATCAGCAGGCTGAACAGCGGCGGGTATTCGCTTTTCATGTAGCGCCAGACTTCGCCCTCGGGAAAACCGGCCTCTACTTCAAAGGCATACCGCGAAGACGCAAGGTTGCTTCGGGCTACCGGGAATACGGACAGGGCGCCCTCGTGGACCTGGCCATCGGTAGATAACCAGTGGGGGCCGACTTGCAGTAACAGTAGAGTCTGGCGACCAATCAGCCGCAGGACGTTGCTCAGGTGATAGCCGTCAAGGGCGCTCAGGGCGCCTTGCTTGCCTTCGCTGAGGCGATACACCAGCACCGCGGTATTGGGTGTGACCGGGTTGCCGTTCATCAACCACAACTTGCCTTGTGTGTACTCGCCAGGATCAACCGTTGCCTGATAGTCGCCAAATAGTGAACTGCAATATATGTTGTTGTCCCACACAAGATTGGTCGAACGCACGAAGGGCCGGCGCGTGACTTGTTCGCGCAGGGCCAGTTTGACATCGGCGCAAGGCTGTCCGGCCAGCGGCAGCAGTTCTTGTGCCGCCAGCGCGGTGTCATCGAGCATCAAATCGAATTGCCGCACCGCTTCTTCGGCCGTTTGGTGGGTGTTTTGCTCCAGCACCCGTCCGGCTTGCATGTGCAGAATGACGAAACCCAGAAGTACAGGCACCAAGCCGACCAACAGCGTGATTAGGTTGCGAGTCCGTGGCGTGCGGCGGGCTTTGAAGGTCAAGGGCATGTGTGGAACCTGCGGCGACGGAGTAGGGCTCTCAGAAGAGTAGGGCTCTCAGATGCAGGCAGGACGACGGCTTGCCTCTCAAAAAGAGTACAGACAAGGGCCATGATAGATGGCGTAAAGGCTTTGCGCTTTTCAACGGTAGTCCAGACTTATGGCCAATTTGATAAACGCGAGGGTCGCCGGTGATGACTGGCGCTGGTCGAGTACCGCCAGGCCAACCTGACGTTTGACCGGTGGTTTAAGGGGCTTTTTCACGTAGCGCGCGTGTTCCGCGTTTGGCAGCGAAAGTTCGGCGACCAGCGTCAAGGCGTCGCCACGGCTGACGGTTTCCAGTGTGCTAAGCAATTGCGAGCTGCGATAGCGAATGTCCGGGGTCAGCCGGGCAGTGCTGAACAGGTGCGAAACCAGCTCCGAAGAGCCTGCTTCAGTGAGAATGAACGGGTCGTGACACAGATCGCTCAAGCTCAGGCTGTCGCGTCGGGCGAGTTCATGAGTAGCCGGTATCAGCGCGACCATCTGGTCTTCCACCAGCGCAAACGTATCGAAACGTTCTTCGGGCAACACCACAAAACCGATGTCGATACGCCGCTCTTCAAGCCATTGCAGCACTTGCCGATCCGGGCCTTCGTCAACGTGGACCTCGATTCCGGGATACGCCGCGCGGTAGTGCTGCAAAATCTTCGGCAGCAGTTTGATCGACGAGGTCGGTCCGAATGAGCCGATACGCAGCGTGCCGCGTTTCATTCCGCGAGCATCCGCGGCTTCCTGGCGCAGGGTGCTGGCCAGCCCGAGCATGGCGCGGGCGCGCAACAGCAATTGTTGACCGATATCGCTGAGCTCGATGTGGGCCTGATGCCGTCTGAGCAACTCGACACCGAGTTCCTGCTCCAGCGACTTGATGGCATGGGACACCGCCGACTGGGTGATGCCCAGGCGGTTGGCCGCGCTGGTGAAACCGTGCAGCTCGGCCACCAGCGAAAAGATCTCGAGTTGGGTCAGGGTCATGAGTATTTACTCATTTTACGATGATCAGACATTACGCAAAGAATACGTTATCTAACGTCCTTCTCAGCGTGGAGATTTATGAAAAGCCTTGTCCAAAGCGGCTCCCGTGATTCGGATGTTCCGGTCTACCTGAAACTCGCCACTGTCACCATGATATGGGGTGGGACCTTCGTGGCCGGCCGGTTTCTCGCCGACTCACTCAGCCCGCTATTTGCGGCGAGTTTGCGTTTTCTGCTGGCGAGCCTGGCCTTGCTACTGTTTATGGTTCTGGCGCGCATCCCTTTGATGCGTCCGACCTTCAGGCAGTGGTTGCAATTGGGGATGCTGGGTTTTTTCGGGATCTTCTTTTACAACCTGTGTTTCTTTTACGGCTTGCACTACATCAACGCCTCTCGTGCATCGCTGATCGTGGCGCTGAATCCGGCGGTCATCGGGTTGGCGTCGTGGCTGCTGTTCAAGGAGCGCTTGAGTCGAACCAAAATTGCAGGCATCGCGATCTGCATCGCTGGGGCAGGGGTGGTCATTTTCAGTCGCAACCAGCCGGTGTTTGATGGCGGCGCCGCGAACAGCTGGATCGGTGATCTGCTGATTTTCGGTTGTGTGTTGGGTTGGGGAATTTACTCTTTGTTTTCCAAAGGTCTGAACCAGGCGTTGGGCCCGCTGCATACCGTGACCTACTCGATTGTGCTGGGCACACTGATGTTGTGCACGACCAGCGCCGTGCGCGGTGAAGTGAGTCTTGAGGTCCTGGGCGATTTGCAGGTGACGCAGCTGTTGAGTCTGTTGTATCTGGGGGTACTCGGCTCGGCGCTGGCCTACATTTGGTACTACGACGGTATTCGTAAAATCGGCGCCACCCGCTCGGGGGTGTTTATCGCCCTGAATCCGCTGACGGCAGTGATACTTGGCACGCTGTTGCTGGGCGAGCAGTTGAGTGGGGCGATGTACCTGGGAGGCGCGGCGATTCTGCTGGGCATTTACCTGTGCAATAAACCTCTTGCACCGGTGTCAAAAAGGGGGATTTTATAGAGAAGGCGGACAAACATTGTTACGCTGTGTAGAATCCGGTTACGCATATAAGAATAACGTCTTCTGGCAGCAGAAGCCTCGCCCGCAAGAGCCTTGGGTCGACAATGAAGATATTTGGGTTCCAATTGATCTACGGTGATTTTCTCGCCCGCAGTGTGCGAGGTATCTCCTGCGCGCCACCCGCCGCTCTCAGCAGTGCTTGTAACTAACGTTCCGTTAATTCCAAAAGCATCATGATGAGGCGCCAACCATGGCAGATTTATACGAAAACCCAATGGGCCTGATGGGCTTTGAGTTCATCGAACTCGCATCGCCGACCCCGAACACCCTTGAGCCGATCTTCGAGATCATGGGCTTCACCAAGGTCGCGACCCACCGCTCCAAAGACGTGCACCTGTATCGGCAGGGCCAGATCAACCTGATCCTCAACAACGAACCCCACAGCGTGGCGTCGTACTTCGCGGCTGAACACGGTCCGTCGGTATGCGGCATGGCGTTCCGGGTCAAGGATTCGCAAAAGGCCTACAAGCGAGCCCTGGAACTCGGCGCCCAGCCGATCCATATCGAAACCGGCCCGATGGAACTGAACCTGCCGGCGATCAAAGGCATCGGCGGCGCGCCGCTGTACCTGATCGACCGTTTCGGTGAAGGCAGCTCGATCTACGACATCGATTTCGTGTTCATCGAAGGCGTTGACCGTCACCCGGTCGGGGCTGGCCTGAAGATCATCGACCACCTGACCCATAACGTGTACCGCGGCCGTATGGCGTATTGGGCGAACTTCTACGAGAAGCTGTTCAACTTCCGCGAGATCCGTTACTTCGACATCAAGGGCGAATACACCGGCCTGACCTCCAAGGCCATGACTGCCCCGGATGGCATGATCCGCATCCCGCTGAACGAAGAGTCGTCCAAGGGCGCCGGGCAGATCGAAGAGTTCCTGATGCAGTTCAACGGCGAGGGTATCCAGCACGTTGCCTTCCTCTCCGATGACCTGATCAAGACCTGGGATCACCTGAAAAAGATCGGCATGCGCTTCATGACCGCGCCGCCAGACACCTACTACGAAATGCTCGAGGGCCGTTTGCCGAACCACGGCGAGCCGGTCAACGAACTGCAAGCGCGGGGGATTCTGCTGGACGGTTCGTCAGAGGCGGGCGACAAGCGTCTGCTGCTGCAAATCTTCTCGGAAACCCTGATGGGGCCGGTGTTCTTCGAATTCATCCAGCGTAAAGGCGACGATGGTTTCGGCGAAGGCAACTTCAAGGCACTGTTCGAATCCATCGAACGTGACCAGGTTCGCCGTGGTGTGCTCTCGACTGAGTAATTTGCCACTGCTGTAAAACTGTAGGATCTGAGCTTGCTAGCGATGGAAGCGCCGCGGTCCGCCGGTATGTTGCGGCGCTGCCATCGCTAGCAAGCTCGGCTCCTACACGGTCAAGGTCAAGGGCGGCGATGCCGCATCAAATGCTTGAAGCCCTCAAACACCAACACCAGCACCGCCAGCCAGATCGGAATGTAGGTCAGCCATTCTCCCGCCTTGATACTTTCCCCCAGTAACAACGCAACCCCCAGCAACAGCACCGGTTCGACATAGCTCAGCAGCCCGAACAGGCTGAACGGCAGCAAGCGGCTGGCGATGATGTAAACCACCAGCGCCGAAGCACTGATCACCCCGAGCAGCGGGATCAGCAACGACAACCACGGGTGTTGATCGAATACGGCAAAGCCTTGTTCACCGCTGTGCACGAACCCGTACGCCACCGGCAGCATCAGCGTCATGTCCAGCCACAAACCGCCGAGGTTGTCCGACGCCAAGCGTCGGCGCAGCACGAAGTAGGTCGGGTAACCGATGGCCACCAAGAGAGTCGCCCAGGAAAAACTGCCCACCTGATACAACTCGTTGAGCACGCCGAGGGTGGCGAAAAACGCGGCGACCTTTTGCAGGTACGAAAGCTGTTCGCCATAGGCGATGCGCCCGGTCAGCACCATGGTCAGTGGCAACAGGAAGTAGCCCAGCGAAACGTCAAGGCTGTGGCCGTTCAGCGGCGCCCACATGAACAACCAGAGTTGCACGCCGAGCAATGCCGAGGAAACCAGCAGGCCACCGAACAATGCCGGTTTGCTGCCCACCCGACGGAGGATCTCGACCACGCGCCGCCATTCGCCGGAAACCACCATGAACACGGTCATGCACGGCACGGTCAGCAGCATTCGCCAGCCGAAGATTTCCACGCCGCTCAGGGGCGACAGCAACGAGGTGTAGAAATACATGACGGCGAACAGCACCGAGGCTGACACCGATAGAGCAATACCTTTAGACAAACTGTCCTCGCGAGGTTGAACGTAAAACGGGCAGCGGAGGATACGTGGTTTCAGAGATGAATATTGTCCGAATGATCAACATAAACCAACTGTGGGAGCGGGCTTGCTCGCAAAGGCGATCCTCCAGTCAACATCAGTGTTGAATGTGAAACCGCCTTCGCGAGCAAGCCCGCTCCCACATTAGCCTGTGTTTCTTCAGTTATTACGTGGTTTACGCCCTGACACGAAATGGCCCATGTCATTGAACCCCGGCGTCGACGAGTGCCCCGGCGTCACCAGCGAGTCAATGAAGGCTTCGTCTTCGGCCGTGATCTTCACCGCCAGGGCCTTGGTGTAGGCATCCCATTGGGCTTCGGTGCGCGGACCGACGATGGCCGAGCTGACGGCAGAGTTGTTCAGCACCCAGGCGATCGCGAACTCGACGATGCCGACGCCGCGCTCTTGGGTGTACGTCTGAATCTGCTGGGCAATGCGCAGCGATTCGACCCGCCATTCGGTTTCCAGGATGCGCTTGTCCTGGCGACCGGCGCGGCTGTTGGCGTCCGGGGTGGCGTCTGGCGCGTACTTGCCGCTCAACACGCCACGGGCCAACGGGCTGTAAGGCACCACGCCGAGGCCGTAGGCGTTGGCGGCGGTGATTTGTTCGGTTTCGGCCTGGCGATTGACGATGTTGTACAGCGGCTGGCTGATCACCGGTTTGTCGACGCCGAGTTTCTCCGCGACGCGGATCACCTCGCTGATCCGCCAGCCACGGTAGTTGGACAGGCCCCAGTAACGGATCTTGCCTTGGCGAATCAGGTCGCCGATGGCCGACACCGTGACCTCCAGCGGCGTGTTGTGGTCTTCGCGGTGCAGGTAATAGATGTCCAGGTAATCGGTGCCCAGGCGGGACAGACTGGCATCGATGCCATTGAACAGGTGCTTGCGGCTCAGCCCGCTGCGATTCGGCACACCGTCCACCGGGCCGAAGCCGACCTTGGAAGCCACCACCCATTCGTGGCGGTGACTGGCAATGGCTTCGCCGACGATCTCCTCGGAGCGGCCGCCGGTGTATACGTCTGCCGTGTCGATGAAGTTGACGCCTTGATCCCAGGCCTTCTCGATGATCCGCAGTGAATCTTCGGTGCTGGTCTGCTCGCCGAACATCATGGTGCCCAGGGTCAGGGTGGACACTTGCAGTCCAGAGTGGCCCAGTGTGCGGTAGGTCATGTGCGAAATCCTTTTGCCGGTAGGAAAGGCTCAATCAAATACCAGAACAACCGCACGGGGCAAACGGAATTATCGAACATCTCAGATCAATTGTCGGGTATCAAGCGCGCAACGTGCGCGTCATACGCAGCGCCAACAGACTGCCGCAAACAATCACCCCCGCCAGCAGGTACAACGCCGCATCGGTCGAGCCGGTGCTGTCCTTGACCCAACCGACCAGGTACGGGCTGAGGAAACCGGCCATCTGGCCCATGGAGTTGATCAACGCCAGGCCACCGGCAGCGGCGCCGGCGCTGAGCATGGCGGTAGGCACTGGCCAGAACATTGGCAAGCCGGTGAGGGCGCCCATGGTGGCGATGGTCAGGCCAAGAATCGCTATGGCTGGGTTGGCCGCAAAGTTCACGGCGATCAACAGACCCACCGCGCCCATCAGCATCGGTACCACCAAATGCCAGCGGCGTTCTTTATGCAAGTCCGCCGAGCGACCGACCATCAGCATAAACACGGCTGCCAGCAGGTACGGAATCGCACTGAGCCAGCCGATCACCAGGTTATCGGCGAAACCGAGGTTCTTGATGATCGACGGCAACCAGAAGTTGATCGCGTAGACACCGCTTTGAATGCAGAAATAGATCAGCCCGAACGCCCAGATCGCCGGGTTCTTGAACACCGCCAGCAGCGAATCGGTGGCGGTTTTCGGTTTGCTGGCCCAATCGATGGCTTGATCGGCTTCGAGCACGGCACGTTCTTCTGGCTTGAGCCATTTGGCGCTGGCGAAGTTGTCGCTGAGCAGGAAGAACGCCAGTGCACCGAGGGTGATGGTCGGAATGCCTTGCAGCAGGAACATCCACTGCCAGCCGGCGAGTCCACCCTGGCCGGCGGCGAAGTGGTTGAGAATCCAGCCTGAGAACGGGCTGCCGAGCAGGCCGGACACCGGAATCGCCGACATGAACAGCGCCATGATGCGGCCACGGCGGAAGGTCGGGAACCACTGCGAGAGGTACAGCACCACGCCCGGGAAGAACCCGGCTTCGGCGGCACCGGTGAACAGGCGCAAGGTGTAGAACCCGGTCGGCGTGGTGACGAACAGCAGGCAGGTCGACAGCAGGCCCCAGGTGACCATCATCAGCGCGATCCAGCGCCGTGGGCCAAATCGGGTCAGCGCCAGGTTGCTCGGTACGCCACACAACACGTAGCCGATGAAGAAAATCCCGGCCCCGAGGCCGTACACGGTTTCGCTGAATTTCAGCGCATCGAGCATCTGCAGTTTGGCAAATCCAACGTTGACCCGGTCGAGGTAGTTGAACAGGTAGCAGACAAAGATGAAGGGGATCAAGCGCAGGGTAACGCGCTTGTAGACGGCGTTTTTATCGTCATCGGTGGCCAGGGTGGCAGCGGCGCTCTGTGACATGGCGGGACTCTCTTTATTATGATTTTTTGCGAGGCAAGGGTAACGTTGGTCGCCTGGAGAGTCTCGGTCACCCCTACGCGGAAGTCTTTGTGCCTGAGCACAGGGTTTGCGCCAACAGCCTGTGCGGGTGAACAATCAATCGCCGCACGTTTTCAAGGATTAGCCGCATGTTCGAACTCGATCACGACCTGGCGCAGGATATCGTCGACCGGGCGATGGCCATTCTGCCGTACAACGTCAATGTCATGGACAGCCAGGGGCTGATCCTCGGCAGTGGCGAGCCGGAGCGGATCAACACCCGGCACGAAGGTGCGCAACTGGTGCTGGCGAATGGGCGCGTGGTGGAAATCGACGCGCAGACCGCCGTACACCTCAAAGGCGTGCAGCCGGGGATCAATTTGCCGTTGCTGCTCGATCAGCGTTTGATCGGCGTGTTGGGTATTACCGGTGAGCCCGAGCAACTGCGTACCTATGCGGAGCTGGTGCGCATGACTGCCGAGATGCTGGTCGGCCAGCGCAACCAGCAGGCCGAGCAGCAATGGCGTCGCCAGCGTTGCGATGACCTGTTGGCGTTGCTGCTCAGCGAGGCCGGGGATTCGCCACGGCTGATCGACGAAGCTCAGCAAATGGGCCTCAAGCCGCAGCTGTCGCGCACACCTTATTTGTTCGAGTTGGGCCTGGAACATGGAGCGGGGCAAACCGCCGAGGCCTTGAGTGCCTGGCTGATCTCACGCTATCCCGACAGTTGGTGCGTGAGTTCCGCCAAGTCGTCGTTGCTGTGGTGCCGGCCGACCACGCAAGTGGTGGACAACGAGCGCTTATTGGAAAAACTCGAGGGCCTGGGCTGGAACATTTTGCGTATTGCCGTGGGTGGCCAGGCCGATGGTTTGCAAGGCTTGCGCCGCTGCTATCGGCGGGTCGGTGACTTGCTGGCGTATGGACGCGATGTGCTGCCGAAAACCCGTTTGCTGATACTTAACCGCTATCGATTGCCGGTTATGCTCTGGCGTCATCGCAACGACGATGCGCTCGACGAGTTGCTCACGCCTCTGCGCAAAGTCATCGCCAAGGACAGCAACGGCCAACTGTTGGCAACGTTACGAAGCTGGTGCGAACACGATGGCCAAAGCCAGGCCTGTGCCGATGCGTTGGGCATTCACCGCAACAGCCTGCGTTACCGCATGGAGCGCATTGCCGAACTCAGCGGCGTTGATCCGCTGCGCCTCGATGGCATGCTCGCGCTGTACCTGGGCGTGCAACTGCTGCCACAAACCGAATAGTCACTCACGAACCTGTAGCAGCTGCCGAGCCTGCGAGGCTGCGTTCGGCGGCGAAGCCGTCGTAATTTCTGCTGGCAACTGTTCCCTGACACACCGCAGCGATTGATTTCACGACGGCTGCGCCGCCGAACGCAGCCTCGCGGGCTCGGCAGCTGCTACGTTGGGCGCGCAGGGATTTGTGGAAATGAACAATAATCCTCATGGCCGTTTGTGCAACGGACCGGCGTTATTGTTCATATCAACTGGCAGCATGGGCTCCATTGGAACTGGAGAATTCACATGAAAATCGTCATCGCCCCCGATTCGTTCAAGGACAGCCTGAGTGCCGAAGCCGTGGCCACTGCCATTGCGCTGGGCCTGGCCGAGGTCTGGCCGGATGCGACGCTGGTCAAGTGCCCGATGGCTGACGGCGGGGAAGGGACGGTCGAGTCGATTCTCGCTGCCTGCGAAGGCGAGCTGCGCAGCGCCAGCGTGCAGGGGCCGCTCGGTATACAGGTCGACGCGCACTGGGGCTGGCTGCCCCACAATCACACTGCGATCATCGAAATGGCCGAAGCCAGCGGATTGCAGTTGGTGCCGCTGGGTCAACGCGATGCGTGCATCAGCAGCACCTTCGGCACGGGCGAACTGATCCGCGCAGCACTCGACGCACGGGCGCAGCGGATCATCCTGGCCATTGGCGGCAGTGCGACCAACGACGCAGGTGCCGGTGCGTTGCAAGCACTGGGCGTACGACTGCTCGATGCCCAGGGCCAGACATTGCAACCGGGTGGCCTGGCGTTGGCGCAACTGGCACGGATCGACCTGAGTGAAATGGACCCGCGTCTGGCCAGCGTGCGCTTCGAAATCGCCGCCGACGTCAACAATCCGTTGTGCGGTCTTCATGGTGCCTCAGCGATATTCGGTCCACAGAAAGGTGCATCGGTCGAGCAGGTTCAACAACTGGATCAGGCCCTTGGGCATTTCGCCGGGATCTGTGCTCAAGCGCTGGGAAAAGATCTGCGTGACGAACCGGGCAGTGGGGCAGCGGGCGGACTGGGTTTTGCGGCCAAGGCGTTTCTTGGCGCGCAATTTCGCGCCGGTGTAGAAGTGGTCGCCGACCTGGTCGGCCTGGAAGAGGCGGTACGTGATGCAGACCTGGTGATCACTGGCGAGGGCCGCTTCGACGCCCAGACCTTGCGCGGCAAAACTCCGTTTGGCGTGGCGCGTATCGCCCGGCAGCAGGGCGTGCCGGTAATCGTGATTGCCGGCACGCTCGGCGAGGGTTACCAGCAGATGTACGAACATGGCGTGGACGCGGCCTTCGCCCTCGCATCCGGGCCAATGACCCTGGAGCAAGCCTGCGCCGACGCTCCGCGCCTGCTGCACGATCGCGCCCGGGACATCGCCCGCGTCTGGCGCCTGGCGGTACATAAGCACTGAACACGGTCCTTTGTGGCGAGGGAGCTTGTCGGAACGCCGCACCGTCCCGCTGGGACGCGAAGCGGCCCCGAAATGGAAAAAAATAAAGCAAAGGCTTACGGCGGCTTCGCCACCGAGCGGGAGCAAGCTCCCTCGCCACAGGCAGGAGCAGTGTTTCACTCTTGAAACACTTGTCCTGTCCAGAAATATATTTCGCTCAACCCTCCATAAAACCTAAAGCCCTGCCGATACAGGGTATAGGCGCACACACACCCTCAAATCAAAGTCGCCTACCTGCATGCGGGGAACAATCCCCAGCCTGCCAGCGTTCACTGCATGGATGCTCGAAGACTTCACCACCCGAGAGTCATCCTATGTCCATACGTAATATGAATATCGCGCCTCGAGCGTTCCTGGGTTTTGCTTTCATTGCGTTGCTGGTGATCGTGCTCGGCGTCTTTGCCGTGAACCGCATGTCGATCATCCGCCAGGCCTCCATCGACATGGAAAGCAATCAGCTACCCAGCGTAGCCTTCCTTGGGAACATCACCGAGAACGTCCTGCGCTTGCGCATTCTGTCGTTTCGCGTGCTGGTCAATCGTGAAGCCGCCGGGTTGCAGGAAGCAGAAACCCGCATCAATGAGCTGGTCAACAAAGTCAGACAAGCTCAGAAAGGTTATGAGGCCTTGCCAGCAGGCCCGGAAGAAACGGCGCTGACTAAAACCTTTGCCGCTACCCTGGACAGCTATCTGCAAGCCCAAAGCCAGATGATGGAGCTGTCGCGGCAGAACAAAGTCGATGACCTGCGCAACCTGATCAATACGCGGATCAAGGACGGTACCGATCTGATGGGTGTGCAGTTGAACAAGCTGATCGACATTAACAAGGCTGGCGCAACTGCGGCCGACGCTGTCGCTGGCGACCAATATTCTTTCGCTACCAACGGCATCATCGCGGTTTCGGTGTTTGCCGCATTGGTGACGGTGTTGCTGGCCTGGCTGCTGACCCGCAGCATCGTTACACCACTGAACCGCGCGGTCGCCGCCGCGGAGTCAATTGCTGGCGGTAACCTCACCAAGCCTATCGAAGTCGATGGCAAGGACGAACCGGCGCGTTTGCTTGCTGCCTTGTCGACCATGCAGGCCAACTTGCGCAAAACCATCGAACAGATCGCCGGTTCCGCGAACCAGCTGGGGGCTGCCGCAGAAGAGCTCAGCGCCGTGACCGAGGAAGCATCGCGCGGTCTGCAACAGCAAAACAACGAGATCGAACAGGCCGCGACCGCCGTCAATGAAATGACCGCCGCCGTGGAAGAGGTCGCACGCAACGCGGTGTCCACCTCCGAAGCATCGAATCAATCGACCCAGGCCGCCCGTGAAGGTCGCGACCGCGTGGTGGAAACCGTCAACGCCATTCAGACCATGACCCATGACGTACAAAGCACCTCGCTGATGATTGAAGGCCTGGCCACTCAGGGCCGCGATATCGGCAAGGTGCTGGATGTGATTCGGGCGATTGCCGAGCAGACCAACCTGCTGGCACTTAACGCTGCCATCGAAGCGGCGCGTGCCGGTGAAGCCGGACGCGGTTTTGCGGTGGTGGCAGACGAGGTCCGCGCCTTGGCGCATCGCACCGCGCAATCGACCCAGGAAATCGAAAAAATGGTCGCCGGGATTCAAAACGGCACCGGCGAAGCGGTCGACTCCATGCAGCAAAGCAATCAGCGCACGCACACGACCTTGGAGTTGGCCCGTGCAGCCGGCGTGGCGCTGGAGCAAATCACCCAGTCGATCCACCAGATCAACGAGCGCAACCTGGTGATCGCCAGCGCCTCGGAAGAACAGGCGCAGGTGTCGCGCGAAGTGGACCGCAACCTGGTGAACATCCGCGACCTGGCCACCCAATCGGCCGCCGGTGCCAACCAGACCAGCGCCGCCAGCCATGAGCTGTCGCGCCTGGCGGTTGATTTGAATGCCATGGTGGCGCGTTTCGTGATTTGAGATAGGGTTGAATGTGGAGTTCGCGCGACAGGAGATGTACATGCGCTATTCAGCCTTGACCCAACGAATCGCCGGTGACGGAGCCGACGCCTGGCAGATTCACTACCGAGCGCTGGAATTGCGCGAGCAGGGCGTCGATGTCCTGCTGCTGTCGGTCGGCGACCCGGATTTCGATACGCCAAAACCGATCGTCCAGGCGGCCATCGACAGCTTGCTGGCCGGTGATACGCATTATTCGGAGGTGCGCGGCACGCGGTCGCTGCGCACCAGCATCGCCCGTCGTCACACCCGGCGCAGCGGGCAGGTGGTCGATGCCGATCATGTGCTGGTGCTGCCGGGCGCGCAGTGTGCGGTGTACTCGGTGGTGCAATGTTTGCTCGACCCAGGTGACGAGGTACTGGTCGCCGAACCGATGTACGTGACCTATGAAGGCGTGTTCGGTGCCTGCGGGGCGAAGGTGGTACCCATCGCTGTGCGGCCGGAAAACGGATTTCGCGTTGACCCGACAGACATCGCCGCACGGATCACTCCCAGGACGCGCGCCATTTTGCTCAACAGTCCGAACAATCCTTCCGGGGCAAGCCTGTCGCTGCCGATCTGGCAGGCGTTGGCGCATTTGTGCGTCAAGCATGACTTGTGGCTGATCAGCGATGAGGTCTACAGCGAACTGTTATTTGAGGGTGAGCACATCAGTCCGGCCAGCCTGCCGGGGATGGCCGAACGTACGGCGACCGTGAACAGTCTGTCGAAGTCTCACGCCATGACGGGCTGGCGAGTTGGTTGGGTGATCGGCCCGAAACGCTTGACTGAACACCTGGAGAACCTTTCGCTGTGCATGCTCTTTGGCATTCCCGACTTCGTGCAGAACGCAGCGCGTGTGGCTCTGGAGGCTGATTTGCCGGAACTTGCGCTGATGCGCAACGAGTACCGTGCGCGGCGTGATCTGGTGTGCGCGCGATTGAGCGATTGCCCAGGCATTAATCCGGTCATTCCGGATGGCGGGATGTTCGTGATGGTCGATGTGCGCCAGACCGGGGTCGGTGCGCAGGCGTTCGCCGAGAAACTGCTGGAAGGCTATGCCGTGTCGGTGCTCGCTGGTGAAGCGTTCGGGCCGAGTGCGGCGGGGCATATCCGCATTGGCCTGGTGCTCGACCAACAGCGGCTGGCCGAAGCCTGTCGCCGGATCGTGCGCTGCGCAACGGAGCTGCTGAAAGCCCGGCGGGCCTGAGCCGCCTGGAGCTGTGTGCTGAATTTGATGGCCTATTCGCGAGCAAGCCCGCTCCCACAGTAGATCTTTAATGAACACAGATTTTGTGTACGACATAGATCCAATGTGGGAGCGGGCTTGCTCGCGAAAGCTATCGAGCAAACGCCAAAACCCCATCAAGCGTTCCACGCAACCCCATTCACCAGATTCGTCGGGCGTTCACCGGCCAGTGCCATCAGCAGGTTGTCGACCGCACAGCGGGCCATGGCTTCGCGGGTTTCGTGGGTCGCAGAGCCGATGTGCGGAGTCGCCACCACGTTGTTCAACTGCAACAACGGCGAGTCGTAGGCCAGCGGTTCACGCTCGAATACATCCAGCCCCGCCGCACGAATCTGCCCTTGGCGCAACGCTTCGATCAACGCCGTTTCATCGACCACTTTGCCTCGGGAGATATTGATAAAAATACTCTCCGGGCGCATCAGTGCAAACTGCTCGGCGCCGATCAATCCTTCGGTTTCAGCGGTCAGCGGTAATGTCAGGCAGATAAAATCGGCCTGCTGCAACAGCGCAGGAAGGCTGCGGTACTGCGCGTCGAAACGCTGTTCCACCGCAGGTTTGGCGCTGTGGCTGTGATAGAGAATCGGCATCCCGAAACCGAAATGCCCACGCTGGGCCAACGCCTCGCCGATGCGGCCCATGCCGATAATGCCCAAGGTCTTGCCATGTACATCGGTGCCGAAATGCGCCGGGCCGATGTTGCGGTTCCATTGTCCGGCGCGCACCAGATTGGCCAGCTCGACCACACGCCGGGCCGTCGCCAGAATCAACGCAAAACCGGTGTCGGCGGTGGTTTCGGTCAACACGTCCGGGGTATTGCTGAGCAGGATCTGTCGGCGGTTCAGGTAGTCGATGTCGTAGTTGTCGACGCCGACCGAGACGCTGGCAATGGCCTCCAAGCGTGGCGCCAGGTCGAGCAGTTCGGCGTCCAGCTTCAGGCTGGCGCCCAGCAGACCGTGGGCCGAGGGCAGCGCTTCGCGCAAGCGTTTCAGACCCTCGGCGTCAAGGCTGTCGATCAGCGTCACCTCGGCCCGTTCGTGCAAGCGAGCCATGAGTGGCGCAGAGAGTTTTTTGTACAGCACGACCTGCTTTTTCATCCGATCAGTCTCTTGTTCAATTCAGGAATGTGCCGCTACGGGCCGGGCCGTTGCACGCGAGGGGTGGGCCCGGTCGCTGGCGCCGGGCTTGAGGAAAATCGTCAGCACCACCGAGAGCATCAAGGCAGCGCTCATCAATAGATAAGAGGCGCCGGGCGAGCCGGTGGAACTGTTCAAATAGCCGACCAGATACGACCCGCCGAACGAGCCGAGGGCGCCCATGCTGTTGATCAGCGCCATGGCACCGCCGGCGACGTTGGCTGGCAGGATCTCCGGGACGATGGCAAAGAATGGCCCGTAAGGGGCGTACATACAGGCGCCGGCAATCACCAGCAGCGCGTAGGACCACCAGAAGTGTTCAGCGCCAAGGGCATAGGAGGCGTAAAACGCGATGGAGGCAATCAACAACGGCGGCCAGACAAACCGTTTGCGCCGCTGAATCCGGTCCGAACCCCAGGACACCCCGAGCATCGCAATCACCGCTGCCAGATACGGCAGCGCCGACAGCCAGCCGGCTTCGATCATGTTCATCTGCGCACCGTGTTTGAGGATCGACGGCAGCCACAGCACAAACCCGTAGACGCCGATGCTCCAGCAGAAAAACTGCAAGGCCAGGATGATCACTTTGGGGGAACGGAACGCTTCGGCGTAGTTTTTCACCGCTTTGATCCCGACCTGTTCAGCGGCCAGGGCGCTTTGCAAGTCTTGCTTCTGCTGGTTGCTCAGCCACTTGGCGTCGGCAGGACGATCGTCGGCCAGGCGCCACCAGATAAATGCCCAGAGCACCGCCGGTAACCCTTCGACGATAAACATCCAGCGCCAGCTGAAATGCTCCACCAGATAACCCGACACCACCGACATCCAGAGCATGGTCACCGGGTTGCCGAGAATCAGAAACGTATTGGCTCGCGAGCGTTCGGCGCGAGTGAACCAGTGGCACAGGTAAACCAGCATCGCCGGCATCACGGCGGCTTCGACCACGCCCAGCAGGAAACGGATGGCGATCAGCATGTAGGCGTTGGAGACGATGCCGGTCAACGTGGCGAGGCCACCCCAGAGGATCAGGCTGACGAAGATCAATTTCTTCACGCTGTGCTTTTGCGCGTAGATTGCTCCCGGCACCTGGAAGAAAAAGTACCCGAGAAAGAACAGCGCACCGAGCAGCGAGGACAGTCCCGGTGTGATCATCAGGTCGGCGGCCATCCCGGAGGCGGCGGCAAAACCGTAGTTGGCGCGGTCCAGATAAGCCAGGCTGTAGGTGATAAACACCATCGGCATGATGTACCACCAGCGGCGGGTGGCGAGGTTCAGCGTTTGCATGGTAGTGCTCCTGAGCTTGTTGTTTTTGTCGCAGCAGGTAACGGTTTAATCAATCAGTGACGGTGCGGGCCCTATTGCGAGCTTGCTCGCGATTGGCGGTCTCGAATTCAGCGGATAACTGAGCACGGGTCGGCAAACCCTCCATATCCCCACGGCTCTGCACCGCGCGGCTGCCAATCCAGTTGGCCCGCCGCACGGCATCGGGGACGCTGAAGTTCTCCAGCAAAGCGCTGATCACCCCGACCGCAAAACCATCGCCGGCACCCACCGTGTCCACCACGTTGGCCACGGGCACACCGGGTACAAAACCCTGATCGTGTCGGGTACGGTAATAGGCGCCGTCAGGGCCGAGTTTGATCACCACCGCCTCGGCGCCCTGATCCAGATAAAACGCCGCAATGTCGGCCGGGTCCGCGAAACCGCTGAGCAAACGTCCCTCACTCAGCCCTGGCAGCACCCAATGGGCCAAGGCGGCGAGGCGATTGATTTCGCCGATCATCTGCTGTTCGCTGCCCCACAGCGTCGGGCGCAGGTTGGGATCGAACGAGACGCTGCGCCCGGCCTCGCGCATGCGGGTCATCAATTCGAAAGACATCTGCCGCGCCGACCCGGACAGAGCCGGGACAATGCCGGTGGCGTGCAGATGTCGGGCTTGAAGCAGTTCAGGCACGATCGACTGCACGGACAGAAGACTGGCCGCCGAACCCCGGCGGAAGTATTCGACGTGAGGATCGCGGCCATCGTCGGCACGCGACTTGAGCTGGAAACCGGTTGGGTGCGCGGGGTCGGTCTCGACGAAACGACAATCCAGACCTTCCTGTTCCAGGGTGTCGACCACAAACCGGCCCAGCGAATCCGCACCGACCCGGCTCAGCCAGGACACCTTGAACCCCAGTCGCGACAGACCAATCGCGACATTACTGTCGGCACCGGCGATGCGCTTGTGGAACTGCGTAACGTCGGCCAGATCACCGCTCTGTTCGGCGACAAACATCGCCATGGTTTCGCCAAACGACAGAATATCGATCTCAGACATGAGCACTCTCCAGCCGTACTTGACCCAGGCGGGCGAGGGTGGCGACATGCTCGGCGGTCAGTTGCACCAGGTCTGTACCTTGCAGCGGATATTCCACCGCCCGCATCACCCCTTGGGGCATGTGCTGCAGGTGCTGTGCCCATTCGTGCAAATCATCAAGCGAGGGCGGTATGGCGACCCGCTTGCCGTCGGCACGGCGACGGACCGCTTTGCAATGCACATAGCCGACATGCCGGCCAAGCAAGCGCGCGGCGCTGGCGGCGGATTGGTCCTGCCATTGCCAGTTGCCGATATCGAAGGTCATCTGCACTGGCAGCGCATGCGCTTCAACTGCGCTGAAAAACCGTTGGAACGGCTCGATGCGTCCACCTTGCAAGGTCTGGTCATTCTCCACCAGCAACTGCACCGGGCTTTGGGACAAGCAGCGGGCCAGCGCCGACAGAGAGTGAGTGTCGGTGAATTCACCCAGCGAGACTTTCAGCCACTTGGCACCAAACGCACGGGCTCGCCTTAAGGTGTCGGGCAATTCTGGATGGGGCTGCTCTTGCCCGGCGAGCCACAGTTCCAGCGGTGAGGAAAACACGCAACCCAAGCCGCTGTGTTCGATGGCCGCAGCCACTTGTGCCGACACTTCATCGGTGAGCAGTTCTTCACGCAGCTCAATGCGATCAGCGCCGGCAGCGGCCAGCAACTCGACAAAACTCAACTGCCCACGCTGGCGAACCAGTTCGGCGCCGTAGCTGGAAAGGCTGATGGAAACGGGTGGTTTATTCATTGTTTTGCACCTCTGAAACCGGTTTCATTTTTGTTCAAATTTTTTTGCTGCCATTCACAACCTGTGGCGAGGGAGCTTGCTCCCTCGCCACAAAGTTTCAGCGCGGCCGTGTCGACCCACGCTCAATCAACCGCGCCGCAAAATCCAGGGTCCGCGCCGGCCCATCATCGCCGCGCAAGCGCTTGAGCAAACACTCGAACGCGCTCGCGCCAATCTCTGCAGTTGGCTGGGCGAGGGCAGTAATACCGCTGCCCACCAGCGGGTACCAGTCGAGGTCGTCGAGGGCGATCAAGCCGATGTCTTCAAACAGCCTGCAACCCAACTCGCGCAAGGCGCGGGTGCCGGCCAACGTGGCAATACCGTTGGCGCAAAACAGCGCTTTCGGACCGGGGCCGGGGGTGGCCAGGAAGGATTTCAGCTGTGTGTTCAGCTCACCGCCGGTCTCAACCACCGCGCCGCTCAACAGCGTGCGTCGCTCGATCTGCGCCTTGAAGCTGTTCACCCGCTCAATCCGTGAGCTGGTGCCGTCGAAGGGTTCGCTGACCAACACAATCTCGCGATAGCCGCGAGCTTCAAGATGATCCAGGGCCATCTCGACCGCTGCCGGGTTGTTCAGCCCGACCAGGTCGCTGTCCAGCAGATCGACCTTGCGATCCACCAGCACCATCGGCAGTTCACGGTGCAGCTCGCGCAGCTCATCAAGGTGATGGCCGAGGGTGTTCACGATCAAGCCTTCGATGTTGTACGAGCGCAGTGCCGCCAGATGCTGGCGTTCCTGCTCATCGTCGCGGTCGGTGTTGCACACCACCAGGCTGTAGCCGTGCTGTCGGCAAGCGGTTTCCACGCCATGCATCACGGCAATCGAATAGGGGTTACGGATATCGGCCACCAGCATGCCGATCAGACGGGTACGCCCGCGTTTCAAACCGCGAGCCATCTGGTTCGGGCGATAGCCCAGTTCGCTGATCGCTTGCTCGATGCGTTTGGCAGTGGCCTCGGACAGCAAGGCGCGGTCTTCGCCAATAAAACGCGACACGCTGGCCTTGGAGACCCTGGCGTGCTCGGCAACATCGAGCATGGTGACGCGGCCGCGCTGGGCGGCGGAAAAAGTAGTCACGGTGTGAAGCCTTGTTGTTTGAGTTGTGGTGGCTGCTGCTGAAACCGGTTTCAGAAAACACCAAGCGCGGGTGAACGTCAAGTTCATCGGCGAAGGAAGTTGTAGGAAAAGTCGGATTTAACCGACAGGCGGTCTTCAGACCTGTCAGATCTGACAGTAGCCGGTGTTGGGGATAGGGCGTTTAATTTCTTGCAGGGATAACAAGTTACTTCCTGTTATTGAAGAGCGACTCCCAACAACGCCTGTTTGAACGTGCATCAATTCTACTGTGATGGAGAACGTGAAATGACTGCTAACGAAAAGCTGAGATCGAAACTGACCCGGCAACAACTTGCTGAACAAGTTCGTAACAACCACCGCTCTTTCAATTCAGCCATTCTGGCAGACCCGCACCCGGCTCCAAAAATTGCGGGGCTGGTCGGTGATGGGCTGCCGCCTAAAGCCTTACTGGATGAGACAAACGTCGTGGTCGTAGTGGAGTCACTGAACGAATACAGTGAAGGCGATACAGGCGAATTACAGTTGCTTGATCCAAGTGAGATGGTCCAGGACCCGACGAACCCGGGGGGGCCGCTGATACCAAAAGTTATTTATCAGGGACCTGTACAGAACTTGCCAGATTCTGCAGCAGGGTACCCTCAAAGCTTTGCTCTACCAAGTGTTGAACTGGTTGATTTTGACAAAGTTCACGCTGCTACTCGCTTGCAGGTACGCGTAATGGTTACCGTGGGAAGTACCGGTAACCTAGCTCCCACAGATGTACTTGATATTGGTGTCGATAGGTATGCGCCTTACCAAAGCAAGCAGGATGGCAGTTACCTTCGACCTGTTAGAGTTGAAGTTTTAAATGTGCCAGGAGATATTGACGAGCAGTGGCTGAAAGATAATACGCACCTGAAATTGAAAGTTGACGTGGGTTATCAATTTTATTTATCGAGCGATCGGATTCATATCTCCATCTCTACTACTGAGTCAGGGGCAGATGGCCCACTTCCGAATGTGGTTTATTCCGGGTGGTTAACTGCCAGTGGCTTGGTTGATATTTTGGTTAAGGATTTTGAAAATGAAGTGAAAAATGATGGACCGATTTATGTGAGCTACGTCCTTGCGGATGAAGTGGGTAACGATAGCAAAGTTTCATTGAATACTACTGTTAAGGTGGTGCTGCGTCCTGAGCCCGAGTTCCAGAAACCTAGAATTCCTATTGTGACTGAAGGAGGAACACTTGATTATAAAACGCTTGAATCAAAGGTCTATGCCTTTGTAGATCGTGGTAATCACTGGAACCCCACAGACAAAATTCTGCTCAAGCTGAGACGCGTCAGTGATGGTGCTATTTTTGAAGTGGCGGAACTCCCAGTGGGTACTGGTAACCTGCTTCGATTCGATCTCATCTATCTAGTCCTTAAATTACTGCCAATCGATGATGAGACCGTGACTCGGGTAGAATTGTTTTATGAGCTGAAACGAGGGGTCGAGACGCCACGCCCTTCACCTCCAACAGACTTTATTATCGATTTGACAAAGGCCGGCCCGGTTAACCCCGATCTACCGAGCTTGACCAATCCGAATATGGCGAAAGTCGTGGTTACAGGGGCATCCGGAACGCCGAATCATATTAAGGGCGAAGACCGTGGCAAACCGGCCACTATCCAGACCTCAATGGCGGAAGCCGGTGGTAGTTGGACACCTCTAGGCAATGAGGAAGCTGAGGTAGTCTACGAAGGTGAAGTGGTTCACTCGGAGGGGTTGAAAGGGGGGCAGGACGTACTCGAATTCAATATATCTGAGGCAGTTATTGATCGGCACGGTACTGGCAAAAAATTTGTCTGGTGGACTATTCTGGGAGATTTGAGTTCCAATAAATGGCTCTCGAAAAAAACTGAAGTGACCGTTGATGCGGCGATCGTCGAGTTTGACGCTCCATCGGCACCTACCTTCCCGATCACTGACGGTGGTGTGAGAAAACAGGTTGTTAACTGCAGAAGCCTCACCATGGTTGGTACAGATCGTCAACTGGTGGTAACGGTTCCTATCAATCCCACCTATATGCCGGCGGGCTCCACTGTTGTAGTGCATTCAGTCGGTACGTCTGATCGTGAAGGGTTTGTGCCTATTCCTGGTGCCGATTTTTCTGAAGCTCACACAATCACCCCCGCTGAAGTGACAGCGGGTGAGTTTGAGGTGAGTATTAGACCCTACTCAACTAAAATCAAATCCATTCAGCCAACCCAGGGTTCTGGACAACTAAATGGCGCTATTAAAATTTCGTACGTCGTACAAATTAAAGATAAGTCATATCCATCAGATGAGTTCTTGCGTGAAGTAAGGCTCTTGGCCAATGGTCTATATTGTGAAGGGACGGAAACACTTTAAATACTACTGGTCGAGTCAGCAGGGAGAGGCCAACAACTCTCTCTGTTTTTCATGCTCCGACCTACCAGAGGGAAAAGTCTGATTGGGCTGATGAAAAGTCCTACATACGCGAATCGTTTACGCACGTAGTCTCCCGCGCATTCCGGGAGGAGAGCTCCCGTGTCGGACTACTGGATCTTTCCTTCAAGGACAGATAATTACCTGGATACCTCACTATGTCGTTAACGCAACTCTTTAGCCTGAACCCGGTTGTCGTAGGGCTCAATATGTCATCACTGGCCCTTCTGTCATTGATCGCGCCCTATGCCAGCGCTCAGCGCCTGGACGGCACCAGCCTTACGATCAGCGCACCGGGGGTGACCCAGGACTGGCAGCTTTACAGCAATGCAGTTTTAACGGTCGACGGTGTTTCAACGTTTGATATTCGCGCTATACAGTCGACGCTCAATGTCAATTCCGGCACGACGCAACAGATTTCAGCCAGCCTGGGCTCGACGGTCAATCTGGTGAATACCACCGTCAACGCGGCTGACGGCCAGAACGGTGTTGTACTGGTCAACAGCGTCGCGACCATTAGCGACAGCACCATCAACAGTAACCGATTGGGCATACGGATCGCCCGCAATACGACTACGAATACCGGATCTACTGCGACAGTGACCGGCAGCACGATCACTGGCGGGACGGGTGGGGCGTGGGTCACCGGACTTAGTGCTCTGAATCTTTCGAACTCCACGCTGCAAGGCACTGACGCCACCAGTTATGGGCTTCGGCTGACCAATGGTAGCGTGACTGCCAGCAACGGCAGCCGCATCATTGGCGGTCAGTATGGCGTGAGCTTCACGCTGGATACCACGGTTGATCAACCCGGCACACTGGTGCTGCACAAATCGAGTGCGGAAAGTCGAACGGGTTCGGCGATCCTTGTCGATTACGCCGGTAAGGACAGTGCCCCGACGCAGATCGATATTCTCAACGGTTCCACTCTCAAGGGCGGTAACGGCATCATTCTGGACGTGACGGGCAAGGCGTTGGTCAATATGAACGTCGGTAACAGCGCCCTGAACGGCATTGTTCAAGTGGCCGGCAACAGCACCGCGAACCTGAATTTCAAGCAAGGCTCGCTGACCGGTGACGTGATCGCCGAGTCGGGTAGTACGGCGAATGTTCAGCTGCAGCAAGGTTCTCTGTTGACCGGGCGCCTGGAGAACGTCGCCGCGCTCGGCATCGATCATCAATCCGAATGGGCCATGACCGGCAACAGCCAGGTCGGCGACCTGCACACAGAAGGTACTGTCAGGTTTGGTGCTGATCATGGCACTGACTACAAACAACTGGATGTAACCAACCTGTCGGGCGACGGCCTGTTTCTCATGCGCACCCACTTCACCACGGGTGAGACCGATCTGTTGAACGCCGATTACGCTACCGGTGATCATCGACTGCTGATCTCCAGTAGCGGTGTCGATCCGGCCAGTGGTCAGCGCATCATCGTGGTGCGTATACAAGACGGCGATGCTCAGTTCAAGTTGGCCAATGCCGATAGTACGGTCGATCTGGGGACGTATTCCTATGGGCTGACTCAGGATACAACCGGTAAAAACTGGTTCCTCGACCCGAGCAAGCGCACCGTCAGCCCCTCCACTCGGGTCGTCAGTGCCTTGTTTGGTGCACCGCTCACCGTGTTGTACGGCGAAGACGCCTCGCTACGCACTCGCATGGGCGAAGTGCGCTTCAACCCCGGCAAGTCGGGGGGCTGGAGCCGCGCTTTTGGCAGCAAGTACAACGTTAATGGGGACTACGACAATAGCTATCGGCAGATGCAGCAAGGTTTTGCGTTGGGTGTCGATACAGCTTTGGGCGATGGCCCATTGTTGCTGGGCGTGATGGCGGGCTATAGCCAGTCGGACCTCGCTCTGAACCATGGCAGTTCGGCCACCGTCGACAGCTACTTCCTGGGCGGCTACCTGACTTGGTTGGGTGAGCTCGGGTATTACGTCGATAGCACTCTCAAACTCAATCGCCTGGAGAACAAAGCCGATGTTGCGATGAGTGATGGGGCGAAGTCCAAGGGGGATTACGGTAATACCGCCGTGAGTGCGTCTGTGGAGGCGGGTCGGAAAATCGAACTCCGCAACGGATATTTCATCGAGCCCTCCACTCGATGGTCGACCGCCTACATTCAGGGCAAGAATTATGGTCTGGATAACGGCATGGAGGTCGAGGGCGACGGGACCTATTCATTGCTGGGCAAAGTTGGGGTAACGGTGGGTCGTGAACTGCAGATGAAGAACGGCAGCACACTGCAGCCTTATGTCCGCGCAGCGCTGGCCCACGAGTTTTCCAAAAGCAATAAGTACAAGGTGAACGAAACTGCCTTCAACCATGACATTTCCGGGTCGCGCGTCGAAGTAGGGGCAGGGGTTGCCGTGAAGCTGACCGAACGTTGGAGTGTAAACGCCGAGGTCGAGTACATGAACGGCACGAACATCGAAATGCCGACCCGCGGGACGCTGGGCGTGCAGTTCAAGTTTTAAGGGGCGATGAAATTTTGGAAAGCCGCGTTTCGACAGAAGTGCGGCTTTTTTTTATGGTTTTTTTTGCAGTCGCAAACCCTGGTGAAACCGCAAACCGACCGGTGGTCGCTATACCTGTCAGATCTGACAGTAGCCGGTCTTGGTGATCGGGTGTTTAATTTATTGTAAGGGCTAACGGGATATTTACTGTTAGTGAAGAGCGATCACCAGTAAGGCCTGTTCGGACGGGCATCAATTCAATTGTGATGGAGAACATGAAATGACTGCTAAGGAAACGGAAACACCGAATCCTAACCTCCCACTCCCAAATAAAGCGGGGTTGCACCCGGCGCCAGTGATTAAGGGCTTGATCGAGAATGGACTGTTAACTAAAGCACTTCTGGTTCAGCCGGTAGTAGTGGTTGAACTGGTGGGGCTGAACGAATATAGTCAGGGTGATACTGCTGAGCTGCACTTGATTGATTCGAAAAAACCATTTCCATCTATTGTTTATGTAGGACCTCGAAAGTCTTTGCCTGAGACTGCAGCAGGGTACCCTCAATATTTTGATCTGCCGAGTGCTGAACTGCTTGATGATGATGTGATGAATGACTCAACTTACTATCAAGTGAGATTGGTTGTCACTGAAGGCAGTACGGGTAATGATATTCCTACAGAAAAACTCGCCATTCGAGTCGATCGCCATGCTCCTTACCAAAGTAAATATAACGGTGGCTACAATCGGCCCATGAAGCTTGTCTTTATAAATGTGCCAGTTGATCAAGTCATTGATAAACAATGGTTGGCGGAACATTCATACTTGAAGCTTAAAGTAGACGCCGGCTACCCTTTTCATCAGCAGAGTGACTTTATCAGAGTTTCTATTTTTGACACCGTGCCGGACGCTGATTCTCCGCTCCCCAATGAAGTGTATTTCGGATATTTGGATGAAGGTGGACAAGTCAACATCCCTGTTGAACGTTTTAAAGAGTACCTGGGTGTAGATCGTACTCTTTATATGGCTTACTCTATTACCGACAGTGCAGGTAATGCCAGCAAGGTGTCGGTGCACGCTTACCTGGATGTGAAACTTCGCGCTGAGCCAGTGCTGGAAGCGCCCATATTACCGGTGCTGGGATCCGATGGAGTGCTTGATTTAGCAAAGGTTCAGCCAACACCGAAATGCTACGTCCCTCTTCCTGAACACTCACTCCCAACGGATCGGATTCTGTTATTCCTTGATGATATTAAAGTGGCGGAGCAGGTAGTGGGCGAGGGGCCAGGCCCCTTGGAGTTCTGGCTCAGCTACTTGATCATTAGCCAATTGCCTATTTATCCTGACGCACTGTATCAGGCATCACTGTCCTATCAGCTTATGCGGGGCAATGAACCGCCGCGTCAGTCTCCCCTGCTAGAATTTTTTATTGACTTTATAATGGCCGGCCCGAAAAGCAAGAATCTTCCGGACTTGACAAATTCGGAGATGGTGAACGTCGAACTTCGGGGGCAATCCGGGACGCTGAATCATTTAACGAGCAAGGACCATGGCAAGCCGGTCACTATCCGGACATCGATGAAAAAACCTCATGACCCTTGGCAGATTCTAGGCAATGAGACTATTGGACTTTGGTTCGCTGGAAAACCGATCTACACGTTGCCTTTGACCGGTGCCGAGATAGAACTTGTATTCGAGATGTCTTGGTCCGTTATTGATCAGGCAGGTCCTGGCAGCCACAATGCCTTTTGGACTATTTATACGGATGGAAGCAAGAATGTGTTCCGCTCGGAAAGAACGGTGGTGATCGTTGATGCCGCAGCCGAATTCACGCCTCCATCGGCACCATAGAAATTTGCTGTACACGGCAGGTGAATGGTCAGCCCGTTCAGTCAGAGGTGTTCATTCGTGAAGTTGGGTTGTTGAGCAGTGGCTTGTAGTGCTCAGAGACGTCAATACTCTAATTAATGTTGGTCAAGGCACAGAGAAAGGTTCACACCTTTCTCTGTTTTTCCATGCGCTGATTTTTCAGGGGAGGGACGTCTGCTTGGACTGATAAAAGCTCTGTCATTTGTCGCACCCATTGCGCGCAATAGTGCCGCGCACAGTTATTCGTCAACTGAACAACCCCGCGGCGATATTGATCGAAAACCCCAGGATGGCGGTATTGAACAGAAAACCGATCAGTGATTGGGCCAGCACGATCTTGCGCAAACTGCGTGTGGCCACCCCGACATCGGCGGTTTGTACTGCCACGCCGATGGTGAACGAGAAATACAGAAAGTCCCAATAGTTGGGGTTTTTCAAGCCTTCGGCAAAGCGCAGCGCCGGCTCCTTGCCGTCCCAGGTGTAGAACAGCCGGGCGTAGTGCACGCTGAAGATCACCCCGACCAACAACCATGAACCGATCACTGTCATCCCGGTGAAGCCGTAATGCAATAGCCGTCGGCTGGTCTCCAGGTCCTTGCTGCCGACCAGTTCCAGGGTGATGGTGGCGAGGCTGGCAATCGCCGCGATACAGACGATGAGCAGTACCATGCCGGCGTTTTCATCTTCGGCTTCGGCGATGCGTTTTACATCATCGGCCCGCGCGCGGATGGTGAGCCAGAGCATCAGTACCAGATAGGTCCAGACTCCGGCATTCCAGCCAATAAGGATTTTGCTGATGATCGAACTGGCCGGAGCCAGGAGGCTGACCGTTAGCCCGAGCAGGGCGGCGGCGGTCAGGCGAGGGTGGGTGCGCAGGAGGTGTGGCATGGTCACTCGATAGGACGGGTTTTAACCACCATAGCGCAGCGCGGTCCATTGTGGCGAGGGAGCAAGCTCCCTCGCCACAAGGTTGTGTCTGGTTCAGGGTTTAGCTTGGCGTTTCCTGACCAGTTTCATCACCACTACAAAAAACACCGGCACAAACACCACCGCCATGGTTGCGGTGATCATTCCGCCGATCACGCCGGTGCCGATCGCCTGCTGACTCGCCGAGCTAGCGCCGGTGGCAATCGCCAGCGGTACCACGCCAAGGATGAACGCCAGCGAGGTCATGATGATCGGCCGCAGGCGCAAGCGTGCGGCTTGCACCGTGGCGTCGATCAGGTCATGGCCTTCGTCGTACAGGCTCTTGGCGAACTCGATGATCAGGATCGCGTTTTTCGCCGACAGCCCGATGATGGTGATCAGTCCGACCTTGAAGAACACGTCGTTGGGCATTCCGCGCAAGGTCACCGCCAGCACCGCGCCGAGCACACCCAGCGGTACCACCAGCAGCACCGAAGTCGGAATCGACCAGCTCTCGTACAGCGCCGCCAGACACAGGAACACGATCAGCAACGACAAGCCGAGCAGCATCGGTGCCTGGCTGCCGGACAAGCGCTCCTGCAATGACAAACCGGTCCATTCCTGACCCAGTCCCGCCGGGCCTTGGGCGACCAGACGCTCGATTTCCGCCATCGCTTCGCCGGTGCTGTGACCGGGTGCCGGCTCACCGGAAATGCTGATGGCCGGGTAACCGTTGTAGCGCGTCAGCTGCGCCGGGCCCTGGGTCCATGTGGCCTGGACGAACGCCGACAGTGGGACCATTTTGTCGGCATTGTTGCGCACGTGGATCTTCAGCAAGTCGTTAACCTGACTGCGTTGATCGCCTTCAGCCTGAACCACCACCCGCTGCATCCGCCCCTGGTTGGGGAAATCGTTGATGTAGGCCGAACCGACGGCGGTGGACAGCACGTTACCGATATCGGCGAATGAAACGCCCAAGGCATTGGCCTGTTTGCGGTCGACCTCCAGTTGCACTTGCGGTGCTTCCGCCAGGGCACTTTCGCGCACGTTCATCAGGATCGGGCTTTTCTCGGCAGCCGCCAGCAAGGCACTGCGCGCTTGCATCAGCGCCGCATGACCCAGGCCACCGCGGTCTTGCAGGCGAAACTCGAAACCGCTCGACGTACCGAGGCCGTCAACCGGAGGCGGCAGTATCGAGAAGGCCACGGCGTCCTTGATCTGACTCAAGGCACCGTTGGCGCGATTGGCAATCGAGGCCGCCGAGTCATCGCTGCCGCGTTCAGACCAATCCTTGAGCGTGGTAAACGCCAGGGCTGCGTTCTGACCGCTGCCGGAGAAGCTGAAGCCGAGAATCACTGTGCTGTCGCCGACACCGGGTTCAGTGGCGTTGTGCGCTTCGATCTGCTCGACCACCTGCACCGTACGGTTCTTGCTGGCACCCGGTGGCAGTTGAATGTCGGTGATGGTGTAGCCCTGGTCTTCGACCGGCAGGAAGGACGAGGGCAGGCGACTGAAGCAAAACACCAAACCAATCAACAACACGCCATAGACCAGCAGATAACGACCACTGCGTTTCAGGGCGTAGACCACCCAGCGCTGATAGCCCTCGGTCATCTGCTCGAAGCGCTGGTTGAACCAGCCGAAGAAACCGCCCTTGGCATGATGTTCACCTTTGGCGATCGGTTTCAGCAGCGTGGCGCAGAGTGCCGGGGTGAGTGTCAGGGCGAGGAACGCCGAGAACAGAATCGACGTCGCCATCGACAGCGAGAACTGTTGGTAGATCACCCCGACCGAGCCAGGCATGAACGCCATCGGGATAAACACCGCCACCAGCACCAGGGTAATGCCGATGATCGCCCCGGTAATCTGGCTCATGGCTTTGCGTGTTGCTTCTTTGGGCGACAGGCCTTCGTTGACCATGATCCGCTCGACGTTCTCGACCACGACGATAGCGTCGTCGACCAGAATGCCGATCGCCAGGACCATGCCGAACATGGTCAGTACGTTGATCGAGAAACCCAGCGCCATCATGGTCGCAAAAGTGCCCATCAATGCCACGGGCACCACCAACGTCGGGATCAGCGTATAGCGGATGTTCTGCAGGAACAGGAACATCACCGCGAACACCAGCAGCATCGCCTCGCCGAGGGTGTAGACCACTTTGGTGATCGAGACTTTGACGAACGGGGAGGTGTCGTACGGAATCTTGTATTCCACACCGGCCGGGAAGTAGCGCGCCAGCTCGTCCATCTTCTCGCGCACCAGCGTTGCGGTGCTCAAGGCGTTGGCGCCGGGCGACAGTTGCACGCTGACCGCTGTCGACGGCTTGCCGTTGAGGCGGGTGGAGAACTGGTATTCCTGGCTGCCGATTTCGACCCGCGCCACATCACCCACGCGCACCGTGGAACCGTCAGGATTGGCCCGCAGCACAATGTCGGCGAACTCTTCGGGGGTCGACAGTTGACCTTTCACCAGCACCGTCGCGGTGATTTCCTGGGTGGTGCGGGTCGGCAAATCGCCGATGCTGCCGGCCGAGACCTGGGCGTTCTGCGCGACGATCGCCGCGTTGACGTCGGCCGGGGTCAGGTTGAAACCGATCAGTTTCTGCGGGTCGATCCAGATCCGCATGGCCCGTTCGGCGCCATACAGCTGAGCCTTGCCGACGCCGTCCAGACGCTTGATTTCGTTCATCACGTTGCGCGCCAGATAGTCGCTGAGCGCTACGTCATTGAGCTTGCCGTCGCTGGAGGTGAGGGTGATCAACAGCAGGAAGCCGGCCGAGACTTTCTCGACCTGCAAACCTTGTTGGGTCACCGCTTGCGGCAGGCGCGACTCGATCACCTTGAGCCGGTTTTGCACATCGACCTGAGCCATTTCCGGATCGGTACCGGGCTGGAAGGTTGCGGTGATGGTCGCGGTGCCAAGGCTGCTCTGGGATTCGAAATACAGCAGGTGATCGGCGCCGTTGAGCTCGCCCTCGATCAGGCTGACCACGCTTTCGTCGATGGTTTGCGCCGAGGCGCCCGGGTACACCGCATAGATCTCGACTTTCGGCGGGGCAACGTTGGGGTACTGCGCGACAGGCAGCTGCGGGATAGCCAGCGCACCGGCCAACAAGATAAACAGTGCGACCACCCAGGCGAACACCGGGCGGTCGATAAAGAATTGCGGCATAAAGTCTGCGTCCTGCCTACTGCCCGGTGACCTGGGCAAGGGGAAGAGGGGTGTCGTCGATTTCTACTTTTTCGCCGGGACGGGCGTGCTGCAGGCCTTCGATGACAATGCGGTCGCCGGGCTTGAGGCCGCCGGTGACGATCCAGCGATCCTTCTGCACCTGGCCGAGCTGCACCGGTTGCTGGCTGACACGGGCGTCGGCGTCGAGCAACAGCACCTGAGCAATACCGGCGCTGTCACGCAGGATCGCCCGTTGCGGCACGCTGATACCGTGCTGATTCACCGCTTGCTCCAGGCGCACCCGGATGAAGCTGCCCGGCAGCAAGTCGAGGTCCGGGTTGGGGAACTCGCTGCGCAGAATGATCTGGCCAGTGCCCGGGTCGACACTGATGTCGGCGAACAGCAGCTTGCCGGGCAATGGGTAGAGACTGCCGTCGTCCTGAATCAGCGTGGCTTTGGCCTGATCCTGGCCGACCTGCTGCATCTGCCCGGCACGAAACGCCCGGCGCAACTCGTTGAGTTCGCGGGTCGACTGGGTCAGGTCGGCGTGGATCGGGTCCAGCTGCTGGATCAGTGCCAATGGCGTGCTTTCGTTCTGCCCGACCAGCGCGCCTTCGGTGACCAAGGCACGGCCAACCCGCCCGGAAATCGGTGCGGTGACAGTGGCGTAACCGAGGTTCAGTTTCGCCCGTTGCACAGCCGCCTGATTGGCCGCGACATCGGCGGCGGTCTGCCGGACGGCGGCGCGGGCGTTGTCGTAATCCTGGCCGCTGATGGCATTGCCTTCGATCAACTGCGCGTAACGCTGCTCTTGCAAGCGCGCCTGAAAGGCATTGGCCTCGGCTTTGCGCAGCGCCGCCTGGGCGCTGTCCAGATCAGCCTTGAACGGTGCCGGATCGATGCGAAACAGCACGTCGCCCTGTTTGACGTCGCTGCCTTCGCGGAAGGTCCGTTGCAGGACCACGCCGGCCACCCGGGCGCGGACTTCGGCGATCCGCGGTGCGGCGATCCGCCCACTCAGCTCGCTGCTGATCGACAGTGGCCGGGCTTCGATGGTTTCGATCCGGACCGTGGCCAGCGGCGCTGTTTCTTCGGCAGTGGAGGACTTGTCGCACGCACTCAGCGTCATTGCCAAGGCAATCAGGCCGAGCTTCGCAAACAGGTTCTTTGACATGTAAATACCCCAATGATGACCCCGGCATCCTACGGGGAGGGGACGAGCGTAGCGGTGAAGCTTTGTAGGTGCTGTGTGAAATTGTGTAAGGGTTTTACTCACGTGTGCGTGAGGGCGTATATCCTTGACGGCTTGATTCCTTTTGCGACTGTTATGCCGCCGTCGCGAGCAAGCCCGCTCCCACATTTGATCGGGGTGGGACACAAAGCCTGTGTTCACATGCGATCTATTGTGGGAGCGGGCTTGCTCGCGAAGAGGGCCGGTCAGTCACCACAGCATTTCCTGGAAACACCCATGCCCAACATCCTTCTGGTCGAAGACGATTCCGCACTCTCTGAATTGATTGCCAGCTACCTTGAACGCAATGGCTATCAGGTCAGCGTGATCAGCCGTGGCGACCATGTGCGCGAACGGGCGCGGGTCGATCCGCCGGATCTGGTGATCCTCGACCTGATGTTGCCGGGCCTCGATGGTTTGCAGGTCTGTCGCTTGCTGCGCGCCGATTCGGCGGCTCTGCCGATTCTGATGCTGACCGCCCGCGACGACAGTCATGACCAGGTGCTGGGCCTGGAGATGGGCGCTGACGATTACGTCACCAAGCCGTGCGAACCACGGGTATTGCTGGCGCGGGTGCGGACCTTGCTGCGGCGCAGCAGCCTGAACGAGCCGCAGACCGCCAGCGACCGAATCCTCATGGGCAACCTCTGTATCGATCTGTCGGAGCGCACCGTGACCTGGCGCGAGCAACTGGTCGAACTGTCCAGCGGCGAATACAACCTGTTGGTGGTGCTGGCTCGCCACGCCGGTGAAGTACTCAGCCGCGACCAGATCCTGCAACGCCTGCGCGGCATTGAATTCAACGGCACCGACCGCTCGGTGGACGTGGCGATTTCCAAGCTGCGGCGCAAATTCGACGATCATGCCGGCGAAGCGCGCAAGATCAAAACCGTGTGGGGCAAGGGTTATCTGTTCAGTCGCTCCGAGTGGGAATGCTGAACATGCTGCGCATTCTGATCCGCCTCTACCTGATCACCATCGTCACCTTTAGCGCGGCGATTTATTTCATCCCGGATCTGGTGATCAAGGTTTTTCACGAGCGATTCGTGAACTACAACCTTGATCACTCCCGAGGCTTGCAGAAGCTGATCACCCAACAGTTTCACGGAGTGCCGACCGAGCAATGGACCCATCTGGCCGCGCAGCTGGACCAGGACTTCAGCCCGTTGCACGTGGCACTGGTGCGCAATGACGACGCGGATTTCACCCCCTACGAACGTGAGCGTCTGGAGCGCGGTGAAAACGTTATCCGCATGGGCGACTGGGGCTGGCGCACGCTGGCGGTGTCTCCGCTGGATCAGCAACTGTCGGTGAAACTGGTGGTGCCGCCGGATCCGCTGGACGTCAATTTGTTGTACTGGAGCATCAACGTATTGATCGGCGGCGCGCTGCTGGCGTGTCTGTTGATCTGGCTGCGGCCGCACTGGCGCGATCTGGAACGTCTGAAAATTACCGCCGAGCGCTTTGGCAAGGGCCACTTGAGCGAGCGCACACAGATCCCGCCGAGCTCGAACATTGGCAGCCTGGCCAACGTTTTCGACACCATGGCCGGCGATATTGAAAATCTCCTGAACCAGCAACGTGATTTGCTCAACGCGGTGTCCCACGAATTGCGCACGCCGTTGACCCGACTGGACTTTGGCCTGGCACTGGCCTTGTCCGACGACTTGCCGGCCGCCAGCCGCGAGCGTTTGCAGGGCCTGGTTGCACACATTCGTGAACTGGATGAGCTGGTGCTGGAATTGCTTTCCTACAGCCGCCTGCAGAATCCGGCACGGGTGCCGGAGCAGGTGGACGTGTCGCTGGATGAGTTTATCGACAGTATTCTGGGTAGCGTCGATGAAGAACTGGAGTCGCCGGACATCGTCATCGACGTCTTGCTGCACGGCCAGCTCGAACGCTTCAGCCTTGACCCGCGCCTGACCGCCCGAGCGATCCAGAACCTGCTGCGCAACGCCATGCGCTACTGCGAAAAACGCATTCAGATCGGCGTGCAGGTCTGCGCAAAAGGCTGCGAAATCTGCGTCGACGATGACGGCATCGGCATTCCGGAAGACGAACGCGAGCGAATCTTCGAACCTTTCTACCGCCTGGACCGCAGCCGCGACCGCGCCACGGGCGGGTTTGGCCTGGGGCTGGCGATCAGCCGTCGGGCCCTGGAGGCCCAGGCCGGCACACTGACGGCCGAAACCTCGCCGCTGGGTGGGGCGCGGTTCCGGTTGTGGCTGCCGACCCCGACCTGAACCTGCCGCCCAACTGAACCTTGAACCAGCGCTGACCTCGTGGCGAGGGGGCTTGCCCCCGTTGGGCCGCGAAGCGACCCCAAAACCTGCAATCGCATTGCATCACGCACACCGCGTTCGCGGGATTTACGACTGCTTCGCCCGAACGCGGACCGGCCGACGGGGGCAAGCCCCCTCACCACAAGGTCGGGGTTCAAACGGATACTTCAGCCGCCGTGATCAACCCCACCCCAGCCTGGTCCATCCGTTCCATGGCCGAAGCCAGCGAGCCGTTCAGGTCGATTGCCCGGCACGCATCCAGCACCACCGTGGCATTGAACCCGGCTGCGCGGGCGTCCAGTGCCGAGAACATCACGCAGAAATCCAGCGCAAGTCCGACCATGAACACCGTATCGATCCCGCGCTCCCTCAGGTACCCGGCCAAGCCGGTGGGGGTGGTGCGGTCTGCTTCCAGAAACGCCGAATAGCTGTCGATGTCCGGGTTACAGCCTTTGCGGATGATCAACTGGGCGTGGGGCAGGTTCAGTTCGGCATGCAGTTCGGCGCCAGTGGTGGCTTGCACACAATGTTCAGGCCACAGGGTCTGGGCGCCGTAAGGCAGTTCAATCACATCATAGGGTTGGCGTCCGGGATGGCTGGACGCGAACGAGGCGTGCCCGGCCGGATGCCAGTCCTGGGCAATGATCACCTGGGTGAACTGACCGGCAAGGCGATTGATCAAGGGAATGATCCGGTCGCCCTCGGGTACCGCCAGTCGGCCGCCGGGAGTGAAGTCGTTTTGTACATCGATGACTAATAAGGCGCAGTGTGATTGAGCGGATGTGGACGTCATGACCGGTTACCTCCCTGGAAGTGGAAACGCAAGCATAGCGCCAGGTTCAGGCTCTTCAAACGTTGAACGACTCTTGAACAGCATCCCCCTCGTAGCAGCAGGCTACGCCAGCTGCTACGAGAGGAGTGTGGGAGCGCTATTAGTCGGCGGGTAGTAAACGCTGGCGGCAATCGAGTGTCAGGCGGGCGCCGCCGAGTTCGCTGCTGCCGACGTCCAGGGCGAACCCGTGCAGGTTCACGATGGCTGCGACAATCGATAAGCCGAGGCCGAAACCACCGTTCTTGGCGTTGTCGTCGACGCGATAGAACCGTTGGAACACCGCCGTGCGTTTGTCCGCCGGGATGCCGGGGCCGGAGTCGAGTACTTCAATACGTGTGCTGCCGGCATTGTCGATTGCCCGCACGATGACCTGACCGCCCACCGGGGTGAACTTGATCGAGTTGCTCAGCAAGTTCGACAGGGCTTCAAACAATAACGCCCGGTCGCCGGTCAGCGCTGGCAAGGTTTGTGGCGTTTGCAGGCTTAATGTCAGCTGACCTTCTTCGGCCAGCGGCAGGTAAAAATCATACAGTTCCTGCAGCAACGGCAACGGATCGAACAACACAAAGCCCGAACGCCGTTGTTGATCCTCCAGCTCGGAGATTCGCAGCAATCCGCGAAAGCGCGCCATCAGGGTGTCGGTCTCGGCGATCACCTGATCCAGCTGCAACGCCTCGGCAGAACCTTCGACGGCCTGCTGTTGAATGCGGTAAAGCTGCGCGCGTAGCCGGGTGAGCGGGGTGCGCAGGTCGTGGGCGATGTTGTCGCAAACCCCCTTGACCTCGTTCACCAGGCGCTCGATGCGTTCGAGCATGGCGTTGACGATGGCCGCAAGCATGTCCAGCTCATCGCGGCGGCTGGACAGCGGCAACCGGTGGTTGAGGTTGCCGGCAACGATGGCTTCGGCGCTCGCCTGCAAGGCGCGAATCCGTTGTAACGGTCGACGGCGCAACAAATGCCAACCGGCGATGCCGGGGATGATGGTCAGCGAGACTCCCCAGAACAGCGCATGCAGGATGATCCGTGTGACCGCAAACAACGAACCGTTGTCACGCACCAGGACCAGCCAGCGGCCATCCAGCGTGTGGGTCGCCACCGCGTCGCAACTGTCGGACGGCAGGCTGGCGTCATCCGGATCGGCGCAGTCGCCCAGTGAATGGATCTTGCCGTCCAGTGGCAGGCCAGCGGGGATCCTGCGAATCAGCCCGTGCAGCGGCCGATGCTGTTCGTCGAACAGCCCGTAGGCGTCGATACCGCGTTGGTCGAAGGTGATGCTGGCAATCAGCGCCTCATCCAGCTGATCACCGTGGAAGCGTGAAAACAGGTGCTGGCGCTGCATCAGCGAATGTTTGGCAAGGTTCTCCAGGTAGCTGGAAACCTCGTAATACATCACCCCCATGAGCAGGCCGCTCCAGACCACGAACAGCGAACTGTAGAGCGCCAGCAAGCGGCTGCTGGAGGAGCGCCAGCCTTTAGACGGGTTCAGCAATGACATAACCCGAGCCTCGCACAGTCCGTATCAGCGGCAGTTGGCCCGGCAGGTCGATTTTTTTGCGCAGACGTCCGATGTGCACATCGATCAGATTGGTGCCGGGGTCGAAGTGATAGCCCCAGACCTCTTCGAAAATCATCATCCGCGTGAGGATCTGCCCGGTATTGCGCAACAGAAACTCCAGCAGTTTGTATTCGGTCGGCAGCAGGCTCAGCAACTGTCCGCCGCGGCTGGCTTCGCGGCTGATCAGGTTGAGCTCCAGGTCAGCCACGCGCAGCGTCGTTGTGTAGTCCTTGACGGTGTTCTGGCGTCGCAGCAGGACTTCGACGCGGGCGGCCATTTCGTCGGTGGCAAAGGGTTTGGTCAGGTAATCGTCACCGCCGGCGCGCAGACCGCGAACACGTTCGTCGACGTCGGACAGGGCGCTGATCATCAGAATCGGCGTCGACACGCCCATGGTTCGCAAGGTGGTGACAATCGCCAGGCCATCGAGCTCCGGCAGCATGCGGTCAAGGGTGATCAGGTCGTAGTCACCGCTGACCGCCCGCGCCAGGCCTTCTCGACCATTGGCGACCCAGTCCACCTGCAGGCCGTGGCTGCTCAGTTCGGCAACGATCTCCCGTGCAGTGACGGCGTCGTCTTCAATGGTCAGGATTCGGGTCATGGGGCTTGCCTGAGAATAAGTGAAATGCACGAGTGGCAGTGTGCCAAGAAATGCCGGCGAAGGTTCTAAAAAAACTTTCATGCAGGGTAGATGGACTTCAAACAGACACGACTTTTCATCGCCTGTGACAGAAGGAGGCGCGGTACGGTTCACTGGCCTGGATCAATATTTTGCTTTGGCATATCACGTAACGTAAAGGTTTCAGGGCCTTGTAGCACCGTCAGCTACATTGTCTTGGCGCAGCAATGTTGCGTCATTGCACGACTGCAGCAGGATGCTGACACCCCTTAATGACTTTTCACGGATGAAACATGCCATGCAACGCCTAGACCGTACCTTTGATATCCAGCCGCTCATGCGGGCAGATATGACCATCGAACTCAATGGCCAGCCGGTCAGCGCCGCGATCGGCGAAACCGTGTTGACGGTCATTCAAGCCCTCGGCGTGCGTCAGGTCGCACGTAACGATCACGATCAGATCAGCGGGGCCTATTGCGGCATGGGCGTGTGCCAATGCTGCCTGGTGAAAATCAACGGTCGGCACAAACGCCGCGCCTGCCAGACGCTGGTGCAGCCGGGCATGCGGGTCGAAACGGCGGTCAACCGCATTGCCGAGCAGGAGGCACTATGAGCCTGCATCCGGTCATCGTCGGCGGTGGCCCGGCGGGTATGGCGGCGGCCATTGAACTGGCCAGACACGGCGTGCACTGCACCTTGCTCGAAGAAGCTTCGCGGCTGGGCGGCGTGGTGTATCGCGGGCCGTTGCGCGACGGCGTGCAACTGGACTATCTGGGACCGCGTTACGCCGAATCCCTGGCCAAACTGCATGGCGACTTTCAGGACCGTTGTGCACTGATCGATGTGTGTTTGAACACGCGGGTTGTCGGTGCAGAAGGGACTCGAGCGCTGGTCATGCTGGACGCTGACGAGCGTGTGCAGGAAATCACCTACCCACAATTGTTGCTCGCCGCCGGATGCCATGAGCGTAGCGTACCGTTCCCTGGCTGGACATTGCCGGGAGTGATACTGCTGGGCGGTCTGCAACTGCAAATCAAGAGTGGCGTGGTCAAGCCGCAAAGCCCGGTGGTGATCGCCGGTACCGGTCCGTTGTTGCCGTTGGTTGCCTGTCAATTGCATGCCAGCGGAGTGAAGGTCGCCGGAGTGTTCGAGGCCTGCGCGTTCGGCAAGATCGCCAAGGAAAGCCTGGCCCTGCTGAACAAACCCCAATTGTTCCTCGACGGGCTGAGCATGCTCGCCTATCTGAAACTGCACCGAATCTCAATGCGCTACGGTTGGGGCGTGGTCGAGGCGCAAGGCGAGGGCGAGTTACGCAGCGTGACGGTCGCACCGTATTCCAGCAACTGGCAGCCAGACCTGAGTCGCGCCGAACAGGTGCCGGCGCAGACCCTGGCGGTGGGCTATGGCTTTATTCCGCGTACCCAGCTCAGTCAGCAAATGGGCCTGGAACATGGCTTCAGCGATGACGGTTATCTGCGCGCCACGGCCAATATCTGGCAGCAAAGCAGCGAACCGCACGTTCACCTGGCCGGAGATATGGGCGGGATTCGCGGTGGCGAAGCCGCGATGCTCAGCGGTCGAATCGCTGCGCTGTCGATCCTTGTGCAGCGCGATGTGCTGAGCACCGAAAAGGCGCTGCACTTGCGCGAGCGCTATCTGGCGAAACTCAAGTCCATCCTGCGTTTTCGCGCGGCGGTGGATCGCTACACCGAACGCGGTGCCGGGCAGACCGCATTGCCGGCTGCCGATACGCTGATCTGCCGTTGTGAAAACGCCACCCGGGCCGACATCGATCGTGCGCTGTCCCAGGGCGTTCAAGACATGGCCAGCCTGAAAATGCGCACACGGGTGAGCATGGGCGATTGTCAGGGGCGGATGTGCGTCGGTTATTGCAGCGACCGCTTGCGTGAAGCCACCGGGCGCCAGGATGTGGGCTGGTTGCGCCCGCGTTTTCCCATCGAGCCGATTCCTTTTTCGGCTTTCCAGAACCTCGGCACGGATGCGTTGAATCATGAGTAAGTTCTACGATGTGGTAATTGCCGGTGGCGGTGTGATCGGGGCTTCTTGCGCCTATCAACTGTCGAAACGCAAGAATCTGAAAGTCGCGCTGATCGACGCCAAGCGCCCCGGCAACGCGACTCGCGCGTCGGCCGGCGGCCTGTGGGCGATTGGCGAGTCGGTGGGGCTGGGCTGCGGGGTCATTTTCTTTCGCATGATGTCGGCCAACCGCAAGCGCGAAGCCCAAGGCGCGGCGGTGGCGGTCGACTCCAGCACGCCGCACATCCTGCCGGATTCGTTCTTTGAGTTTGCCCTGCAATCGAATGCGCTGTACCCGGACCTGCACCGCGAGTTGCAGGAAAAGCACGGCATGGATTTCAAGTTCGAAAAAACCGGGTTGAAGTTCGTGATCTACGACGATGAGGACCGCTTGTACGCCGAGCACATCGTCGCCTGCATTCCACACCTGGCCGATCAGGTGCGCTGGCTTGACCAGGCCGCGCTGCGCGAGGCCGAACCGAGCGTCAGCCATGAAGCACGCGGGGCGCTGGAGTTTCTCTGCGACCATCAGGTCAGCCCGTTCCGCCTGGCGGACGCCTACACCGAAGGTGCCCGGCAGAATGGCGTCGACCTGTATTTCAACACCAACGTCACTGAGGTGTTGCGCCAGGGTTCGCGGGTGGTCGGGGTGCAGACTGCCGAAGCCGGCAAGTTCCGTTGCGACACCTTGATCAACGCCGCCGGCGCCTGGGCGGCTGACTTGAGTGAGTGGGCTACTGGCATCCGCATTCCGGTGAATCCGGTCAAGGGTCAGATCTTGCTGACCGAGCGCATGCCGAAGATCTTGCGCGGTTGCCTGACCACCAGTGATTGCTATCTGGCGCAGAAGGACAACGGCGAGATTCTGATCGGTAGCACCACCGAAGACAAAGGCTTCGACGTGACCACCACCTACCCGGAAATCTATGGGTTGGTGCAAGGCGCGATCCGCTGCATTCCAGAGCTTGAACACATCAATCTCAAGCGCTGCTGGGCGGGGTTGCGGCCGGGCTCACCGGATGAACTGCCGATTCTCGGGCCGATGAAAGGGGTTCAGGGCTATCTCAATGCCTGCGGGCATTTCCGCACCGGCATCCTGACCTCGGCGATCACTGGCGTGTTGCTCGACAAACTGGTGAACAACGAAGCGTTGCCGCTGGACATCACACCGTTCCTGGCAGATCGGTTTGAGGTGAAGCAAGCGGTCGCGGTCAAACAGGCAGAAATGGCCTGAATTGGCTCAGGCGTTCTGCGAGCAGCGGCAATAGCTGTTCGCAGGACGCCTCGATTTTCATGTCCAGCAACTCATCGGCGCGAGTCTTGCCCAGGTTGATCGCAATCAACGGTTTGCCGCGGTCGGCGATCACCCGACACAGGCGAAACGCCGAAAACGCCATCAACGATGACCCCACCACCAGCAAACCCGCTGCCTGTTCGGCAGCGGCCATGGCCTTGGCGGCGGTGGCGTGCGCGACGTTTTCACCGAAAAACACCACGTCCGGTTTCATTCGCTCACCTTCGCAGTTTGGGCAGCGGGGGACTTGAAAGTGCGACTCGAAGGCCGGGTCGAGCAGGGTGTCACCATCGGGTGCCTGAATCGCATCGACACCCGCCAGATAGGGGTTTTGCGCTTCCATGAGGCGCTGGATCGAGTCCCGGTCACTGCGTTGTCCGCAATCCAGGCACAACACCCGGTGCAAGCTGCCATGCAGCTCAATCACGTCCGGGCTGCCAGCCTGATCGTGCAAGGTGTCGACATTCTGGGTGATCAGCCCGGCAATCTGTCGCTGCGCTTGCAACGTGGCCAAGGCTTCGTGGGCGGTATTGGGCCGCGCTTGTCGAACCCGTGGCCAACCGAGCATCGCCCGTGCCCAGTAACGCTGGCGTGACTCGGGGGTTTTCAGGAACTCCTGATACATCATCGGCTGCCGACCGCGCCGCACCCCATCGGTGTCGCGGTAATCGGGAATGCCCGACGCCGTGCTGATACCGGCGCCCGTGAGCACCAGCAACGGCTGCTCGGCCATCAGGTTCTGCAGGTGGTCAAGCTGTTCGTGGATGGGGCTGTCGAACATGGTCAGCGCTCCGGTTGCCGGGTTTCACGACACGATGCAGGATAGTCGTTATCCGGTCTACTGCGAGGGGTTGGCAGTTGAGCGAAAAACTGTGCTCTGACGTGCGTTTGTGGCGTCTAGCGTCTGTGTCCCCGCGGTGGTACGGGGCGTGAATTCGGAACCCGGCATGCAAGCATTGTTGAACGAAATTCTTGATACGGTTCGCCCCCTGATCGGACAGGGCAAGGTGGCTAATTACATTCCTGCGCTGGGCAGTGTGCCGGCCGATCAGTTGGGTATTGCGGTGTATGGCAATGATGGCGAGCTGTATTGCGCTGGCGATGCGCACACGCCGTTTTCGGTGCAGAGCATTTCCAAGGTCTTCAGCCTGGTGCAGGCCATCGAGCATTCCGGCGAGGCGATCTGGGAGCGACTCGGTCACGAGCCTTCCGGTCAGCCGTTCAACTCGCTGGTGCAGCTGGAGTTCGAACGCGGTCGACCGCGCAATCCGTTCATCAATGCCGGGGCGTTGGTGATCTGCGACATCAACCAGTCACGCTTTGCCGCGCCGGCGCTGTCGATGCGCGATTTTGTGCGGCGGTTGTCCGGCAATCCGCAAGTGATGGTCGACAGCAAAGTCGCCGAGTCGGAGTACCAGCACCGCGCGCGCAACGCAGCCATGGCGTACCTGATGCAGTCGTTCGGCAACTTTCATAACGATGTTGAATCGGTGCTGCGCAGCTACTTCAGCCATTGTGCGCTGCGCATGAGCTGTGTCGATCTGGCTCGGGCCTTTTGTTTCCTGGCCAATGACGGGTTCTGCAAGCACAGCGGCGAACAGATCCTCACCGCGCGCCAGACCCAACAGGTCAACTCGATCATGGCCACCAGCGGTCTGTATGACGAAGCCGGCAACTTTGCCTATCGCGTCGGTCTACCGGGCAAGAGTGGCGTAGGCGGTGGCATCGTGGCCGTGGTGCCGGGGCGCTTTACCGTGTGCGTCTGGTCACCGGAACTGAACCCGGCAGGTAACTCGCTGGCCGGCATGGCGGCACTGGAATTGCTGAGCCAGCGCATTGGCTGGTCGGTGTTTTAAAACCCGAAAACCAATAAATCGCCCACCCACCACCCCCGTAGGAGCAAAGCTTGCTCGCGATGGCCTCACCGCGGTGTATCTGAATGACCGCAGCGTGTCCATCGCGAGCAAGCTTTGCTCCTACGGATTGTGGGTGATCGCACCCTTATGGTACGACTCAACCCTGTAGGAGCAAGGCTTGCCCGCGATGAACGATAACGCGGTCTACCTGACGCCCCCTAACACTTGGCGTGCTACTGCGGTGAGTCCGGTGGGTCGAGGTGATCCAGTGCTCGATTCACCGCCAACTCGGCCAGGGAAATCATCTGTTGAATCGCCAGCGCGGTATTGCGTTTGGGGCCTTCGAGGTCGAACGCCAGATCGCTGGCCATGACATTGGCTGAGGCGAGGGTCTCGCAGGCGTGGGCCAGCAGGGTTTCGCTGTCGACATCCGGGGCGATGACAAAAATGCAGCCGGGACGGCGGTCGGCTAGCAATGTCTTGGTTTCGGGCAGCACCAGGTAGTGATCGAGCGCACGGTGCGCGGCGGCGTGGAGTTCTTTTGAATTGAGGGAGGCGTAGGGGGAAACCGGATCGGTTTCGGGAGGGTTCGGCGTAGGTTTGAACATTGGGGGTCATCCATAAGTAGGGCTGCAACCATTGCGCTACTAAACGAAGGGTGGCAGCTGTGCGCAAGTTAGTAGACCGGGTAACCCGCCAAAACCGGCGCGCCCGAGGGCGCCATGCGCACAGCTACCATCAAGTGCAGGGAAGCCCTGACTGGATGACGCTCATGCAGCCGTTGGAAAGTTAACGCGGGCTACTAAACCCGATCACTGATGGGCAGTGACACGGAAACAATAGAGGCGAGGACCAAAGCGCACAAGCCGGCGGATTCTGGCGTAGGTGTAGGCCGTGACGCAAGGCGTTGTAGCCTCCGATGGGCACTGCGTAGGCAAGCTTAAACACCCGTAGCAGCTGTCGAGCCCGCGAGGCTGCGTTCGGCTGCGAAGCAGTCGTAAAATCAAGCAACACGTTCGTTCAGGAAAACCGCGTACGCCGGAGTGGCGAGGACTGCGTCCGATAGCGACCGCCCGCCGTCGTAGGAGCATGGCTTGCCAGCGATGGGGCCCGTGAGATCGCCATCGCCGGCAAGCCGTGCTCCTACAAGGTGGGTTTTGCTTTGCGTTTGGTGGCGGGCGCGGTTTTACGCTTGGTGGTCTTGCGTTTGTTCTTCCAGGGCGCGGCCCCTTTGCCGGCCGGGCTTGCCGGGCCGCTGATGGTCAGGCGCAGGCCGGTGCAGCGACCGACCTGTTTGCTCATCCAGGCGGCTTGTTTGGCGACGAATTCCTCAAGGCTCATCTCGCCGCTCTGCACCATGTCCAGGGCTTGTTCCCAGATCGCGGTGGTTCCGGGGTCGGCGATGGCCCGGGGCACGGCGTCGATCAGGCTGAAAGCCGGTGGTGTGGCGGCCAGGGCCTTGCCGTTCTTGATCAGATAACCTCGATCCAACAATCCCTGAATGATCCCGGCGCGGGTCGCCTCGGTGCCGATGCCGGTGGTGTCCTTGAGCTTTTGCTTGAGCAGCGGATCTTCCACCAGTTTGGCGACGTTCTTCATCGCCTTGATCAGGTCACCTTCGGTAAACGGCTTGGGTGGCTGGGTCCAGAGGTCCTTCAGTGTCACGTTGGCGACGGCGTAATCCCGTCCTTCAGCCAGTGCCGGCAGCGTCTGCGGCGCCGGGGCTTCCCGTCCTTTGGCCGGGGCCAACGCTTCGGGCAGTGCGCGCTTCCAGCCTGGCTCGACGATCAGTTTGCCCACCGCACGCAAGGCTTGCCCGGCGCAGTTGAAGTCAGCCTGGGTGCGGTCGTATTCGTGATTGGGCAGGAACTGCGCCAGATACCGCGCCCGGATCAAGGTGTAGACCGCACGGTGCTTGCCGGTCAGGCGTTCGAGGTTTTTCGCCGCCGCCGTGGGGATGATCCCGTGGTGGGCGCTGACCTTGGCATCGTTCCAGGCCCGCGACCGGCGTTGTGGCTCAAGGTGCTTGAGCAACTCGCCAAGGCTGGGGTCGGCCCGCCCAAGGGCGGCGAGAATACCCGGTGCTTCGCTGTGCTGACTCAACGGCAGGTAGCCGCAGTCACTGCGCGGGTAGGTGATGACCTTGTGGGTTTCGTACAACGCCTGGGCCACATCCAGGGTTTCCTGGGCACCGAGGCCGAGTTTTTTCGAGCAGATTTCTTGCAGCGTGCCAAGGTCGAACGGCAGCGGTGCGGCTTCGCGGACCCGCTCGGTGCGCAGCTTGACCAGCTGCGCACTGGCGGCGTTGCGGATGGCCATGGCCGCTTCCTGAGCCAGCGCCTGATTCAGGCAGCGGTCATGCTCGTCGCAGACCTCCGGTGCGGCGCGCCATTGGGCGGTGAACGGGATGTTGTCATGCAGCAGTTGTACGTCGATGGCCCAATACGGCACGGGCACGAAGTCAGCAATGCTGCGGTCGCGATCGACCACCAGACGCAAAGTCGGAGTTTGCACCCGGCCCACCGGCAGCACGCCTTGATAGCCGGACTGACGCCCGAGCAGGGTGAACAGGCGGCTCATGTTCATGCCGATCAGCCAGTCGGCACGCGAGCGCCCGAGTGCCGAGTGATAGAGGCTGAAGGTTTCGGCGCCGGGTTTGAGTGCCGCCAGGGCCTTGCGAATCGAGGCATCGTCCAGCGCCGACAGCCACAGGCGCTTGATCGGCCCGCGATAGCGGCAATGCTCCACCAACTCACGGGCAATCATCTCGCCCTCACGGTCGGCGTCGGTGGCGATCACCAGTTCATCCGCTTCGCCGAGTAGCCGTTTGACCGCTTTGAACTGGCTGGCGGTCTTGGGTTTGACCAGCATCTTCCACTTCTCGGGAATGATCGGCAGGTCTTCCAGGACCCAGCGTTTATAGCGGGCGTCGTAGGCATCCGGCGGCGCGGTTTCCAGCAGGTGGCCGATGCACCAGGTCACTGTGACGTCCGTTCCCAACCAGCAGCCGTCGCCGCGCCGGCTAGCACCGAGCACGGCGGCAATGTCTTTGGCCTGGGAAGGTTTTTCACAGAGAAACAGCCGCATAACCACCATCAGTCATCAGGGTTTGAAGGTGCACAGCATGCGGGGTACAGCGGCGTGGATCAACCTTTATCTGTATGGATGTACAGTTAAGGCGGGTTAAACCCTTTCGTTCATCTGCAACGTTTGAATACCGGCCGCCCGGGCCTGCGCGATCAGCTCTTCGGTGTCCTCCCCACCGGGTAGCGCAATGACGAAGTCGGGTCGGCTGTCTTGTAGCATGAAGCTGTTGCGCAGGCGCTCCGCCAGCTTGCCGTGCAGTTGCCAGTTGGCGGGGTAGCGCACGATGTTCGCGCCCAGTTCCCGGGCCCAGTTTTCGATGTCTCCGCCCAGAAACTGATTGCCGCCGTGGATCAGCACGCGCACTTCATGCAGGCACTGGAAGGCTTCCAGTACCCGGCGGCAGGTACGGGTGTCAGCGTAATAGCGCCCGGCACAGATCAGGACGCGCATGGCAGTTGATCCTTGTCGGCAGACGGTTGCGGATGACTATCTGTCAGGTCATTGCTCTCGATATCGCGTTCCCCGGCGCGTTCGAGTACCGGGTAGGCCAGCGCCGCGATGTGGTGATGCACGCGTCGGTAGTCGCGCAGCAGCCGTTGAAAGATGTCACCGGACTCGGCCCAGGCGCTTTTGTCTTCGCGCAGGGCGCGAAAGTGTGCCCGGCTGGCCGCAGCTTCGAGTCTTCTGACCGACTCTTTGCGGTTGACCAGATAGTGGGCGGTTGCAAGGTCTTCGCGAAGAAACACGGTAATCGCCAGGCTCAGGCTTTCCAGCAGTTCGTTGTGCAGCGGATAGAGCGTGCCCAGTTCGAAGGCCGAAAAGTTTTCACCGCGCCGCAGTCGACGCGCGGCCAACTGCGCAAGGCTGGTGGAAAGAATGTCGGCGGCGTGCTCGAGGTTGATCACGAACATCAGGATTTCCTGCGAGCGATCGGCATCGCTGTCGCTGATGCCTTCCTGGCCGATGTCCGCCAGATAGGCACGAATCGCTGCGCTCAGCAGGTCCAGGGACTGGTCGATCTGCCGTACCTCATCGACGTTGCGCTGGTCAGAGGTCTGGAACAGTTGCAGCACGCGGTTGAGCATAATCGAGAGCATGTCGGCCAGCCGCAGGGCTTCACGCGCCGCGTTGGACAGACCGATGTTCGCCACCGCGAGGCCGGCTTCATCCAGATAGAGCGGCATGCCGGGATCGACGTCCCGCGCAGGTGACGGCAGCAGGTGCGTCAGCAGTTTCGCCAGCGGTTCTGTCAGGCCGATGAACACCAGCGCCAGCACCAGGTTGAAGCTGGTGTGCAGGCTAACCACCAGTAGTGCGGGTGTCAGCTCTGCAATCGGGCTGCTCTGAGCCAGCATCGGTACAAACGGCAAGCACACCAGCGCCCCGATGACCCGCACCAGCAGGTTGCCGACCGGCAAGCGCCGGGCGACGGCGGAACTGGCGTTGAGCACCGAGGGCAGGGCGCCACCGATGTTCACCCCGAGCACCAGCGCCATGCTGGTCACCGGCGAAAGCAGACCAGTGGCGGCGAGCGAGGCGATCAGCAACACCACCGCGACGCTGGAATGGCAGATCCAGGTCAGCAGCATCGCCACCAGCAAGGCAATGATCATGTCACCATCGAGGCTGTGCATGAGCGCATGGAAGATCGGCGTGCCTTCGACCTCTCCCAGCGTCGACCCGAGCATGCGCAGCGCCAGCAGCATCAAGCCCAGGCCGATCAGTGCGCAACCGACGCTCTCGTAGCGTGAGTCATCGCGCAGGCGGAAGACGATGAACCCGGCCAGCAGGACGACAGGGGTGACGATCGAAATATCGAAACTGAGCAGCTGCACCACCAGCGTCGAGCCGATATTGGCCCCGAGCATCACCGCCAACGCTGGTGCAAGGCCCAGGGCTCCGGCGGCAGTGAAGGAAGTCGCCATCAGGCTGACGGCGGTGCTGCTTTGTAAAACCCCAGTGATACCGATGCCCGACAGCAGGGCCATCCAGCGGTTGTTAAGATTTTGTCCCAGCCAGTGACGCAGTTGCGTGCCGAAGCCGCGCAACAGCGCCGAAGAAATCATATGGGTGCCCCAGAGCATCAGTGCGATGGAGCCGGCGAGGTTGATCAATAGAGTAGTTCCCGACATGAGGACTCTCCCTTTGCTATTTCATTTTCTAGCGGACCGCGAGCCGCAGAGCGGTGCGATGTATGGCACTGGAGAACCCCAGCAGGAATCTGATTTCAATGCCGCTCAACCAGCCTCTGGCATACAGCCTGACGCTGGCGCAGGTGAGCAGTGTTGCGATTCGGGTCAGGCTGGTCACCAGCAGCGACACCAGTGCCCGTTTGGCCAGCGCGTGAAGGTTTCGTTGTGCGACAGGTTTCATATATGTGCTCCCTGAAAACTCACCGCGTCATGGGCGCCGAAGCAGCCCATGACATTGTCTTTGAGTAAGGGTGTAACTGGTGATCACTCGCCAGCCGCGCCTGGGTCAGGCCCTTAGAACCATTGCTTGAAGCGGCGGATGTAGAAGGTCTTCATCAACTGGGCGAACACGCAGTAGCTGAGCAGAGTGCCCACCAGCCATGGGAAGTACTGCCATGGCAGCGGTTGCAGACCGACCAGGGTGCCGAGTGGCGAGAACGGGATGTAGATGCCCAGCACCATCACCAGCCCGGTCATCAGGATCACCGGCAACGCCGCGGTGCTCTGGAAGAACGGGATCTTCTGGGTCCGCAGCATGTGCACCACCAGCGTCTGCGACAGCAAGCCTTCGATGAACCAGCCGGACTGGAACAGCGTCTGCATTTCCACACTGTTGGCCGAGAACACGTACCACATCAGGGCGAAGGTGGTGATGTCGAAGATCGACGAGGTCGGCCCGATCCACAGCATGAAGCGCCCGATGTTCTTGGCGTCCCACTTGCGCGGCTTGCGCAGGTATTCCTTGTCCATCTTGTCCCACGGCAGCGCCAGCTGGGAGATGTCGTACATCAGGTTTTGCAGCAGCAGGTGGATCGCCAGCATCGGCAGGAACGGGATGAAGGCACTGGCCACCAACACCGAAAAGACGTTGCCGAAGTTCGAACTGGCGGTCATGTTCAGGTACTTCATGATGTTGCCGAAAGTCTCGCGACCTTTGATCACACCTTCTTCGAGCACCATCAGGCTCTTTTCCAGCAGGATGATATCCGCCGATTCCTTGGCAATATCGGTGCCGCTGTCGACCGAAATACCGACATCGGCGTCGCGCAGGGCAGGGGCGTCGTTGATGCCGTCGCCGAGGAAGCCGACGGTGTGACCGTTCGACTGCAGCGCCTTCAGTACCCGGGATTTCTGCAGTGGCGTGAGCTTGGCAAACACCGTGCGTTCTTCAACCCGCAACTTGAGGGTCGACTCGTCCATCTTCTCGATGTCTTGGCCGAGCAGCGGGGTGCCAGGCTCCAGGCCGACTTCGCGGCAGATCTTGCTGGTGACCACGGCGTTGTCGCCGGTCAGCACCTTGACGGTCACGCCCATGTCCCGCAGCGCGGCAATCGCCGGGCCAGCGGTTTCCTTCGGCGGATCGAGGAAGGTCAGGAAGCCGCGAATTACCAGCTCGCGTTCGTCACTGGTTTTGTACTGGTTTTTGCTCTGGGCTTTCGGGATCTCGCGAGTCGCCACCACCAGCACCCGGAAACCGTCTTCGTTGTACTCGTTGGCCATCGCCAGCAGCGCTTTGCGACGCTGCTCATCCAGCGCAACCACCACACCGTTTTCATGGATGTGGCTGGAAATGCTCAGCATCTCCTCGACTGCGCCCTTGCAGACCAGCAGATGATCGTCGCGGCTGTCCTTGACGATGATCGACAGGCGTCGACGAATGAAGTCGAACGGCAGCTCATCGATCTTGCTGTAGGCGAACGGGATCTTGAACGTCGGGTTGCGCTCGGCGAATTGCACCACCGCCTGGTCCATCAGGTTACGCAGACCGCTCTGGTGATGACTGTTGAGCCACGCCAGTTCAAGGATCGAGTCGTCGCGCCGGCCATTGATGTCGACGTGGTGCTCGAGGATGATTTTGTCCTGGGTCAGGGTGCCGGTCTTGTCGGTGCAGAGCACGTCCATCGAGCCGAAGTTCTGGATGGCGTTGAGGCGCTTGACCACGACTTTGCGTTTAGCCATCGCCATCGCGCCTTTGGCGAGGTTGGCGCTGACGATCATCGGCAGCATTTCCGGGGTCAGGCCGACCGCGACGGCCAGGGCGAACATCAGCGCATCAGCCCAATCGCCTTTGGAAAAACCGTTGAGCAGGAAGACGATCGGCACCATGACCAGCATGAAGCGAATCAGCAGCCAGCTGACGCTGTTCACCCCACGGTCGAAGGCGGTCTGCACCCGTGAGCCGACGATGGCTTTGGCCAGCGATCCAAAGTAGGTGCGTGGACCAGTCGCGACCACCACCGCTCGGGCGGTGCCGCTGACCACGTTGGTGCCCATGAAGCAGATGTTCGGCAGGTCCAGCAGGTTTGACTGGTCGGCGGCTGTTGCTGAGGCGGACTTCTGTGCAACGTTGCCCAGGGTGTCGTATTTCTCCACCGGCAAGGCTTCGCCGGTCAGCACCGCCTGGCTGATGAACAGGTCACGGGATTCGATCAGGCGAATGTCAGCCGGGATCATGTCACCGGCCGACAGCTGAATGACGTCGCCGGCCACCAGTTCACGCATCGGCACTTCGCGCAGTTTGGGCTTCATGCCCATTTGCTCGCGACGCAGCACGGTGGCGGTGGTGCGGACCATGGCCTTGAGTGCTTCAGCCGACTTGGCCGAGCGGTGTTCCTGCCAGAACCGCAGCAGGCTGCTGAGCGACACCATGGTCATGATAATGATGACTTTGGTGAGGTCGACTTCTTCGCCTGCCTGGAGCGGGAGCCAGTAATCGGTCACGAAGCTGATGCCAGCCAGCGCCAGCAGCACATAGATGAACGGATTGTTGAGGGCCTGGAGAAACTGGACGATGGCGTGAGGTGGCTTGTCATGGGCCACTTCGTTGAAACCTTCGCGTTGCAGGCGGCTTTCGGCATCGAGCTCGGTCAGGCCGTCGGCGGAAGTCTTGACGTTGGCGAGGGTGACCGCGAGGCCGTTTTGTGCCTCACGGGCGGCGCGCATCGACAGCTTGGTGTCGTCGTTCGTGGCGCCCCGGACGTGCTTTTTCGGATCTTTTACAAGGGTCATTGCGTGTGCTCCTGCCGCAGTCTTGCGGCACGACACACTGCAAACTCAGCTAATTAAAGGCGAGCGAATGTAGGTCGAGTCGCAAGTAAGCGGTCGATTAAAGTTATTGTGTTTTTTAGTGTTTAACGTTCGCTGCACACCCAATAAAAAACGGCATGCAGCGAACCTACTACTGGCCTCGTCCATAACGAACCTCATGAAGTCTGTGTGTTAAATAGGCAATAGGAAGTTGCCGAATTCCTTATTAAGGAAAACGCTGGTTATACACCCTTGGAAGTACTTTCAGATCAACTGAAAGTGCGTGCCCCGAGGTGCAGGCCGAGCCATACGCTGGCCTGCTGCAGGAGGTGCGCAAAGCACCAACTCGGTGGTTCCTGGCTTTCGTCGAGGCTCCAGCGTTGCTGAAGTTGGCCGGTCGACGGGCAGACGCGCCAAGTGGCACGCAGGTGAGCCTGAGTGCGCGAAGAAGGGGAGGAAAACGGCGAACGAGTCGCCACAGGGCGCTCACGGCAAGGCTTTACGCGCATCGTCGAGGCGAAGGCGCGTACACCTGGCATTACAGTAGATTTGAAGTTCATAACATGCCTCGCAACCGGACTGACGCCGGAGAGGCAAGTTACGATGGAGCGTCAAGCCCTAGCGCAGCTCACCCGACCGAGGAGTCGAGTCCCGTCATTTTCTGGGTTAAGTGCCCAGCTCTGCGAAAACGCATCAGCCAGACAGCGTCTAGATACTGTGTCCATTGGATTCTTTTGTGAGTTGAAAAAAGGCCTGAGTTACCGGCCCGGGCAATGTACTCAGGCAGGCCGCTGACGTCAACCTTAAATCCACGTTGTTAAGGAATCAGACAGATAAGGACAGTGCAGAAGGGACGGTCAGAATAATTGCAGTCGATAGTGATCGATATTAAGGCGCGAAGTGCTCATGACATTCAGTCGCCATGTCATGAGCACAAAGGATTGCTGTGTAAAACTCAATGACTCATGTGCCGGGAAATATCCCGGTAAGTATCGCTGTCCGTTGCCGCCAACAGCTTGCGGCCATCCTTGAGCGTGGCGATGAACGTGATTTCGGTCTCCTTGCCCGCCATCAGGTAGCCGGCGATTGCCCCGATGGGGCCGAGCAGCATGGCGCCGGCGATGCTGTAGCCGATCGCATCCTTGTTGGTCACGCTGTCCTCGGTTGCCACTTCCAGGGTTTTGAATGCCGAGGGCCGCACTTTGATTTCCTGGTTAGGGTTGAAAAGGGTTTTCAACTGCAACGCCCCTTCACGGTATTCGCTATCGCCTTGTAGAAAATCTCCTGCCAAAACGGTGACATTGACCATGTTGAACTCCCCTTGTTCGAACATTGCTGAACCTGATATCTCGCGCTTGCAGGGGGCAGACGTCAATCAGCTGGCGATGAAGGGGCGTACCGTCAGTCAGGACGAAACAGCAAAATTCGATCCGTAGTCGCTGTTCATATATCGAAGACGGGAATCAGTTTGCCGCCGTATTGTTCGATACGGTCTGACTTGTAAATCACCAACGCTTGCGAGCATTCGACCGTGGACCGCGCAGCCTTGGTGGCGTGTAATTCGACGTCGCCCATACCGGCATACAGAGCTCGCGCAGCCGCAGAATTGCGTATCTGGATCGCTAGCTCATGACCATCCTGGTTGCCGACAAAATTGCAGGCATAGATTGCGATAGCGAGCCTCTTGCCAAACAACTGCTGCAGCTTGGTACCGAAAGTCAAAGCGCAAGCGAAGTTCCTCCCCTTGTCCTGGACCGCAATTACATTACTCAGTTCATCGCTTTCCGCTGCGCCTAGCCAAAGTTGTCCGGCGCTGCCATGGGTTGCGATAAGGATGGTGTCGACGAAAACATTGTCTACGCAAAGGAGGCTGATTTGCTCAAGCTGCGTAATCGTTTTGGCATAGGTTTGGCCTGCGTCGACCTTGAATACAGGTTTGAATAGCTCCGTTTTGTACCAGGCTTCAACCGCTTCAGCGAAAGCCCCGCCGGAATCGCCTCTGCTCATTTCTTTTTTGAAATCGTGGTGAATGATGATGACGCCGCCCTTGGCGAGCGAATACATTTCGCCACCTTTGATAACATCAATGGCGTCCCGAAAATTTGCGCTTTCGACTTGATCGGCACGGGTCGGGAAGGTATCGGAGTTGGAGAGCAGTTGCACTTCAGTGCCGATTTTTACGTAGGCTTGCTCGGGCTCTGTCGCCCAAGGGGTGTTTTCCGAATCGCTATGGTAAGTATTGCTATCAAGATCGATTTCGATGAATGCGCCCTTGGTAAAAGGGATAAGCACCTCTTCACTTCCCTTGCGGTTTTTGACGACCGCTCCTTTGCCTTTTTTTGCCAGCTTGGTGACGACCCCGTGCCACATTCGCATGAAAAGTCTCCCTGTCTTGCAGTGCTACCGTGCGAGTCTGCAGCGAAGGTTAGCGGGTTATTCCTGCCTGACAAGTCAACGGGCCCTGCCTGAACGGCGTCTTGGCTGCTATCTAAAAATTCAATAGGCCTGCCGCTTCAAACTGTGTCAGTTTCGTTACGCCTTCAACAGGGCGAGTGATAGGACGATCTCGCGAAGGGGTCGCCGTGGTCTATCGGAACCGACTATTTGAAACAAGGACGTAAGTGATGTCACAGGCCAAAGCAAAAGCGCTCATTTCTTCAGGGCAGGTCAGTTCGGCCTACAGTCAGGTCGATGCCTTCAGCCATTTGTATGATCGCGGTGGCGCTGAGCTGATTAACGGCAAACCGTCGTTTACCGCGGATCAGGCAGCTGATCAGATTCTGCGTAAAAACCTGTCCTGGCACGACACGGACGGCAATGGCAAAGTCGAATTGAGCTTCAGCTTCATGACGTCGGCGCCGGCGAACTACAACACCAAGCTGGGTCATTTCAGCGAGTTCAGCGATCTGCAGAAAGCCCAGGCGAAACTCTCCCTGCAATCGTGGTCGGACGTAGCCAATGTCACCTTCAAGGAAGGGGCCACAGGCGGTGACGGGCACCTGAGCTTTGGTAACTACGATGTCAGCACCGGCGGCGCGGCGTTCGCCTATTTGCCTTCGGGCGGTAGCTACGATGGTCAGTCCTGGTACCTGATCAACGATCAGTACCGGGTCAACGAGACGCCGGGCACCAACAACTACGGGCGTCAGACCCTGACCCACGAAATCGGTCACAGCCTGGGCCTGTCCCATCCGGGCGTCTATAACGCGGGTAGCGGCAACCCGACCTATAACGACGTGACCTACGCTCAGGACACGCGCGGCTACAGCCTGATGAGCTACTGGAGCGAGAGCAACACCGGTCAGGATTTCAGCAAGGATGGCAGCGGCGCGTATGCGTCAGCCCCGCTGATGGATGACATTGTCGCGGTACAAAAACTCTACGGCGCCAACCTCGAGACCCGTGCCGATGATACGGTCTATGGCTTCAACTCCAACGCCGGTCGCGATTTCTACAGCGCCACGTCGGCTGAATCGAAAGTGGTGTTCTCGGTGTGGGACGGTGGCGGCAACGACACCCTGGACTTCTCGGGCTTCAGCCAGAACCAGAAGATCAACCTCAACCAAGGCTCGTTCTCTGACGTTGGCGGCCTGGTCGGCAACGTGTCCATCGCCCACGGCGTAACCCTGGAAAACGCTATCGGTGGTTCGGGCAATGACCTGCTGATCGGCAACGCGGTGGCCAACCTGCTCGAAGGCGGTGCCGGCAACGACATCCTCTACGGCGGCGGTGGCGGCGATAGCTTGTGGGGCGGGGCAGGGGCGGACACCTTCGTGTTCGGCGCGGCATCCGATTCGACCGTGACCGCGCCGGACTGGATCATGGATTTCACCAGCGGTGAGGACAAGATCGACCTGTCGGGCATCGCGCAGTTCGCGTCTGGCGCCGCCACGCTGAACTTCGTCAGTGGCTTCACCGGCCATGCCGGCGACGCGATCCTGACGTACTTCGCACAGACCAACCAGACCAGTTTGTATATCGATCTCACCGGCCACGGTGCGGTAGATTTTGCCGTGGGAACGGTCGGTCAGGCGGCAACCACTGATATTGTCGCCTAAACTCTGCTGACAGGAACCGCCGATGCGGTTCCGTGCAGTGAAATGAAAGTCCGCCCAGGGCCAACATGGGCGGACTTTTTTTATGCCGTCAGTTTTTCTCCAGGTCCACGTCCTTGGTTTCGCGCAAGCAGAGCATACCCACCACAAGGCTCACCCCGGTGATCAGTATCGGGTACCACAGCCCGTAGAAAATATCCCCGGTGTAGACCACCAGCGCGAACGATACGGTCGGCAGGAAACCACCAAACCAGCCGTTACCGATGTGATACGGCAGGGACATCGAGGTGTAGCGGATACGCGTCGGGAACAGTTCGACCATCAGCGCCGCCAGTGGCCCGTAGCACATCGCCGAAATGATGATCAGCGCGACGATCAGCACGACGATCATCGGTTTGTTGATCTGCTGGGTGTCCGCCTGTTGCGGGTAGCCGGCCAGGGTCACGGCACCGCGCAGGGCGGCTTCGTCGTAACCATCGATAGTGACATCGCCAACGCTGACCTGCACCGCGCTGCCAGCGGCGGCGGCTTTGCTGCTGTAAGGCAGGCCTTGTTTGACCAGGAAGGTTTTGACCTTGTCGCAGGGACTGTCAAAGCGCGCCTTGCCGACCGGGTCGAACTGGAAGGTGCAGGTGGCCGGATCGGCCAGCACGCTGATCGGCGCTTGTTGACTGGCGCGGTCGATGGCCGGGTTGGCGTAATGGGCCAGGGTTTTGAAGATCGGGAAGTACAGCACGGTGGCCAGCAACAGGCCGATCATCAGGATCGGTTTGCGCCCGACCCGGTCCGACAGCCAGCCGAAGAAAATGAAGAACGGTGCACCGATCACCACGCTGACAATCAGCAAGGTGTTGGCCAGTGCCGGGTCCATTTTCAGGAACTGGGTGAGGAAGAACAGCACATAGAACTGTGCCGCATAGAAGGTCACCGCTTGCCCGGCGTTGATGCTGAACAATGCAATCAGCACGACTTTGAGGTTTTCCCAGTTACCGAAGGATTCGCGGATCGGTGCTTTGCAGGACTTGCCTTCTTCTTTCATTTTCAAGAACGCCGGCGACTCGTGCAGGCTCAGGCGAATCCAGGTCGAAATGCCCAGCAGCACGATCGACAGCAGGAACGGAATGCGCCAGCCCCAGACTTCGAACTGATCACCGGTGAAGTAGCGGCAGCCAAGCACCACCAGCAGCGAGAGCAGCAAACCGAGGGTCGCGGTGGACTGAATCCAGCTGGTGTGGAAACCGCGTTTGCCGACGGGCGCGTGTTCTGCCACGTAGGTCGCGGCACCGCCGTACTCGCCGCCGAGTGCCAGGCCCTGAAGCATGCGCAGCACCACCAGAATGATCGGTGCGGCAATGCCGATACTGGCGTAGGTCGGCAGCAGGCCGACGGAGAAGGTTGCCAGGCCCATCAGGATGATCGTGGCGAGGAAGGTGTATTTGCGCCCGATCATGTCCCCCAGTCGACCGAACACCAGAGCACCGAACGGCCGCACGATGAAACCGGCAGCAAAGGCCATCAGCGCGAAGATGAAGGCGGTGGTGTCGTTGACCCCGGCGAAAAACTGTTTGCTGATCACCGCCGCGAGGGCGCCGTAGAGGAAGAAGTCATACCACTCGAACACCGTCCCGAGGGACGAGGCGAAGATGACTGTCCGGGTTTCCTTGCTGGTGCCGGCGCTGAGCGTTGCGGCGATGGCTTGAGCCTGTTCTGACATGTCGGTATCCCTCACAGTGTTTATTTATTGTTGTTCCACTGTCAGCGCCGGCCGTATGGGCTGGTGCTGCTCCTGCTGGTATTGCACGGTCCGCGTAGGAGCCGAGCTTGCTCGCGATGCAGGCGATGCAGGCGACGCGGTGTATCCGGTGATCCGCGTCATCGTTCATCGCGAGCAAGCTCGGCTCCTACAGGTGCGGCTCGGTGACCCGTTCTATTTCCGCGGTAGCGTTCCAGGTCGATGCGGCGAGAATCAGTTGCGCCGCTTTTTCGGCGATCATCAGTGTCGGTGAGCAGGTATTGCCCGAGGTGATGTACGGCATGATCGACGCATCGGCGATGCGCAGGCCGGGGATGCCGTGGACCCGCAACTGGGCATCGACCACGGCGTCGGCATCGTTGCCCATGCGGCAGGTGCCAACCGGGTGGAAAATCGTCGTGCCGATGCGCGCGGCGGCTTCGTGCAGTTGTTCTTCGCTTTGCAAGGCCGCGCCCGGCAGGTATTCGATCGGGTTGAACGGCTGCAAGGCCGGTGCGGCAACGATGCGCCGGGTCAGGCGAATGGCCTCGGCGGCCACGCGCAGGTCTTCGGGATGGCTCAGGTAATTGGGTTGAATCAGCGGCGGCTGTTGCGGGTCGGCCGAGCGAATCTCGACGCGGCCTCGGCTTTGTGGGCGCAGGTCGCAGACCGACGCGGTAAACGCCGGGAACGCATGCAAGGGTTCGCCAAAGCGTTCGAGCGACAGCGGTTGGACGTGGTATTCGAGGTTCGCCGAGGTTTGTTCCGGTCCGGAGCGGGCGAAGGCGCCGAGTTGACTGGGGGCCATCGACAGCGGGCCACTGCGGTCGTACAGATAGCGCAGGCCCATGCCGATTTTACCCCGCAGGCTGCCGGCGATCTGGTTCAGGGTCCGGGCATTTTCCAGCTTATAGATCAGCCGCAACTGCAAGTGATCCTGCAGGTTGCGACCCACGCCATTGAGTTCGTGGACGACGCCGATACCCAGGCGTTTGAGCAGGTCGCCCGGGCCGATGCCGGAACGTTGCAGGATGCTCGGCGAACCGACTGAACCGGCGCTGAGGATGATCTCCCTGCGGGCAGCAAAGATGTTTACCTGGCCTTGCCAGCGGGCGCTGACCTTGGATGCCCGGCCGTTTTCCAGCAGCACGCGGTCGACGTCGACACCGGTCAGGACGGTGAGGTTAGGCCGATGGCGAACCGGTTTGAGAAAGGCTTTGGCGGCATTCCAGCGCACCCCGGCTTTCTGATTCACCTGGAAGTAGCCGCAGCCTTCGTTGTCACCCTGGTTGAAGTCATCGACGCTGGCGATGCCGCTTTGTTCGGCGGCGCTGCGGAAGGCGTCGAGAATCGGCCACGACAGCCGTTGGCGCTCGACGCGCCATTCACCGGCGGCGCCGTGAAATGCCGAGTCACCGGCAAAATGGTTTTCGCTCTGTTTGAACAGTGGCAGTACGTCGTTCCAGCTCCAGCCGGGGTTGCCTTCGGCGGCCCAGCGGTCGTAATCGCCGGCCTGGCCGCGCATGTAGATCATGCCGTTGATCGATGAGCTGCCGCCCAGCACCTTGCCGCGCGGGTAGCTCAGGCTGCGGCCTTGCAGGCCGGTTTGCGCCTCGGTCTTGAAGCACCAGTCGGTGCGCGGGTTGCCGATGCAGTACAGGTAACCGACGGGTATGTGAATCCACGGGTAGTTATCGCGCCCGCCGGCTTCAAGCAGCAACACCCGGTGCTGCGGGTTGGCGGAGAGTCGATTGGCCAGCAGGCAGCCGGCCGGTCCGGCGCCGACCACGATGTAATCGTATGCATCAACGGCAGGTTGCATCCATGACCTCGCAGCGTGTTGTTCTTATTGGGATCCATCCTAGTTGTTAGTTTTCGGCAAAAGAATGTTAGTTTTTGCTCAGCTGCTGTGCGTTTTTAAACAGTGATCAACTCCCACGCATGCAAGGAAGGCTGATGTTCGACTGGAATGACTTGCGGTTTTTTCTCGAATTGCAACGCAGCGGCCGCTTGCTGACCGCCGCCCGGCGTTTGAAAACCACCCACGCTACGGTGGCGCGACACATCGAGGCGATTGAAGCGAGCCTCGGCACCGCGCTGTTTGTCCAGCAAGCCCAGGGTTACCAACTGACCCCGGCTGGCGAAGCGCTGCTCAAACATGCTGAAGCCATGGAGAATGTCGCCTTGCTGGCGCAGGAGGAGATCACCCAGTCCAGTGCGCCGCTGGGCAAGATTCGCGTCGGGGTGACCGAAGGCTTGGGGATCATGTTTCTCGCCAGTCGCATGCAGGGTTTGTTTGATCGCTATCCGGGGTTGGAAGTGGAGTTGGTGGCGGTGCCGCGTTTCGTCAGTATCCTCAATCGCGAAGCCGAGATCAGTATTCATCTGGAGCGCCCGGCGGCTGACATGCTGGTCACTCGCAAGCTCACTGATTACCGTTTGGCGCTTTACGCCAGTCAGGCTTACCTCGACCGTTCGCCGCCGTTGCGCAGTCGCGAGGACCTGGCGCGGCATGCCTGGATCGGTTACGTCGACGATCTGTTGTTCAGTCAGGAATTGATGTTTCTCAACAGTTTTTGCCGCAGTCCTCAGGTGGTGTTTCACAGCACCAGTGTGATTGCTCAGCAGCAGGCGGCGCGCTCGGGGTTGGGGATTGCGGTGTTGCCGTGTTACATGGCTAGCCATGATCCGGAGCTGGTGCCGCTGTTACCGGCTGAAAGTATTCAGCGTAGTTATTGGATCAGTACCCGGCGTGAGTTGCACAAGTCGGTGCGGTTGCGGGTGTTGTGGGATTATGTGGTGGGGTTGTGTGATCGCGAGCAGGCGCTGCTGCTTGGGCCCGGCTCTTAAGCGTAGGCTGCGATCTTTTGGTCCAGGCGGCCTGATAGCCGGCCTATCTCTCGCAGGTGTACATATCCATTTCTGCGGTAACGGCCACTTAGGGTTTCGCCCTTACGGCGACTCACTTTTTTTACAAGCGCCTAAAAAAAAGTAAGCAAAAAAACGCTCGCCCCAAGCGTACGGCACCTCGCTTAGGCTCGGCGTTCCCTCGCTACGGTATTCATCAGGAGGCATCGCCTACGGTCTGCTTCGCGACGACCTCCTCTCGATGTGTCCGGCTACGCCGTACGGCGCTACGCGCCAACCTCCTGATGAACACCTCCACTCGGCCTCCCGAAGGGGCTGGTGGATCAAGATCAACAGCGGCAGGCGAGCTAACGCTCGGCCTGTTGAGTGGTGAAGGCGACGGTATGCGCTGCTTTGCCTTTTTGCCTTTTTTGTGGGAGCCGGGCTTGCCCGCGATGACGACCTGGCAGCCGGCCTATCTTTTGCGGATGTACACCAATCAAAAGTGTGGGAGCTGGCTTGCCTGCGATGGCAGCCTGACAGCCTACCCATCTCCCGCAGATGTACACCAATCAAAACTGCGGGAGCGCGGCTTGCTGGCGGTAGTGATTTTACCGACCCCATCGCTGGCTAGGGCTAGGCGCGTGCCTGCTCCGGGATTACGGGGTAATTTCGAACGCGGTGCTTCCCAGTCGCTCGCCATTGACCATGATGTGTACCGCATGCGTGCCTGCGTAATGTTTGCGGGTGGTCAGCTCGCGGATCTGCTGGGTGCGGCTGAGGGTTTGGCGGGCGTGTGCGGGCAGGGTGAGGCCCTTGAGTTTGAAGACTTTCGCTGAGGTAGCGCCTGAGGCTTTGACGTAGTCGATGGCGTAATCGACCACCAGTCGCTGGTTGTCACTGGCGGTTGAATGAAGGTCGAACGAGAGCTTTACGGTCTCGCCGAGACTGATCACCGCCGGTTCAATCTTGAGGTTATGGATCTGGACCTCGGGTTTACCGCCAGCGCCGATGATCGCCAGTGCCCGTTGGTTGCCCTGTTTGATCAGGCTGCGCAGGGCGTGTTTGGCGATCCACGCGGTGCGCGGGTCTTCCAGCGACCAGCCTTCGATCAGGTTCAGCACCCACTCGGGGTGGTCTTTGGTGATGTCATTGAGGTGATTGGCCACCGACTTGCGTACGTAAAGGCTGCTGTCGGCCTTGAGGTTGTCGAGGATTGCTGCTGCCAGCGTCGGGTCGGCTTGCACCGGTTCCAAACGAAATGACCATGGCAGGCGCGGGCGACTGCCTTCGCTGGCCAGGCGGCGGACGTGTTCGTTGTCGTCCAGTGACCAGTCGTGCATCAGTGCCAGTGAGCGTTCGAAGTCGCTGCGCAGGAAATGCCGGATCGCGAACTCCGAGGAACCGAACGTGGTGAAGTACTTGAGCGCGTCCATCGACAGCTCGAACGCGTGGGCACCATAAGCGGCGACGTACTGAGGCAGGAACATGCTGACGAAGCCGCTGTTCAAACGTGGTGCGAGCGGGCGCAGGATTTCCAGTGTCTGCTCATAGCTCAGCGGCAACACTGCATGCAGGCACTCACCGACCCGCGCCATGCGCTGCATCACCGACAACTCGGCCAGGCCTTCATTGGCGAGTTTCAGGAACGCCTTGGCGTTGAACGCCGGGTACACCGCGTGCATTTCGCTGGCGATGTGTTGCAAGCGCTCGGCGTTGAAGATTTCCTTCAGGGCGGGGGAAGACTGGTCGGTGCTACTCATCGTGGATTCCTTTCAACATTTCAGAGCAAAAGATCGCGGCCTGCGGCGGTTCCCACGGGGAACGCGATCTTTTTTGGCTTCAAGGTTTGACCGTCTCTTCCTCAATCCGATCCGCCTCGAACAACCGCGCCAGTTCGGCTCGGGCTTCCTGGGCGCTTTGCATGACTTTCGCGGCATCGTCGTAGATCGCGTGCTGGGCTTCGAGCACTTGTTCGTCGTGATGCTTGAAACGCTCGATGCGGGCGTCGGCCTGGGTCTGGCTCAGGCCAAGACCGATCAGGGTCCGGCGACTCATTTCCAGGCTTGAATAATAGGTTTCGCGGATCGCCTCGGCGCCGAGGTCGACCAGGCGGTGCACATGCTGACGGTTACGCGCACGGGCGATGATTTTCATGTGCGGGTAGAGCTTGCGCACCAGTTCGGCGGTCTTGATGTTGGTGTCCGGGTCATCGGTGGCAATCACAAAGTATTCCGCCTGCCCGACCTTGGCCGCGTGGAGTATTTCGGGGCGCATCGGATCGCCATAGAACACCGGTACGCCGCCAAAACTGCGCGACAGCTCAATGGTTTCCACCGAGGTATCGAGGGCGACGAACTGAATTTTTTGTGCCCGCAGAATCCGCGCAACGATCTGGCCCATACGGCCCAGGCCGGCGATGACTACGCGCGGGGCGTCGGTGTCGATTTCACGCAGGTGCGGCGGCACGGCGACGGGCTGGACTTTCGATTTCACCAGTCGGCCGCACATCAGTAGCAACAGCGGGGTCACGGCCATCGACAGGGTGATGGTCAGCACCTGAAGGTCGTACATCCGTGGGTCGAACAGGCCTTGGTCGCGGCCGATCTTGAACACCACGAACGCAAATTCACCACCCGCCGCCAGCACGATGCCCAGGCGCAACGCACTCAGTCGGTTCAAACCTCCGGCCAGCCGCCCGACGACAAACAGCATCGGCAGCTTGAGCATGATCAACAGCAGGGTCAGGCCCAGCACCGTTATCGGGGCGCTGAACAGCAGGCTGATGTTGGCGCCCATGCCGACGCTGATGAAAAACAGCCCCAGCAGCAGGCCCTTGAACGGTTCGATTTGTGCTTCCAGTTCATGGCGGTATTCCGAGTCCGCCAGCAGCAGGCCGGCGAGGAATGCGCCGAGCGCCATCGACACGCCGACCAGGTCCATCAACCAGGCAGTGCCGATCACCACCAGCAGCGCGGTGGCGGTCGAGACTTCCGGCAGGCCGGTTTTGGCGACCACACGAAACACCGGACGCAACAGGTAACGCCCGCCGATCACCACCACTGCGATGCTGCCGAGCACCCGCAGGACATGGTTCAAATCGTCAGCGGCGGACGTGGTGTGATCACCGCCGGCGAGCAGCGGCACCATGGCGATCAGTGGGATCGCGGCGATGTCCTGAAACAGCAGTATTGCAAACGCCAGCCGCCCGTGCGGGCTGGTCAGTTCCTTGCGTTCAGCCAGGCTTTGCAGGCCGAAGGCGGTGGACGACAACGCCAATCCCAGGCCGAGCACGATCGCGCTATTGAGCGCCTGGCCGAACACGTAGAACGCCAGCACGCCGATCACCGAACCGGTCAGCAGCACTTGCGCCAGACCGACGCCAAACACCGCTTTGCGCATCACCCATAACCGTCGCGGAGACAGCTCAAGACCAATGATGAACAGCAGCAACACCACGCCGAGCTCGGAAATATGGCTGACACTTTGCGGGTTGCCGATCAACCCCAGCACCGACGGCCCAATGATGACGCCGGCCAGCAGATAGCCCAACACCGCGCCCAGTTGCAGGCGTTTGGCCAAAGGCACGGTGAGCACCGCCGCGAATAGAAAGACGACAGCGGCTTGCAACAGGTTGCCTTCATGGGGCATGGCTTACTCCTGGGAAAACGTCGAACGACAAAAATTGCGGACAATCATGGGTTGGAAAGGCGACAAGGATAAAGGCTGGGCCGGCATCAGTCAGTCATGAGTGCCGTCTATTGCGGATTTTCGCGTTACATTTTGCATCAGTTTGTTACATTCATAGGATAAGCTGATCAATTCGTTTGCCGCTGAGTGCGCTTCATGGCCATCAACTTCGACCTGAATGACTTGCAGGCTTTTCGCGCCGTGGTCGAGCAGGGCAGCTTTCGCAAGGCCGCCGACGCGGTGCGCATCTCCCAGCCGGCGCTGAGTCGACGGATTGAAAAGCTCGAAGACGCACTGGGCGTCAAACTGTTCGAGCGCACCACTCGCCGCGTTAGCCTGACCCAGGCAGGGCGCGCGTTTGCGCCGAGTGTCGACCGGTTGCTGGATGACCTGGATGTGGCGTTGCTGGGGATCAGCGATGTGGCGTCGACCCGTTTGGGCTACGTCACTGTGGCCTGCGTGCCGTCGGCGGCCTATTACTTCATGCCGCGGGTGGTCGCCCAATACCATCAGCGATTTCCACGAATCAAGGTCAAGGTGCTCGACTCCAGCGCCCATGACGTGCTGAGCGCAGTGGTCAATGGCGAGGCGGATTTCGGCTTGAGTTTCATGGGCACGCTGGAGGCCGACGTCGAGTTCGAACCGCTGGTGCAGGAACGTTATGTGGTCGCTTGCCGACGCGATCACGCCTTGGCCAACCGCGCAAGCGTGAGCTGGAGCGAGCTGTACCAGCAGGATTACATCTCCCTCGACAAGACGTCGGGCAATCGCTTTCTGCTGGATCAGGCGTTGAGCGGGATTGTGCCGGCGCGTCAGAGCATCTGCGAAACCCGACATGTCACCACTATGATCGGTCTGGTTGAAGCCGGGCTGGGTATTGCTGCGGTGCCGTTGATGGCGATGCCCGGCAGTGACCACCCGATTCTGACTCACGTACCGCTGACGGATCCGCAAGTGATGCGCAGCGTCGGCCTGCTCAAGCGTCGGGGGCGGACGCTGACGCCGGCGGCGCTGGAGCTGGAACGGCTGATTATTGAAATGAAGGTCAAACCGGCCTCAGCCTGGATTGGCTGAGGCCGGTATCAGGCTTAACGGCTGACCGAGTCCAGGCCGGTCGCCACGACCTCTGGCTGGGCGGCCGGGGAGGCGAGGTAGTCGAGCAAGGCCTTGGCTTGCACCGGATGTTGCGCGCCAACCGGAATGCCGGCGGCGAAGCGTGTCACTGACTGCACGGATTCCGGAATCTTGCCGACGAAGGTCACGCCGGGCACCGGGAGCAATTCACTGACCTGTTGAAAGCCCAATTGGTAGTCGCCCGTGGCAACCACCGAAGCCACCGGAATTTTCGGCACCATGGTCGATTTGGCTTTGAGCTGCGGCTCGATCCCCAGGCGCTTGAACAGCTGATCCTGGATGTACACGCCGCTGGCGCTGTCGGAATAGGCCACGGATTTGGCATTGAGCAATGTCGCCTTCAGCGCCTCGACCGAGCCGATGTCCGGCTTCGTCGCGCCCTCGCGCACCACCAGACCAATCCTCGAATCGGCCAGTTCAACTCGCGATCCGGGCAAGACCTTGCCTTGCTTGATCAACTCATCCAGGGCGTAGCCGACCATGATCACCACATCGGCGTGCTCGCCACGGGCCAACCGGTTGGGGATCGCTTCAGGCGCCTTGCCCATCGACGGGCCAAGCGCCGTATCGAGCGTGTTGCCGGTGGCGGCGGCGAACTTCGGACCGAGCACTTTATAGGCGGCCGTGAAGCCACCGGAGGTCATCACGTGCAGCTCTTCAGCCTGGGCAACGCTGCTCAGGCCCAGGGCGCCGATCAGGGTCAGCGCCGCAAGGTTCAGTAATTTTTTCATCGATACCTCTCTGTCTGGGGTTGGCTTATTGCACGGCGACTTGTAAACGACCGGTCGAGCGCCGGTACAGGTACAGCGTTGCGCACAACGCACACAGCGCGGCAAAACTCATCCAGTAACCGGGGGCGGCTTTGTCGCCGGAGTACTGAATCAGGAAGGTCGAAATCGCTGGGGTGAAGCCGCCGAATACTGCGGTCGCCAGGCTGTAGGCCAGGGAGAAACCGGCCACGCGGACTTCCACCGGCATGATTTCGGTCAGCGCTGCAACCATGGCGCCGTTGTACAAACCGTAGATGAACGACAACCACAGCAGCACCAACAGCATGTTGATGAAGCTCGGTGCCTGGACCAGATACGTCAATGCCGGGTAGGCCGTGGCCAAGGTCAGCAGGGTCATCGCCACCAGCACCGGGCGCCGACCGATGCGGTCCGACAGTGCGCCACCCAGTGGTAGCCAGCAGAAGTTCGACACGCCGACCAGCAAGGTCACCAGTAGCGCATCGGAAGTGCTCAGGTGCAGCACGGTTTTGCCAAAGGTCGGCGCGTACACGGTGATCAGGTAAAACGCGGTGGTGGTCAGCGCCACCATCAGCATCCCGGCGATCACGATCTGCCAGTTTTGTAGCAAGGTGCCGAACACCTGACGCATGCTTGGGCGGTGGCGGCGGGCGGTGAACTCTGCGGTTTCTTCAAGGCTGCGCCGCAGCAGGAAAATAAACGGCACGATCATGCAACCGACGAAAAACGGAATGCGCCAGCCCCAGTCGGCAACCACTGTCGCCGGCATCCATTGGTTCAGCGCATAGCCCAGCGCCGCAGCAACGACGATCGCCACTTGCTGGCTGGCCGACTGCCAACTGGTGAAAAAGCCCTTGCGGCCCGGCGTGGCGATTTCCGCCAGGTACACCGACACGCCGCCCAGCTCCGCACCGGCGGAGAAGCCCTGAAGCAGACGGCCGATCAACACCAGCGCCGGAGCGAACAGACCGATGGTCTCGTAGCCGGGCACCAGCACAATCAGAATCGTGCCGCTGGCCATGATCGACAGGGTGACGATCAACCCTTTGCGGCGGCCGACATCATCGATGTAGGCACCGAGAATCACCGCGCCCAAAGGACGCATCAGAAAACCTGCGCCAAACACTGCGAAGGTCATCATCAGCGAGGCGAATTCGCTGCTGGCAGGGAAGAACGCCGCCGCAATATAGGTGGCGTAGAAACCGAAGAGGAAGAAGTCGAACTGTTCCAGGAAGTTGCCCGAGGTGACCCGGAAAATTGCACTGGCCTTGCTGCGAGCGGATGTCGCTGGCGGATGGGTTGTAGCCTGCATGTTGTGTCTCCCGCGCTTTTATGACATGCGCAACGTGGCGCATGGATATTATTAAGGCCGGATACTGGGGCAGGTCGATCGATATGATAAGTGCATATTTAACATCCATTGATGCGTATGGATTATCACTGCGGTGAGATCAATCGCAGAATCATCGCTACAGTGAGGTGTGAGCGTTTCGAATGACCGGCCGCAATCGCGGTCCTAGAGCGGGTGTCACCCATTCACTGGAGGAATACCGATGTTGCGTCAAAGAAGTCTGGCTGCCATGGCGGTGCTTGTGAGTCTTGCGGTTGTCTGCCCGACGGTCATGGCCGCCGATACCCTGCAAACCATCGTCCAGTCGGCGCCAATCAATGCCCGCAACCTGCACGTCGGCGACCAGGCGCCGGACGTTTACACCCGCAGCGAAAAAGCCCTGGTCGACTGGAAAAGACGCGGCTTGAATACCCCGCAAAGTCAGAGCCAGTGGGTGCAAATCAACGACAAGTACATGCTGGTGCAGACCACCAACGGGCAGATTCTGGCGGTCATGCCGATAGAGCGTTGAACCGCCGCCCACACCAGCGTCTTCAACGGCATTGCCCTGCAAGGCGAAATCTGAGAAAACGCGGACCGTGTTTAGGGTCATCGCGAACGAGAGAACAGTAATGAACGAAGAATTGCAGGTCATCGACCTTGAACTGGGCGATGGCAAAGCCGCCGTTAAAGGCGCCTTGATTACTACTCAGTACCGCGGTTTTCTGGAGGACGGTACGCCGTTCGATTCTTCCTGGGAGCGCGGTAAACCCTTTCAGTGCGTGATCGGCACTGGCCGTGTAATCAAGGGCTGGGATCAGGGCTTGATGGGCATGAAGGTCGGCGGCAAGCGCAAGTTGCTGGTTCCGGCGCACTTGGCATATGGCGAGCGCTCGATGGGCGCCATCCCGCCCAATTCCAACCTGGTTTTCGAGATTGAATTACTCGAAGTGCTGACCCGCGACGACTGACTGCTGTTATGCCTCGAACCCCGGCAACTGGCTGATTCGCTCGCTGAGAAACTCGGTGAGCAACCGCGCACGCAACGGTCGGTAGCGGCGTTCGGGGTAGAGCGGATTTCAGATCGGCCCTTGAAGTCCGGCATAGTGAAAGGCAACTCCGTTTGTAAGAGGCAGAGGCATGGCGAAGCACGTCAGTGCGCAAACGCTTCGGGGTATTTGTCCAGATAGGCATCATTGAGCTGCGTATCCTGGGAACGCATGAACGTTTTGAAGTCGGGTACCAGAAAGACCAGCAGAGACAACAGCAGCACCATGACGCCCAGCAGCGTGATTGTCAGTGCAACCCCCAGATAGGCGATCAGGGTATTCATCGCGAAACTGCCCAAGGGGCTAGCCGCCGCAGACAGAAATGAAACCGTGGCAAAAATCCGGTTGCGATGGAGCTTTGGCGTCGCCAGCAGCCTCACAGCGGAGGTGGGGATGTTGATCAACATCAGGCCGACGCCGCCGCAGAAGAAGGCCACGGGCACGATGAACGAAGATGAAACGGTGCCGACTGCCACCAGATTGCCCCCCAGTAATGCAAAACCTGCGGACACACACATGTCACGGGGGACCCGGTCGGATAACCAGCCGATGATCTTGTAACTGCCCGCCAGAATGCCCAGCCCGAAGCACGAATCCAGAAGACCGATGTAAGTGACCGGGTACTGGATGACGTCCTTTACGTACAGAGGGATCAGGATGGTGAAGAACGGAAACAGGGCAAAGTTGATCAGCATTGCAATGATGGCCAGGTAAAACTCGACTTTCACTCCGTAAACCACTTTGAAGCCGGAATAGATCATGCTGAAGCCGCTGGCACCCGGGGCTTTTTCGTCTTGGCCAGTGGCACCGATGTGGCTCGGGATGGTCGCGATCAACGTCCCGGCGATGAGAATCGCAAAAAAGTCGGCGGCAAAGGCGAAGGTGATACCGAACCTGTAAATCAGCCCGCTGGCCAACACCGGCCCCAGCAGAATGGAAAAGGACGACATCACGCTTTTGGTCCGAAAGGCCAGGGAGACTTTATCGTCGTCTGCAAACAAAGGAATGATCGACGCCTGGAGAGGGTCACGCACGCCGATGATCGCACTGCTGATCATCATCAGCGCGCCCACCGTCCAGGGGTTGAACGACCCCGTGGCGGACAGCACCACCATCAACAGCGCTGTCAGCAGGCTGATGCATGAGGCCAGCTTGATTATCAGGATTTTGTTGTACTTGTCCCCCAGCCATCCCAGCACGGGTTTGGCTAACACCTCTGCCGCGATGGAGCAGGCAATCATGTTGGCGAAATAGAGCGCAGAGCCTGTTTCCTGCAAGGTCCACCAGGCCACCGCCAGTTGATTGCACCGTCCTCCCAGAACCATCAGCAAAAAACTGAATTGCACTTTCAGCAGACGCCGGTCGATGCCGGGAAAGCCCCACGTAATGCCTGAAAAATTTGCACTCATTGACATTCCTTTGATCGGGATAGGGCGACTGCGCAAGCAGGAACGTTCAAGAGTACAGGTCGACGCGGCCCCTGAAACAAACTCAACTTGTTCTAGCGCTGTTCCGCGGCATATCCCATGACCATTGGGTGAATGCAGGGTTGCCAATATTGACGTGATCGACGACTATTCTTTCCGTAGATAGGTATAGGGGGTATGGGTATGTCGCACATTCACGAACACAAGGACGATCTGCTGAAGCGGGTTCGTCGTATCGCCGGCCAGGTTCAAGCCGTCGAGCGGGCATTGGAGTCGGAAGCCGACTGCGCCAAGACCCTGCATCTGGTCGCGGCAATCCGTGGCGCGGTCAACGGTCTGATGGACCAGTTCATCGAAGCCCACGCCCGTGAACACGTGGCCAGCCCCGAGCTCAGCGATCAAGAACGCGCCGAAGGCCTTGAAGAGTTGCTGCAAGCCATTCGTCGTTATTCAAATTGAAGGTCATGCAACCCATGAGCAGTACACCTCAGGTTTCACGTTATTCCCACGATCACATGTTCCTGGGGGCCACCCACGATGAGAATGCCAGACGCACGTTGTGGGTCGTTGCGCTGACGTTCGTCATGATGGTTGGCGAGATCATTGCCGGTTACATCACCGGTTCCATGGCGCTGTTGGCGGATGGTTTCCATATGGCCACCCACGTCGGTGCGCTGGGCATTACCGCAATTGCCTACGGGTTTGCCAGACGAAACGCCGGTAATGCGCGCTACAGTTTTGGTACGGGCAAAGTAGGGGATCTGGCGGGCTTCGCCTCGGCCATGGTGCTGGGGCTGGTCTCGATCGTCATTGCCGCAGAGTCCATCATGCGGCTGTTTCAACCGACTACCGTGGCTTTCACCGAGGCAACACTGATCGCCGTAGTGGGCCTGGCCGTGAACATCGTCAGCGCGCTTTTACTGGCCGGCAACTCTGCGCATCATGACCACGGTCACGGTCACGGTCACGGTCACGGTCACGGTCATGATCATGGCCATCATCACGACAACAATCTGCGTTCGGCCTATGTTCATGTGCTGGCCGATGCGATGACCTCCGTGCTGGCAATCGCTGCGTTGTTGGCTGGTCGTTATCTGGGTTGGGTCTGGCTGGACCCGGTGATGGGTATCGTCGGCGCAGTCGTCATCGCCAATTGGGCCTATGGCTTGATGCGAGACAGCGCCGCAGTGCTGCTGGACACGACCGATGAACACGTTGCCGCCGAAGTTCGTGAGCTGCTGGAGTCGACAGGCGATGTCAGCATCACCGACCTGCATGTCTGGCGCGTAGGCCCGCAGGCCCGGGCAGCGATTGTCAGCGTCGTGACCTCGGCAGCCGTCACGGCCGATGCCATCCGCGAACGGCTGGCCCCGGTCCATGAGCTGTCACACCTGACGGTTGAATATCGCAACGCTTGAGCAGTCGCTGGCAATCATCACTAAACCTCCCACCGCTCGCGAAACACTGGAATACGCCCGTTCAGTGACGGGCGGTACTCCCAGGCAAGCTGATCCAGCAAATCGTTGTGCGTCAGGATTTCGCTGAGCGTGGCGCTGGCGATGTTCAAGGCCAGTGCCTGGCCGGGGCACTGGTGGTGGCCGGCGCCGAAGGTGAAGCTGCGGCGGGTTGGGCGGTCGAGGAGCAAGGCGTCCGGGTTGTCATTGAGCTGTGGGTCGCGGTTGGCCGAGGCCAGCAGTACCAGGATGACATCGCCGGGTTTGAGACTCACGCCGTCGATTTCACAAGGCGCGCTGACGAAGCGACGGGTGTTCTGCACCGAAGGGTCATGGCGCTGGACTTCCGCCAACAGATCTTTGACCCGCGCCGGGTCGCGCTGCATTTCAGCCTTGAGCTGCGGATTACGGATCAATGCCAGCACCGCGTTGCCGATCAACCCGGCGGTGGCCTCATAGGTCTGGGAAAGCAGGCCAATCAGGTTGGCGCGCAGGGTGTCGGGGTTTGCCAGGCGTTGACGAATCCCTTCAAATAGAAGGCTTTGGTGATCTTGCGCGCTGAGGCGTTCTATGAAGTAACCGTTCAACTGTTCCGCCGCCGCATGGGCCGTGTCCAGTTGAACCGGGTTGCTCAGCGGCGACAGGCACGCGACGAAATCAGCCGTCAGATTGCTGAGGGTTCGACCTTCGGCTGGCGTAAAGCCGAGCAACGCAGCGACCACGCATACCGGGCCCATGAACATGGCCTTGTGCAGTCCGTCAGCAGATGGGCTGATCAACCGGGCGCGCACCAGTGCGCTGACCTCGTCGGTGTCGATCACTTCAAGTCCCGGCTGTATGGCCGACCTCGGGCAGCGCTGGCGTTCGCCATCGTTCATTCGCATCAAGTGACCAAACACCTTGCCAGCCGCGCCGTGTGCAATGGCGTTGGGCACTGGTTCGTGGGCCGGTCGGACCTTGCAGTCAGGATGAGCCAGCACGGCGGCAACGGCCTGGGCGCTGCTGGCCACCCACAGACTCAGTCCTTGATGAAATGAAAGTCCGCCGTCGGCGCGCAGGCTGGCGTAATAAGGGTAGGGGTCGGTATGTGTCGCGGCGATGATTGGGTCCATGAAGCGCTGCCTTATTCGTCGGTGGAAAGTGTTGCTACTATCTCCAGTCGGACAGGGCGACGATTCGTCAGGGAGCGAAATATGAACGTAGAGCAGCACGACATCGGCGTCTCGCAAGTGGCAGCAGCCATTGCCGAGCCGGCCCGAACGAAAATCCTTTGCTCGCTGATGGACGGCCACGCGCGCACCAGTACTGAACTGGCCGTGATCGCCGACGTCAGCGCTTCCACCGCCAGCGCCCATCTGGCGAAACTCAAGGAACTTGCCTTGGTGCGGCTGCATGTTCAGGGCCGTCATCGTTATTACAGCCTGGCGGACCAACGGGTCGCCCAGGCCCTGGAAGCGCTGATGGTGATCGGCCAAAACGCCGCGCCAACCTTTACTCCCCGAACCCCGGATCGCCTGCAATTTGCTCGCACCTGCTACGACCATATGGCCGGCACCTTGGCCGTGCTGCTGCATGACCGGATGCTGGAAGCGGGTTGGTTGGCAATGCCGGAGCAGAGTGATCAGGAGTACGGGTTGAGTGAAACCGGTGAGCGGTTTTTCGAAGGGTTGGGCATCGACGTGAAGTCCTTGGGCAGTCTGCGTCGACGCTTTGCCTGCCCTTGTCTCGACTGGAGCATGCGCCGGCCGCATCTTGGCGGCTCACTGGGCGCGGCGTTGCTGCAAACGGCGATCAAACGCAAATGGCTGACACAGGATCTGGACAGTCGAGCGCTGGCGTTGACGGCGACCGGACGTAAAGAGATCACGGCCAGACTCGCGATTGAACTGCCGGCGCTGGCGAAGGTGAACCTGCGGAGTGCCACTGAGTCAGGCAGTCGCGCGGTTGTCAGTCCTTCGCCGTAACCGGCCGGTATTCGCTATCGGCTGGCCGAGGCCATCAGCACGCCGAAGCTGGCGAAGGTGGCGCCTGACACCTTCGCCGCCAGCCAGGAACCTTTTTGACTCGACAGCCAGCCTTTGGCTGCGTTGGCGAGCAGGGCATAGCTGCCGTGGATCAGGATCACCAGCACGCTGTAGGAGCTGACCAGGGTAAAAAACTGGCTGTAGTAGTGCGTCGAGGTATCGATGAACTGCGGGAACACCGCGAGAAAGAAGAACACCGCTTTTGGGTTCAACAGCTGCAGCGATGCTGCTTCGACGAAGCGATACCCAGGACCCGACGAGTTCACTTCACGCTCAGGGATGAAACGATCAGTGCGCCAGCTTTTGTAACCCAGGTACAAGAGGTACGCGGCACCGGCATATTTCAGCACGGTGAACGCGCTCGCGGAGGTCGCGAGTATCAGGCCCACGCTGGTCGCACTGATCCCGGCGACGACAAATGCCCCGAGGGCGATGCCCAGGATACCCGGCAGCGCGCCGGTCCAGCCATGGCGCAGGGAGTTGGTCAGCGTTAGCACCACACCCGGCCCGGGACTCAGAATGGTCAGGGTGGCGAACAGTAAAAACACTCCGTAGCTATTCATCTCTCACTCCATCAGGTGGCATCGACAGCATGCCCGCAGATTGGCGTGACGATGAAGGCGTGACAAACGCTTTAATTGCACGGCATATGTGACTAAATTAGACGCATGATTAATCAACTCCCTCCCTTGAATGCGGTTCGCGCTTTTGCGGCCGCTGCTCGTCATCAGAGCTTCAGCCTCGCGGCCGAGGAACTGCATGTCAGCCACAGTGCCGTCAGCCGTCACATCAAACGGCTTGAGGAACACCTGGGCGTGCTGCTGTTCGAACGGCGCATCCGGCAATCGGTACTGACCCCGGCTGGACAGAGCTTCTATGAACAGGTCAGCGCGGGCCTGTCACAGATTGCCAACGCCGCCGCGGCACTCAAACAACACGCTTCGTTGCGTACCGTGAAGATCAACGTCCGTCCGACCTTTGCCCAGCGCTGGCTGACACCCAGGCTGGCGGAGTTCATGGCGCTGCACCCGGAGATCAAACCCGAGGTGGTCACGTCCACGCTGGCGCCCGATCACGCACGAGACAGGTTCGACGTCGTTATTCGACGGGGCCGCGAAGGCTGGGCGCCGGACATTCACGCTCAGGTACTGTTTGAAGACGAATTGCTGCTGGTCGCAGCGCCTTCGCTGATCAAGCGTCTGCCGCTCGACGACTTGAACGCCCTCAGCCGACATACCTTGCTGACCGCCAAGACCCGCCGCGAGGACTGGCACAACTGGGCGCTGCTGTTCGGCGAAACTCAGTCAGCGACTCAGACGACGCTGCAGTTCGATCACATGCAGCCGGTGCTTCAGGCAGCAGTGGACGGACAGGGCATAGCCTTGTGTCCGGCCTCGTTGCTGGGCGATGACCTGCCGAGCGGCCGGCTGATTTGCCCATTGCCCGAACTGCGCATGCCGCTGCCGCGTTACTACTACGGTGTTGCGCCGGACGTGACAGAGCAGACTCAAGTGTTTCTGGAGTGGTTGTTTGCCAGGCTCGATGTAGATGGCAACCAATAAAAAGCCCACCCACCGCGTGAGCGATGGGTGGGCTTTTCAGTGCCGCAAGCGCTGGATCAGACCTTGACGATCCAGCCCTCTGGCGCTTCGATGTCGCCGGTCTGCACACCGGTCAGCTCTTTGTAGAGCTTCTGGGTGACCGGGCCAACTTCGGTTTCGCTGTGGAACACGTGCAGCTTGCCGTTGTACTCGATGCCGCCGATTGGCGTGATCACCGCAGCAGTACCGCAGGCGCCGGCTTCCTTGAAGTCGCTGATCTTGTCGATGAACACGTCGCCTTCAACGACTTCCATGCCCAGACGCGATTTTGCCAGCTCGATCAACGACAGGCGGGTGATGCCCGGCAATACCGAAGGGGATTTCGGCGTGACGAATTTGTTGTCCTGGGTGATACCAAAGAAGTTCGCAGAGCCGACTTCTTCGATCTTCGTGTGGGTCATCGGGTCCAGGTAGATGCAGTCGGCGAAGTGCGCCTTCTTGGCCTGGGAGCCAGGCATCAGGCTGGCGGCGTAGTTGCCACCGACCTTGGCCGCGCCGGTGCCTTGTGGCGCGGCGCGGTCGTAGCTGGAGATCAGGAAGTTGTGCGGGGTCAGGCCGCCCTTGAAATAGGCGCCGACCGGGATGCAGAAGATCGAGAAGATGAACTCGGGAGCGGTACGCACGCCGATGTTGTCACCTACGCCGATCACGAACGGACGCAGGTACAGCGCGCCGCCAGTGCCATACGGCGGAATGAAACGCTCGTTGGCACGCACCACGGCCTTGCAGGCCTCGACGAATTGTTCGGTGTCGACCTGCGGCATCAGCAGGCGAGCGCAGCTGCGCTGCATGCGTGCGGCGTTCTGGTCCGGGCGGAACAGGTTGATCGAACCATCCTTGCAGCGGTAGGCCTTCAGGCCTTCGAAGCATTGCTGGCCATAGTGAAGGGCAGTGGAGCCTTCGCTGATGTGCAGCACGTTATCGGAGGTCAGGGTGCCTTTGTCCCAGGCGCCATCGCGCCAGTGCGACAAATAGCGCTTGTCTGTCTTGATGTAGTCAAAACCCAGCTTGTCCCAATTGATGCTTTCGTTACCCATGACACCCTCTATCACTTAACAATCGCCTGAATGGTTCAAGGCTTCTGACGTTTTTCTGGATGGGGACAACAATACTTCATTCCAGGCCTAAATCGCAGCCCGGACTATCGGGTGATTGGCAGATTTCTTAGCCCGCTCACGAAACTTGCCGCCGATCCTTCATTATTCGAAACCCTGTGGCGAGGGAGCTTGCTCCCGTTCCAGTGCGCAGCACTGGTAAAACCGGACACTGCGGTGTATCAGGCAGATCGCAGTGACGCGATTGGGGCCGCTTCGCAGCCCAGCGGGAGCAAGCTCCCTCGCCACAGTTGAGCGGTTACAGATGCAACGCGTGGCCCAAGGCACGCAACGCCGCTTCCTGCACTGCCTCGCCGAGTGTTGGATGCGCGTGGATGGTGCCGGCGATGTCTTCCAGGCGTGCGCCCATTTCCAGGGACTGGCCAAATGCCGTCGACAACTCGGAGACCCCGACCCCCACCGCTTGCCAACCGACAATCAGATGATTGTCACGCCGTGCGACCACCCGTACGAAGCCGCTTTTCGACTCCAGGGTCATCGCCCGGCCGTTGGCGGCGAACGGGAAGTTCGACACGATGCAATCCAGGCCAGCGGCCTTGGCTTCATCCGGGGTTTTACCGACTACCACCAGTTCCGGGTCGGTAAAGCACACGGCGGCGATGGCGGTGGGATTGAACTCGCGGTGTTTGCCCGAGATCAGCTCGGCGACCATTTCACCCTGCGCCATGGCGCGGTGAGCGAGCATCGGCTCGCCGCTCAGATCGCCGATGGCCCAGACGTTGCGCATGCTGGTCGCGCAGCGGTTGTCGATCTTGATCGCCGAGCCGTTCATGTCCAGGTTCAATGCTTCAAGGTTCCAGCCCTGGGTGTTGGGTTTACGCCCAACCGCCACCAGCACCTGATCGGTGGCCAGGTTCAGGATTTCACCGTTCGGGTCGCGCACTTGCAAGGTATTGGCTTGTGAATCAAAGCCTTCGACGCTGTGCTTCAAGTAAAGCTTTACGCCGAGTTGCTTGAGCGCTTCGTTGACCGGCTGGGTCAGTTCGGCATCGTAGGCTGGCAGAATCCGATCCTGCGCCTCGACCACGCTGACCTCGGCGCCGAGCTTGCGGTAGGCAATGCCCAACTCAAGCCCGATGTAGCCGCCACCCACCACGATCAGCCGTTTTGGCACGCTTTTCGGCGCCAGGGCTTCGGTGGAAGAGATGATCGGCCCGCCAATTGGCAGCATCGGCAGGTTGACGCTTTTCGAACCGGTGGCCAGCAGCAGGTGCTCGCACTGGATACGGGTGTCGCCAACCTCGACGGTTTTACCGTCGATGACCTTGGCCCAGCCTTGAATGACCTGGACCTTGTGCTTTTTCAGCAGCGCCGCGACGCCGGTGGTCAGGCGATCAACGATGCCGTCCTTCCATTCGACGCTTTTACCAATGTCCAGGGTCGGTGCCGAGACGTTGATCCCGAGGGCCGAATGCTGGCTGTGATGCTGAGTCTGATGGAACTGCTCGGCCACATGGATCAGCGCTTTCGACGGAATGCAGCCGATGTTCAGGCAGGTGCCGCCGAGCGCCTGGCCTTCGACCAGAATGGTGCTGATGCCCAGCTGACCTGCGCGGATCGCCGCCACATAACCGCCAGGGCCGCCGCCGATAATCAGCAGCGTGGTGTTCAGAGTCTGTTGCATGCCTTACTACTCCACAAACAGGGTTGCGGGTTGTTCGAGCAAGCCACGAATGGCCTGGATGAATTGCGCCGCGTCCATGCCATCGACCACCCGGTGATCGAAGGAGCTGGAGAGGTTCATCATCTTGCGAATCACGATCTGGCCTTTGATCACCATCGGCCGTTCGACGATCTTGTTGACGCCGACGATCGCCACTTCGGGCAGGTTCAGCACCGGGGTGCTGACGATGCCGCCCAAGGCGCCGAGGCTGGTCAGGGTGATGGTCGAGCCGGACAGTTCATCGCGGCTGGCTTTGCCATTGCGCGCAGCCGTGGCCAGGCGGGAGATTTCCGCGGCGCTGTCCCACAGGCTGCGAGCCTCGGCGTGACGCACCACCGGCACCATCAAGCCAATGTCGCTTTGGGTTGCAACGCCGACATGCACCGCACCGAGGCGGGTGATGACCTGGGCTTCGTCGTCGTAACGGGCGTTGATCTGCGGGAAGTCGCGCAGGGCGACGACCATGGCGCGAACCAGGAACGGCAGCAACGTCAGCTTGCCGCGAGTTGCGCCGTGCTTTTCATTCAGATGCGCACGCAGTTCTTCCACCGCTGTCACGTCGATTTCTTCGACGTAACTGAAGTGCGCCGCACGCTGAGTCGCATCCTGCATGCGCTGGGCGATCTTGCGACGCATGCCGATCACCGGGATCTGCTGTTCGTCGTTGCGTTCGGCGTAAGCGGCAACTGTGTTCGATGCATTCGACTGACCTTGCGCCAGATAAGCCTCAAGGTCTTCGTGAAGAATCCGCCCGGCAGGGCCGGTGCCACGGACCAGACGCAATTGAATGCCTGCATCCAGCGCGTGTTTGCGTACGGCCGGGGAGGCCAGCGGACGCTCATCGGCTTCGCGAGCGACCATCGGGCCTTGCGGCGCAACTGGGCGAGCCGGGACGGCGGATTTGCTTTCAATCGCGGCTTCGACTTTCGGTGCGGCGACTGGCGCAGGCTTCGGTGCTGGTGCAGCCGGCGCTGGCTGAGACGACGCTTTGACGTTGCCTTCACCTTCCACTTCGATACTGATCAGAATGCTGCCGACGGCCATGACTTCACCTGGCTCACCGCCGAGGGAGATCACCTTGCCATGCACCGGGGAAGGAATGTCGACCATCGCCTTGTCGGTCATCACATCGGCCAGCACCTGATCTTCGACGACCATGTCGCCGACCTTGACGTGCCACACCGACAGTTCAACTTCTGCAATGCCTTCGCCAATGTCCGGCATTTTAATAACGTGCGTGCCCATTCAGACCTCCATGACCCGTTTCAACGCCGCGCCCACACGGGACGGACCTGGGAAATACGCCCACTCTTGCGCATGCGGGTAGGGAGTATCCCAACCGGTCACACGCTCGATTGGCGCTTCCAGGTGGTGGAAGCAATGTTCCTGAACCAGCGCGACCAGTTCGGCGCCAAAGCCGCAGGTGCGGGTGGCTTCGTGGACGACCACGCAACGGCCGGTTTTCTTCACCGATTTGACGATGGTTTCCAGGTCCAGCGGCCACAGGCTGCGCAGGTCGATGACTTCGGCGTCGATGCCGGTTTCTTCAGCGGCCACTTGCGAGACGTACACGGTGGTGCCGTAGGTCAGGATGGTCACGTCCTTGCCTGGACGGGTGATGGCGGCGAGGTCCAGCGGAACGGTGTAGTAGCCGTCCGGCACTTGCGCGGCAGGGTGTTTCGACCACGGGGTTACCGGGCGGTCGTGATGGCCGTCGAACGGGCCGTTGTACAGGCGCTTTGGCTCAAGGAAGATCACCGGGTCATCGTTCTCGATGGAGGCGATCAACAGGCCTTTGGCGTCGTAAGGGTTGGACGGCATCACTGTGCGCAAGCCGCAGACCTGAGTGAACATCGCCTCGATACTCTGGCTGTGGGTCTGGCCGCCGTAGATGCCGCCGCCGCAAGGCATACGCAAGGTCATCGGGGCGGTGAACTCGCCGGCCGAGCGATAGCGCAGGCGTGCCGCTTCGGAAATGATCTGGTCCGAGGCCGGGTAGACGTAATCGGCGAACTGGATCTCGGCCACTGGCCGTAATCCGTAGGCGCCCATGCCAACTGCAACGCCGACGATGCCGCTTTCGGAGATCGGCGCATCGAACACCCGCGAGGTGCCGTATTTGCTCTGCAGGCCTTCGGTGCAACGGAACACGCCGCCGAAGTAACCCACGTCCTGGCCGAACACCACGACGTTGTCGTCACGCTCGAGCATCACGTCCATGGCCGAGCGCAGGGCCTGGATCATGGTCATGGTGGTTGTGGTCATGGCGGTTTCCAGCTCGATATTATTGTTGTGATCGTTCATGTCAGATCCCCAACTCTTGACGCTGGCGCTTCAAGTGCTCCGGCATCTCTTTATAGACGTCTTCGAACATGGTCGCAGCGCTCGGAATCTGGCCACCGGCCAGGGTGCCGTACTGTTCGGCTTCTTTTTGCGCGGCGATGATTTCGGCTTCCAGTTCAGCGCTGAGGGCCACGTGTTCCTCTTCGGACCACTGACCGATTTTCACCAGATGCTGCTTGAGGCGCGCAATCGGGTCGCCCAACGGGAAGTGACTCCAGTCGTCGGCAGGGCGGTACTTGGAAGGATCATCGGACGTCGAGTGCGGGCCGGCGCGGTAGGTGACCCATTCGATCATGGTCGGGCCAAGGTTGCGGCGGGCGCGTTCGGCGGCCCAGGCAGAGGCGGCGTACACCGCGACAAAATCGTTGCCATCGACCCGCAGGGAGGCGATGCCGCAGCCGACGCCGCGACCGGCGAACGTGGTGGCTTCACCCCCGGCAATCGCCTGGAACGTCGAGATCGCCCACTGGTTGTTGACCACGTTGAGGATCACTGGCGCACGGTAAACGTGAGCGAAGGTGAGGGCGGTGTGAAAGTCGGATTCTGCGGTGGCGCCGTCGCCGATCCAGGCCGAGGCGATTTTGGTGTCGCCCTTGATCGCCGACGCCATGCCCCAGCCCACGCCTTGTACGAACTGGGTGGCGAGGTTGCCGGAAATGGTGAAGAAGCCGGCGTCTTTAACGGAGTACATGATCGGCAACTGACGGCCCTTGAGCGGATCGCGCTCGTTGGACAGCAGTTGGCAGATCAGGTCTACCAGCGGCACTTCGCGAGCCATCAGAATGCTTTGCTGACGGTAGGTGGGGAAGCACATGTCGTCGATGTTCAGGGCCAGGGCCTGGGCGCTGCCGATGGCTTCTTCGCCAAGGCTCTGCATGTAGAACGACATTTTTTTCTGACGTTGGGCGACCACCATGCGGTTGTCGAAAATCCGCGTCTTGAGCATGGCGCGCATGCCTTTGCGCAGAATCTCCACAGGCACGCCTTCTGCCCACGGACCGAGGGCATTGCCCTGATCGTCGAGCACGCGAATCAGGCCCTTGGCCAGATCAGCGGTGTCGGCAGGTTCTACGTCGATTGGGGGTTTGCGCACCGTACCGGCATCGGTCAGGCGCAGGTAGGAGAAGTCGGTTTTGCAGCCGGGGCGGCCCGAGGGTTCGGGAACGTGCAGGCGCAGGGGTTCGTACGCTTGATTCATGGCTTTCTACGCTCGATCTTGTGAATTTCTTGTAGTGAGCTGACCGTCATCCTTCGGGTAGAAGAAATCTTGTCCTACAACAATCATAGGCCGGGGCAAGAAGAATATTTATCTCTGTTTCGTTGCAGTTGAAGCCATTTGAGGATAAAAAATCTGCATAAACATAAAAAACAGGTTGTTTTGTCTCATGCGCAAACTGGACCGTACCGATATCGGCATTCTCAACAGCCTTCAGGAGAACGCCCGCATCACCAACGCCGACCTCGCACGCTCGGTGAATCTGTCACCGACACCGTGCTTCAATCGGGTCAAGGCCATGGAAGAATTAGGGCTGATTCGCGAGCAGGTCACGCTGCTGGATGCCGACCTGCTGGGGCTGCACGTCAACGTGTTCATCCACGTCAGCCTGGAGAAACAGGTGGAAGAGGCGCTGGCGCAATTCGAGGCCGCGATCGCCAACCGTCCGGAGGTGATGGAGTGTTACCTGATGGCCGGCGACCCGGACTATCTGATTCGCGTACTGGTGCCGACCATTCAGTCGCTGGAACGCTTCATGATGGACTTTCTGACCAAAGTCCCGGGCGTCGCCAACATCCGCTCAAGCTTTGCGCTGAAGCAGGTGCGCTACAAAACCGCATTGCCGCTGCCGGCCAATGGCTTGACCCTGGCCAACTGAGATCTCCCCACATACCCGTAGCAGCTGTCGAGCTCTGCGAGGCTGCGTTCGGCGGCGCAGCCGTCGTAATCCGGCTGATACGGTCTGCCTGAAAGAACGCGGTGGCAGGTTTCGCGACGGCTGCGCCGCCGAACGCAGCCTCGCGGAGCTCGGCAGCTGCTACGAGATAAAGTGTGGGGTCGCAATGTGTTGGGGTCAGAACTGGTTGATGGGGATCTTCAGGTAGACCACGCCGTTGTCTTCCGCCGGCGGCAGGTTGCCGGCCCGCACATTCACCTGAATCGCCGGCAGTATCAGCGTCGGCATGCACAAGCCCGCATCGCGCCGGGTGCGCATGTCGACGAACGCCGTTTCGTCGATGCCGTCATGCACATGAATATTGTTTTTGCGTTGCTCGCCAACGGTGGTCATGCACTGGGAAGTGCGGCCGGCTGGCGGGTAATCGTGGCAGACATAGAGACGGGTGTCGGCGGGGAAGGCCAGCAACCTGTGTATCGAGGCGAACAGTTGATTGGCGTTGCCGCCAGGGAAGTCGCAGCGGGCGGTGCCGACGTCGGGCATGAACAGCGTGTCACCCACCAGAATCAGTTCATCGTCGATCAGGTAGGCCATGTCTGCCGGAGTGTGACCGGGAACATGCAGCGCCTTGGCCTTGAGGTTGCCGATGGAAAATTCCTCGTCCGGCGCAAACAGATGGTCGAACTGCGAACCGTCGCTGCGGAATGCCGGCTCAAGGTTGAACAGGCTCTTGAAGACGTCCTGCACCTGACTGATGGCCTGGCCGATGGCGATCTTGCCGCCCAACTCGCGGCGCAGGTAAGGCGCGGCGGACAGGTGATCGGCATGGGCGTGGGTTTCCAGCAGCCATTGGGTTTGCAACTGGTGCTCGAGGACGAAAGCAATCACCCGGTCAGCCTGTGTGGTGGCGGTTCGACCGGACGCCGGGTGGTAATCGAGCACTGAGTCGACAATGGCGCACGGGCCGCCGTCGTGTTCATAGATCACATAGGTGTAGGTCTTTGATGCGTCGTCAAGGAAGGCTTGGATCAACGCTGGCATGGCGGCGGGTCCTGGCTGGGTGGCAGAAAGACACAAAGGCTTGCAACACTTTATGTTTAAACATAATGTCCGCAGCTTAAGTGACGACCAAGGTTATCTGCAAATGCAATCCAGTCTAAGCGAAGGTGAAGTGGCGCAATTGCGTGCCTCGGCCTCCAAGGCCTGCGCGCTGCTCAAGGCATTGGCCAATGAGGACCGCCTGCTGATCCTCTGCCAGTTGACCCAGGGCGAGCGCAACGTCGGCGAATTGGAAACCATGACCGGCGTGCGTCAGCCGACGTTGTCCCAGCAGTTGGGCATTTTGCGCGATGAAGGCCTGGTGGGCACCCGACGTGAAGGCAAGTACATTTTCTACGGCCTGGCCAGCCACGAAGTGATTCAGGTGATGAAAACACTCTCGGGCCTGTATTGCGGCGCGGTGCTAAAAAGCTGGGCGTGAGCCTTTTCGGGCAGCCCCCTTGTAGAGGCAATAACTTATGAAGGACCAACACTGGGGCCAGACCATCAGTGCCGACATCGTGGTGATAGGCGGCGGTACTGCGGGTATCGGCTTTGCCGCCAGCCTGCTCAAGCGCGATCCGCACTTGAACATCACCGTCATCGAACCCAGCGCCCAGCACTATTACCAGCCCGCCTGGACGTTGGTCGGCGGTGGCGCCCATGAGCTCAAGAACACCGTACGGCCAATGGCTGCGGTGATGCCGCGACAGGCCCAATGGGTGCAGGCTGCGGTCAGCAGCGTCGACCCCGAAAACCGTCTGCTGACGCTTGATGACGGGCGCAGCGTCTCTTATCAGAACCTTATCGTCTGCCCAGGCTTGCGACTGGCCTGGGAGAAAATCGAAGGTCTGCAAGAAGCCCTTGGGCAGCACGGTGTCACGTCCAACTACAGCTACCGGCATGCGGCCTACACCTGGCAACTGGTCAAAGGTCTGCGCGGCGGCAAGGCAATCTTTACCCAGCCGGCGGTGCCGATCAAATGCGCCGGGGCGCCGCAAAAGGCGTTGTACCTGTCGTGTGATCACTGGCTCCGACAGGGTGTGCTGAAGCATGTCGACGTCGAGTTCAACCTGGCCGGCGCCGCGTTGTTCGGCGTGGCGACCTTCGTTGCGCCGCTGATGAAGTACATCGAGAAATACCGTGCCCGGCTGGCATTCAACTCCAACCTGGTGAAGGTCGACGGGCCGGCGCAAACCGCCTGGTTTGAGGTCAGGGACGCCGCCGGAGCGGTCACGCTGCAAGCGAAAAAATTCGATCTGTTGCATGTGGTGCCACCGCAGGTGTCGCCGGACTTCATCCGTCAGAGTTCGCTTGCCGATGCCGCAGGCTGGTGCGAAGTGGACGTCCACAGTTTGCAGCATGTGCGTTATCCGGACGTGTTCGCACTTGGCGATGTCTGCTCCACCAGCAACGCCAAGACGGCTGCCGCAGTGCGCAAGCAAATCGTCGTGGTCGCGGAGAACGTGCTGGCCTTGCGCAAACAGCAACCCTTGCCGCTGAAGTACGACGGTTATGGCTCCTGCCCGCTGACGGTGGAGAAGGGCAAGGTGATACTCGCCGAGTTCGGCTATGCCGGTAAGCTGCTGCCGACTTTTCCCCTCGAGCCGACTGTGGCGCGGCGTTCGGCATGGTTTCTCAAGGCGACGCTGCTGCCGTGGTTTTACTGGAACGGCATGCTCAAAGGTCGTGAGTGGCTGACTCGTGTGTCCAAGGTCGATTGAGAAAACCCTATGCTGCTGGCGACATTGTTTGGTGTGGTGATGGGTCTGATCCTGGGGCTGACCGGGGCCGGTGGGGGGATTCTTGCAGTTCCGGCCCTGGTGCTCGGGCTGGGCTGGAGCATGACCCAGGCGGCGCCGGTGGCGTTGTTTGCGGTGGGCAGTGCCGCGGCGGTCGGTGCCATCGACGGCTTGCGCCATGGATTGGTGCGCTACCGTGCGGCGTTGTTGATCGCGTTGCTGGGGGCGGTGTTCTCGCCGGTGGGCATCTACTTCGCCCATCAGTTGCCGGAAAAAGTCCTGATGATCCTGTTCAGTCTGCTGATGATCATGATCGCCTGGCGGATGCTGCGGCGAGAAAAGCCGCAAGCGGGGCCGAGCGATCACGGCCACGCCAGCTGGGGCCAGAAAAACTGCATGCTCGATCAACAGACCGGGCGCTTTTCCTGGACCGCCAAATGCACCGCAACCCTGGCTGCATTGGGGGCGGTGACCGGCGTGGTTTCAGGCTTGCTCGGGGTCGGTGGCGGTTTCCTGATCGTGCCGGCATTCAAGCAACTGACCGACGTACAGATGCGCGGCATCATCGCCACCTCGTTGATGGTGATCAGTCTGATCTCGGCAACCGGAGTGATCGGCGCCTTTCATGCCGGGGTGACCATCGATGCCCAGGGCGCGGCTTTTATCGCCGCGAGCATCGCCGGGATGGTCGTGGGGCGACGACTGTGCGCCCGGGTTCCGGCCCGGGCACTTCAAGTGGGGTTTGCCAGTGTGTGCCTGATGGTGGCCGGCTACATGCTGCTCAAGGCCTGAAATCGGTGGTTGCGGTGTAGCGAACTGGCAAGAAATCTCTGGCTCAGGTTTACTGCCTGCTATACCGATGACAAGGCCACGCAATGGATCACTACGCCCCGCGCAACTGGCAGCCTCACGAACGGCCAAGCTTGCCCGGCTCCCCCTCGACCCCTTTGCACCCCACGCCAAAGCGCTTGGCTTATGCGTTGGTCGGGTTGCTGGTGGCGTTGACCGGTGGTTTGGGCAACGCGTTGGTGGTCGCCAATTTGCCTTACCTGCAAGGGGCGCTGGGGGCGACGACCGCCGAGATGGCCTGGCTGCCGGCAGCTTACGTGATGACCAACGTCTCGATGAACCTGCTGCTGGTGAAGTTTCGTCAGCAGTTCGGCCTGCGGGCGTTCACTGAAGTGTTCCTGGTGTTGTATGCGCTGGTGACCTTCGGCCATTTGTTCGTCAACGACCTGAGTTCGGCGATTGCGGTGCGCGCCGCCCACGGTATGGTCGGTGCGGCGCTGAGTTCGCTGGGCCTGTATTACATGGTGCAGGCTTTCCCGGCGAAGTGGCGCATGAAGGCGTTGGTGCTCGGCCTGGGCACCTCGCAACTGGCGTTGCCATTGGCCCGGCTGTTCTCCGAAGACCTGTTGCAGATCGCTGAATGGCGCGGGCTCTATCTGTTTGAACTGGGCATGGCGCTGACCTCACTGGGCTGTGTGTTCATGCTCAAGTTGCCGCCGGGTGACCGCTTCAAAACGTTCGAAAAACTCGATTTCCTGACCTTCGCCTTGCTGGCGGGTGGAGTGGCGCTGCTCTGTGCGGTGTTGTCGTTGGGCCGTATCGATTGGTGGCTTGAAGCACCGTGGATCGGCGTCGCATCGGCCGGCTCGATCGTGTTGATCATGGCCGGCCTGGCCATCGAACATAACCGCAGCAACCCGATGCTGATGACCCGCTGGTTGGGCAGCGGGGTGATGATTCGCCTGGCATTGGCGGTGATCCTCATCCGTATGGTACTCACCGAACAGTCCACCGGGGCCGTGGGTTTGCTGCAAACCCTGAACCTGGGCAGCCAGCAGATGCACAGCCTTTACGTGGTGATGCTAGTGGGCAGCGTCGCTGGCCTTGCCACCAGCGCGCTGACGATCAATCCCTCGCACCTGTTGATGCCGTTGATCATTTCTCTGGCGCTGATGGCCACAGGCTCCGTGATGGACAGTTTCTCGACCAACCTGACACGCCCGGAGAACATGTACCTCAGCCAGTTTCTACTGGCCTTTGGCGGGACGTTTTTCCTCGGCCCGACCATGGTGCTCGGCACCCGCAACGTGTTGACCAATCCGCGCAATCTGGTGAGTTTTTCCGTGCTGTTCGGGATCTGTCAGAACCTCGGTGGCTTGATTGGTGCTGCGTTGTTGGGGACGTTCCAGATCGCCCGGGAAAAATTCCATTCCAGCCATATCGTCGAGCGCCTGACCCTGCTCGACCCGCAAGTGGCCAGCCGTGTGCAAGGCAGCAGCGCGAGTTATGTATCGAGTATCGCCGACCCGTCGGCCCGCACCACTCAGGGCATTCGTAGCCTGGCTGCGGCTGCGACTCGGGAGGCGAATGTCATGGCCTATAACGATGTGTTCATGCTGATCGCGGTGATCGCGATGCTGACCATGCTCTGGATCTTCATTCGCAGCCTGTGGCTGCTGAGCACGACCAAGGCTGTCGCTCCCGCGCCGGCCAGTCCGACTTCCGTTCCTTCCAGCGGTGCCTCTTCTTCATGACCGACCCGATCACCACAACCACCAACGCCATCGCCTCGACTCCTGAGGGCGTGGCACCGCCTAAAACTTCTGGCACCGAGCCGCGTTCGCTGCCGGTGCGGATTATTTCGTCGCTGGGCTTTGCTGCCATTGCCATCGTCGGGGTGCTGATCGTGCTGTATGCCTGGCAGTTGCCGCCGTTCGGCAGCGCCATCGAAAGCACTGAAAATGCGCTGGTTCGCGGCCAGGTGACGATCATCGGCCCGCAGCTCAGTGGCTACGTGTTTGAGGTGCCGGTGCAGGACTTCCAGTTCGTCAAGACCGGTGACCTGCTGGTGCGGCTGGATGACCGGATCTACAAGCAACGTCTGGATCAGTCGCTGGCACAACTGGCGGTGCAGAAAGCTGCGCTGGCCAATGCGGTGCAGCAACGCAACAGCGCCGAGGCGACCATCAAGCTGCGTCAGGCGGCGCTGACCGACAGCCAGGCCCAGGCGCAAAAAAGTGCGGCGGACTTGCGGCGTAATGAGGCGTTGATCAGCGACGGCTCGGTCTCCAAGCGCGAGCTGGACGTGACCCGTGCCGCTAATGCGCAAACCATCGCTGCGGTGGCGCAGGCCCAGGCCAGTCTGGAAATTGCCCGGCAGGACCTGCAAACGGTGATCGTCAATCGAGGTTCGCTGGAGGCGGCGGTGGCCAGTGCCGAAGCGGCGGTTGAGCTGGCGCGGATCGATCTGTCCAATACTCGCGTGGTCGCCCCGCAGGACGGCCAGCTCGGGCAGATCGGCGTGCGTCTTGGTGCCTACGTCAACTCCGGCGCGCAGTTGATGGCCTTGGTGCCGAGCCAGTTGTGGGTGATCGCCAACATGAAAGAAACCCAGATGAACAACATCCACATCGGCCAGCCGGTTACCTTCACCGTCGATGCCTTGAATCACCAGAAATTTCACGGTCGGGTGCAGCGTATTTCACCGGCCACCGGTTCCGAGTTCAGCCTGTTGCAGGCCGACAACGCCACCGGCAACTTCGTCAAAATCGCCCAACGCGTGCCGGTGCGCATCACCGTTGACGCGAACCAGGCGCAAAGCGAACGCCTGCGGCCCGGCATGTCGGTGGTGGTGAGTATCGATACGTCCGGGCAAGGCAATGCCGTCGCTGGCAATCCGTAGGTGCCGATGATCGTTCCCATGCGGGAACGATCAGTTACCGGCCACCATCGGCGGCAATGTACCCAACAGGGACACCGACGCCACGGCCGCTATCCCCAGCAACCACTCCAGCATCACGCTGGTGCGCAGCGCCGAGAGGCGTTGTTCGCAGTGTTTGATTTTCAAGCGATTGAACAGCGCCAGGCCAAGCATGGCGCTGACCAACAGCACCTTGATCAACAGAATCAGCGCGAACCCGGACAACAGCGGTGTCGGCCAGAAGGCCCCGGTCAACACCCGGACGTTGATCAGGCCGGTCACCAGCAAACCCGCCACCACCCCATAACCAATCCCGCTGAAGCGTTGCAGTATCGGCCCGACAGCGTGGGTCGTCGGTCGCCGCAGAATCATCATCAGCAGCATTAACCCGCCCAGCCAGGCACCGACGCAGGTCAGGTGAATCACTTGATTGAGGATCAGCAACTGGCCACTCAGGCCATCGAGCATCGCGCCATGACCGACCGGGGCGAGGGTCATCAGCAGCAGGCTGCTCAGGAGCATACGCAGCGCAAACGAGTTGCTCAGCGGGCTCAGCAGGCAGACCACCAGCAGCCCGTTGAACAGCAGATGCCAACGCCAGACCTGCCCGAAGAAGGTGTTGCTCAACACCAACTGCACGGTTGACCAATCAAACGCCGCCGACAGCGAGCCGGCCATGCTGGCGGTGATCAACAGCAGCCAGCAAACTCCGGTGAACAAGGCGAACCCGGCGAGCAGCCGACTCAGCCCGGCGAGGCGTTGATCGAGTGTCGCGAGCGCTTGGGTCAGCGGTTCATGGCGCAACAGCAGGGGCCTGAACAGACAGGCCCCAAACAGCATCAGCACGACGATGAAATGCAGGAAGCGGCACAGGACCAGCGCGCTCGACATCGATTACTGACTCACCTTGAAGCTGTAGTTGCCTGCGCTTTTATGGGTGTCGACCGACACTGCATGCCATTCGACCTTGTAGTTACCGGCGCTCAGAGGGGCGGCGGGGATGACGACCAAGGTCTTTTTATCGGCGTTTTCGGTGGCGATGCTTTTCACGGCAACGGCCACGCCATCCTTGCTGATATCGATTTTGGTGAAACTGGCCTCAACCCCTTCGGAGAACACCAGGCGCAATTCGGCAGGTGCGGCAACGCTGCTGTCGGCGGCCGGCGTCGAGCTTTTCAGGTGGGCGTGAGCAAACACCGAGGAGGCGGCAAACAGCGAGCCGAGGAGGGCAGTCACAGTCAGGGCTTTTTTCAGCAACATCGGTCAGCACCTATCAGGCAGATTGGAAGATGCGACAGTTTACCTATGCCTCGCACCCTGTACGACGTTTCGTTTCGCAGGTGGCGAATGCTAGTCTTGACCCATACCGCTGTCAGGGAGCCCTTATGGGCAATCACAAGATCGAGATCCGTCGCAGTAACGTCGAGAAAATCCTCCTGGCCGCCGAGAAGGTCTTCGCCGAGAAAGGTTTTGGCAGCACCGCGATGGCCGACATCGCTAAAGAAGTGCAACTGCCGCGCTCCAATCTGCATTACTACTTCAGCACCAAGGCTGAGCTGTACAGCGCGGTGCTGTTCGATTTGCTGGAAGTCTGGAAGCAGGACGCGCTGTGCTTCGAGATGTTCGATGACCCGCGGGTGGTGCTCAGCAGTTACATCCGCGCCAAGATGAACCATTCCCGCAGCCGGCCTTACGGCTCGAAAGTCTGGGCCAATGAAATCATCCACGGTGCGCCGACATTGGGTGAGGCGCTGGACGTCAGCCTGTACGACTGGGCCAAGATGAAGGAAGCGAAAATTCGCCAATGGGTGGAGGACAAACGCATCCTGCCGGTGGAGCCTTCAAGCCTGCTGTACATGATTTGGGCCTCGACCCAGCATTACGCCGACTTCGATCATCAGATCAATATCCTCAACGACCATCAACCGCTGTCGGACATGCAGTTCGAGCGTGCGGTGCAGACGGTGACCAGCGTGATTCTGCGGGGGATCGGGTTGGAGCCGTGAGATTTGTTGTGTGGCTGATGGCCTCTTCGCGAGCAAGCCCGCTCCCACATTGGACCGCGTTGTACACACATATCATGTACACGGCTGATTTAATGTGGGAGCGGGCTTGCTCGCGAAGGCGTCAGCTCAGGTGACGCAGATCTCAACCGGTGACGTGATAGGGATTCCTCGGATCATGGTCCCAGTCCAGAAACGGTTTCCCGTTATCGACCGGCACCATCGCGATGCAGTCCTGCACCGGGCAAGTGATCTGGCACAGGTTGCAGCCCACGCACTCGTCATCGATCACTTCATATTTGTGGGTGCCATCCGCTTGTTTCAGGCTGGCGATGGCCTGGTGCGAAGTGTCTTCGCAGGCGATGTGGCAACGGCCGCAACCAATGCAGGCCTGCTGGTCGATCTTGGCGATCACCTGATAGTTGATGTCCAGGTATTTCCAGTCCGTGGTATTGCCCACCGCACGCCCGGAAAAATCCTGCACGCTTGAGTAGCCTTGGCTGTCCATCCAGCGGGACAATCCGTCCTTCATCTCCTCGACGATCCGAAAACCATGCAGCATCGCCGCCGTGCACACCTGCACCGCGCCACTGCCCAGCGCCATGAATTCGGCTGCGTCACGCCAACTGCCAATGCCGCCGATGCCACAAATGGGCAGGCCTTGGGTCTGCGGGTCGCGGGCGATTTCGGCGACCATGTTCAATGCAATCGGTTTGACCGCCGAACCGCAGTAACCGCCGTGGGTGCTTTGGCTGCCAACCATCGGATGCGCAACCATGCGATCCAGGTCGATGCTGGTGATCGAGTTGATGGTGTTGATCAGCGACACCGCGTCGGCGCCGCCACGGTGGGCCGCTCGGGCGGCGACGCGGATGTCGGTGATGTTCGGCGTGAGCTTGACGATCACCGGCAGCGAGCAATAGGTCTTGCACCAGCGGGTGACTTGCTCGACGTATTCCGGCACCTGGCCCACTGCTGCGCCCATGCCACGTTCCGGCATGCCGTGGGGGCAGCCGAAGTTCAGCTCGATACCATCGGCGCCCGTGGCTTCTACCAGCGGCAGGATGTTTTTCCAGGACTCCTCAACGCAAGGCACCATCAGCGAAACGATCAAGGCGCGATCCGGCCAGTCTTTTTTGACTTGGGTGATTTCCCGCAGATTGATTTCCAGCGAGCGGTCAGTGATCAGCTCAATGTTGTTGATGCCGATGACTTCACGGTTGGCGCCAAAATGCGCGGAGTAACGCGACGAGACGTTGACCGCCGCCGGGTCTTCACCCAGGGTTTTCCAGACCACGCCACCCCAGCCGGCCTCGAACGCACGGACCACGTTGTAGGCCTTGTCGGTGGGCGGCGCGGAGGCCAGCCAGAACGGGTTGGGGGCTTTGATACCGGCGAAGACAATCGAAAGATCGGCCATTTACGCAGCCTCCACGTTGAGCATGAGTTGGGCATGGATTGCTTGCGCCGCGAGTTTGCCGTGCTGCACGGCCTGTACGGTGAGGTCCTGATCGAGGCTGGTGCAATCGCCGCCGGCATAGACGCCGGGAATGCTGGTACGCATCTGTTCATCCACCTGAATTCGGTCGCCCTGGCGTTTCAGTTCGCGGGCCAGCGGATCGCTCAGCGCGCTGTCGTCGAATTTTTGGCCGATGGCTTTGAAGATCGCATCGGCGGCCAGCTCGAAGGTGTCCCCGGTGCTGATCAGCCGACCATTTTCCATACGTGTACGGGCGAAACGCATGCCGCGCACCTGGCCTTTATCGTTGAGCAAGACGTCCTGCGGTTGTGCCCAGGTCATCAGCCGTACCTGATTGGCCTTGGCGATGTCCTGCTCATGAGCGGTTGCGCCCATGTCCTCAAGACCACGGCGGTACACCAGATTCACGTCGCGGGCACCGAGGCGGGCCATTTGCACGGCCATGTCGATTGCCGTGTTGCCGGCGCCGAGGACGATGCAATGATCGGCCAGCGGCAATTGGCTCAGGTCATCGGCCTGGCGCAGTTCGCGAATGTAATCGGTAGCGGCCAACAGCCCTGGGGCGTCTTCGTCAGCCAACCCCAGCTGTTTGCTGGCGGCCAGGCCAAGGCCGAGGAATACCGCGTCGAACTGCTGATGCAGTTCGCTGAGGCTCAGGTTCTCACCGAGTTTTTGCCCGTGGCGGATTTCGATGCCGCCGATTTCCAGCAGGAAATCCAGCTCATGCTGGGCAAAGTCATCCACCAGTTTGTATTTTGCGATCCCGTATTCGTTGAGTCCGCCGGCCTTTTCCCGCGCCTCGAAAATTACCACCTCGTGGCCATGCATGGCGCTGCGGTGCGCGCACGACAAACCGGCAGGCCCGGCACCGACCACGGCAATCCGTTTGCCGGTGGCCGCTGCCCGTTGGAATGGGTGTTCGCTGAAGTGCGCGTTGTCGATGGCGTAGCGCTGCAACAGGCCGATCAGTACCGGCGCGCATTCCTCGGCGTTGTTGCGTACGCAGGCGTGCTGGCAAAGGATTTCTGTCGGACAGACCCGGGCGCAACTGCCGCCCAGGATGTTCGCCGAGAGGATGGTTTGCGCAGCGCCCTGGACGTTCTCTTGATGGATGTTGCGAATGAACGACGGGATATCGATGTCGCTCGGGCACGCGTTGACGCAGGGCGCGTCATAGCAATACAGGCAGCGCGAGGCTTCCAGATGTGCCTGACGGTCGTTGAGCGGCGGCGCCAGATCGGTGAAATGGCCGGCGAGGGTGGCCGCATCCTCGGCAGGATGGGGCAAGTGGCTCAGAGTCTTGATCACGGTGTTGGCCTCACGGTTATTTGAGGTACTGCCTCTGATGGGCATTGTTTTTTGTGTTGCCTGTGCCGGCCCCTTCGCGAGCAAGCCCGCTCCCACAGGGAAATGCATTTCAAATGTGGGAGCGGGCTTGCTCGCGAAGGCCGAAGGCCTCGATCTCAGCGTTTTACAGCAGTCGGCTTGTGCAACTCAGCGCGCTTGCTCAACAGGTCGAATACCGCCGGGTACGCCGGGCGTTCGATGTAGCGCCCGGCACCGCGTTCGGCACGCAGGTCGCCGTCTGCCCATACCAGTCGACCCTGACTGATGGTGTGGCTGGGCACGCCGCGCACGGTCTTGCCTTCAAAGATGTTGAAGTCGACGTTTTGGTGATGGGTCTTGGCAGAAATGGTCCGCGTACCTTGCGGGTCCCAGAGCACCAGGTCGGCATCGGCGCCGACGCGGATCGAGCCTTTGCGCGGGTAGAGGTTGAAGATTTTCGCGGTGTTGGTGGAGGTCAGCGCAACGAAATCCTGCATCGACAGGCGCCCGGTGTTGACCCCTTCATCCCACAGCACCGCCATGCGATCTTCGATGCCGGCCGTACCGTTGGGAATTTTGCTGAAGTCGTCACGCCCCGCGGCTTTCTGTTCGGCACAGAAACAGCAGTGATCGGTGGCGGTGGTGTGCAGGTTGCCCGATTGCAGGCCGTGCCAAAGTGCTTCCTGGTGGCCGCGCGGACGGAAGGGCGGGCTCATCACGTAACCGGCGGCGGTTTGCCAGTCCGGGTGCTGGTAGACGCTGTCATCCAGCAGCAGATGCCCGGCCAGCACTTCGCCGTAGACCGGTTGGCCTTTGCTGCGGGCGTAGGTGATTTCATCCAGCGCTTCCTTGGTCGAGACGTGGACCAGGTACAGCGGCGTGCCAAGCGTTTCTGCAATACGGATCGCCCGGCTCGCGGCTTCACCTTCAACCTGGGACGGCCGCGACAGCGGGTGCGCTTCAGGGCCGGTGATGCCCTGGGCCATCAGCTTGCGTTGCAGGTGATAGACCAGCTCGCCGTTTTCCGCGTGCACGGTTGGCACGGCACCGAGTTCCAGACAGCGCTCGAAACTGGCGACCAGCGTGTCGTCGGCGGCCATGATCGCGTTTTTATACGCCATGAAATGCTTGAAGCTGTTGACTCCATGGTGGCTCACCAGCTCGGCCATTTCTTCGCGAACCTGTTCGCTCCACCAGGTGATGGCGACGTGAAAGCCATAGTCGGAGGCTGATTTTTCAGCCCAGCCACGCCACTGATGGAAAGCTTCCAGCAGCGATTGCTGCGGATTGGGAATCACGAAGTCGATGATCGACGTGGTGCCACCCGCCAGACCCGCCGCCGTGCCGCTGAAGAAGTCTTCGCTGGCCACGGTGCCCATGAAGGGCAATTGCATGTGCGTGTGCGGGTCGATGCCGCCGGGCATCAGGTATTGGCCGCTGCCGTCGAGCACTTTGCAGCCGGCGGGAGTATCGAGGTTGTTGCCGATGGCTTTGATCACGCCGTCGGCGCACAAGACATCGGCGCGATAACTTTCATCATGGGTAATAACGGTGGCGCCACGGATCAACAGAGACATTCCGAGTTCCTCGCAGGCTTGACTGGCTTATGCCGGTTCTAAGTGTTTTATATGTAGCAGGCTAAGGAAGTTGTATTCCTGTCAGCGCTGTCAGGAATAAACGCTAGCTGGAGATATCGGATTGGGCAAGAATATTTTTTATAAGCTTATAACCGTATTAACTTATTGATAATTAACAATTAAATGTACAAATCACCAAAATGGTGAGGCGTCTCACCATTTTGACGCACTTGACAGGATCGAAATATGGTCAAGATTTCCTATGTGAAATCAGCTATTTGAGGTGCGCCTGTGGCTGACAGAAAAAATACAAAATAAATGTAACGCACCAGATTGAGTCCTGACGACTCGGACAACTTGCCTGGCATTTTGCCTGAGTGCCCAGGCAAGCCTTCGCGGGCTTGATTGTTGTTTGAATAAAACTGATGAACATCAGTTGTTTACATGGATTTTATCGACGCGCAAAGGTCGTCAGCAAAGCCTCCGGCATGCTTATTGATTGCTGCCGCTGACACCTTGGCCGGTCGGTAAAAGTCGTAAGTTCTCCGGCCATCGTCCGGCTCGTGGTTTAACCGCAGGCCAGCCCGATGAGCAAAATAATCAAAAAAACAGTGGAGCGGCCATGCAACAGAACAGATCGCACGTCACCGAGCGCGAAGGGTTGTACGAACTGGACGCCGGCAGCGACGTCCTCGACAGTCCCCGGTACAACCACGACATTGCGCCGACCAAGGTGCACGAACGAACCTGGAACAAATGGCACATCACCGCGTTGTGGATCGGCATGTCGGTGTGCGTGCCGACCTACACCCTTGGCGGGGTGCTTACCGCGTACTTTGGCCTGAGCGTTGGCGAGGCGCTGCTGGCGATTCTGCTGGCCAACCTCATTGTGCTGATTCCACTGACCCTCAACGCCTTTGCGGGCACCAAGTACGGGATTCCGTTTCCGGTGTTGCTGCGTTCCTCGTTCGGGGTGATCGGTTCCAACGTGCCATGCCTGATTCGCGCGCTGGTGGCCTGCGGCTGGTTCGGCATCCAGACGATGTTTGGCGGGCTGGCGATTCACCTGTTTCTCGGCTCGGTTTTCGAGGGCTGGAAATCCCTCGGGGGCACCGGCGAAGTGATCGGCTTCATGATGTTCTGGACGCTGAACCTGTGGGTGGTGCTGCGCGGTGCCGAGTCGATCAAATGGCTGGAAACGCTCTCGGCACCGCTGTTGGTGGCGGTGGGGCTGGGGCTGCTGGTCTGGGCCATGCCGAATGTGTCGCTGACCGAGTTGCTGGCCCAGCCGCCGAAACGTCCTGAAGGCGCCAGCGTGACCGGTTACTTCCTGGCCGGGCTGACCGCGATGGTCGGGTTCTGGGCGACCTTGTCGCTGAACATCCCGGACTTCAGCCGTTACGCCAAAAGCCAGAAAGACCAGATCCTCGGACAGATTTTCGGTTTGCCGCTGACCATGTTCCTGTTCGCCTCGCTCGGGGTGGTGATGACTGCCGCGTCGGCGAAACTGGTGGGTGTGACCGTCTCCGATCCGGTCAGCCTGATCGGGCATATCCAGAGCCCGGTGTGGGTGGCGTTCGCCATGGCGCTGATCATTATTGCGACGCTGTCGACCAACACGGCCGCCAACATCGTTTCGCCGACCAACGACTTCCAGAACCTTGCGCCTAAACTCATCAACCGCACTAAAGCGGTGATGTTGACCGGCCTGGTAGGGCTGGCACTGATGGGCCACGAACTGCTGAAAAAGCTTGGGCTGATCGTCTCCAATGTCAGTCTGGAAACGGTCTATTCCAACTGGTTGCTCGGTTATTCGAGCCTGCTCGGACCGATTGCCGGGATCATGGTGGTGGACTATTTCCTGATCAAGAAACAACAACTGGACCTGGCTGGCCTGTACCGCGATGACGTGTACCCGGCGTGGAACTGGAACGGTTTCATCGCCTTCGGCGTGCCGGTGGTGCTGACCTTGCTGTCGCTGGGCAGCGATGCCTTCAGCTGGTTCTACAGCTACGGCTGGTTCACCGGCTCGGCGCTTGGCGGGCTGATGTATTACGGGTTGTGCATGATGCGCAGCACTGACCCGGCCGTTGCCAAAACCTCGGTGTGAGGTGAAAAGCTTCGCGAGCAAGCCCGCTCCCACAGTGGATCTGCAGTGTTCACAAAACCCATGTGGGAGCGGGCTTGCTCGCGAAGACGGCCTCAAAAGCACCAAGGAAATGCCTGAAGAAACCCATAAAAAATAGTCTGAAGGAGATCACCATGAACGCTGCCGTAGACGTTCTGCAGTCCAGCCATCAGCACATCAATCGCGACCGCCTCTGGCAGTCGCTCATGGAGCTGGCCAAACTCGGTGCCACGGTCAAGGGCGGCGTCTGTCGCCTGGCCCTGACCGACCTCGATCGTCAGGCCCGCGACATTTTTGTCAGGTGGTGCGAGGAGGCGGGCTGCACGGTGAGCATCGACGCCGTCGGCAACATCTTCGCCCGCCGCGCCGGGCGCAATCCGCAACTGCCACCGGTGATGACCGGCAGCCACATCGACACCCAACCCACCGGCGGTAAGTTCGACGGCTGTTTTGGCGTACTGGCCGGGGTCGAAGTGCTGCGCACCCTCAACGACCTGGGCGTGGAAACCGAGGCGCCACTGGAAGTGGTGGTCTGGACCAACGAAGAGGGCTCGCGTTTCGCCCCGTGCATGATGGGCTCCGGGGTGTTTGCCGAAAAATTCACCCTCGAGGAAACCCTGGCCAAGACCGACGCCAGCGGCGTGACCGTGGGTGAGGCGCTGAACGCCATCGGCTATGCCGGTTCGCGCAAGGTCAGTGGCCACGCAGTCGGTGCCTACTTTGAGGCGCACATCGAGCAAGGCCCGATTCTGGAAGACGAACGCAAGACCATTGGCGTGGTAATGGGCGCGTTGGGACAGAAGTGGTTCGACCTGAAACTGCGCGGCGTCGAGGCTCACGCCGGGCCAACGCCGATGCATTTGCGCAAGGATGCCTTGGTCGGCGCCGCCGCAATCGTCGCCGCCGTGAACCGTACCGCGCTTGGTCATCAACCTCACGCTTGTGGCACCGTCGGTTGTCTGCAAGCCTATCCGGGCTCGCGTAACGTCATCCCCGGCGAAGTGCGCATGACCCTGGATTTCCGTCATCTTGAACCGGCGCGGCTGGACTCGATGATCGCGGAAGTGCGGCAGGTGATCGACAGCACCTGCGATGAGCACGGCCTGACTTACGAACTGACGCCAACTGCCGACTTCCCGCCGCTGTATTTCGACAAGGGCTGCGTCGAGGCAGTACGTGGCGCTGCGCAAGGTCTTGGGCTGTCGCACATGGACATCGTCAGCGGGGCGGGGCATGACGCGATCTTCCTCGCCGAGCTGGGGCCAGCCGGGATGATCTTCGTGCCGTGCGAGGGCGGCATCAGCCACAACGAAATCGAAAACGCCACACCGGATGACCTGGCGGCCGGTTGTGCGGTGTTGTTGCGGGCGATGCTGGCGGCTTCGGCGGCGATTGCCAGTGGTGAACTGGCGGCCTGAAAGACCGACGTGCACTGTTGGACTACAGCAGTGCACGTCACACCCTCAGATCCGGAAACCCTGACCTACGCGTTTGATGTGTTCAACGACGGGTCTGCAGGACGTTGAAAATGAGCATGCCCGCCAGCATGGCAATCACAAATACCCAGGCCTGCCAGTGTCCGGTGGGCAGCAGCACCAGTGCCGGGCCCGGGCACATACCGGCAATGCCCCAGCCGACGCCGAACAGCAGACTGCCACCGATCAGGCGCCGATCCAGTTCACGGCTTACCGGCAGTTGCATGGGTAAGCCCAGCAGCGATGTTTTCTGTTTCATGGCCCAGTGAAACGGCACCCACGCCGCGGCAATGGCGCCGATCATGACCAGGGCCAAGGAAGGGTCCCAAAGTCCGGCGATGTCCAGAAACCCCAGCACTTTGGCCGGGTTGGTCATGCCCGACAGTAACAGGCCGATGCCGAACAACAAGCCGGCAACAAACGCAGTCAGTTTTTTCATGTTCAATTTCCCAGCAGATGGCGCAAGACGAACACCGTCGTAAAACCGGTGAACATGAAGCACAGCGTGGCGATGATCGAGCGCGGAGAAAGCCGTGAAACACCGCACACGCCATGACCACTGGTGCAACCTGCGCCATAGCGGGTGCCGATGCCCACCAGCAGCCCTGCCACGATCAGGCCCAGGGCGCCGGTCTTGAACTCGATACCTGGCGGTCCCCAAAACAGCATCCACAACACAGGTGCCGCCAGCAATCCGAGGAGGAACAGGGCTTTTTCTCCCGAGGCCGAATCTCTGGGGCCCAGCAGGCTGCCCAGCAACCCGCTGATGCCTGCGATACGACCGCTGGCGACCACCCACAAACCGGCGGCGAGACCGATCAGCGCGCCTCCAGCCAACGCGGACCATGGGGTGAAGTGAAGCGAATCGAACGTCATGACAACTCTCCGGATGGGTAACGGGCGGCACTAAACCACTCTTTTTACCTTGAGCATAGGTCCGTTTGTGCGGACCAAGGGGAAGCAACCAACCGGGTGTAGACACCTGCAATGTCTGTGGACGTCCAGTCCCGTTTTTGGCCGATGCACTGCCTACAGCCTCGCGCGATGGCTTGTTATAGTTCTGAGCTTATTTTCAGCGTCAGCAAGGATCACTGCCATGTCCGAATACCAAGCCTTTCGCGTCGAACTGAGCGACAACATCGCCCATGTGCAGATCAACCGTCCGGAAAAGATCAACGCGATGAATGCGGTGTTCTGGACTGAAATCATCGAGATCTTCCAGTGGATCGACGACACCGATGAAGTCCGCGCAGTGGTGATCAGCGGCGCCGGCAAGCATTTTTCTTCGGGTATCGACCTGATGATGCTGGCTTCGGTGGCCAATGAAATGGGCAAGGATGCGGGTCGCAATGCGCGCCTGTTGCGGCGTAAAATTCTGGCGTTGCAAGCGTCGTTCAACGCTGTCGACAACTGCCGTAAACCGGTGCTGGCAGCGATTCAGGGCTATTGCCTGGGTGGCGCCATCGATCTGATTTCTGCCTGTGACATGCGCTATGCGGCCGAAGACGCGCAATTTTCGATCAAGGAAATCGACATGGGCATGGCCGCCGATGTCGGCACCTTGCAACGCTTGCCGCGGATCATCGGTGACGGCATGCTGCGCGAACTGGCATACACTGGTCGCACCTTCGGCGCAGAAGAGGCGCGCAGCATCGGCTTGGTCAACCGGGTTTATCCGGACACGACCAGCCTGCTGGATGGGGTGATGGGCATTGCCCGTGAAATTGCTGCCAAATCGCCGATTGCGATTGCCGGGACCAAAGAGATGATCAGCTACATGCGCGATCACAGCATCAACGATGGCCTGGAATACGTTGCTACGTGGAACGCCGCGATGCTGCAATCCACAGACCTGCGGGTCGCCATGGCGGCGTCGATGAGCAAGCAGAAACCCGAATTTCTGGACTGAGCACACATGACTTCACGCTGGACCACTGCAGTACTCGACACCGACTTACCCGGCGGCTGGGCCGTGGCCCGCAGCCCTGAAGGTTTTTTGTTCGACGATAATGGCGCGCTGTTTCCGCGGGAATGGCTGAAACGACAGGACCTGTCGATTCTCGCCGAGCACGGCATCGGTCATCTCGACGGTGAGCCGGTGTATTTGCTCGAGCTCAAGGCTCACAGCGAAGTGCCGGGCTGCAACTGGAAAGGCCTGCGGGCGTTCATGCTTGATGGCGATCACACGGTCTACAAAGTGTTGGGGTATGCCGCGCAAGTCGGCACCTGGGCGCGCGAGCACCGGTTTTGCGGCAACTGTGGCCAGCGCATGACGCAGATTCCGCGCGAGCGGGCGATGTACTGCGAACCCTGTGATTTGCGCTTTTATCCGCGGATTTCACCGAGCATGATCGTGTTGATCACCCGCGGTGACGAAATCCTGCTGGCGCGCTCGCCGCGCTTTGTTCCTGGTGTTTACAGCACCCTGGCGGGTTTTGCCGAGCCGGGTGAGTCGGCCGAGGATTGCCTGATTCGTGAAGTACGCGAAGAGGTGCAGATCGAGGTCAGGAACATCCAGTACCTGGGTAGCCAGTGCTGGCCGTTCCCGCATTCGATGATGCTTGGGTTTCATGCCGAATACGCCAGTGGCGAGATTGTGCCGCAAGCTGACGAGATCGAAGACGCCCAGTGGTTCAACATTCATGCGCTGCCGCCGTTGCCGGCAGGGCGCTCGATTGCCCGCTACCTGATCGACATTTATGTGGCGCGACGCTTAGGCCATGCTGAACCAGTGTTGCCAGGCTAGACGCACGGTCAAGCCCAGCACCACGGTGATGAATACCGGGCGAATGAACTTCGCCCCACCGCTGATGGCGGTGCGTGCCCCAAAGAACGCGCCGACCATTACCGACAGGCCCATGCTCAGGCCGATGATCCAGTCCACTTGCCCGGAAAAGACGAACACCGACAGCGCCGCGATGTTGCTGACGAAGTTCATGCTGCGTGCCACGCCACTGGCCTTGACCAGGTCGATGGGGTAGAGCAGCAGGCTGCTCACGGTCCAGAAGGCGCCAGTGCCGGGACCGGCCACGCCGTCGTAGAAACCGAGGCTGAAACCCTGGCTCGACTGCCACTTCTTCTTGATCGGCGCGTCGCTGTCCAGTGGCGCTTTCGGCGTGCCGCCAAACAGCAGATACACGCCACAGGCGAAGACGATCACCGGGAGCATCTTGTTCAACCATTCAGCCGGCAGGTAGTGCGCGACGGTTGCGCCGGTCAGTGCGCCGACCAGGGTTCCGATAATCGCGTGTACCCACTGCCGCGGGTGGAATAGCTTGCGTCGGTAAAAGGTGAAACTGGCGGTGGCCGAGCCGAAGGTTGAGCTGAGTTTGTTGGTGCCCAGCACCAGGTGCGGCGGCAAACCGGCAGTGAGCAACGCCGGGGTGGTCAGCAGACCGCCACCGCCGGCAATCGCATCGATGAAACCGGCAATGAACGCGACGATGGCCAAAATGGCCAGAGTGGTGAGGTCTACGCTGAGTTCGAAAGGCATGAGGTCGACTTATTCGGCGGGGCAGAGGGCAAGGCGGGGCGCCATCTTACCCATAACCGCCGCCCCCTGCGACCGCCCTAATACCCGGCATGATCGTTCCCACGCAGCATGGGAACGATCAACAACCGGGTTACAAGCCCAGGTCAGACAGGCCCGGATGATCATCCGGGCGCCGGCCCAGCGGCCAGTGGAACTTGCGCTCGCTTTCCTTGATTGGCATGTCGTTGATGCAGGCGTAACGGTTGGACATCAACCCCTGCTCATCGAACTCCCAGTTTTCATTGCCATACGAGCGATACCAGTTGCCCGAATCGTCGTGCCATTCATAGGCGTAACGCACAGCGATACGGTTACCGGTGAAAGCCCAGAGTTCCTTGATCAGCCGGTAATCCAGTTCCTTGGCCCACTTGCGGGTCAGAAAAGCCTTGGCTTCCTCCCGGTTGTTGGCGAACTCGGCGCGGTTACGCCATTTGGTGTCCAGGGTGTAGGCCAGGGATACTCGTTGTGGGTCACGGGAGTTCCAGCCGTCTTCGGCCAGGCGAATCTTTTCAATGGCTGACTCACGCGTGAAGGGTGGAAGTGGCGGACGAACTTCGGCATTAGATGACATTTAAAGTCTCCAGGGAAAGTGAGTGTCAAAACAGCCAGTTGTTCTTGCTTGAACAGTTACAGGTCCAATAACTTCCGCGCCATGCATTGCGCATTATCGGCAGCACTGTGATCGCCCATGACAAGTGCAACGGTAATGGCGCCATCGATCAGGATCAGCAACTGTTTGGCCAGCGCTTCCGGGTCGTGTACGCCATGTTCGGTACAGAGCTCGCGCACGTAGTCGAGCAGTTTCTGTTTGTGTTCCTTCGCCACCAGGCGCACCGGGTCTTGCGGATCGCCGGTTTCGCCGCTGGTGTTGATAAAGGCACAGCCGCGAAAGCCTTCGCTGGCGAACCAGCCCTTGAGCACGGTGAACAGGTTGAGAAGTCGCTCGGCCGAGGTCGGGGCCTTGTTCACTTCGTTTTTGAACCAGTTCATCCAGCGAACATCGCGCCGCTGCAAGGCCGCGACAGTCAGTTCCTCCTTGTTGGCAAAGTAGCGGTAAATACTTTTTCTGGAGACACCGGCGGTTTTCACCAGGAGATCCATGCCCGTGGCAGCAATACCACTTTTATAGATCAACTTTTCGGTGACATCCAGGATGATGTCGCGTGTGTCGTTGCTAGTGATTTCATTCATGTGGCAAAGAGTAGAACGATCATTCTTCTTGGTCAACTCGCTATTCAATAATTTTATTGTGGCGAGGGGGCTTGCCCCCGTTGGACCGCGAAACGGGCCTGAAAAATACTGGAAGCGGCAAATGGAAAACCAGATTTTTGGTATTTTCGGCGGCTATGCAGTCCACGGGGGCAAGCCCCCTCGCCACACATGGTGTAAGCTCGTGCGTTCTTCGGATTCGACCTTTTGCGAGCCCTATGCCGTCGCTTTTCAAACGCTCTCTACTGCCCAAGCTGCGCAGTTTTCCGCTGACCGCCGATGCGGTCTCCATTCTTTCTGGTGCTGCCGAGTTCCGTCGTTGCCTGCTGGAGAAAATTGCCCAGGCGACACGGCGCATCTACATCGTCGCGCTTTACCTGCAGCACGACGAAGCGGGACAGGAAATCCTCGATGCCTTGCACGCCGCCAAAGCTGCGCGCCCGGAACTGGACGTGGTGGTGGTGGTTGACTGGTTACGGGCGCAGCGCGGTTTGATCGGTGCCGGCAAACAACCGGGCAATTCGGCGTGGTATCAGCAGCAGACTCGCGAACACGCCAGCGAAGTGCCGGTGTATGGCGTGCCGGTGCAAACCCGGGAACTGTTCGGTGTGTTGCACCTTAAAGGCTTCGTGATCGATGACTGCGTGATCTACAGCGGCGCCAGCCTGAATAACGTCTATCTGCACAAATTCGACAAATACCGTTACGACCGATATCACGTGCTGCGCAACCGGGCATTGGCCGATTCCATGCAGCACCTGGTGCAGCACGGGTTGATCGCCTCTAAAGCCGTGCATCGTCTTGACGTGCCAAACCTGCCAACCACCCGCAGTCTGCGTAGCGACATCGGTGACCTGCGCAGTCGACTCAAGCACGCGGTGTATGACACCACGGCGGGTACGCTGGACAAGGGTGGTCTGACAGTCAGCCCGTTGCTTGGGGTCGGTAAAAACAACCCGTTGAGCCGGGTGATCTGTGAGTTGATTGCAAGCGCCCAGCATCAGCTGACTATTTGCACACCGTATTTCAACCTGCCGTTGCCGGTGACCCGTGAAATCAATCGGGCGCTGGCACGCGGGGTGAAGATCGACATCATTGTCGGCGACAAGACTGCCAACGACTTCTACATTCCGCCGAGCGAGCCGTTCAAGGTTATTGCCGCGTTACCGTACCTCTATGAAATCAGCCTGCGACGCTTCGCCAAGCGGCATCAGCGGGTGATCGACAGCGGTCAGTTGAACCTGCATCTGTGGCGCGACGGTGACAACACCTATCACCTCAAAGGCATGTGGGTCGACGAACGCTACACCTTGTTGACCGGCAACAACCTCAACCCGCGTGCCTTCCGCCTGGACCTGGAAAACGCTTTGCTGATCGACGACCCGAAAGGTGAGTTGCAGGAACCCCGTCGCAGTGAGCTGGCGGAAATTTTCCACAACACCCGCTGCATCGAGCGCTATCAGCAGCTGGAAACCTTGCTTGAATACCCGCCGGCAGTGAGCAAGTTTCTGCGTCGGGTCAGCCGGGTACGGATTGAGCGCTTGCTCTACCGCATCCTCTAGCCAAAAACACAAAAGCCCCGTCACATGGACGGGGCTTTGTTTGACGCTCGCAGCTTGAAGCTTAAGGCTGCTTAGAACACTACGCCCTGGCTACGCAGGTAGTCATCGTAGGTGCCGCTGAAGTCGATCACGCCGCTTGGGCTCAGCTCGATGATACGAGTGGCCAGCGACGATACGAACTCGCGGTCGTGGCTGACGAAGATCAGCGTGCCCGGGTAGTTTTCCAGCGCCAGGTTCAGCGCTTCGATGGATTCCATGTCCAAGTGGTTGGTCGGTTCGTCCATCACCAGCACGTTCGGCTTTTGCAGGATCAGCTTGCCGAACAGCATGCGACCTTGCTCACCACCGGAGATGACCTTGACCGACTTGAGGATCTCGTCGTTGGAGAACAGCATCCGGCCCAGGGTGCCACGGACCAGTTGCTCGCCACCTTGAGTCCAGCGACCCATCCAGTCGAACAGGTTGGATTCATCTTCGAAATCCGAAGCGTGGTCCTGTGCGTAGTAGCCGATTTCTGCGGCGTCGGTCCATTTCACACTACCGGCATCCGGGCTCAATTCATTGACCAGGGTGCGCAGCAGGGTGGTTTTACCGATACCGTTCGGGCCGATGATCGCCACGCGTTCGCCTGCTTCAACGTTGAAGCTGAAGTCCTTGAACAGGGTCTTGCCATCGAAGCCCTTGGCCATGCGCTCGACGATGACCGCCTGGCGATGGAGTTTCTTGTTCTGTTCGAAACGGATGAACGGGCTGACGCGGCTCGAAGGCTTGACCTCGGCCAGCTGGATCTTGTCGATCTGCTTGGCGCGGGAAGTAGCCTGCTTGGCTTTCGAGGCGTTGGCCGAGAAGCGGCTGACGAACGATTGCAGTTCCGAGATTTGCGCTTTCTTCTTGGCGTTGTCCGAGAGCAACTGCTCGCGGGACTGGGTCGCCACGGTCATGTACTCGTCATAGTTGCCCGGGAACAGGCGCAGCTCGCCGTAGTCCAGGTCAGCCATGTGGGTGCAGACACTGTTCAGGAAGTGTCTATCGTGGGAGATGATGATCATCAGGCTGCTGCGCTGGGTCAGAATGTTTTCCAGCCAGCGGATGGTGTTGATGTCCAGGTGGTTGGTCGGTTCGTCGAGCAGCAGCACTTCCGGATCGGAGAACAGTGCCTGAGCCAGCAGAACGCGGAGTTTCCAGCCTGGCGAAACTTCGCTCATCGGGCCGAAATGTTGCTCGATGCCGATACCCAGGCCCAGCAGCAGTTCACCGGCGCGCGATTCGGCGGTGTAACCGTCCATCTCGGCGAATTCGGTTTCAAGCTCGGCGACGGCCATGCCGTCCTCTTCGGTCATTTCCGGCAGCGAGTAGATGCGGTCGCGCTCGGCCTTGACCTTCCACAGCTCTTCGTGACCCATGATCACGGTGTCGATAACGCTGAATTCTTCGTAGGCGAACTGGTCCTGGCGCAACTTACCCAGACGTACGTTCGGCTCGAGCATGACCTGACCGCCGGACGGATCAAGGTCGCCACCGAGGATTTTCATGAAGGTCGACTTGCCGCAACCGTTGGCGCCGATCAGGCCATAGCGGTTACCCGCACCAAATTTGACCGAAACGTTTTCGAACAACGGCTTGGCGCCGAACTGCATCGTGATATTTGCTGTGGAGATCAATTACTTTACCTATCAATGGGTTGCGAGCTACGCATCTGACGCTTGGGCCATTCCTGGGGCATTTTGGAGTTTTTCCATCTCTCCCCAGTCGCCGCTAGAGTTCAGCCAGCGCGCATAAGTCGAGAGCAGCATCTGGACGCTGTGTCCAAGCTGTTGAGCTATAAAGGCGGGGTTCATGCCAGACATTGTGCATATTGTCGCATAAGTGTGACGGCAGTTGTACGGCGGCCGATAACGCGTCGCCAGCTTCTTCAGTGTTGGCCCCCATTGTTTGTGCAGGTCTGAGGTCTGACGGATGTACTGACTCATCTTTGAGGGCGGGAAAACGTAGGGGAACTGCTTGATTGAACTACTCCCAGCTTTCCGGCGCTCCGCGTATTGAGCGGCGAACTCCAGAGCGTGCAATACCCGCCCCACGGATTCCCAGCGTAGAGCAATGATCTCCTGCGGGCGCATGTCGGTGAAGAAAGCGAATTCGAAAAATGCAGCGTAGATCGTGCTCGGCCAATGGGCTGTGTCGTATAGCTGAGCGATTATCTGGTTAGCCTCATCCAGGGTGAATGGATCAGGCTCCCCCTTCTTGCGCTTCGGCGTGTCCAAAAGTTCTGCGGGATTCTTCGCGATGAGCTCCTCCCGAACGGCATCATCCAGAATCGTACTGAGCCGCACCATTGAGTTGAGTTTTACGTCAGGTGATGACCAGTTTATCTCTCCGATGATTTTCCGCAGCATCACGGTGCTGATCGTACTCAGGCGAGTCAGCGCCAAGTACGGCATCCAGTACAGGTTCAACTCACTCTTGTAATTTAGATGCGTTCCTTCCTCGATCTCCCTCCCGCTCAACCACGCACGCGCGTGTTGCCGTTGGGCGCGGAGGGGAGTGCATGCGGGTAGATTCAGGGAGGGGGTGACTAACTCTTCGCGATGGCGTCTATGGGAAACACAACGGAAAAGTAATAAGGAAATTGCGTGCTACGGAAGCTCATTTTGATATTCAGCCTTTCACAGTTGAGCGGCTGCGCTTGGCTTGTTGCAAATTCTCACGGGTCCATTGCCTGCTTTAACGGAACGGAGCTTGAGTTCAAAGAGATGATGCCTTTAGTTGGGCCGTTCATTATTCTCGACTTACCCTTTACGTTGGTGGCGGACACGCTATCGCTTCCTGCGTGTTTGTAACTGCCTGCCAATCGCTACCTGCAAGAAAATGTCGGGTATCTACAATATGCGGCGTACAGCCCTGTGCCCGGGTGGTTTGAATCGGCGCACTGTATGAGGTCCGGCGCTCCTCATGGCCGAGGCTCAGAGCGCTAGTGCTGGTTTTTTTGCTGAGGTGACATGGATACGCCAACCCAACAGCTTCATCGATTATTTTTCGACGCGTTTCTTGTGCCTGGGCTTTTGTCGTTTGCCTTGGTCATTACTTTGAGCATCCTCCACAGAAAGCTCAAAAACATTTCCGGTTGGTGGCTGTGCGGGCTTTTTGTTATCGGTTTTTTTTGCATAACTTGTCTACCGCATGCTTGGCTAATGTTGTTTCCTGAACCTTGCATTATTCGTTTTGCTACCCCAACGAACATGTGCGAGTTCGGCCCCTCGGTATATCTTCAGATTGGTATATTCGCTGGCACGGTTGGCGCATTAATGGCTTTGATGTCGTTGAAAATTTGGCAGATCGCGGCAAGAAAACGCGAGTAGATGGTCCTGCCTTTAAGAGAAACCTGGTTACTGCGCCGGTTTTTTTTATTGCCTAAAATTTACACCGCAGCCAGCACGGCTGTTCGCGCACCCCGCACACCAACGCTTACGGTTGGTGCGAGACTGGATCGGGGATCGGCGCAGTGAAGGGCTTTGGCAGGCAGCGGGAAGACCGCGCAGCTATTTCGAATACAAACTGCTTAGGTACTTTTTACAAAAATCGGACTCTGCGATTTTTTTTGCTCGATCATCCCACTCTTGCACTGGGGATTCAGGGGCACCCATTATTTCTTTTGTTATCTTGTCTGTGATAACGGTCATCTCTTCAAAACTCATTTTGATTCCGTGCTCTCGCCCGTACAGCCCCACTGCTTCGGCAGATCGGGTTACCACAGATGGATCGGAATGGACGTCCAAACCGGCAGCTAAACCACATCGAGTCAGTTGGAATATGTGTTCCTCTTTATTTTCGCATCCCTGCAAGAAGAGAAAGGTTGCTGCGATTAACATTGAGAAAGCTCTACTTCCCTTCATATTTCGATCCACGTATTTCGTTTTTTTCGATGAATATTCGGCCGGTGTTATACCTCGTGCGCTGCAAATTCGCACCTATTCAGGGCCTCAGTATTCGCTGGTTTTTTTCATTTCTGGAGTAACACCTATGGCCGAGCCGAGTACCGGCGCCCTGGCATTAGCTGGCGTACTTAGCGGCGTTGGCGCTGGCGTTGCATTCCCCCCAGATTGACCTGGCCGTATTGGTCGGGGCTTTCGCTGGGGCTTTCTTTTACGTCGTGTTCGCCAAGGACATGACATCGCTACGCCGCTTGGGTTACCTGGTGGTTGGCTGGATTGGTGGTGGCTTCGGTGCCGCTGAGCTGCTGGGCAGAGCCTGGACCAAGACCGCAGACTTCAGCGGCTTCCTGTATGGTTCACTCTGCGTTGTTGTCTTCGCCGGGATAGTGGGCTCGCGCTGGGCTATCAACTTTATGGTTCTCCAGCTGCAACATTCAACGGCTCGCACATTGTCGTGGCCCAGGCCGTGATCTGGAGCCAGAGCAAGTAAGGCGTCGTTCCTGATGTGAAAAAGCCCAGTTTAGTGCTGGGCTTTGTTGTTTCTGGGATGTGTTCCTGTGGGGCCGACATCGCTACGCATCGGCGACGTGATCAGCCTTGCCGCGCGCGCTTCGATCAACCATTGCGATGATCATTTCGAAGAGTTCGTCCTGCGCTTGCGCGGGCGTGATTTCTCCGGTCGCAGCGGCATGGGATAGAGCCTCGGCCGCGCCAAGCATTGCCCGAAGACCTGCAGGCGCAATATCTCCTGCCCTGGCAAAAGGGGCTAGGGCGATCCGGCACTTATTCATGAAGATCACTTCGTAATCACGCTTGATCTTTTCGAGCTCCGGTGAACTGGCCAGCGCCGCTATGACGCCAGGTATCTCATTGCCCTGGAGAAGCACGCAGTCGACGTAAGACGATGCGATGACAGCAGCCCTGCTCACTAACGTAGATTCACTCGCTTGGAGCGCGGAGTCCATAAGCGTTGTCTGGCGTGCATCGAACTCCTGATAGAGCGCCGCGAGCAGTCCAGGCCTTGTGCCGAAATGGTCGTAAACGACGGGTTTTGTAACGCCGGCCTGCTCGGCAAGCCGTCCAAGCGTCAGTGCTTCCGTGCCTTCTTCTCGAACCAATTGCCATGCGACATCCAAAAGCTGACGCTGTCTCTCCTCTCTAGACAGGCGACGACGTGGCTGCGTGCTGGAGACCTGCTCTCTATTTTCGGCGCTTGACATGGCTATATACCAAAAGTAACTTAAAGATAGTAACTTACTAAAAGTATATAAGCTTCGCCTTTTGCCCTCAATCAGTAGCAGGAGTTTTCGACATGCACGCGCTTATCGTTGTTGCTCATCATGATCCAAGGTCGCTCAGTCACAGCATCGCTGCGCATGTCGCCGAGGGCCTATCCTTGGCTGACGCAGGCAACTCTTTCGAAATCGCGGACCTCTCCGAGGAAGGTTTCGATCCGCGGTTCTCCGCGGCTGATCTCGCTGTACATCACAGGGAAGGGCCACCGCCGGCCGATGTTGCTGCCGAGCAGGCGAGAATCGATCGCGCCGATACCCTTGTGTTGGTGTATCCCGTTTATTGGTGGTCTATGCCGGCACTACTCAAGGGATGGATCGATCGTGTGTTCGCCAATGGTTGGGCGTTCGACTTCAGTTCTGATGCGAAGCTGGTGAAGAAGCTTCGCCACCTACGAGTTCATCTTGTCGGTATTGGTGGCGCAGACGGGGGAACCTATGAACGGCACGGTTATGCCAACGCGATGAAGACGCAGATTGACCATGGGATCTTTGACTATTGCGGCGCATGTGTCGTGACCTCCGAGCTCCTGCTCGAATCGGAAACGCAGGATCCGACTGTTCATCTGGACGTCGCGCGGGCCCTGGGCCGCGATCTATTTACTACATCTCAGCGATGCAAAATGGCCGGGGTAGTATGAACATGTAGTGTTCTGGACCGCTGGCGACGACCCAATGATTCCGGCCATTGGGGCATTTCCAGTCAGGTGCCGCTCATCCAAAGCTAAACGACTGAAATTAAAAAGAAACATTGCTGTTATAGAGTGCTGGCCTGATTCATGAGGGCTACTGAAGTGAACCGATCAGCACGAAACCTGCGTAAAACACTGGACGCTGCAGCAGCCAATAACGAGGCCGCAGCACTTGATGTCATGCGGGCCATTGATCAGCTTGGTGACGAAGTGCTGCGCCAGCGGCTGCTGGGCGTGGTCCATCGCCTGAATCAGGATGCGAGCGAGTTGCGGCAAGCCAGAGATAATGTCTCTGGAGCGCTGATGAAGCTGGCCTGATATCGCCCTCCGTGAGCGGATGCGACAGAGGGGTGGGAGGTGTATTCCTGGCTGGTCTAAGCTTTGTGGCGAGGACTTAGCGCCAGCCCTCAATCCTTCTCCGGACATTTAAAGTTCCAGGAGTAAATCTTCATTTCTTTAATCTTTTCGCCGACAGTTCCCACACCAAGGCAGGTTCCATTCTTGATGTAGTTGAAGCTGCAGTACCGGATGCCCTCCGTGCAGGATTCGATCTCTTTGAAACCTTTTCTCATGATGGTGTTTTCGACGCCAGACTCACCTGTATAGGTTGGGTTCGGCTTCCAGCCATTTTGAATTAATACTTTTCTGGCATTTAGAAAGGACATTCCCTCTTTTATAGGGGCGTCCGTTGCGTTGGCAAAAAAACTGGTGCAGCAAAAAAGGCTGATGAGGAATGTTTGCAGCTTCATTTAACGGTACCGCCAAAGTTTTTATAGATTTTTTCTACTTCACCGTACTCAGTATATGGTTGGCCCGATGGTTTTTCTTTGACTGGCCGATTCGCCAAGCCTGGGCCCATGGGTAAGGCTTCCCATTTTTTGAGACTTTTTCCACTGCAACTTTTAAGTCTCCACTGATTAACGGTTCGATTGCATTCACGTTGCGCAGCAGTTCAAGTGCAATCACATCCTGTGTTCCTGGTGTAAAGTCGGATAATCCTATTGCTTTAACGGAGAGCTTCCGGGAAGCGGGCAATTGGTGGGGGCTGTCACGCGGGCAGCCGGTTTGCCACTCATGGGAAGTTCCTTTTCAAGGTTTCAAATGGGGTAATAGTGGTCGATGGGCGCGTCGGGAAAGCGCCATCACTTATCCATAGGGTTGAACAGTGCTCAGTGGTTTTCGCGCATGGGACGGCAGGCCAGCAATGCCTGCCTGGCGATTTCGACGCAGTGTATCGAGCGTGCAGGCGCAGGGGATAAGCACGTCCATGGGTGAAGAGCGCATCAAATGCTACCGTCCATGTAAATTTGCATCGCGAAGAATGCCCCAGGCAGACATCGCATACAACGACACTTACATTATTTAGGTTGACAGTCATTTGCGTGGGTCAACCGTTCACTGGCTGGCCATATTTGATGCTTTGAAGGTCCAGATCAGTTGGTGTATCGTTTCAGCTGTTCGCCCGGCCATATGACTCTTTACCGGTCCATGGATGGCAAGGTCATATGCGCAGGGCGAACGCTATATCCTTTTGAGGTGATGGAATCGCTATCCAGCCTTTACAGGGGCTCAATGGAGTGTCTTACGGCTCTCACCAATCCTGATCCGATCCAGCGCCCGATTTAACGCATTCAAGGCATCGAGAAGAGCTTTCGCCTCAGCTTCCCGACCATCCCCCCACAGGCGTTCAGCCATTTTGTTCAGCGCCAGGATAGAGCGCTCAATTTCAGCTGCGGTCGCCGCTGCTTTATTTTCCTGCTGTTTTTTTTGCATTGCTGTAGTCCTCAAACCCGTGATCAGGTGCTGGTCGCTCAGGACGCAAACCAGACTTGACCTCCAGGATCCTGTCCGCGCCGATATGGGTGAAATCCTGGTCCCTGGGCCGGCAGGCAAAGGAATGGGGGAATCCGTTGCCTAGGGGCAGGAGGCTACTGTCCGTGATTGGCGGGAGGTTACTGGGGATTCGTACCGGAGGCATTCTCTATCGCTCGTGGCTTCAGTGCTGCTTGATACTTTTCCAGGCAACAGGTGCCAGAAGTAGTACTGCCAGCAAAAACACTGTCTGCGAAATATAGAACGTCTCCAGCCATTGTCGGTTTAGCGCCACATAGAACGTGTTATGGATCACGTCCACAACGATGATTGCAGCTGTGAAAACGACGCCTGGTCGGGGGTTTGTGAAGAGCAAAAGTGCGGCCAGAGGATCTAAAAACGTGAGCGCTCCCCAGAACAAACGACTGGCCCATGGAGTACTGTCACCATATCCGTAGTCCCAGAGCAGCCCATGCGTAAGGCCTGCATGCAGGTGATTGGCTGTTGCAACGAGGAGGCAGCCCGCAAACAGAGCGCGGATGGCAAAAGATAATCCCGGCACGGCATCGTCCGCTGATGGTCATTGGTATCACCATCGTATCGAAATCGGCGAGCTATAAGCGACGGGCTACTGCTAGCCGATTGGGGTTAGCGCCGCCCTTCGACGATCATGCGTACGGCCAAACCCGCGAGGACCGTCCCCATCAGCCAGCGTTGCACGATCTGCCACACGGGCCTGCCTGCGAGAAATGTTGCGATGGAGCCAGCCATGACGGCAATCAGCGCGTTGACGCTCACGCTAATGACGATCTGCGTAAAGCCAAGCACGATCGATTGCGTCAGCACGCTGCCGTGGTCGGTGGGGTCGATGAACTGAGGTAGCAGCGACAAATACATGACCGCAACTTTTGGATTCAGCAGGTTGGTGACAAAGCCCATCATGAACAGCTTGCGCGGGCCATCCTTGGGCAGGTCTCGCACCTGGAACGGGGAACGGCCGCCGGGCTTGACCGCCTGCCAGGCCAGGTAGAGCAGATAGAGCGCGCCGCCGAGTCGCAGGGCGTCATACGCATAGGGAACTGCCATGACCAGGGCCGTGATACCCAATGCGGCGCAAAACATATAAACGACGAAACCCAATGCCACTCCGCCCAAAGAAACCAGTCCGGCCATTCGTCCCTGGCAGATCGACCGCGAGATGAGATAGATCATGTTCGGGCCGGGAGTCAGCACCATGCCGAGTGAGATCAGACCGTAGGCGAGCAGGTTGGACAGTTCGGGCATCGCGTAACTCCTAATGGATGAGATAGCGAATCGAAAGCTCCGTTAAATCAATACGAGCGGTTTTCGCCACCGCTGAGGTTTGCACCTGGAGCGAACGATAGTAGGGCGGTCAACGGGAGAGTGTTAGACACAGATTGACTTGCAAAACGTCATACAGCGGTCGCAGCACCCGGTATCTACTCCCTGGGATACGTTGCAAGTTCAACGTGAGTAATGGCTTGCTCCATTAATAACAGCCAAGGTGCCTTATAGGCACCTGGCTGTTATTTACGAGAGAGCGAATAGGCTCGTGATGATCCTTATGGTGTTCAGGGCAGCGGTTGGAGGCTGGTCTTGATGGCAGTGACCACACGATTACGGCCTTGGTGTTTCGCGTGATACAGGCGTTGATCAGCTACGTGCAGAATGGCCTCGATGGTGTCGCCGTCGCGGCCAGATTGCGATATGCCGATGCTCACGGTGACCATGGTCAGCCGCTGGAAGCCGCTATTAAAAGAAGTATCTGCAACGCTGGTTCGCAGACGCTCGGCGATGACATGCGCGGCCTCTAGTGAGGTATGAGGTAGCAGTATCATGAATTCTTCCCCACCCACTCGGGCTACACCGTCATACGGTCGGATCGAATCGAGGCATTTCTGCACGAACTCTTTCAGGATGTCATCGCCAACCTGATGCCCGAAGCGATCATTGATGGACTTGAAATTGTCCAGATCAAGTGCCAACACGGAGAACGGCTCACCGCCACGGTTGGTCCGGCCAATTTCGGCTTCGACCCGCTCTATGAACCGACGCCGATTATCAGCGCCTGTCAGTGGATCGGTCGCCGCAAGGTGTCCGAGTTCCTGATTGGTGCGCTGGAGCTCCACCAGGGCGTTTTCGGTGTACTCCATAGCCTCGGCAAGACGCACCATCAGCTCCTCCTGGGTGTAAATTGTCGAGAAGGACCGCGTGGTGAGGAACGCTTGTACGACCCCATAGCTCAACAGGAAGAATCCAGCGGCGAAGATCGCATGGGCGAGCCACCACATGTGGTTCCAGGGACGTCCAAGGATGAATGCAAGAGATGACAACGCGAACGCCGTGACCGAGATGACAAAAATCACCATCAGCTGCGAACGGATACGGCGCAACAGGAGCATTGCCACGTTCAATGTGGATAGAACCAGGGCGCCACCTTCCAGCGAAAGGCGCACCGCAAGTTCGCCGGCGATTGACGAGTTCGCGACGAACGCCACTACCAGGTCAACCAGCAGGAACAGTCCTATCCAGGTCAACCACCGGCGGGGCTGCATTCGGCGGTCCGCAGCATCAGGTGGGCGGTGGTACGAGAGCATTCCGACCAGCAGCAGTATCGACATGACCAGTCGAGAGGCCGGTCCATAAAGCAGGAAGAGCCAGATATTGTGGTGTGCGAGCCCGGTGAACGCACCATGCAATGCATAGATCAGTACAAAACCGAGAAAACCAAGCGTCATCCATCGCAGCAGCGGCTCTCCCGATGACTGATAGCAGCGCCACGTCACGTAAGTCACAAACAAGCCTTCCAGGGTGGCTGCCGTGATCGCAATGATATGGAACGCGTGGTTCTCGAATAGAAGGGTGGGGTCCTGAAAGAAGTACAAGTAGCTAATCAGGTAGGCCGGAATGAACGCAAACCCTGCGAGCAGCAGGCAGGCATAAATCTTGATGATGAGACGGACGGCTTCAGGTGGCTCGCCGGTGGCGACGCTATTGCTCATGGCTCCCTCCAATTTTCAATATATTTTGCCAGCACCGGACCGGTAGTAGCTCCGTAGCCGCATACACGCTGCGTTGGATTTAGATTATGGAGCGCGAAATTGATCGGACTCCGGTCTTCCATGGCTTTGGCTCCTGTGGCGATTAATAGCCTAGTCGAGTAATGACAGGGCTGCAGAAGGAGCGGTCTGAATTTGCTATCGCGAACCCCTTTGTGGAGGTCGCGACGCAGCGGTAGGAAATCTTGAGGCGACAGAGGGGCTTTCGTTCGGTCGGCAGGACACCGAGGGAGGGATTTTCAGTCTGCGTATGATTTGAGCCAGCAGGCATACGTCTATTGAGACGATCGTCGCAGCTCTCAATGATGTCTTGCGTCTCGCTGAGCTGAGCAGGCGCGTTTCTGGCACAACGCCTCCACAGTTTTTCACAAATGTAGGTTAACCTTTGATTACAAAGTATGACTAAAATACGCCCCGGTGGCCATGAGCTAGCTTTCTGCTCAGACTCCCGTGCTTGACCGATTCGCTTGATCGTTGGATCTCGGACGCTGCGTTCAAATCAGGTTTGTGGCGCGCGGCATGTACTCTTCTGAACTGTGACGAATTCCCGTGAAACTCATCATTGTCTCCCTCTACGTTTTATCCATTGCGTATGTGCATCTACGTGGTCGCATCCGGCACAAACTGAGTCGCCAGTTGAGTGATCATTCGACCTTTCTGGCGCCGGTCAACTGCTTCCTGTACCTGTTTTCGAAAATCCCCAACAAGCCTTATCTGAATCCGGCCGACTTCCCGGACCTGAGCCCCTTGCAGGCCAATTGGCAGGAAATTCGCGCCGAAGGCCAAAATCTGCTCAGGGCAGGGGAGATCAAACGCTCGGACCAATACGACGATGTGGGCTTCAACTCGTTCTTCAAAACCGGCTGGAAGCGCTTCTATCTGAAGTGGTATGGCGACAGCCACCCATCGGCCACCAAGCTCTGCCCGCGTACCACGGAGCTGGTGCAAAGCATTGGCTCGATCAAGGCGGCGATGTTCGCCGAATTGCCACCGGGTTCGAAACTGGTCCGTCACCGTGACCCGTATGCCGGCTCGTACCGTTACCACCTGGGTCTGGACACGCCGAACGATGAGGGTTGCTACATCGACGTCGACGGCGAGCGCTACCACTGGCGTGATGGTGAGGCGGTGATGTTCGACGAGACTTACATTCACTATGCCGAGAACACCACCCAGCAAAACCGCATCATCCTGTTCTGCGACATCGAGCGCCCGCTGAAATACCGCTGGGCCACAGCGTTCAATCGCTGGTTCAGCCGTAATGTGATGTCCGCTGCTGGCGCGCCAAATGACGCTGGCGATAAAACCGGTGGCTTGAACCGGTTTTTCGGCAAGATCTACAAGATCCGTCTGCGCGGTAAAGAACTGAAAAAGCGCAACCGGACGCGTTACTACCTGGAAAAGTGGGCGATTTTCGGTGGTTTGCTGGCCATTATTGTATTGATCTGAGCACGACCATTGCGCCAGCAACCTTTGCTGGCGCGGCGTTGAGGTTTCCGGCGAGTCTGCAATACGCTCAAACGGTGTGACATCTGCGCTGGAGTATTATCTTCACAGGGATGAATCCTGCGCGTAGCGTGTTATCGAAGACCCTATCTGCATGTACTGGAGGAACTCCACCATGAACAGGTTTGTGCTCGGTACCAGTGCGTTGGCGTTGAGTGGCTTGCTTGGCACTCTGACCCAGGCCGGCGCAGACATTGGCATGCTGGCTGCCACGGTGGAGCATCCGGCCCTGCTGGCCCAGAATCTCCCTGACAACTCCGATAACCCCTACAACAGCCCGATTCGCCGGGTAAATCCCAACAGCATGCAGGGCACCCAGCCCAGCGCACCGGTTATTCGCGGGCCGAACACCATGCCGGTTCCCCGCCCACCGACCCTCGAAAACGGCGGGATTGGCAATGGCTATCCGCGCAGCGGTACTGCGCCGGGAGCGGTCAAACCGTATGTCCCGCCCAAGCCAGCCCCCCGAGATTCCGACACCAGCAGTTATTGAGCTGCATTGAGCGTATTGCAGGCGCTGGCTGAGCGAATACTTTTTTCTAGCCGCAAGGCATCGGCATGGTCCTCGTAGTAGCCGCGAATCAACGCAAAACGCCGGTAGCCGTTACGTTCATACAGCGCAATCGCTACCGGGTTGTCGATACGCACCTCCAGTCGCAGACAGGTGCAGTCATGCTCCAGCGCACAAGCCTCGATTCGCTCCAACAGCTGTTTGCCCAGACCCGTACCGCGGGCCTGAACCGAGGTGGCAATCGAGTACAGCCGCGCCAGCGAAGTGCGGCGGTGAAACAGCACCAAGGCGTATCCGAGCAATTGATCCGCACACTCGGCGATGATCAACTGCCCGTGAGCCCGGTTGATCATCCACTGAAAATTACGGCGGTTAAGCCGGTCGCTGGTGAAACATTGCTGCTCAAGTTCCAGGAGTGCTGCCAGGTCAGCCGGTACTGCAAGGCGGAAGACAAGATTCATATGACCACCGTAAAAGTTGCGTAACGGAACGAGACTTTCGAAAAACTTCGTGCTTAATAGGAAAGGTCTTGTTCTCCAACGGATCAATCACTATGTCAGCGCTACAAGGTCATTGGCGTGAAGTATCGGAGCAACGTTTACCGACAGCAATAACTAAAGCAACTTATTTATCAGAGGCTGCCAGAACCTCCAGTCAGTTGGTTATTATTGTCGAACGCAAGGAAGACTGGGCGTCTTACTTTCCCAGTGAAGACATCGTCAGTGCCCAGGAGTATCTCGAGCAATCCCGTGGCAGCGAGCAGGGCAAGCGGGTACAGGTAATCAATCTGTGCCGCAGTTACAAGTACCTGGGACACGGTTATTACTGCTCATTGCTGGCTGAGGCTCGTGGGCACAAGGTGATTCCTTCGGTGCGAACCATCAGCGAACTCACTCGCAAGTCTCTTTATGGCCTGTCGCTGGACGATTTGGATAAAGCCTTGGATAAGGCGCTCAATAATCACCTTTACAGCGACACTGAAGGATTTACCCTGACGCTGTATTTCGGCAAGACCAATATTGAACCGTTACAGGATTTGGCGCGTCAGTTGTTTGAAGTGTTCCCCTGTCCAATCTTGCTGGTAGAGTTTCGCCGACGTAACGGCTGGCACATCGAAGGTGTCAAGTTTGGTGCGTTACATAAGTTGCGAGAAGATCAGGAAGATCACTTCGCCAACGCTCTGGACAACTTCAGTCGCAAGATCTGGCGCATGCCGCGTTCACGCCGGCTGGCCCGTTATGACCTGGCAATCCTCCACGATCCGCAGGAAGCGCTGCCGCCATCCAATGCCAGAGCGTTGGAGAATTTCGTTCGGGTGGGCAAGGGCCTGGGCATCGATGTCGAGTTGATCGAGCGCAAGGACTACGCGCGTATTGCCGAATATGACGGGTTGCTGATCCGCGAGACCACCAGCGTCGATAACCATACCTACCGATTTGCGAAAAAGGCCGAAAGTGAAGGCTTGGTGGTGATGGACGACCCGGCATCAATTCTGCGCTGTACCAACAAGGTCTACCTGACTGACTTGCTCAACAGCCATCAACTGGGCATGCCGGCCACGGAAATTCTCTACAAGGAGCGACCGGAAGATTTTGAGCGGGTAGGCGAGCGACTCGGTTTTCCATTGGTGCTGAAAATTCCTGATGGCTGCTTCTCGCGAGGGGTGATCAAGGTCGAAAGTCAGCAAGCCTTGCTCGAAGCCACGGCTGAGTTGTTCGAGCACTCGGTGTTGCTGCTGGCTCAGGAGTTCTTCTACACCGAGTATGACTGGCGCATTGGCGTGCTCAACCGCAAACCGATCTTCGCCTGCCAGTACTTCATGTCCAAAGGCCACTGGCAGATTTATAACCACAAAGCCAAGGGCCAGGACATCAACGGCGAGTGCCGTACCCTGGCGGTTCATGAGGCGCCCAAGGCCGTGGTGGACCTTGCAGTGAAAACCGCCAACCTCATCGGCGACGGTCTGTACGGCGTCGACCTCAAGCAGTCCGGCGACAAAGTGGTGGTGATCGAGGTCAACGACAACCCGAACATCGACGCCGGTATCGAAGATGCTTACCTGCAGGACGACCTGTATTCACTGGTACTCGAGGAGTTTGTCCGCAGACTCGAACTCAAGCGTCGTGGGCAAGTCTGGTGAACAGTCGTTCATGCCAACAACATCCTTAAGCTGAACTACGCTCCCCTGCATTAGTGCGGAGTCATCCGCGCAGGGTTTTCAAGCAATCAGCAGGAATGCCGGATGAACAGGGAACAGGCGATTGCCGCGATCGTCTACCGCGGTAATAGCATTGAAAACACTCACATCGCGCATGTCGCGGTCGTCGATGCCCAAGGCCGCTTGCTCAGCGGTTTTGGTGATCCATCGCGCATGACATTGGCCCGGTCCGCCGCCAAACCTGCGCAAGCGTTGGCGGTCATGGAAACTGGTGCACTCGAACAATTCGGTCTGGACGATGCTGACCTGGCCTTGATGTGTGGCTCCCATAGCAGCGAAACACGGCATATCCAGCGAGCGCTGGGAATGCTGGCCAAGGCCGGCGCCAGTGAAGCAGACATGCGCTGCGGCGGTCATCCACCGATATCGGATGAGGTCTATCGGGCCTGGATCAAAAGCGATTTTGTCCCCGGTCCGGTGTGCAGCAATTGTTCAGGTAAACACGCTGGCATGTTGGCGGCCGCCAAAGCGCTGGGTGCAACGCTGGAGGGTTATCACCTTCCAGCTCATCCGCTTCAGCAGCGGGTGATGCAGACGGTGGCTGAGGTTTGTGAGGTTTCAGGTGACGCCATTCAGTGGGCTAACGACGGCTGCAACCTGCCGACGCCGGCCTTCGCGCTGGATCGGCTGGCGTTGCTCTTTGCTAAAATAGCCAGTGCTGCCGATACCGGTGAAAGTGCCCGGTCGCCACGTGAAGCTGAGTTGGCGCGAATTTACCGAGCCATGACCACATACCCTGAGCTGGTCGCCGGGAAGGGCCGTTTCTGTACAGCACTGATGAAGGCCTTCAACGGTCAACTGGTGGGCAAGGTCGGTGCCGACGCGAGCTATGCAATCGGTATACGCGGTGTGACCGACCAGCAGGCGCGGGGGATTGCAGTAAAAGTCGAGGACGGAAATCAGACCGTCCTCTATGCGGTGGTCTGTGACGTGTTGACGCAACTGAACATCGGTACGGCCGCGCAACGTGCCCAACTCAGTGCCTGGCATCACCCGCCAATGCTCAACACGGTGAAGGTACAGACCGGGCGTATCGAGCTGACGTTTTCACTGCCGCCCATTTAGCGCTCTTCTGCTCACGCTTGCTGCCCGAAAACAGCACTGGTTTTTCGGCTGCGAAGCCCGCGCACCACCAAATACAGCAGTGGCCCGACGGAAACGAATACTGCGGTAATCAGCAGGTACGGCAGCACTGACAACACTGAACGGCCACGGCTCCGGGCATCCTTGTACATCCAGATGCCTGCCAGGGTGGCTAGCAGATAAAGGTCGATCACCACTTGGGCAGTATCGGGGCGGGACATCAGGCTGATGCCGAAATCGATGAGTGACTGCTCGGCCTGGAGCATCACTGAAACGGTATAGCCAGCAAAGGCGAGAAGGGCGATCAACGGGAGTGCGACAGACTTCATGCTTTCCTTCCTTGGGACAATGAACGGTTTTCGAAGACTATCGCATTCGACAGAAAACTGGCCATTGACTTGCCTTTCGCGCGCAGCTAATTTCGAGCCATGACTTCCACCGTATCGCGCTGCCAGCCAAGCATTATTACCGCCATTCCTTATTTGGCGGGCTAGCTGACGACTGCACCCAACCCGCCCTAGAGGCGGGTTTTCATTTTCTGTCTCCGGGGCCGTGAACAAAGCCAGGAGACGTTGATGGACACCAACACCGACACTGCAACCGCCAAGCAGGCCCTGCTTGAGCGTTACGTGAAAAAAATCCTCGCCGCACCGGTTTATGAACTGGCAGTGCGCACGCCTTTGCAGGTGGCCCCGGCGTTATCCGAGGTGCTGGGCAACCAGATCCTGCTCAAGCGTGAAGACCTGCAACCGACCTTTTCCTTCAAGATTCGTGGCGCCTACAACAAACTGGCCCAACTGAGTGCCGAGCAAAAGGCTCGCGGGGTGATTACCGCCTCGGCTGGCAATCACGCCCAAGGCGTGGCACTGGCGGCGCGGGAGTTGGGGATCGAGGCGAGCATCGTCATGCCCACGTCAACGCCGGAGCTGAAAGTGATTGGTGTGCGCAGTCGTGGCGCGAATGCGGTGTTGCATGGCGAGAGCTTTCCGTTCGCCCTGGAGTACGCATTGAACCTGGCCCGGCAAACCGGCCGGACCTTTGTTTCGCCCTTCGACGATCCGGACGTGATCGCCGGACAGGGCACGGTGGCCATGGAAATCCTGCGTCAGCATCAAGGCCCATTGGACGCAATCTTCGTCCCGGTGGGCGGCGGCGGTTTGATCGCCGGCATCACCGCGTACGTCAAATACCTGCGGCCGGAGATCCGTATCGTCGGCGTCGAGTCGGAACACTCCGCATGCTTGCAAGCAGCAATGCTCGCGGGAGAGCGAGTGGTGCTGCCAAAAGTGGGCACCTTCGCCGATGGTGTAGCCGTCGCACAGATCGGTGAGTATGGCTTTGAAATCTGCCGCCATCATGTCGATGAAGTACTCACGGTCAGCAACGACGAACTGTGCGCGGCGATCAAGAATATCTACGACGATACCCGCTCGATCACCGAGCCATCCGGCGCGCTGGCCGTGGCCGGAATCAAGAAGTACGTGGCACAAACCGGTGTCCGGGGGCAGACACTGGTGGCGATCGACTCAGGGGCCAATATCAATTTTGATAGCTTGCGGCATGTGGCCGAGCGCGCCGCATTGTGCGGCGTCCCGGTGTAAGTCGCTGAAAGGGATTCAGGCGAGCAGCGGACGCAGAAACGTCCGCTCGTAACTGAGGATGAATTTCTTCTCCACCACCTGCGCCACCAATGCGGTGCTTTCGGTGTCGGTCAGGGCAATATGCCGATAGCTTTCGTAGTCGGCTAGAGAAGGAAAGCTGAACAGGCAGTAAGCGATATTGCTCGCGCCTTCGGACGGTAGGAAGTACCCGTGGTGCATACCGCCCAGGCGTTCGACAACACCAAGCCAGGCCTTGGCGTAGGCTTCAAACTCGGCGAGCTGGTAAGGGTCGATCACATATTTGACGTGGCAGGTAATCATCGTGTGTGCTCCGTTTATTCTTGACGGGCTTTCTCGACCTTGTCCGACGCCGACCAGATCCGGTAGCGCACTTCGACGTCTTTCGGCACGTAGACCACAATCGGCAGCTTGCTGTTGTAACGCAGCCGGAAACCCTCACCGACGACCGGCACGAAGTCCTGCTTGTTCTTGCCATCCGGGCACGCCATCAGGGTGCTCATCGGGCCGATGACTTTCTCCAGTCGATAGAACGGATAACCCCAACCTTCGAGGTTTTTCTCCTCCAGCGTGCCACCCAGACGCTGGTGGTTGCAATCGACAGCCAGGGTTTTCCCGGCGAGGATTTCGACCTGGTAGCTGTCTTCCCGAGTCTGCGGCGCGAGGTGAATCACTTGGCGGGTAAAACCGGTTTCAGCCTTGGGATAGGGGGCAACGTCTTCGAGTTTCGCAGCGCTGGCCAGAGTGGACAGACCGGACAGCAGCACCGCCGCGGCGGTGAGAGTTGATGAGCGCATGATGCCTCCTTGCTCTTGGTTGAGTCGGTGAATGCGAGCATTCTTACTGTGCAGGTCGCTCAATGCAAATCACGACGGCGAAGTTGGCAACGTGAGAGATGATTAGTGGCAATCATACGTTTTGCACGAGGTCACTTGGCGGTTCGTCGCAAATAGCTGATTTACCGACGGCCCGTCGTGCGAATTCCCGGGCATACCTTATGCTTCATTCCAGTGCATGAAAAACACGCCAGGAAAAACCGCGAGATAAGGATGGGCAAGACTGACGGCGGTTAACCCGGCGATTGATCGATGGTCCTACAAAAAGGGAGGGGTGTAATGTTTCTTTCTGCCTTGGAACTTCGCAATATCATTGAACACAGCTTTTTGCCTAAACGGTGCCAATGCACCTTGTCACCGGACCTGTCGATGACCGTCAAGGTCTACGACAACCACCGGAGGGACCAACTGGATCTGCTGGTGACCGGCATCGACGCGAACGCTCTTAACGGCTGTCGTGAAATCAACGATTTGATCGCTGAATTGCGCCACGACCTGGAGGATCACACCCCCGGCAGCCATGTGCTCGCGTCAAAGGTCCGCGCGCATTAATCCACGATTTCTGCGAGTTCGACGGGCGCACGCCGGGTCTGGAGAAATGCCAGGCCCAGCGCAATCTCCACCGCCACCGCCAGCAAGATACCCGGGCCGGCGTGGCCGTTGAGCCATTCGCCGACACCCAGTGTGGCCAGCCCGAAAACCCCCACCACGAGACCGCTGCTCAGCGCGCTACGCGAAACGGACGGCGGCGCGTTGCGAGCCTGATAAAACATCACGCCCAGCGCCACAAACAACATCGCACTGCGTCTGGCCACCAACCCTGTCGCGTCCGAGTATCCGATACTCCAGATCGACAGCATCACCTCGGGTATAAAGCCCCAGACCAGCGCCAGCGCAAAACACAGACCTGCGGTAAACATCGACAGTGTGCGAAACGAAAACTGCATGGCGAATCCTTGCGGCAGTAAGGGAGGCCAAAGCATAACCTTTGGCCTCGCCCATCACCAAATGCCTGGCGTTGCGCAGCGCCATGACTCAGTTCTGATAGCTGCAGGCATCCGACAGCTTGCGATAGCTGATGTATTCCTGTTTACCCACGTCGTCGATGAACTTCATCTCCGCCGTCACCACCTTGCAGTCTTGCGTTGTGGGCTCGGTCATCGAAACCACTTTCTTGACGTGCAGCGACATTCCGTAGTGATACGGCACAGGCTGGGAAGGTGCGGAGTCGGCCAGCGCCAGCCCGGTAAACCCGGTGCAGGCGAGGGCAGAGGCCACCAGAAAAATACGCATGTTCATGAGAAGTCTCCGGTGCAGACGTGAAGTCAGCGCGACACCTGACGATGTCGGCCCTGCCGCGCAGGGCGTCAGAAGATTCTGCGCGAACGCGGTCCAGTTAATTTTAGACCGCAGGATTAACCGGGGGTTAAGCTCGGTGGGGTTTCTAACGGACGTAGTGGGTTGATCGGCTTACGGTTGAGGACCATGCAGTTCGATCAGGGGGCCTCCATTTTCATCAGATGCTGGTGGTAACTCATCAAGCTCCAGATACGTGTCACCTTTTCCGTAGACCAAATACTTGTGGGAGCTCTCATTACCCGTGTTCTCGAAAATCACGCGAGCCCCCTGTTCGGACATTTGCACCCAGCGCGGGCGATTTCTTTCGGCGAAATCGACACGCTCTATTTGCCCTGTTTTCGGGTCGTAGTAAAAAAGAGCGCCCTGGAGATAGTTCGACGTGAATTCACCAGAGACCACCAGTACGTTTATATTCGATTGATTGGATGCGCACTGCCACTGAACAGAGGTACCTCGAGAGGCATCCTGGGTGCCAAAGATAAGTCGGTTTATTTGAGTGTGGCGGATGTTGTAGATGTAGGAGTCAACAATGGGTGAGCCACGTAACAGTTCGACCGTATTCCTGGGGCCTGCCAACTCACAGCTGACGACAGATATTATCTGTGGTGGTGCAGCAAAAATATGAGCACAGAATAGGGCAAGCGAGATGCCAAGCGAAATTTGTCTCATTTGAATCATATGCCGTATGAGCCGTATTGAGTCGGGGTAAAGAGTATTAATGCGGCTAACTGCCCGGCATGGAGCAGCGATGGAAGTGTCAATGCCAAACGTTTGCTCATTTCAAGCGTAGAACCTTAAACCCGAGTTTGTCTGGAAGAGTATCAACGCCTTCGACTTCTTCCGGCTGTCCCTTTGCATTGACGAAATCGTAGATCAGAAACTTTGCGGCGACTTCATGTCCACTGTTTGGAATGACGAGTCGCATCTGTTCACGCCCGACATAGAGCCAGCGAGGAAGCGCTTTTTCAGAAAAATCAATCCGTTCGGTAGTGTGACTTATTGGATTCTTTCGTAAGAGGACTCCCTTGGAGTATGGGGTTCCGTAGTTGAGTGCGAATATCAAGCCGGAGGCAACACACTTGGCCATGACAATCTGTCCGACAAAATCAGCGTTCGGCATATCGGAAAATGCACTCTGGATATTCCCGTCGACTTTCAAAAACAGCTTCTGACCTTCCAAAGTCGATGTGGCCAACAGCGATGCATGCGTTCCATCGGAGAATGGACAGTTGAGGATCGCCTTGATGGGTTCTGCGTAAGCAGGGCCGCCCACCAGCAGAGCTATTGTATACAGCCAAATTTTTCTCATTTGACCATGTTCCTGAATATCTGCGCTGAGGCGGGTTAAAGGGAGAGGGACACAAAAAGGGTCACGCTGTTCAGAAGAGGCTCAGGGCGCGACGCATGACTCCTTGGCCGAGACGGGCACTCGGCTCAAAAACAGCTGCAAACCTTGCTGATACGAATCCGCGTCCATCACATCGCTATGCCTGGGGATGTGATAGGCCTTGTCCTCACGATACAGTTTGGCGCAGGCAACGGAGTAGAAGTCGGGCGTAACTTTGAGATGCACAATCTGCCCCCAGGCAAGCCTACTTATGGCGCCTTTGCCCCTGGTATTGATCAGGGTGAAGCCCTGGTCGTCGAATTGCAGGCGATAACCACCTTCAGCTGCCTTGAGGGAAATGCGCAATTTCATTGCTATGAGACGCTGGTTCGCGCTACGAAAAGGCGCGCGCGGCTTGGCACGGTTGTCGGCGATACGTTCACGTAAATGGCTTAGCAGGCGACCGGAGTAGACCCGCCAGAACACCAAGAAGATCACCCCGAACAGCGCCATGGAGATGAACTTCTGAGTGCTGAACTCGCGCACAGGGAAATAGATTGCCAGCATGCCGCCGACCAGGCCCAGGAGAAACAGCAGCGGGGCGAGCAGGCGGTCCTGAAAGCGTGCGACATAGCCCAGCAGTCGGGCCTGCTGTTGATCATGCTTGAGCATCTCGTGCTCCAGCAGTTTGCCGATCCTGATCTCGGTATGCTCGGGGGTAATACTGAATTGCAATTCCATGACGTTGAATCCGAAGTCCGTTTCCTGATGAGGGCGGGAGTTTACGTGTTTACGCTGCTCCCGGCATACGTAACCAGTCGGACAGAATGCGCCTCTAGGGTCGTGGCTAGTCTGGTCTTGTCACCGAAAAAACGATGAGTACGTGTTCATCAAGCGCTGTCGGTAACTTGTCGGCGGGCAGTAATTGGCAGTCATTTTCAGACTAAAGTCGTCTGTATCAGCTAGCAGCCATCTGCCACTATTGGCAATCACCCCCGTAACTTTTCACTTCATCACGGCGAACCTTTTCGCTGGATGAACGCTATTTGTGTTGGCTGATTGTCCTGTCGCAAAGATGCGCTGTTGGAGCTTTTTTTCATGCGTCCCCCGTTTCCCCTCATCACACCGTGCCCGGTTCTGGGCTTCGGCGCTTTGCTGCTGTGCGCAGGTTTTACCGCGCAGTCCCAGGCCAGCGGTTTTATCGAAGACAGCAGCGTCAAAGTCGAATCGCGCACGGTGTATTTCAACCGCGATTTTCGTGATGGTCATACCTCGAACGAGCAGGGTGCGTCGAAGCGTGACGAGTCGGCCCAGGGTTTCATTCTCAATCTGCAATCGGGCTACACCGAAGGCACCGTAGGGTTCGGCGTCGATGCGTTGGGCATGCTTGGCCTCAAGCTCGATTCCAGCCCCGACAGCAGCAACAGCGGCTTGTTGCCGTCCACCGGGGAGAACCCGCGAGGCTCGAAAGACCAATACGCCAAGCTGGGTTTGACGGCCAAAGTCCGCGTCTCGCAAAGCGTTCTGAAGTACGGTGCGCAGTTGCCTGACTTGCCACTGCTCAAGTACAACGATGGCCGTCTGCTGCCGACGATGTTCAACGGTGCGATGCTCACATCGAAAGAATTCAAGGACCTGACCTTCACGGCCGCTCGCCTGGACAAATACACCGCTCGGGATTCCACCGACGCCCAGGACATCCGCGTGCACTGCAAGAACAAGCGTTACGCCTGCAACGTCACGGCCGATCACTTCGATATGTATGGCATCGATTACAAGATCAACGAGCGCCTGACCGCTCAGTATCATTACGCCGAACTGGAAGATATCTACCGTCAGCACTTTGTCGGTTTGCTGGCCAATCAGCCATTAGGCTCGGGCCTGTTGAAGGCTGACCTGCGCGTATTCGACAGTGCCGACAGCGGCGCCGCTCGCGCCGGCTCCATCGAGAACCGTGCCTTGAGTGGCATGCTCGGCTACACCCTTGGCGGTCACACGCTAAGCGCCGGCTGGCAGCGAATGATCGGTGATAACTCGATGCCGTACCTGGATGGCAGTAACCCGTATCTGGTCAACTATGTGCAGGTCAACGACTTCGCTGCGGCCCAGGAACGCTCCTGGCAGCTGCGCTACGACTACGACTTCAAGGCCGTCGGCCTCAATGGCTTGAGCTTCCTGACCCGCTATGTGAATGGCGATCACATCAAGGTGCCGGGCAGCGAGCAGGAAGGCAAGGAGTGGGAGCGCGACAGCGAGCTCAAGTATGTAGTGCAGAGCGGGACGTTCAAGGATCTGAGCCTGCGGCTGCGCAACGCGACGTATCGGAGCAACTACGAGAAGTTCGCCCGGGATGTGGATGAGACCCGGTTGATTGTGAGTTACAACTTTTCGGTGTTGTGACCGTGAGCCTTGCGGTTTGAAATAGACCGCTTTCGCGAGCAAGCCCGCTCCCACACTTGATCTGAGGTGCTCACACATTTTGTGTCCACCGACAATCTAATGTGGGAGCGGGCTTGCTCGCGAAGAGGCCCTCACATTCAGCGCATTTCCAACTGATGCCGGTACGGCAAATCCGGCCCGGTCTTGCTGCACGTCAGGGCGGCTGCGCTGATGGCGAACCTGAGCATCGCGTCGATCTGTTCGCGGCTCAAGCGCTGCAAGCCGTCTACTGAATCGAGCTGTTGCTCGGTCAGCCAGGTGATCAATGCAGCCTGGAAAGTGTCACCGGCACCAACGGTGTCGGCAATCACCACCTTGCTTGCCGGCGCGGACCAACTGCCATGACGACGGCTGAACACCGTCGCACCCTGGCCGCCACGGGTCAGGAACACTAATTGGCAACGATGCTCAAGCCAGCCGTCGATCACGCTCTGCGGCTCGCGACCCGGATACAGCAGGCTCAAGTCTTCCTCGCTGACCTTGATCAGGTCGGCGTATTTCATCAACTCGGCAATCCGCGAGCGCCACAATTCGATGTCCGGCTCGGGATTGAGTCGCACATTCGGGTCGAGGCTGATCAGGCGTTTGCCGCTTTCCCGGCGTACCAGCGCCAGCAGTGTGTCGGCAATCGGTTGCACCACCAGCGAGAACGAGCCGATATGCAGACCGCGCACCTCATCACTCAACTCCGGCAGATGGGCAAGAGTGAGCTGGCGATCAGCGCAGCCTTCACCGCGAAAGCTGTAATGTGGCGAGCCGTTGGCCCCGACCGCGACCATCGCCAGGGTGGTTGGCGCGTCGAAGTCCAGCAAGTAATCAGCACGTACCCCTTCATCAGCTAACACCTGCTGCAAGCGACGGCCGAGGTAGTCGGTGGACAGCCCGGCGAACAGCGCCGAGTCCACCCCCAGTCGACGTAAGCCGACCGCCACGTTGAACGGTGATCCACCGGCAATTGCCTTGTAGTTCACGGTCGAGGCCTGACCGCTGGCCGCGTTTTCGCTGAAGAAATCGAACAGTGCTTCTCCACACACCAGATACATAGTTGTTCACTCTTTAAAGGGTTTCGACCTGTTGGCGATAGCGCTCATAGGCCTGTTGGTAGGCCGCTACATTCGCCGCGACGGGTTGGGTTTCGCTGTTGGGGTCGAGGCTGACACAGCGCTCGCACAACGCCAACAGACTTTGTTGGGTGCCGACTGCCGATTCGCACCACGCGGCCTGAATCGCTGCACCGAGGGCTGCCGCCTCGCTGTGTTCGGTGCACACCACCGGGGTGTCCATGATGTCCGCGACTATCTGCCGCCACACCGGGCTTTTCGAGCCGCCACCGGTGAGGCGAATGCTGCGGCTCTGCAATCCGTTGTGACGCAATAGGTCCAGACCATAACGCAAACCGAAAGTGGTGCCTTCAACCACCGCGCGGCAGAGGTTGGCCTGGGTCAGGTTGCTCATGTTCAGCCCCAGCAGGCTGCCGGTGGCATGGGGTAGGGCGGGGACGCGCTCGCCGTTGAGGAACGGCAACATGCTCACGCCATCGGCGCCAATCGGTGACTGCTCGACCCGGGCATTGAATTGTGAGAGGTCGAGATCGAACAGCTCACGCATCGCGCTGGTCGCGTTGGTCAGGTTCATTGTGCAAATCAACGGCAGCCAGCCGCCACTGGAGGAGCAGAACGTTGCGACTGACGCGTCCAGGCTGACGTTGGGCTGTTCGGCGTAGGCATACACGGTGCCCGAAGAGCCCAGGCTCATGGTGATTGCACCCGGCTGGATATTGCCGGTGCCGAGGGCGCCCATCATGTTGTCGCCGCCACCGCTGGCGACCAGCGCCTTTGGGTTGATGCCCAAGCGTTCGGCGATGTTTGGCAAAATCGTGCCGACCGCCTGATGCGCCTCCAGCAGTTCGGGCAGCGCCGCTTGCAAGCGGCCACTGGGGTCGATGTCGGCCAGTAGCTCTGCGTCCCATTGGCGGCTTCGCACATTGAAGTAGCCGGTACCCGAAGCATCGCCGAACTCGCTGCAGCAGCGCCCGGTCAGCCAATAGTTGAGGTAGTCGTGGGGCAACAGAATGTGAGCGATGCGGGCGAAAATTTGCGGATGCTGCTCTTCGGTCCACAACAGTTTGGACACGGTATAGCCCGGTGCGATGGCCACGCCGAGACGTTCCAACGAGCCGCTTTCACCGCCCAGATGAGTCAGCAATCGCTGGTTTTCTGCGGTGGTTTCAGTGTCGCACCAGAGCTTGGCCGGGCGCAGGACCTGACCTTGTTCATCGAGCAGGACCAGGCCATGTTGCTGGCCTGAGACGCCGATGCCGAGAATCTCCCGGCCGCTGATGTTGGCGGCGAGTAAGGCCTGGCGAGTGGCGTGGGTCAAGGCCTCCAGCCATTGGGCCGGGTCTTGTTCACGACGGCCATTGGCCGCGCTGATCAGGCTGTGGACCGCAGCGCCCTGACCGAGGACTTTACCGCTGTGCGAATCGAGGATCAGCGCTTTGGTGCCTTGGGTGCCGCAGTCGATGCCGAGGAAGAGTTTTTGGTTTGCCATGGAAGATCCTTGGTGTGTCAGGTCGATCTCGGTGAACCCATTCGCGAGCAAGCCCGCTCCCACATTAATCGTTGGCGAGCACTCAACCTGTGTTCACTGAAGATCTACTGTGGGAGCGGGCTTGCTCGCGAAGACGGCAGCAGGTTCACCACCGTGCTTACGCCAACACCCGCTCAAGCGTCCGCGTCACCCCAACCTCACGCAAGCTGTTACAGCACCACTCGAACGCTGCAACAAACTCCTCGGATTGGGGGATCGCCGTGCCAAAGATCTCCTCAACCTCCAGCATCCGCTGAGTGATCAACGCATCATCGGCCACCAGCGCCTGACAGAACTCTGCCCGTGGGTCGGGAATCGGGTAGGTATCGCCATTCTCATCCACGCCCTTCAAATAAATCGCCCACGCGGCCACTACCAATGCCGCACGCTTGGTCTCGCGACCATCGGCAATCAAGCGGTTGATGGTTGGTACGGTGAATTTCGGAAACTTCGATGAGCCGTCGGAGCAAACCCGCGCCAGTTGATCGGCAATCGCCTGATTGGAGAAACGCTCGACCAGGGTGTTCTTGTACTGCGTCAGGTCGATGCCCGGCACCGGCGCCAATTGCGGCGTTACGTCGAGGTCCATATAGGCGCGCATGTAACGCACGAACAACGGATCGTTCATGGTTTCGTGGACGAAGCGATAGCCCTTGAGAAAGCCCAGGTAGGTCAGGGCCAGGTGGCTGCCGTTGAGCAGTTTGATTTTCATCTCTTCGTAAGGCGTGACGTCGTCGGTGAACTGCACACCGACTTTTTCCCAGGCCGGACGACCGTTGACGAAGTTGTCTTCCAGTACCCATTGCACGAAAGGTTCGCAGACCACTGGCCATAGATCGTCGATGCCGTGTTCGTCGTGCAGGTGCAAGCGGTGAGCCGAGCTGGTCATCGGTGTGATGCGGTCGACCATGGCGTTGGGGAAGCTGACGTTTGCGCCAATCCAGTCCCGCAGATCGGCGTCGCGCAGGGCGGCGAAGGCCAGCAGTGCCTTACGGGTGACCGCGCCGTTGTGCGGCAGGTTATCGCAGGACATCAGGGTGAACGCTGGAATGCCGGTGGCGCGGCGTTTGGCCAGGGCCGCACAGAGGAAACCGAACACGGTTTTCGGTGCGTTCGGATGCGCCAGGTCATGCTGGATCTGTGGCAGCTGGGCCATGAACTCACCCGTGCTGTCGTCAATGCAATAACCCCCCTCGGTGATGGTCAGCGAGACGATGCGAATGTCCGGGCTGGCGAGTTTATCGATCAGCGCCTGGGTGTCGTCTTCGGCCAGCAGCATGTCGCTGATGGCACCGATGACCCGTACTTCGGTGTCGCCGCTGTCGCCCAGCTCAAACAGCGTGAACAGGTAATCCTGGCTGGCCAGGTCATCCCGGGCGCGGCGATCTTCGGCACGCAGGCCGATGCCGCAGATGCTCCAGTCCAGGCCTTCTCCAGTGTTCATCAAGGCGTCGGTGTAATAGGCCTGATGGGCGCGATGGAAACCGCCGACGCCGATGTGTGCGATACCTTGGCGAGTCGCACTCAGGGCGTAGGCGGGCAGAGCCACTTCAGGTGCCAGGAGGGTAAGGTTGGGCTTGTTCAGTTTCATGTCGGGTCTCGGCAATCAGGCAGCGGCGCGCAGCGGTCTGGCCACCGCCATCCCGTTGGCATCGAATAAGTGGCAGTGTTCGGCGTCCAGGTGCAGGCTCAGTTGTTCGCCATAACGGCTCGCCAGATCGCCGCGAATGCGCATGGTCAGCGCTTCACCGGAGGCGGTCAGAACGTGGCAGAAGGTGTCGCTGCCCAGGCGTTCGCTGACGTCGGCGGTGACTTGCAAGGTGCAGTCGCCGGGTTGCGCCAGTTCCAGATGTTCCGGGCGAATACCCAGCGTCACCGCGCCGCCAATGCTCAGGTTGGGACCGCTCAGTGGCAATGTGATGCGAGTGCCGGCGTCCAGTAGCACTTCGCAGTTCTGGCGTTCGACACGGGTGACTTTGCCCTTGAGAAAGCCCATTTTCGGGGTGCCGAGAAAGCCTGCGACAAACAGGTTGGCCGGTTGGTGATAGAGCTCCAGCGGCGAGCCGACCTGTTCGATCCGGCCACCATTGAGCACCACGACTTTGTCAGCCAGGGTCATGGCTTCGACCTGGTCGTGGGTCACGTAGATCATCGTTGCCTGCAGTTCTTTATGCAGTCGTGCCAACTCCAGGCGCATCTGTACCCGCAAGGCCGCGTCGAGGTTGGAGAGTGGTTCATCGAACAGGAAGATCTTGGGGTTTCGCACGATGGCGCGGCCGATAGCGACTCGTTGGCGCTGGCCACCGGAGAGCTGTTTCGGCTTGCGTTCGAGCATCGGCCCGAGCTCGAGAATCCGTGCCGCTTCGTTGACCTTTTTCTCTACCTCGGCCTTGTTCACTCCGGCCAGGTCGAGGGCGAAGGACATGTTCTTGCGCACGCTCATGTGCGGATACAAGGCATAGGTCTGGAACACCATCGCCAGGTCACGCTTGGCCGGGCTGACTTCGGTGATGTCGCGTCCGTCCAGTTCGATGGTGCCGGCAGTGACTTCTTCCAGACCGGCGATCAGCCGCAGCAGGGTCGATTTGCCGCAGCCGGACGGGCCGACGAAGACCACGAACTCGCGGTCGTTCACTTCAAGGTCGATGCCTTTGATGATGGAAAAGCCTTCGAAACCTTTTTGCAGATTTTTGATTTTCAGGTGGGCCATGACGGGCCTCCGCTTTTAATGATTCGAAAGGGGCGTTATTTCACGGCGCCGAACGACAGACCGCGCACAAGCTGCTTTTGACTGATCCAGCCGAAGATCAGGATCGGTGCGCAGGCCAGCGTCGAGACCGCCGACAACTTGGCCCAGAACAACCCTTCGGGACTGGAGTACGAGGCGATCAACGCGGTCAGCGGCGCGGCTTTCGACGAGGTCAGGTTCAGCGACCAGAACGCCTCGTTCCAGCACAGGATCAACGACAGCAACACGGTCGATGCCAGTCCGCCCTTGGCGATCGGCAGCAGCACCCGGACCATTTCCTGCCACAGCGTCGCGCCATCCAGGCGCGCGGCTTCGAGGATGTCCTTGGGAATGTCCTTGAAGTAGGTGTAAATCATCCAGACCACAATCGGCAGGTTGATCAACGTGTAGATGATGATCAGCGCGATCCGCGTATCGAGCAGGCCGAAACTCTTGGCCAGCAGGTAGATCGGCATCAGCACGCCGACTGGCGGCAGCATCTTGGTCGAGAGCATCCACAGCAGCGTGCCCTTGGTGCGCTGGGTTTCGTAGAACGCCATCGAGTACGCCGCCGGCACTGCGATCAGCAGGCACAGGGCCGTCGCGCTGAACGAAATCACCACCGAGTTCCAGGCGAAGCTGAAGTAGCCGCTGCGCTCGTTGACGTGCAGGTAGTTCTCTAAAGTTGGCGTGAAGATGAACTGCGGCGGCGTGGCGAACGCGTCGATTTCGGTTTTGAAACTGGTCAGCACCATCCAGAAGATCGGGAAGAAAATCAGGATCGCGATGGCCCAGGCCAGGGTACCGAGCAACAGGCTTTGCAGGCGGCGGGTTTGTTGAAGAGTCATGGCGCAGGCCTCAGGCTTTATCTGTCAGGTTTTTGCCGATCATCCGCACCAGGATGATCGCCGCAATGTTGGCAATCACCACCGCGATCAAGCCACCGGCCGAGGCCATGCCGACGTCGAACTGCACCAGCGCCTGGTTGTAGATCAGGTAGGCGAGGTTGGTCGAGGCGTAGCCGGGGCCACCGTTGGTGGTGGTGAAGATTTCGGCAAACACCGAGAGCAGGAAGATGGTTTCGATCATCACCACCACGGCAATCGGCCGTGCCAGGTGCGGCAGGGTCAGGTGCCAGAAGATCGCGATGGGGCCGGCACCATCCAGGCGCGCGGCTTCTTTCTGTTCCTGGTCGAGCGACTGCATGGCGGTCATCAGGATCAGGATCGCGAAGGGCAGCCATTGCCACGAGACAATGATGATGATCGACAGCAGCGGGTAGTGCGCGAGCCAGTCCACCGGTTGCGCGCCGAAGAGTTTCCACACGGCCGCGAGAATCCCCGAGACTGGATGGAAAATCAGGTTCTTCCAGATCAGCGCGCCGACGGTGGGCATGATGAAGAACGGCGAGATCAGCATCACCCGCACAATGCCGCGACCGAGGAACTCACTGGCCTCCAGCAAGGCACTGATCAAGACGCCGAACACCACGCTGATCAGCAGCACGCTGCCGACCAGCAACAAGGTATTGGTGGCGCCCGGCAGGAAGCCCGAATCGGTCAGGAAGTAGCTGAAGTTCTCCAGCCCGACGAACGCGTTGTCGCCGGGGTACAGCAGGTTGTAGCGGATCAGCGAAAAGTACAGGGTCATGCCCAGCGGCACGATCATCCACAGCAGCAACAGCGCCACCGAAGGGCTGACCAGAAACCAGCCCGGGTTGGCCAGCCGGCTTTTACGCAGCGGCGCCGGAATGTCCATTTGTGCTTTGAGAGTCGAGGTATTCATGGCGATCACAACCGATTGGTGACAGCTCTTGTAGGAGCTGAGCTTGCTAGCGATGAACGATAATGAGGTTCATCTGACAGACCGCATTGCGGCAATCGCGGGCAAGCCTTGCTCCTACAGAGGCAGTTATTATTTGGGATAACCCGCGCGCTTCATTTCACGTTCGGTGGTTTGCTGGGCGGCCGCCAGGGCCTGGTCGACGGTGGTCTGGCCGATCAGCGCGGCAGAGAACAGCTTGCCGACCTGGGTACCAACGGCCTGGAACTCAGGAATGGTCACCAACTGGATGCCGATGTAGGGCACCGGCTTGAGGGTCGGTTTTCCCGGATCGGCAACCTTCAGCGATTCCAGCGTGACCTTGGCGAACGGCGCGGCATTCATGTAGGCCTCACTGTAGGTCGAGGCGCGAGTGCCAGGCGGCACGTTGGCGATGCCGTCCTTCTCGGCCACCAGTGCGCCGTACTCTTTGGAGGTGGCCCAGGCGCTGAAGGTTTTTGCCGCGTCCTTGGCTTTGGAGCTGGTGGGGATCGCCAGTGCCCAGGAGTACAACCAGGCCGAGCCTTTGTCGGTCACTTGATGGGGCGCGTAGGTGAAGCCAACGTGGTCGCTGACTTTGCTTTGAGTCTTGTCGGTGACGAACGAACCGGCAACGCTGGCGTCGACCCAGATCGCACACTTGCCGCTGTTGAACAGCGCGAGGTTCTCGTTGAAACCGTTACTGGAAGCACCCGGTGGGCCGGATTTTTTCATGGTGTCGGCGTAGAAGCTCAGCGCGTTCTTCCACTCGGGACCGCTGAATTCCGGCTGCCACTTCTCATCAAACCAGCGTGCGCCGTAGGCATTGGCGATAGTGGTGATCAGCGCCATGTTCTCGCCCCAGCCGGCCTTGCCGCGCAGGCAGATACCGTACTGTTCCTGGTCGGGTTTGTTGAGTTTGCCAGCGAATTCGCCGATCTGCTCCCAGGTCGGATGCTCGGGCATCGCCAGGCCTGCATTCTTGAACAGGTCGGTGCGGTAATAGGTCATGGAGCTTTCGGCATAGAACGGCAGGGCGTAGAGCGTGCCCTTGACCGACAGACCTTCACGCACGGAAGGGAAGACGTCGTCGAGCGCGTAACCGGCGGGGAGATCCTTCATCGGTTCCAGCCAGCCCTTGGCGCCCCACAGTGCAGCTTCGTACATGCCGATGGTCAACACATCGAACTGGCCGCCCTGGGTGGCGATGTCGGTGGTCAGGCGCTGACGCAGGACGTTTTCTTCCAGTACCACCCAATTGAGCTTTATCTCCGGGTGCTCGGCCTCGAAGGTTTTCGAGAGCTTTTGCATGCGGATCATGTCGCTATTGTTGACGGTGGCAATGGTCAGGGTTTGTGCGCCAAGGCTGACGCTGCTGAGGGTCATGCAGGTGCAGGCAAGCAGAGCTTTTACAGTGGGTTTCATCGCGCACTCCTCTTCTGAGCCCTGGGGGCAGCAGAAGGACAGTTATTGTTTTTGTGTCTTCCGGAGGTAGGAAGAATCTGAGGCTGATTACAGCCCTCAACACACGCGATGACAAATCATTGGTAGCACTTGCACTGATACTATTTTGCACCTGGAAAGATCGCAGGCTACGCCAGCTCTTTGTTGGAGATGGCGCAGCCTGCGACTTTCTTTAATGTCGTCTTACCACAGTTTGACACTGTAACTGAGGACCAAGCGGTTTTCGTTGGTGTCGCGTTGGTAGTTGCTTTTGCTCATACCGTTGCGCCAGCGGGCGCTGACGTTCTTCAGCGGTCCGCTCTGGATGGTGTAGCCCAGGTCGATGTCTCGTTCCCACTCCTGGCCTTCGCCGACAAATTTTTTGATCTGCGCCTGATCGCCCTTGGCGTAGCGTGTGGAGAACAGCAGCCCCGGAATGCCCACCGTAGCAAAGTCAAAATCGTAGCGGGCGTGCCACGCGCGTTCCCTGGTTTGCGAGAAGTTGCTCAGTTGGTATTCGGTGAACAGGTAAGTGTTGCTGCCGTCGACATACGCAAACGGTGTTTCACCGTACTGCTGCTGGAAGCCGCCACCGATGGAGTGTCCGGCAATCGCATACATGAAGCGCGTGCTCAATGCGCGGTTGTCGACGGTGCCGGCCAAGCCTGCACCGGCAGCGTCAGCACTGAAATAGCGAATATCGCTCTTCAGCGTACCGCCGCCCAGCGCCAGGCTGTGCTTGAGACCGACATAGTGCTGCTGATAAATGTCCTCAAGCTGCGCGTAGTAATAACTGCCTGTCAGCGTAGGGTTGAACCGGTAATCAGCGCCGCCGAAACGGAATTCATCGCTTTTTGCCGAGCTCTTGTAAGCGCCGTTCTGGCTGGTCAGCCCCATCTTTTCGTAGTGGGTCGATTCCCGCTGTTTGACCTGATCGATCTGCCCGCCGCGTAAGGTCAGGCCCTTGATGTCGCTCGAGCTGAGCAGGGCGCCTTCGAAGCTCTGCGGCAGGACGCGGCTGGTGTTCGGTTGCAGCAGCGGCAAGTCGGGCAGCAAATGGCCGACACGCAGCTCGCTCTTGGCAACGCGGGCCTTGGCGGTCAGGCCTACCTTGGAATAGCTGTCGTGGGCACGTCTGGCGTAACTCGGTTTGCCCGGTTCGGCTGTGCTTTCTCGGGATAACAAACCGCTGCCGGAGCGATCCGGGCTGGAATCGAGCTTCAGCCCGAGCATGCCGAGTGCATCCAGGCCAAAGCCGACTGTACCTTCGGTGTAGCCCGATTGCAGGTTCAGCAGAAATCCCTGGGCCCATTCATCACGCTTGGACTGGCCATTACCTTCGCGGTAGTCGCGGTTGAAGTAGTAGTTTTTCAAGTCCAGCGTGGCCTTGCTGTCCTTGAGGAATTCCGCTTCGGCGGCCATCGGCAGCAGGCTGGTGCCGCCGATCAAGGTCAAGTGCTGCATGAGTCTGGCGTTCATGGTGTTGGCTCCTGTGAGGGCTCGTTGTTGTTTTTCGGGCATGGCTTCGCCATGGACGCATTCAGTGGTGTCTGAAGGCGTCCGAGGCAAAGTCAGTGATGATTAAGGTGTGGGCTGCAGGTTTTCGGGTTTTGGTCGCAGCCGGTAACCGCCGCTTGCCAATTGTTCCAATGGGCTTGCGGCTGCCAGTAATTGGCGGGTGTAGGGGTGCAAGGGATTATCGAAGACCGCTTCGCGGCTGCCGATTTCCACGATATGGCCCTGGTGCATGACCGCCACCCGATGGGCGATGCGTTCGACGGCCGCCAGGTCATGGGAAATGAACAGGCAGGCAAAACCGTACTGCGCCTGCAAGCGCTCGAACAGTTCAAGGATTTGCTTCTGGATGGTCATGTCCAGCGCCGAAATCGGTTCGTCGGCGATCACCAGTTGCGGGTGCCGTACCAGCGCTCGACCAATGGCCACTCGCTGGCGTTGACCGCCCGACAGTTGATGGGGAAAGCGCTGCATGAACGCTTCCGACAAACCGATATCCACCAGCGTGGTGGCGACACGCTGACGTTTTTGCTCCTCGCTCAGCTCCGGCAGATGGCGCAACGGTTCGGCGAGTGTTTCGCCAATGCGCATCCGCGGATCGAGGGACGAGTAGGGGTCTTGAAAGATCATCTGGCATTGCAGCCGATGATCACGCTGACCGGCCTTGAGGATATCGACGCCCTTGAAGCGAATCTCGCCGGCACAGGGTTTGACCAGTCCCACCAGTGCGCGGCCCAGTGTGGTTTTACCCGAGCCACTGCCGCCGACCAACGCCAGGGTTTCACCGGGGGCGATGCTCAGGTTGGCACTGTGCACGGCGCGCTTGGGCTGAGATTTACCCCAGAACCGTGCATGCCCCGGATGCTCGATGCTGACACCGGTAATTTCCACCAGCGGTTTGTCGGTCGCTGGCAACGCGGCCAGTTCGCCGCGCTTGGGCAGCGCTTCGAGCAATTGGCGGGTGTAGGCGTGTTGCGGGGCCAGCAGAATGTGATTGATCGAACCTTGCTCCACGGCCTGACCGTGGCGCATGACCACCACCTTGTGGGCGTAACGCGCCACCAGCGACAGGTCGTGGCTGATGAACAGGATCGCAGTGCCTTGCTCGCGGGTCAGCTCCAGCATCAGCTCGATCACGTCCAGTTGCGCCAGGCAATCGAGGGCGGTGGTGGGTTCGTCAGCAATCAGCAACGCCGGGCGCAGCAGCATCACCGAGGCGAGCATGATCCGCTGACGCATGCCGCCGGAGAACTCATGGGGATAGGCGCTCAGGCAGCGCTCGGGGTCGGTGATGCCGATGCGCGTCAGCATGTCCACGCAGCGTTGGCGAATCTGTGCCTTGTTCAGGTCGGTGTGCAGGCGCAGACCTTCGGCCATTTGCTCGCCAATGCGGATGGCCGGGTTGAGCGAAACCATCGGTTCCTGGAACACCATGCCGATTCGAGCACCGCGGATATCACGCAATTGCGCACAACTCAGCTGATGGAGGTCCTGGCCTTCGAAGCGGATCGCACCGCCACACACTTCCATCGGCGGTGGCAGCAGGCCAATCGCTGCGCGTGCGGCCATGGTCTTGCCGCTCCCGGATTCGCCCACCAGCGCGACAATCTCGCCCGGCGCGACGGTAAAACTCAGGTCGTTGACCGCCAACGGGCCTTCGGCGCCAGCGCGGATCAGCAGATGGTCGACTTCAAGCAACAGTTTTGGACTGGGCATGATCAACGGCTCATTCGAGGGTCGAGGCGGTCGCGCAGGGCGTCGCCGAACAGGTTGATGGCGACCAGCGCCAGGGCGATGAACAACCCCGGGAACAGGCCGAGCCAGGAGGCGTTGGCAATGTACGGGCGGCTGGCGGCGAGCATGTTGCCCCAGGTCGCTGCGGGTGGCGGAACACCCAGGCCGAGGAAGCTCAAGGCACTTTCCGACAGCAGCGTCCAGCCGAACATGCTGGTGGCGAGTACGCAGAGCGGCGCAACACAGTTGGGGGCGACGTGGCGGTACAGCGTGTAGAGCTCCGAATTGCCGATCACCCGTGAGGCTTCGATGAACTCGCGTTCACGCAGCGACAGCACACTGGCGCGCACCACCCGAACCACCGACGGCGTATAGGCGATGCTCAAGGCCAAAACAATGCCGTACTGGCTGGCCCCGATGATCGCCATCAAGCCCAGCGCCATCAGGATGCCAGGGAACGCCAGCAATGCATCGTTGATCATCATCAGAACTCGATCGGTCCAGCCCCGCAGGTAACCGGCGAGCATGCCGATCACACTGCCGAAAAACAGCGCCAGGCACACGGTCAGCAAGCTGATCCACAAACTGGTGCGTGCACCGATGATCAAGCGGCTGAGCACGTCACGGCCAAACTCGTCGGTGCCTAGCCAATGCAGCGCCGAGGGTGCCTTGAGGCGCGACAATAGATCGATTTTCAGCGGGTCGTAAGGTGTCCAGAACACACCAAGCAGGGCCATGCTGATCAGCAGAGCCAGCAAGGTGCCGCCAATCAAGGCATTCGCCGGTGGCCAGCGCAGTGGGCGACGCGCCGGTGTAGCGCTCACGGAAAGCCGGGAGACGGTCATAATTTCACCCTTGGGTCGAAGAGTGGATAGAGCAGGTCGACCAGCAGGTTGACCGCCACGTAGATGAAAGTGATCAGTAGCAGGCAGCCTTGCAGTACGGGGTAGTCGCGAGCGTAGATAGCGTCGACCATCAAGCGACCGATGCCGGGCAGGGTGAACACTGTTTCCAGCACTGCGATGCCGCCCAGCAAATTGCCGAGGATCAGGCCGATCAAGGTCCAGGTTGGCGCGAAGGCATTCGGCAGTGCGTGACGCCACAGCACCGCGCGTTCCGATAAACCCTTGGCTCTGGCGTGGGCGATGTATTCCAGCCGTAGCACCTCGATGGTGCTGGCCCGGGCCATCCGGGTAATGGCGCCCAATTCCACCAGCGTCAGGGTGACAATCGGCAGCACCAGATAGGTCACGGCTTCACCGGGATTCTGGGCGAACGGTACATAACCGACCACGGGCAGCCAGTTGAGCTTGATCCCGAACGCGTAGAGCAACAGCAAACCGAGCCAGAAGCTGGGAATCGACAGCAACAGGGTTGCACCGGTGACCAGCCCGAGGTCCAGCGCGCCGTCCTGTTTCCAGGCCGCGAACAGGCCTGCTGGAACGGCAATCAACGCCGCCAGCAGCACCGCCACCAGCACGATGCTGGCGCTGACCGAGAAGCGGTCGAGGATCAGTTCGAGCACCGGTTGTTTGCTGGTGATCGACACGCCGAGGTCGCCACTGAGCACCGACTGCAACCAATACGCGAACTGCACGCCAATCGAGTGATCCAGCCCCAATGCTGCGCGGGTGCTCGCCAGGCTTTGCGGGTCGGCCATATCGCCGAGCATCAGCAGCGCCGGGTCGCCGGGGATGAAGCGGATCAGCGCGAACACCACCACGGAAATCAGCAGCAAGGTCGGCACCGACAGTGCCAGGCGTTGAGCGATAAATCGCAACATGATCGATCTCCTATTCGGCCAGTTTCACGCCCCACAGGCGCGGTTTGGCGATGGGCCAGGAGCGGTAACCTTCGACCCGATCCTGAAAGGCACCGACGGTGCTGCCGTTGTACATCACCACCATCGGCACATCGGCGAGCATCTGTCGGTGCAACTGATCGAACAGTGCCTGACGTTTGACCGGTACGATTTCGCGCATGGACTCAAGCATCCAGCCCTGCGCCTGGGGGTTGTCCCAGACCTTGCGGGGTTGCTGGTTTTTGTCGCCCATCACCGACTCGAAGTTCAGCGCCGCGTCAAAACGCGCCGAATAGGAGAACGCCATGATCTGGTACGCACCGCTCTGGTAGCGCTCCAGTTGCGTGCCCCATTCGAGGGTTTCGATATCGATGTTCAACCCGGCTGCCTGGGCCATGGCCTGGCTCAGTACCGCCATGTCGAACACGCTCTGGTAGCGTTTGTTGGTGATGATTTTCAGCGGCTGGCCGTTGTAACCGGCTTCCTTGAGCAGACGCTTGGCTTCTTCGATGTTGGCTTTGTAGCCCAGCTTCTGAACGTTCTTGTGGTAGGGGCTGGTGTCTGGCACCACCGAGTTGTTGGCGTGGGACGTGCCTTCGGTGAGTGCCTGGACCATTTGTTCGCTGTCCAGCGACAGCGCGATGGCACGCCGAATACGCACGTCCTTGAGCAGTGGATCGCGGGTTTGGAACAGCAGGGCGTTGAGCGACATGTTGGCACTGCTGGAGGTCTTGATGCCTGGCAAGGCGCCGAGTTCGTGGGCATCCATCACCGTGACATCGGGCAGCACGTCGACCCCTTTCGATTGCAACGCGGCTTTGGCGGCTGCCGCATCGGGGATGACCATGAAGCGCAGGTTATCGATAAACGCCTGCTTGTTGCCGGTATAACCGTCGGTGCCTGTCTCCGGGCGGGCGCTGTAGTCGGCAAAGCGTTGCAGATCGACATATTGCCCCGGTTTCCATTCGGCAAGCTTGAACGGCCCGGTACCGATCGGCGCTTGCCACTTGCCGTTCGCATCGACAGAGGACGGGTGCAGGATGCCGGTGCCGCCGCAATCGGAACGTGCCATTTGTGCGAGGAACAGGCCATTGGGTTTGTCCAGCGTGAAGACCACGGTCAATGGATCCGGCGCGCTGATGTCGGCGACTTTTGCCACCCCGCGGCCATCGAAGTCTGCGAGACAGCGCCATTGGGTTTGCGGGTCGAGATAGCGTTTCCAGGTCCACAGCACGTCGGCGGACGTGAGGGCGGCGCCGTCATGAAACTTCACCCCGTCACGCAGGGTGAAGCGGTACTCGAGGCCATCGGCCGACACCTCGACCTTGCTGGCCAGCAGCATGCCGACCGAGGCGTCTTCGCGGTAAGCCACCAGGCCTTCGACAATGTGCAGGATCACCGCGTCGGTGTTTTCGTCGCGATTGACGCCGGGATCGGTGCTGCGAATATCCGCGTTGAGGGCTACACGCAAGGTGCTGGCGGTGGCGTTGAGACTGCCAAGAGCGAGACTGCTGAACCCTAGCGTCAGGGCGATACGAGTGAATGTATGCACGGGAGTGATTCTCCATGGGCGGTTTGCGACGGTGAGAGCCGGCAAGCGTCGCAAACCGTTAGTTGTTTATTGTCATTGTTCTTGTCGTGCCGCCCGCAGGGCAGGGTGTCGCGTGAGTTACTTGAGGTAGCGGTTGATGTCGCCCTCCATGGCCAGCGAATAGGCGGTGAATTCGCGGTTCACGGCCGGCAGCGGTGCGACTTCCATCAAGCCCTTGGCCGGGCGCATCACCACCATGGCCACGGTAGCCGACAGGTTTCCGGCCATGTTGGAAAGCGGCGGGCGACACACCGCCCACGGCGTGCCGAAGTCATCGAAGAAGGCTTTTTTCAGGTGCTCGGCGGTCAATTGCCCGGGCGTTTCGCTGAGGATTTGCCGCACACGCACGTCGCGATAGAGGCTTTCGGGAACGCTGTTCAAGCCGGCTTCACGCAACTTGCCCAATGCCACCGGGCTCTGCCAATGGTTGGCGTGTACGAGCAACCCCTGTTCGGCCTGAATCGGGAAGACTTCATCCGGGGCGCATTCAAAGTTGATCGCATAGCCGCCAGCGTGACTGAGCATCATGTTGTTGGAGGTGGATTTGGCGGTGGTGGCGACCACCTTGATCGACAGCGCAAAATGCGCGGCCTCCAGCGCCTTGCGTCGAATGAATGGCAGTGGCACGCCGACCTGGGTGTAGTCGCGTTCGGACTCCAGGTAGTTGGCGGTGATTGCGGTGCCGATCGAGTTCAAGCCGTTGCGGGCCAGGCCGCCGGCTTCGGTGAAGGTCAGTACATCCGGGCCGTCTTCGCGCAGGACTTTCAGCACAATGGCGCTCTCGGCACATTCCGCGCGCCAGTCCCAGTTTTGTCCGTGAATCACTTCGTTGGCGGCCGATGCCGTCGGCAGAATCACCGCGCCAGTGCAGCCATCCGGATCTGGCAGGCGAGCCTTGCGTCGGCCCAGCTGGATGATCTCGGTGCGGGCGTTGATCAGCACGATAGCTTCGAAATCGCAGCCTGCACCCTCGGCGATACCGCGCATTTCCTGAGCGTACTCCGGCTCGAATGCTTCGATGCTGGGCACGAACTCATTGGCAAAGCCACGGATGTCGGCCCAGGTGTAGCCCATCTTCAGCAGCTGGACAGAGTAGATCTCGATGCTTTTGTGAATGCGCTGACTGACCGCTTGACCATATTGGAGGCCGCGGTCGAAGGGGGTGCCGCTGATCTCGACGAGAGGGAAAGGGGAGTGGTTCATAGTTGGCGATCTCATGTTTTTTGTTTGCGTTGGGTACAAGAGTTGCCGGATATAAACGGACTGTCAATGCTTTTGGGTGACCGATAAAACCTTGTTGTAGGAATCCTACAGCGGGCTATTGAGTGCGTTGTGTGCGCAAAGGCCCTGTTTATCAGTGGTGTAGCGATGTTTAAAACGTGTCGCCGGCTGTGTTGTTTATATTCTGTGTATTTAGCTTTCGTAAAAATCGGAAAGGTCCTGCTTTTTGTGCATGTGAGTGACGAAGGACGTTGCCCTATAGCGCATTGCGCTAAAAACACCGGGCTGTGATGATTTGGCGGTTGTCCGAAGCGTTCCAGTCACGCTAATGTCGTCTGACCCAGGCGCAGGAAGACGATGCGCGCAGGGATGCACACTCATTGTTTGATCGAGGATGGAAATGGAATCCGCAGAAATCCTGGTACTCCAGGCCAGCTACACCAATCCGATACACGCCGAAGCGATCAGTCTGGTTCTGAATCACTACGCTGAAGACCCGATGGGCGGTGGCACGCCGTTATCGGCCGATGTCTTGCAGCAGTTGCCCGGCGAGCTGGCCAAGCGACCCCATGCGTTCAGTGTCCTGGCGTTCGTTCACGGGGAGCCTGCCGGGCTGGTGAATTGCTTCGAAGGTTTCTCGACCTTTGCTTGCCGTCCACTGGTCAATGTCCATGATGTCATGGTGGTCGGAAAATTTCGCGGGCTGGGCCTGAGCCAGAAAATGCTGCAAAAGGTCGAGGATATTGCCCGTCAGCGTGGCTGCTGCAAAATCACTCTGGAAGTGCTGGAAGGCAATGCCGTCGCACAGGGTTCCTATAGCAAGTTCGGGTTTTCGGCGGGGATGTTCGATCCCGCTCATGGCCAGATGCTGTTCTGGATCAAGCCGCTTTAAACAAGAAGGGCGCCTCTGGGGGCGTGCACATCAATGCTGCGCAGAAAGCGGGGGCTGGAACCAGCCCCCGAAGAGATTACGGCTTGATGGTTGAGGCGCTGACAGCGGCAGCCTTGGGTTTCATCAGGCTGAAGTCGATCAGCGCTTTCTGTTCACGCTCATAAGGGTTGCCGATCAACAGCGGGCGCGGTTTGAAGCTGTCGCTGACCAGGCTCTTGCTGCGGTCCAGTTCATCGAAACTCAAGCCTGCAAGGTCTGCCCAGGTGTGGATCAGCTGCGAACTGCTGTAAGGCCGTTGCAGGTCCGCGGCAAAGCTCCAGTCGTGGGCTTCTCGCCATTTTGGCGAAGCCCAGGCGATGAATGGAATTGTGTACATCGGCGCAGTCGGTTTGGCTTCGTTACGCCCCAGTGTGGTGTGACCTGCGGAGTCGAAAACGTCTTCACCGTGGTCGGAGAGGTACAGCAGGAAGCCGTTTGGATCGGTCTTGGCGTAGTCCTTGATCAGGCTCGACACCACGAAGTCGTTGTACAAAACCGCATTGTCGTAGCTGTTGTAGGTCGGCAACTGATCATCGCTGATGCCTGCCGGTACACCCTGACGATCGTTGAATTTGTCGAACGTCGGCGGATAACGGTACTGGTAACTCATGTGCGTGCCGAGCAAGTGCACGACGATGAGCTTGCGCGGAGCGCTGTCGGCCAGGGCCTTGGAGAATGGTTCCAATACATCGCCATCGTACTGGCGGGCGTTCTGGTTGCGGTTGTTGTTCAGGTAGACCTGTTCATCAGCCTGCTCGGAGAACGTCGTGAGCATGGTGTTGCGCTTGGTCATGGTCTGCTGGTTGGTGATCCAGAAAGTCTTGTAACCCGCCTGTTTCATCACGCTGACCAGGGATGGCGTCTTCAGGTACAGGTCCGGATTTTCTTCGTCGGCGAAGGTCAGAACCTGTTGCAGCGCCTCGATGGTGTAAGGGCGCGGGGTAACGACGTTGTCGAAAACCGCCAGTTGATCCTTGAGCTTGTCGAGTTCCGGCGTGGTTTCACGCGGGTAGCCATACAGGCTCATGCGCTGACGGTTGGTCGATTCGCCAATCACCAGCACCAGGGTCGCCGGCTGGTTTGCCATTGCATCCTTGAAGTTGTGCAGCGGCGGGATCTGACTGGCGTTGTCGAGCATGCCTTGCATGCTGCCGAGCGTTTCACGGTAGCGACGATAGGCAACCATCATCTGCCACGGCACCGCTGGCTCGACTCGGGTTTCGAATTTTTCGAGGCCGCTGGCGAAGCTGCCGGTACGGGCCGTCTGCTTGATCAGCGGATAACCGATAATGGCGACCAGAATGGCAGTCGCGGTCAGCAGGGCTTTGCCACGAGAGAGGTAAACCGGGCGCAGACGCGTCCACAGCAATACTGCAACGGCGGTATGCGCCAGGAAGGCCAGGACCATCCACCAGGCGAAATACTGAGTCATGTATTCGCCAGCTTCCGACACGTTCGATTCGAACATGATGAAGATGACGCTTTGCGAGAATTCCTGCTGATAGATAAAGAAGTAACCCAGGCTCGCCATCGAGCAGGCCCAGAGCACGACACCGATCACTGCCGCCAGCAAGCGCGTACGCGCCGGGAACAGCAGCATCGGTGCCAGCCAGATGGCGCTCATGATGAAGGCTTGGCGGAAACCGGCGAAACCCGCGGTGTCAGACAAGAGGATGAGGAGTTGGGTGATGCCGGAGAAATACCAGAAGAACAGGAAAAGCCAGCCAAGTCCTGCCCAATCGAAACCTTTCGCAGACGTATTGCTGCGTTTAAACATCGCCATTCAGCGCTCCATCCGATTAATTACTGCGGATACTGGAGCATTTCCAGACACCAACAATTGCACCGCTCACAAAGTGAGCGGCTATAACCGATGAATTATCATCAGGCAGATGTGAAAAAATTGTGAGTGTCGTTCAGCTAACTGACAGCTTGCGTCGTGGCTATTGCCCGGTTTCAGCGCGTTACCGGCTGTGCAGGCAGTTGTGCCTGGGCAAGCAACAGGCGCAATTGCGCGACCTGGTCGAGCAGTTGTTCGCGTTCGGCTTTGAGCTGGCGCAATTCGTCACGACGAATAGTGACGTAAAGGGTCTGTGGAGGCAGTGCGTTTACTACGGTGCCCATTGCTCACCTCGCAAATGGCGTGTCACATCTGTGGGTGGGCTGCTCTGGAGCCGGGCTCGAACCACTGTCGGCGCCGATTCTGGTTTCTTTTTGTTATTTATGGAACTTTTTTATTTTTTGCGGTCCCTGTGTCTTCGCCAACGTTTTGGACGTTATCCCTATAGCTCGGGCAAATCGTCCGGAAACTATGTTGCAGCGCTCTGGACTAACCTTAATCAGGCTCATTGCGCTATAACCTTTGGCACACCTTTATTTGTAGTAAGGAGCATCAGCACATGCAACTGGGGATTATCGGACTGGGCCGCATGGGCGGCAACATTGCGCGGCGCCTGATGCTCAATGGGCACACCACTGTGGTCTATGACCGTAACACCGCGTTTGTTGAGACCCTGAGTGAAGAGGGCGCCACTGGCGTTGCGGACTTGCCGGCACTGGTCGCGGCACTGGATAAACCCCGAGCGGTCTGGGTCATGCTGCCAGCAGGCGCGCCAACCGAAGAAACCATCGACACCCTGAGCCAGTTGCTGGACGCCGGCGATGTGATCATCGATGGCGGCAACACCTTCTATAAGGACGATATCCGTCGGGCGAAAACCTTGTCGGAAAAGGGCCTGAAGTACATCGATGTCGGCACCTCCGGCGGAGTTTGGGGGCTGGAGCGCGGTTACTGCATGATGATCGGCGGTGACGCTGACGTGGTTGATCGCCTCGACCCGCTGTTCGACGCATTGGCGCCGGGCCTGGGTGATATCCCGCGGACCAAGGACCGGGTGGCTGAAGATGATCGTGCCGAACGCGGCTACATTCATGCCGGCCCTGCTGGTTCCGGGCACTTTGTGAAGATGATTCACAATGGCATCGAATACGGGATGATGCAGGCATTTGCCGAGGGTTTCGACATCCTCAAGACCAAAGCCTCGGAAAACCTGCCGGAAGATCAGCGCTTTGATCTGAATGTGGCCGATATTGCCGAAGTCTGGCGTCGTGGCAGCGTCGTCTCGTCCTGGTTGCTGGACCTGACGGCCGATGCCTTGGCCAGCGATCCGAAACTCGATGGCTACTCCGGCGCCGTGGCTGACAGCGGCGAAGGTCGCTGGACCATCGAAGCGGCCATGGAACAGTCGGTTCCGGTGCCGGTTTTGTCCAACTCGTTGTTTGCCCGTTTCCGTTCGCGCCAGCAAAGCACCTATGGCGACAAGCTGCTGTCGGCCATGCGCTTCGGCTTTGGCGGCCATGTCGAGACGCCAAAAAAATGACTTCGATCCGCAAGAAATCCAAGGCACACCCCGCACCACCCACCACGCTGTTCCTGTTCGGTGCTCACGGCGACCTGGTGAAGCGCTTGCTGATGCCGGCGCTGTACAACCTCAGTCGTGACGGTTTGCTTGGCGATGGATTGCGGATCATCGGTGTCGACCACAATGCGATCAGCGACGCGGACTTCGCCAAAAAGCTTGAAGACTTCATTCGCGCCGAGGCGGCCAACAAGGTCGGCCATGACTCTCTGGACCCGGTGCTCTGGGCCAAGCTGGCCAAGGGCATCAGCTATGTCCAGGGCGATTTTCTCGACGACAGCACCTATCAGGCGCTCGGCGCAAAAATCGCCGAGAGTGGTACCGGCAACGCGGTGTTCTATCTGGCCACCGCGCCGCGCTTTTTCAGTGAAGTGGTGCGTCGTCTGGGCTCGTCCGGGCTGCTGGAAGAGGGCGACAACGCCTTCCGCCGGGTCGTGGTCGAAAAACCCTTCGGTTCCGATCTGCACACCGCCGAAGCCTTGAACGCATGCTTGCTCAAGGTCATGACGGAGAAACAGATTTACCGGATCGACCATTACCTGGGCAAGGAGACCGTGCAGAACATTTTGGTCAGCCGGTTCTCCAACAGCCTGTTCGAAGCGTTCTGGAACAACCATTACATCGACCACGTACAAATCACCGCGGCAGAAACCGTTGGCGTCGAAACCCGTGGCAGTTTTTATGAGCACACGGGCGCTCTACGGGACATGGTGCCCAATCACCTGTTCCAGCTGCTGGCGATGGTTGCGATGGAACCGCCGGCGGCCTTCGGTGCCGATGCGGTGCGTGGTGAAAAAGCCAAGGTGGTTGGGGCGATTCGTCCCTGGTCCACCGAAGAGGCGCGAGCCAACTCGGTACGCGGTCAGTATGTTGCCGGTGAAATCGCCGGCAAGCCGTTGGCCGGTTACTGCGAAGAACCCAATGTCGCGCCAGACAGCACGACGGAAACCTTCGTTGCGCTCAAGGTGATGATCGACAACTGGCGTTGGGTCGGCGTGCCGTTCTACTTGCGCACCGGCAAGCGCATGAGCGTACGCGACACCGAAATCGCCATCTGCTTCAAGCCTGCGCCCTACGCGCAGTTTCGCGACACCGAAGTCGATGAGCTGCAACCGACTTACCTCAGGATCCAGATTCAGCCGAACGAAGGGATGTGGTTCGACCTGCTGGCCAAGCGTCCCGGGCCGGCACTGAACATGGCTAACATCGAGCTGGGCTTTGCCTACAAGGATTACTTCGAGATGCAGCCGTCCACTGGGTATGAAACCTTGATCTACGATTGCCTGACCGGTGATCAAACGCTGTTTCAGCGCGCTGACAACATCGAAAATGGCTGGCGTGCGGTTCAGCCGTTCCTCGATGCCTGGAAAGAAGACGCCAGTGTGCAAACCTATGCGGCCGGTGAAAATGGCCCGGATGCGGCTGATGAGTTACTGACTCGAGACGGTCGTGTCTGGCACAGCCTCGGCTGAGTCAGGCAATACTTCATACAAACCCCCTGTGGGAGCGGGCTTGCTCGCGAAGAGGTCATATCATTCAAGATCATTGTTGAATGACACACCGCTTTCGCGAGCAAGCCCGCTCCCACATTGACCAGTGTTACAACCAGTAGCTCACCGCATACCAGCCCAGCACGCCCATCACCACGGTGTACGGCAACGCCATCCAGACCATGCGCCCGTAAGACAGCCGAATCAGTGGGGCAATTGCCGAGGTCAGCAGAAACAGGAACGCTGCCTGACCATTGGGTGTTGCCACGCTGGGCAGGTTGGTGCCGGTATTGATGGCAATCGCCAGCGTTTCGAAATGCTCGCGGCTCATATGGCCGGAGATGAATGCCTGTTTCACCTCGGTGATGTAGATCGTCGCCACGAACACGTTATCGCTGATGGCCGACAACACGCCGTTGGCGATAAACAACATGCCCGGTTGCTGATCTGCCGGCAGGGACAGCACCCACTGGATCAACGGCGTAAACAGTTGCTGATCGTGAATCACTGCCACAACGGCGAAGAACACCACCAGCAAGGCGGTAAACGGCATCGCATCCTTGAAGGCATTGCCGATCCGGTGCTCTTCGGTAATGCCGGTGAACGCCGTGATCAAGACGATCACCATCAAGCCGATCAGCCCGACCTCGGCAATGTGAAACGCCAACCCGGCAATCAGAATCAGCGCGGCCGCGCCTTGTACCAACAGTGCAGCGCGTTGGCGGGCGGTGCGCTCGGCGTTGTCCTGTGCCGCATAGTTGGCCAGCACCGCGCGAACGTTGTCTGGCAGCAAGGTGCCATAACCAAACCAGCGCAGTTTCTCCAGCAACACACAGGTCACCAGGCCCGCGACCAGTACTGGCAGCGAGACCGGAGCGACCTTCAGGAAGAAGTCTGCAAAGTGCCAACCCATTTCATGGCCGATCAGCAGGTTCTGTGGCTCACCCACCAAGGTGCAGACACCCCCGAGCGCGGTGCCCACTGCGCCGTGCATCAACAGACTGCGCAGGAATGAACGGAATTGTTCAAGGTCTTCGTGATGCAGGACCGGCAGGTTCTGATCATCGCTGAATTCGCTGTCCTGCCGTGGATCGTTGCCCGATGCCACACGGTGATAGACCGAGTAAAACCCTACGGCCGCGCTGATGATCACGGCGGTCACCGTCAAGGCGTCGAGAAACGCCGACAGAAACGCCGACAGAAAACAGAACATCAGCCCCAGCAGTGCCTTGGAGCGAACCCCGAGCAATAGCCGCGAAAACAGAAACAGCAGCAGGTCTTTCATGAAGTAAATGCCCGCCACCATGAACATCAGCAGCAGGATCACCGGAAAGTTATGCAGCAGCTCGTCATACAGCGCTTCAGGTGTGGTCATGCGCAACAGCAGCGCTTCGACCATCAACAGGCCGCCCGGCATCAGCGGGTAGCATTTGAGTGCCATGGCCAGGGTGAAAATGAACTCAGCCACCAGCAACCAGCCAGCCGCTACCGGACCTGCCGTCCACAGCAGCAGCGGGTTGAAAATCAGGAAGGCGAGAATGCTTGCCTTGTACCAGCGCGGTGAATGCCCGAGGAAATTGTGTGTAAACGCCTGGGCCATTGAGCCGGACATCAGTTGCTCCTTCTATCAAGAAGCGCGCAACTTGCCGTAACAGTCCCGGAAGATCAAGCTCTTGAGTTTCATTATCAATAGGTGACAGCGCACCTGCAGCGCAACAACGACACAGCACTACCCCAGATAGCGCGCCACTACCGCCCGGTAGTGGCCGTCCAGCGAGTAGCCGCTGACCACAATTCGCTCGTCAGCCTGCACGGCCAGCGAGGTTGCGGTGTCCAGGCTGCGCCCCAGGCGAGTACGAACCCACCCTTGGCCATTGGCAAAATGGCGATCCAGGTGTCCGTCCGGGAGATGCCGCGCCAAAAGAAAATCCGCTGCAATGCCGCCAATGGTTGCTCCGACGCTGAGCACACGGCCATCGGCGAGAACCTGGGCGGCTGTCCATTGGCAGCCGCTGTTACCTATTTCAGTGAGTCGCGCGTGACCGCTATTGCAATGAGTATCCGGCCGACCATTATTGCGCACGGTCAGCGACAGGCATTGCATCGGGTCGCGGCTGCTACCGAAACACTGCAGGCGCCCATCCGGTTGCTCGATCACCTGACTCACCTGGGCACTGCGCCCCTGGACCTTGAAGCTTAGAAAACCGTCTTCAGCGAAGTCTTCGTCCAGCCGGCCGGTGCTGTCGAAGCGTGCCAGCAAACCTTCCTGCGGCAGGTTGATCGATCCGGCGACCACAATCCGACCATCTGCCTGCAACAGGAGGCTGTTCAGCCAGGTATTCATCAGCAGGTGCCTGACCATGACAAATCCGTGGCCGTTGAATGTCTCGTCCAGTGTCCCGTCCGGATTGAGCCGTATCAGGATGCCGACGTGATCCGCGAATTTGTAGTGATGGTTGGCCAACAGCAGGATTCGGCCGTCGGCCAGTACCCGAAAGTCGCAGGCTTCGGCGCCCGAGACTCCCGGTGGTAACCAGTCGTCACGCAGGCCTCTGGACAAATCACCGGGCAAACGCACGATCTGTACCCCCCGGTCGCCAAATTGCAGAACCGGGTGTCCCTGCGAGTCAAACATTGCCAGTGCCGGGAGTGTGCGGTGGGGGCTTTCGTAATGCAGGCCGGATAACAGGATTTTTCCATCGGGCAGTTCTCGAACCTTGCCTCCTGTGGCTTCGAAGTCGCTTGCGAACTGTCCGGTAATGCTGCCCTCCATGCCGAAGCTCCGATCCGCTGAGCCATCCTCAAGTAGTCGGGCCAGCCCATAACCGTAACCGTCCCAGGTTCCGACCTTGGCCGCGACCAGCAAGCGGCCCATTGAATCGACCGCCACATCGTTGGCCATACTTGAAAGACTGCCCGCGAACTGCACCCAGGCCTTGCCGGATGATGCAAAACTTGAGTCGAGTTGTCCCGCTGTGCCGAGAGGGGCCGCGAAGGCAAAAGCGTTATGGATGGGCATGTCGCATCTCCTTGCGAGTCGACCAGATCCAGAACCTCGGAGGAAGACCTTGAAGGAAATATTCAATCCCTGATTGATGCAATGCACAACGGTCTGAAATCACAAACGGAGCGTCGTTCTGTGCCAGAACAATGTCTTTGCGAACCGCTGACAAGTTGGTCTGGTTTATACGACCGTCTATCGCAATAAAGCGTTAACCGAGAGGGTCGAAGAGGAGGGGGTATCTTGAGAGGTATCGATAAAAAAGTGCGGATCACGGCGCAGTGATCCGCACTTTTTGTTTACTGCGGCATTGTCCAGGATTGCAACTGATAACCTTCCTCGCTCAATTCGGCGCGAACTTGTTCCAGCAAGGATGCAAGTTGGGCCGGGTCGGTATAGGTGCTGCTGGGGATCTGTTTGCGGCCGATAGGGGTGCTGGTGCGGTCGATGACGGTCAGGCTGAGTTCGCCGGTGCCGTCCTGTGGAGCCCAGGCCACGCATTGGAAGGGGGTAAATGCGCGGTCGGCAATCAAAAGAGCTTCGTTGATACGGAGCGGGGCGTTCATGGGGTCTTCTCTCGTCTGTGCCCAATCAAGTGATGTGCCGTCGGTTGGGCTTACCGTTCGGCTGGTTACTTGTACTGATGCGCGCAATGGGGGGGCGGGTCACACACATTCAAAAGAATTTTCAACTTTCTTTTATAAAGGCAGCGGCAAGGGGCGCATTGAAAGCTGGATGAAAGGTTCAAACGTGTCAGGTCGCTAATACGGGCACGTTTTATAACGTAAACAACGTTGACCTTATTATTAAACGATACAAGGCCGCGTCAAGATCTTGCTAACGTTACATTCAAGGACGCCAAACGACTGTTTCTAATAAATTTTCTAATTTTTGGCGCCAAGGAACAGTCATGATCGAAACGCCCGCATTGCGACGTTTGCTAGTGGTTGATCCGTGTGACGACTGCCATCGCTTATTACCCGGCCTGCGTACGATCGGCTGGGATGTCGACAGTTGTACCCTGGAGAACGCTTCCCATCGTTCCTGTGATGTCGGCCTGCTGCGCCTTAAACCTGTTCATTTTGAGCGTCCTGAAGCCGTCAAGGAACTGATCAGCCGTAGCGGTACTGAATGGATCGCTGTTCTCAACCAGGAAGTCCTGCGGTTGCAGAATGCCGGCGATTTTGTCTGCGAATGGTTTTTCGATTTCCATACCTTGCCGTTTGACGTCTCCAGGGTTCAAGTGACCCTTGGGCGTGCGTTTGGCATGGCGCGTTTGCGCGGCCAGGGCACGATTCACGTCCACCAGCCCGAGCATGAACTGCTGGGCGACAGCCGGCCGATCCGCGAACTGCGCAAATTGCTGAGCAAATTGGCGCCTACCGAGTCTCCGGTGTTGATTCGAGGGGAAAGTGGTACCGGTAAAGAGCTGGTCGCCAGAACCTTGCACCGTCAGTCGCAACGCCACAGTAAACCGTTTGTCGCGATCAATTGCGGGGCGATTCCCGAGCATCTGATTCAATCCGAGCTGTTTGGTCACGAAAAGGGCGCTTTTACCGGTGCACACCAACGTAAAGTCGGACGCATTGAAGCCGCCAATGGTGGCACCCTGTTTCTGGATGAAATAGGTGATCTGCCCCTTGAACTGCAAGCTAACCTGTTGCGTTTCCTGCAGGAGAAACACATCGAACGGGTCGGCGGCAGTCAACCGATTCCCGTGGATGTCCGGGTCTTGGCAGCCACTCACGTGGACCTGGAAGCTGCGATCGAGGCCAAGTGTTTTCGCGAGGATTTGTACTACCGGCTCAACGTCCTGCAGGTGGTCACTGTGCCGCTACGCGAGCGTCACGGTGACCTGGCGCTGCTGGCCAACCATTTTTCCCACTTTTACAGCCAGGAAACCGGACGTAGGCCGCGCAGCTTCAGCGAAGACGCACTGATTGCCATGGGCAAGCACGATTGGCCGGGCAATGTCCGTGAGCTGGCGAACCGGGTGCGTCGAGGGTTGGTGCTGGCTGAAGGCCGACAGATCGAGGCACGGGACCTGGGGTTGATTGGCCAACAGGTGATTACCGCGCCAATGGGCACTCTGGAAGACTACAAGACCCGCGCCGAACGCCAGGCATTGTGCGACGTATTGAACCGCCACAGTGACAACCTCAGTGTGGCCGCTCGAGTACTGGGCGTGTCCCGGCCGACTTTTTACCGATTGCTGCACAAGCACCAGATCCGCTAGGGCGCGGAGAAACGAAAAGGCCCGCTGCGATTGACGTCGCAGCGGGCCTTTTCCTTGTGTGGCGTTTAGAAGTAGTACGGGAATTTCAGGCTGAAGGAGAAGGCCGGTGCGTCCTGGGTCAAGCCGATGGCGAGGTTGGGCACTATCGTCAGTTTGTCGGTTGCCGCCATGGTCAGGCCGATGTTGAAGTTGGCAGCGTTGTAATCGCTGTCCGGGATTGATTGCCAGTCCTGGCCGCTTGGTTTGACTTTGCTTTTGCGGGCGAATTGGTCGGAAAACGAAAACGACATACTCATTTTCTCGTTCAAGGCAAACGCAATGCCGGCGCCGATCTGCCAGGAATCGCCGAGTTTCACGTCTCCCGGGACCGTGGAATTTACAGTGGGGCTGATATCGCTGAAGGAGTCCTGCATGTTGTAGGTATAGGACAGGCTGCCGAAGAGCACGGCAGGGTCGAAGGTCTTGACCAGTGAGATACCCGGGGTAATCGACCAGACACCGTTGCCGGTAGGGAGTGACTGAGGTACCGACAAATTGTCGTTGCCCGGGTCCTTGATCAGCTTGATTCCGTACGGATTTTTGCCGGTCGGCGCCTTGATTCGCAGAGTGGCGACCGCGTCGGGCAGGTTTTCCGATTCATCCAGGAACTTGTAGGCAACACCAAAGTTGACATCGCCTATGGTCGGATCGCGCTTGACGGTGGCGTCGGATGAGACTGGGGCTGCGCCTCCTGCACCACCAGAAGAGTATGTCGATTCTCGATAGACGACCGGGACGTTGATGTCGAACTGCCAACGTTGCGCTACGTTGTAGCGGCCTGTCAGGTCCAGGGTCCAGTTGTCGGCCTTGATGCGGTCAATGTTGATGTTGCCAAGAAAAATCGAGTCAAGGGCCAGAAAGCCATTGAGCACCAATGCACGGGTATCGTAGTGGGTATAAGTCATGCCCGTTTCGAAACTGAACTTGCCACCACCGAAGAAACCGCTGGCTTCGTCATACAGGTTGGACACGCTTTGCGCCGGTCCCGAGTCGTCCTTGAGCGACTGCCCATACGAACTGGTCCCCGGGGCACCCGTAGCCACGGTCTTGGCGCCTGCGGTCTTCTCGGCAGGGGAGCGGGTCAGGCGCTTGGGAGCAGGTGTTGCTGGTGTTTCTTCGACTTGTTTAACGCGCTGCTCAAGTACCATCAGCGCGTTTTGTTGTTCTTGGTAACGCTGTTTCAGCTCCATGAGTTCTTGTTTTAAGGCTTCTACCTGGGGGTCCGGTGCTGCTTGCAGCAAAGTGGCCGGGACCAAGGTACTCAAACAAACGACAGCTCTGAACGTCAAAGATCTGTGCATGGGTTTGTCGTCCCTTCTGACTACATTCAATGAGACTCAGCGTAGATCAGTATCCGAGAGTGCGTAGGCCTTTTAGTTGGTCCAGATTGCAGTCCAGCGCCCCGACGGTCGGCAGGTTATTGCGCAGGACAACATTGAGGGACGTCAGGTTGTTCACCTGGTTTCTTCCGCCGAGCAAGGTCGCGTTCTGCATCAGGCCTCCCTGGGCAAGGCGTTGCACGGTATTGCCCTGATTGTTGTTAGCCTGGATGCTCAACTGCACGCCAGTGTTACTTGACGACATACTGAAGGTCCCGGCACCGTTGGATGCGGACAGGGTCGTGCCGGCGGCCAATGGCTGGCCCTGGGTATCCATTTGTGGTGCCTGGTTGGCTTCTTTGACGTTGATGTCGACATTGTTGTAGGCGCTGTTGTAGTCGCCGGCGGCGCGCACGACCTGAGTTACACCCTGTGAGGTGCTGAGGCCGCCACCGCCGCTGACATTGCCGGAACCCTGGGAGACCGGGGAACCATCACCTTTCTTGTCGATCATCGACACATAGAACTGTGGCTTGATGGTCGATTCCTGAATCTGCATCGAGGAGGTTGCCCCGATCACTTCACCACTGGCGTTTTGCCAAGTGCTGGTCATGACAATCCCGAAACTGATGATCCGGCCCGGCATGACATACCGGCCGCGAAGGGTTGCCAACTCCTGATCCTTCAGTTCAATCGGTTTGAACGTGAGTGCTTGTGTTGGCAGGCTGGCGGCCAGGCAAACGACGGCCAGCCAGTATGGAGTCTTCATTGGATACTCCCGGAGCTTCGTGCTCCCTTGTCATTAGAAAAAGTCGCTCTGGATGAATCCGAAATCCATCAATTCTGTGTCCCGCACCGGGCTGAAGGTGTTGATACGGTTCTTGGCGGTCAGTGGCAAAGGTGGATCGCGCAAGACGTTGGTCTTGTCGTAGCCCTGGCCTATGACGGCGAAGATGATGCCGTTCCAGCCTTTGACAAAGTCGTCGAACTTGAAGCGTCTGTGACCGAGTACCGGATCACCGATATACACCCAGTCTTTCTCCGCTTTTTGCATGACCACGAAGTGCTTGTAGCCGCGGATGTCCATGAGCACGATCACCGGAATGGCGACGCTGGTCAGCGTTTCCGGCGTTACCCGATAACCACGGGCCCGCATGCCGATACTTTCCACGTAACGCTTCATGTCGAGCATGGAGAAGCCCTGGACGCGGACCAGATTCTGGTCGGAGTGAGCCAGCATGCCTTCGATGATTTGTGCCTCAGTTACGTCCAGCCAATAGGCCTGGCGCAATATGGTCGCCAGGGAAGCTGCACCGCAGCTGAAGTCGGTTTTCTGTTGGACCAGATCGGCAAATTTGCGCTCACGCATGCTCTGGACCGGTTTGAAAATGACCGCTCCGCCTGGCAAGACTGAAAGCGGCATTTGTCCCGCTTCGCTCAGGCCAGCCAGAAAAACCAGGAACGCCAGGGCGAAAGTGCGCATGATCGGAAGCCCTCGTGCAAGAGTGAAAAAAAGCCCCCCGAAGGGGGCTCTCCAGACTCTGGAGCTAGGTTTACAGGCAGGTTCTGCAACCGGATGCAATGGACAGCGAGTTGCTTTGCTGGTTGCCAACACCGGCCGCCACGTTGACGCCGAGGTTGCCACTGCCACCATTCACCGAACCGTTCAGGTTGGCAGTGTTGGTCACAGGGTTTGCCCAGCCAGTTGGGGTCAGCACTTGCCAGGACACGGTGTTGCTCAAGTCGAAAGAACTGGACTCGCTGAAACTTTGAGATTTGTCTTTCGATTGAGCGCCAACTGCTGCGCGCGCTTCGCTGCCCGATGCGTCGATCGATACGCTGCTCGATTTGCTGCTCGATTTGCTGTTCGATTTGTCGATCGATGCGGCGAGCGATGCGTCGATATCTGCGTCGAAAGTCGCACTGCGGCTGCTGTGATGGCGACCGTCATTCCTGGTAGCGCTAAGGTCCACATCCACGTTCGCATCCAGATTAGCTTTCACATCTGCGTGAGAAGCAGAGGCGCTGGCAGATTTCGAAGCAAATTTCGCATCGAAGTCCGAAGTAAAGGCCGAAGCAGAGTACTTGGCATAGTCCGAAGCAGAGTGCGATTTGGAAGCCTCTTGGAAAGACTGATGACCGCTGGCTGAGACGGTACGCGACAGCGTATCCACGCGGAACGTCCGATCGGCGTCGTTATCCACCCTCAGGCCTGGGCCTGACTGATCGGCACTCGCGGTTGCAGTAGCGTGCTTGCCGCCAGACACAGCGATCGCCATGGTGTTTTTCTGTTGGTTAAGGTCGCCAGCAGCCATGTTGATACCCATGTTGCCGCTGCCGCCGTTAGCCGAACCACTCATATTGGCGCTGTTGTTGGTGGATTGGTTGTAGACCTCGTTGTTGTTTTGGGTTTGCGTAACCTTGGCGGTTGCCACCACAGACCCAAAGACAAACGAGCCATCGCCGCTGGCAATGGCGGCAGCGTTGTCTTGTTGGTTGCCGTCGCCTGCTGCAACGTTGACGCCCACGTTACCGGACGCGCCCGTGGCCGAGTTGGTCATGTTGGCAGTGTTTTTAGTCCCTTCATTGCTGATGTAGTTGTTAGTGCTGGTTTGTTTATCCGTAGCGTTGGCGGTGGCGCCAGCATTGGTGGTGTCTTTTGGATTTACGTGATGACGATGATGATGCTCGTCATCACGCTGGCCAGCTTGTACAGCAATAGCCATTACCGCAGCGATTGCGAAAACCAGAGGCTTGAGTGCCATTGAAGGTTTCATGCTGATTCTCCAAACTTTATTTTTAGGTTAAGTGTTGTTTCTTACCTTTTGGGTCAATCCGCGACCCGTACGCTCAGGGTGTTGGCCGTTCGGTTTCCCACCCCGGCGCTCTGATTCAACTGGATCACCCCACGGCTACCGGTGAAGGCCTGGTCGCTGATAGCGACCTGGCGATGGCCAGGAGTAGGATCCGTTGAATCGGAGCTATTGAGCAGCGCCACGTTCTGTTGCTTGAGGACGCTGTCGTCGATACTTTGCGGCGTAGCACTGATGCTTATCCGCAGGGCGTTGGCTTGCTGGTTGCTGGCGCCCGAACTCTGGTTGACCCCCAGTACGCCATTGCCGTTACTGAAGGCGTTGCCTTTAATGGCTGACTGGGCATCGATCCTGGGGTCGACCTGAGTACGCAACCGTTGGCGAATTTGCGTGGTGGCGCTGGCGTCGGTGTTAATGGCGATGGCTCGGGCGTTGGCCTGTTGTTGCTGATCGCCGGCAGCCTGGTTGACCGAGAAGTTGCCCTGGTACTGACTGCCTGAGTTGTCGATGGTGGCCGTATCGATGACAGGCGGTTGGGCAAAGGTCGACGCACTGCAAAACATGGCCAGAATCAGCAGAGTGCGATTCATTTCATTGTCCCCCCGATAACATTCAGACTGCCCAGGCCTTGCTGGATGGTGCCGTTGATCCTGTTGGCAACACCGTTGCCGGAGCCTGCGGAATGTCCTGCGGACAAGCCGGGCAGCTGTGACTGACCGTTGATGTTGCCGTTCAGCGTGCCGGTGGCTTGAGTGATCGTGCCGGCGATACTTGCGCCGCTGCTGATGCCGGAAATGTCACTGTCCGTCAGTTCATTGGTTGCACTGATGACTTGTTTGGACGGGTTGGCATTGACGGTCAGGGGGCTAGGGTCGGGAACCATGGGGCGGCGAGTCGCGTTACGCGTTTGGACTTCCCGCTGGATGACAATGATCCCATCGGCGGCCTGGACAGGCAGACTCATGACAGAGCTGAACGCACATCCGATCAGCAAGAGGTGGATAAAGCCTTTATCAATTGTCTCCACGTCGGCACTCCCTCTTCTTTTTTTGCGCTGGCTCTGGTCAGCGTTGTGAAGGAGAGAGCAGAAGCTGTGCCGCTTTTTATTTATTGATTTAATTCAATACGTTATGGGGTAGGGCAGGCAGGGGGATGTTTGAGCTGTATCAACCGTGAGACGGTGCTCGCTGTTGCGAGCCGGCCCCATCGGTCGAAATGCTCTAAATCAAGTGTTCGCGGGCGAGTGTACCAATGACTTAACAGTCAGCATGACAAGAGGATGAAGGCCGTTGATAGGGCTGTTGCGCTGCACTGGAGTGTTTCAGGAATGGACACATGGCCCCTCAAATACAGGTGCTTTCACGGCGTTAGCAATTGCTCCACTGCAGCAAAGGCCTGACGACGGCGCTCGGCCCAATCGCCGTTGATGACCTGCAGTCTTTGCTGGTGTTGTTCCAGCCAGGCTTTTGTCGCGTTGAAGAACGCCAGGCGCTGGTTCAGATCCGGTTGGCAGCGCTGGCCATCATCCATCCAGTCAACCGATTCGGGAGACAGCAGCAGGTGCAGGTCGTACTGCCTGGCCAGCAAAGCGTCTTCGATCCAGGCGGGGCATTCGCCAAACAGGGTTTGGCTCCACAGCACATTGCTCAGCAAGTGAGTATCGAGAATCAGCAGTGCGGGGCGCTGGGCCCGGGCGCTGTCTTCCCAGGCCATTTGACCACGGGCAATCTGCGGGATATCGGCAAGGCAGGTATCACGCGGGTTCTGTTCGATGAAGTAACGTACGTATTCGCTCACCAGCAACCCACCAAAGTGGCGTTGAAGCTCTGCCGATAACCAGCTTTTGCCACTGGACTCCGGGCCGGTGAGTACCAGGACCTTCATGCGCGCAACGCCGGATCGGCCTGCCATTCGCGCCAGCCTTGTACGGCGATCAGCGTAAACAGGCCATAGAGCGCAGCTGTCAGGTACAGGCCCTTATAGATAAACAGCCCGACAAAAATCACATCGACGGCAATCCACAGCGGCCAGCATTGCAGGCGTTTTTGCGCCATCCACAATTGCGCCACCAGACTGAAACCGGTCAATGCTGCGTCCAGCCAAGGCTGCGCGGCATCGGTCCAATGAGCCATGGCCGCGCCCAGCAGCAAGCTGCCGACAGCACCGACGGCCAAGCCTGCCCACATCGAGCGTCCATCCAGTTGCGTGACTTGCCGTCCATGTTGCGCTTCGCCGGCACGGGTCCATTGCCACCAGCCATAGAGCTGCAAGCCGGCGTAAATCACCTGCAGCAGCATGTCCGAATACAGCTTTACCTCGAAGAAGATCCAGCTATAGAGCAGCACCATGACCAGTCCGATCGGCCAGCACCAAGGGTTCTGTTTGACCGTTAACCAGACGGCAATCACGCCGAGTGCGGCGGCAAACAGTTCAAGCCCGGACATGGCGGATCCTTGGTGAAGTTGAAAAGGGCGCCGATTGTAACGCAGGTGGGGATTGTGGCGAGGGGGGCTTGCCCGAAGCCGGTCAGTTAAGACGCGGACCCTGTGGGAGCGTGGCTTGCCCGCGAAGCGAACACCGCAGTTTTTCAGGCATTGCGCGTTATCGTTCTTCGCGGGCAAGCCACGCTCCCACATGGGCAGTGTTTCACCGCAAGGTTCGTCTACACCCGAAACTGCTTGAGCAGGCCATTCAACTGCTCACTGAGTTCTTTCAAATGCACGCTTGCGACGCTCGACTGCTCAGCAGCCAAGGCGGTGCTGTGGGACAAACCAGCGGCCTGGGTGACGTTCTGGTTGATATCCTCGACCACATGCGCCTGTTGCAGGGTTGCACTGGCAATCGAGGCGTTCAGACCGTTGAGATTATTCAGGGCCTGGCCGATCGCGCTCAGGCTGGCACCCGCCAACCCGGCCTGTTCAATGGTCAGTTGCGAGGCGCGGCTGCTGTCGCCGATCACTTTGACTGCCGCCTCGGAATGGCTCTGCAAGCGCTCGATCATCGACTGGATTTCAGCCGTGGACTTTTGTGTGCGCTGTGCCAGCAGCCGGACTTCATCGGCCACCACGGCGAAGCCCCGTCCCTGCTCACCGGCACGGGCCGCTTCAATGGCCGCATTGAGCGCCAGCAGATTGGTCTGTTCGGCGATCGAACGGATCACTTCGAGCACGCTGCCGATCTGTGTGCTTTCGGTGGCCAGGGTGCGGATCACCTCAACGGCTTGATCGATGGTGCCCGACAGTTGATCGATCTGCTGCAAGCTCCCATCGATGTTTACTTGCCCCTGTTGTGCCTGCGCTTGCGCATCGCGCATTTCGCTGGCGGCGTGTTCGGCATTTCTGGCCACGTCCTGCACGCCATAGGTCACTTCATTGATGGCGGTCGCCACCAGTTCCATTTGTTGGGACTGTTGCTGGCTGCGCGCCTGGGCCTGGGCCGCATCGTTGCCCAAGTCGCTGGATGACTGCCCCAGGGCACTGGCGGACAGTTGCAACTGAGTGATGACCCGACGCAGTTTTTCCGTGAAGGCGTTGAAATGCTGCGCCAATTCGGTCACTTCGTCCTGACCATGGGTATCAAGGCTACGGGTCAGATCGCTTTCACCGCTGGCGATATTGGCCATGGCGTTCACGGTTTCCTGGAGTGGGCGCACGATACTGCGCGCAATCAGGATCACCAGCAGTGCCATAAGGACTGCAATGGCAAGCCCGACAAGCGATGTCTGCCACATTTGTGCGTAAAACTCGGCCTGCATGTCATCGATGTACACACCCGAACCAATGACCCAGCCCCAAGGCTCGAAGAGTTTCACGTAGGAGGTCTTCTGGACCGGTGTACTGGCACCCGGTTTCGGCCAGCGATAGTCAACCATGCCGGCGCCTTTGGCCTTGGCGATGGCCGCCATCTCGTTGAACAACGCGAAGCCGTCCGGATCCTTGATCGTGGAAAGGTTCTGGCCTTCGAGTTTCGGATTGGTCGGGTGCATGACCATCACGGGTGTCAGGTCGTTGATCCAGAAGTAGTCGTTCTGGTCGTAGCGCAATCCGCGCACCACGCTCAATGCCTGTTTCTGCGCCGCTTCGCGGGTCAGGGTGCCGGCGGTTTCCAGGTCGTGGTAGTAGGCCAGAATGCCGCTGGCCGTCTGCACCACATGCTGGGTTTTCTGGGCCTTGGCCTGATAAAGGTCATCGTGGATCTGCTTGAGCATCAGCACACCCAACGTCAACAGCATCAGCACAGCCACAATCAGGATGAGCCACAGACGGCGGCTGATCGACACACTGCGCAAGCTATTCATAACCGTATTACTCCTGGTTTTTTCTTGTTCTTGTCATAAACGACCGCCAGCATTCAGGCACGCTTTTGCTGTTGAGCCAACCCTACTCAAGTCCAATTACGGCGCAGCGTAATTCAGGCATGTCTGATAGGATTTCGGCCGCGTCAGCAAAAACCTGAAGTTACGCTGATTTTTCATGGGATTTTTACGGTTTCGCGTGAAGATCGTGCGTGTTGTCATTTGGTGACGCTGATCGCAGTGGACGCTTGAATTTTATTAGCGAGGCATGCCTTGGAGGCATCGTTTCATTGGGGGATTAATGGATTTTTGGACCACCGTTCAGGCTTTGATTCTTGGCGTTGTAGAAGGACTGACAGAGTTTTTGCCCATTTCCAGTACCGGGCACCAGATTATCGTCGCGGATTTGCTCAACTTCGGTGGCGAACGCGAGAAGGCATTCAACATCATCATCCAGCTCGGCGCGATCCTGGCCGTGGTCTGGGAGTTTCGCCGTAAGATCCTCGACGTGGTGACCGGGTTGCCAACGCAGCGCAATGCTCAACGGTTTACCGTCAACCTGTTGATCGCTTTCATGCCGGCCGTGGTGCTGGGGGTGATCTTCGCCAATATGATCCACAAATACCTGTTCAACCCGATCACCGTGGCGACGGCGCTGGTGGTGGGCGGGGTCATCATGTTGTGGGCTGAGCGTCGCGAGCACAGCGTGCACGCCGAAACTGTCGACGAGATCACCTGGAAAGATGCCCTGAAGGTCGGTTTTGCCCAGTGCCTGGCAATGATTCCCGGCACTTCGCGCTCCGGTTCGACGATCATCGGCGGCTTGTTGTTTGGCCTGTCGCGGAAAACCGCCACCGAGTTTTCGTTCTTCCTGGCCATGCCGACCATGGTCGGCGCCGCGGTGTACTCCGGCTACAAGTATCGCGACCTGTTTCAGGCGGCTGACTTCCCGGTGTTCGCCATCGGCTTCGTCACTGCGTTTATATTCGCGATGATCGCGGTCAAGGGCTTGCTCAAGTTCATCGCCAGCCACAGCTACGCTGCGTTTGCCTGGTACCGGATCGTGTTCGGCTTGTTGATCCTGGCAACCTGGCAGTTCGGTTGGGTCGACTGGGCGGCGGCTACATCATGATTGAGCCACGCAATGGGCGCGGGATTCAAAACCCGCGCCTCAAAGGCCTGGTGTTCCTGGCGCTGTGCGCTTTGCCGGCATTTGGCTCGATGCTTATGTGGTGGCGCGGGATTTCGCTGATTCCGCTCGCGGCCTATGGGATTGTCAGCCTGCTGGCGTTCTTGCTGTACTGGAGCGACAAGCGCAAGGCCCGGGCCGACAGCTGGCGTACACCGGAAAAGGTGCTGCATGCAATCGAACTGGCCGGTGGCTGGCCAGGCGCTTTGCTCGCCCAGCAAGTGTTTCGGCACAAGACCCGCAAAGTGTCTTATCAACTGGTGTTCTGGATCATCGTGCTGTTGCACGAGGTGTTCTGGATCGACCAGTTGTTTCTTGGCGCCGGCCTCTTCAGGCTCTTCTAAATCAATAACCCGACCTGCACGCGCTTGGGCAACTTGCTCACCACCAGTTGGTGAGAACGTTGCAGCAAGCCTTGCAGCTCATCGGCGCCAAGCGGGTAGGGCGTTTGCATGATGATCCACTGCGCCCTTGCCAGATAGGGCGCAGGCCCGATGCCCGGGCGATCGACGTGCCCCAGAAACAGCTCTTTATCGACCTTGAACGCCAATGACTCACCCCGCAGGTTTTGCAGGGCAAACATCTTGTTTCCAGCCACTGAAAACACCCGTACACCGCCCCATTTGTAATCCTCTTGCGCCCCGGGCAGTGCCAGGCAAAAACGCGCCACGTCTTCTTCAGTCATCGGCTTGGCCTTCATAACAGTCGATCCCCGCAGGCTTTGAATGATTCGGTCAAATGGTCAATCCAGGCACGCACCGCCGGCAGCAAACCGCGCCGATGAGGGTAGACTGCCAGCAGCCAACCGCCAGGCAGTGACCACTCGGGTAACAACTGCACCAGCGAGCCGTTTTCCAGTTCTTCTTCGCAGTACATCATCGGCAGCAGGGTGAAACCAAGACCCGCAAGCACGCAGGCTTTGCGCACAATGAAATCATCGATCCCGAGCCGTGCTTCCAGCGTCAGGTCATAGCTCTTGCCGTGAGCGTCGAGCATGCGTACGTGCACCATGCGATCAGCTTCCAGAGCACCGAGTACTGGAACCTGCTTCAGGTCTTCCGGGCTGTTGATGGGATGCTCGCGTATAAAGGCCGGGCTGGCGATCATCACCATTTGCGCCTGGCGCAAACGCCGGGTGACCAGCAGCGGGTCTTCATCACCCAGTTCTCGCACCCTCAAGGCGACATCGATGCCTTCGGTCACCAGGTCGACCCGGCGATTGAGCAACTGCATCTCCAATTGCACTTGGGGGAAGCGTTCCAGAAACGTGCTGATGACCGATGGCAAAAACTCATGAGCCAGCCCAACGGGGCAGGAAACCCGCAAGCGCCCTCGGGGTTCGCTGGACATGCTGGCGACGGCCTCGTCAGCCATTTCGGCCTCCAGCAGCATTGCCTGGCAATGGCGCAAATAGCGCTCGCCGACAGCGGTCAGCTTAAGTTGGCGGGTGGTGCGCTGGAGAAGGCGGGCACCCAGACGCTCTTCAAGTTCGGCGATACGCCGCGACAACCGCGACTTGGGGATGCCCAACACGCGCCCGGCAGCGGCGAAACCGCCGGCTTCGACGACTTTGGCGAAGTAGTAAAGGTCATTGAGGTCTTGCATGGTTTCACTCGACTGTCCTATCAGTGGGACAAACTATCGCATTGTTGCTGACTAATCAGCTATTGGTTTCATCTGTAGGATTGTCTCCATCAGATCGCCCGGTGGCGATCCTCACTTGGAGATCCCACATGAAACTCTTGCACATTGATTCGAGCATCCTTGGTGACAACTCTGCTTCCCGTCAGCTGAGCCACAGTGTCGTCCAGGCCTGGAAAACCGCCGAGCCTGCTGCCGTGGTGACTTACCGCGACCTGGCCAGCGATGCCATCAGCCATTTCTCTGCCGCGACGCTGGTCGCTGCCGGTACCACCGCCGAGCTGCGCAACGCCGCACAACAGCACGAAGCTGAACTGAGCGCTTCGACCCTGGCCGAATTCCTCGCTGCCGATGCCGTCGTGATCGCAGCGCCGATGTACAACTTCACCATCCCGACCCAGCTCAAAGCCTGGATCGACCGCATTGCCGTTGCCGGCCAGACTTTCCGCTACACCGAAGCCGGCCCTGAAGGCCTGTGCGGTAACAAGAAAGTCGTGGTGGTGTCGACTTCTGGCGGTATGCACCTGGGTCAGGCGACTGGCGTAGGTCACGAAGAGTATTTAAAAGTCATGCTGGGCTTCATGGGTATCACCGACATCGAGTTCGTCCGCGCCCATGGCCTGGCTTACGGTGACGACGTTCGCAACAAAGCCATGAGCGATGCTCAGGCGCACATCAGCGAGCAATTGTTCGCTGCCGCGTAAGGCTTGCGTAAAGAGTTAAAAAGCTCAGGCAATACCCACTAGACTCTGTATTCTGATCGTCGTAAAACGATCGGGGTACGGAGTCTTTCCGTATCTGCATCAAAAGCGCTGTCGTTTTAGTTGTTGGCCCAGGTTATGCAGTCTCGGGTTATCGGCCCCGTTCTGCATAGACCTTGAAAGCGGCAATTGTCGGTGCAAGGCTTTAATCCAAGGGATTGGCGGAAAACGGGTATTCCAATCGGGTAACAAGGTGGGGCATCCCATGATGCGTCTTTGTGCAATGTTACTGATTTGCCTGCTCAGCAGCCTGAATTCAGTGCAAGCCGCGCCTGCGCCACACCCTCATTGGAGCGTTGGCTACCATGAGCTGACGTTTCTCGATCCGCTGGATTCACGACCCATGCGGGCCATCGCCTTTTACCCGTCGACCGGTATCGAGCATTCAAGCAAACTCGAGGGTTATCAGGTCCAGGCGACCGAAGACGCAAGGGTCGCGATTGGCCGCTTTCCGATGTTGATGCTCTCACACGGCAACATCGGCACCCCACTGGCGTTGCATGACCTTGCCACATCGCTGGCCCGCAAAGGCTTTGTGGTGGTGGCGGTGATTCATCCCGGTGACAACTCCAAGGACCACAGCCGCCTCGGTACGTTAAGCAACCTTTATGGCCGGCCGATCCAGATTTCCGAAGCCATCACCGCAACCTTGGCTGATCCGATGCTGTCGCCGTTCGTCAATCCCGACGAGGTCGGAGTGATCGGTTATTCGGCCGGTGGCGAAACGGCGTTGATTCTTTCGGGCGCCACGCCGGACCTGAATCGTTTACGCCTTTACTGTAAAGAACGCCCCGACGACGGAGACGCCTGCAGCACCAATGGTGAACTGATTGTCGACCGCGATGATTTGCAACCAGTCGCTGACCCACGGGTTCACGCGCTGTTACTGATGGCGCCATTGAGCCTGAAGTTCGGCCGTCATACCTTGGCCGGTGTGCATGTGCCGGTGCTGCTCTATAGCGGAGATGGCGACAAACTGGTCGCCCTCGATAAAAACGCTGCGGCGCTCGCTCGCAAGCTACCCGTTGCTCCGGATTTCAAACTGCTGGCGGGGGCCGGGCATTTTGTGTTCATGGCACCGTGTACGCAGGAGCAACTCGCGGCGATGCCGGCCTTGTGCACCGATGCTGAGGGCGTTGACCGCGAGGACATTCACCGTAACCTGATCTCCGAAGCGGGGCGATTCTTTGCTCAAACCCTGAGCAAGCCAAGCGGGGCGGGAATGCAGACGGCTGACCAGACGTTGCCGTAGACGCCAGGGTCTTAGGGCGGGTTGAGTGCTGAGCGCCGTTTCAGCAGCAGGGTCAGCCCCAGTCCGGTGATCGACAACAGCGCCGCGCAGAAGAAAATCCACGCGTACCCCAGGTTCAACGCCACCGCGCCCATCAACGGCCCGGCGATCGCCAGCGCCAGATCGAAAAACACCGCATAGGCACTCAAGCCGGCGCCACGGCTGCTGCTTGGCACTTGCTTGATGGCCTCGACACCCAATGCCGGATAAACCAGCGACAAACCGAACCCGGTCAGCCCCGCCCCCATCAACGCCACGGCCGTCGACGGGGCCAACCAGAGCAGGCCCAGCCCCAGGGTTTCGATGCTCATGCAGGCGATGGCCGAGTTGAACCCGCCAAAGCGGTTGATGCTGGAGATAAACAGCAGGCGCGAGAGGATGAAACAGATGCCAAAGACCGTCAGGCACCAGGCCGCTCCGGTCCAGCCGCGACTGATGTAAAACAGGGTAATAAAGGTGGTGAGCGTCCCGTAGCCAATCGAAGCCAGACTCAGGCTGGCGCCAAAGGGTGCGACGCGCCCGAACACCGCCCAAAACGGCATCCGCTCACCGCGAATGACCGGCACTGAGGGTTTGTTACGAATCAGCAGCAACGCCGCCAGCGCCAGCACCGAGAGCGCAATCCCAAGGCTGACGAACCCCAACTGACCGACCATCACCACACCCAGTGGCGCACCAATCGCAATCGCGCCATAGGAGGCAATGCCGTTCCAGGAAATCGAGCGGGCGGTGTGTTCGGCCCCCACCTGACCCATGCACCAGCTGATGGTGCCGACGCCGATCAGACCTTGGGCAATCCCCAATAACAATCGACCGCCGATCAGAATCATCAGGCTCAGCAACGGCAGACTCTGCAACAAGGTCGACAGCAGCGTCAGCACGCCACTGAGCATGATCCCCAGTAACCCGTAGACAATCGCCCGTTTGGTGCCGATGTTGTCAGACATACGGCCCGCCATGGGCCGGCTGAGCAGGGTGGCCAGGTACTGCGAGCCGATGGTCAGGCCGGCAATGACAGCGCTGAACCCCAGTTGCTCATGGACATAGCCCGGTAACACCGCAATCGGCAGACCGATGCAGAGAAACGCGACAAAGGTATAAAAAACGATGGAGACGATCTGCAGGGTGATCGCCGTGGAACTGGCGGGAGGCGTTTGTTGCACGGACATGAGCGCTCGTTCGCGGGCGGGCGGTTAGAGAGCTGCATCATGGCGCGAGCCTGAAATAAAAGGAAGCAGGCTAACGGTTTATGGAGGTCAACTGCGTGACTTTTCAGACTGTAGGGTGACTGTGGCGAGGGGGCTTGCCCCCGTCGGGTCGTGAAGCGGCCCTGAATCTGCGATCGCGGTCGATCAGAAATACCGCGTTCAACGGATATACGACTGCTGCGCAGCCGAGCGGGGGCAAGCCCCCTCGCCACATAGATTGCGCGGCCTTAGTTCAGGCCCAGTTTTCCACGCAGGGTCGACAGGTCTTCCGCCAGGGTATTGACCGGGCCGACCAGCGCCTTGCGGTCGTTTTCCTTGACCTTGTCGTAGGTTTCGAAACCGCCGCCAGCGGTTTTGTACTTGGCCAGAATCGTGTTCACGCTGGCGAAGTTCTTGTCGACTTTGGCGACGAAGGCCTTGTCCTGTTTCTCGAGTTGCGGACGGAACAGGTCGACTATTTTTTTCGCGCCGTCGATGTTGCCCTGGAAGTCATACAGGTCGGTGTGGCTGTAGCGGTCTTCTTCGCCGGAGATCTTGGTGGCAGCGACTTCTTCGAGCAATGTAGCGGCGCCGCCCACGACTTTTTCCGGCGGGAAGGTCAGGCCGGCAACGCGGGTTTGCAGGTCCTTGACGTCTTTGTTCAAACCATCGGCAAGATCACCAAGGCCCTCGGTGCTTTTCTCGGAGAACAGGCTGTATTCGATGCGGTGGAAACCGGTGAAGTCTTCAGCCTTGACACCTTTTTCGTGGTCGTTGACGCGCGAGTCGATGGACGCATCGAGGTCACTGAACAGCTCGGCAATCGGCTCGATCGACTCGTAGTAAACACGGGTGGGCGCATAGAGTTTTTGAGCGGTGGCCAGGTCACCTTTCTTCACCGCGTCGGTGAATTGCTGGGTGTGGCTGGCAAACCCGTCGAGCTGCTCGGTGACGTAGATTTTGTAATCCGAGATCGGCCCCACCAGATCCAGCGGCGCTGTGGTGGCGAAAGCCGACAGTGGAGCGTGGAGCAAGCCAAGGGCGATCAGCAAAGCGAGAGGCGACTTCTTCATGGGACTTTTCCGTGGGTTTGTTGTGTTCAGGGGGTTAAGCCGTGGTTTTCGGTTGAGTGGCATCGAGCAGTGAACGACCGATGAAATCCTTGTCACCGGTTACGCCCGGCAAGGTGAAGAAATAGCCGCCGCCGATGGGCTTGAGGTATTCCTCCAGAGGTTCACCGTTGAGTCGGGTTTGCACGGTGATGAAGCCGTTGTGCAGGTCGGCCTGGTAGCAGATGAACAGCAAGCCCATTTCCAGCTGACCGTTTTTGCTCACGCCGTTGGAATAATTGAACGGCCGACGCAGGATCAGGTTGGCCTGGGTCGCGGCAGTGCGCGGGTTGGCCAGGCGGATGTGCGCGTCCATTTTGGTCAGTTTGCCGTGAGGGTCTTTGGCATAGTCGGGCACCTGGCTTTCATGGCTACCGCCGATGGGCGCGCCGGTACTTTTGACCCGGCCGAGAATGCTTTCCTGTTCTTGCAGTGGCGTGCGATCCCAACGCTCGACGAGGTTGCGGATAATCCGCACCGCCTGATAGCTGCCATTGGCTGCCCAGGCCGGCTCATCGCTGCCTGGTTGCACCCAGACAATCTGCTCCATGGTTTTCTTGTCGTTGGAATCGGGGTTGGCCGAGCCGTCACGAAAACCGAGGAAGTTGCGCGCACTTTGCGCAGGTGTTCCAGGCTTTGCCGGTGCTTGCGGCGGTACGCTGCCTTCCTGTTTCCAGCGCACCAACAGCAGGTCCGGCAGGTTTTTCACGATGTCGCGCAAGGCGTGAATGTTGGTGTCGGCAGTGTTGGCGCAGAACTGCAGGCTCAAGTCGCCGTGGCAGAGTTCGGGTTGCAGCGCATCGTTGGGGAAGCCGACCATGCGGATCAATCGCTTGGGCTTGGCGCTGGCCAGGCCGAAGCGCTCGTCGAACAGCGATTCACCCACCGAGACGGTGATGGTCAGGTTGTCGGGCGTCACCACCGGGCCAAGAATTCCTGAGTCCACGGGTGGGAACTTCGGGTCGACCTGAGCCACCGGGCCGCCGGTCATCAGGAATGCAATGCGCTGGTTCAGCGTGCGAAACAGCCGTTCGAGGTCTTCGCGGTTGGTGGCCAATACGTCGAACGACACCAGCATGCCGCACGCCGGGCGTGGGGTGACGATGCCGGTCTGGTGCTGACCGTGGAAGTCATGGCGATCCTGGGTTTTGTCGCTGTTCGGTGCTTCAGTGACTTGCGCCGGGCTGGCGGCCATGGCCGGGCAACTCAACGTGCTGCCCGCCAATGCGACACCGGCGGCGCCCATGCCCAACAGTACGCGGCGACGCTGGGCATTAAACTGGTCTAAATCGTTCATCTGAATAGGTCTTCTGCTTATAGGCCGGAGAGGCCAAGGGCGGGATCGATTCCATCGAGTGCATCGGCCAGAACCTTGGCCTTGTCGGCGATTCGGGTGCGCTGATCGGCGCCAACACTGTCGTAACTGCTGTAGCCGTCTTTCACGCGCAAGCCGTTGAGCTCGGCATCGAGAGCGTGAGTCGCCGTGTCCAATCGAGTCAGTAACGCGGCGGCAGGTTTGGTCAGTAACGGACGCAGCAGATCGACCACTTTGCGGGTGACGTCAAGGTTGGCGGCGAATCCGTTGAGGTCGATGTGGCTGTAACGTTCTTCTTCACCGCTGCTGGCGCGTACATCGGCCATGTTGCGGAGGTTGCGGGCGACGATGCTGACCAGCTGTTCTGGTGGCAGCGACTGGGCCAGCAATTGCTGCTTGAGTTCGGTGACATCGGCGACCAGACGCTGGGCGACCGGTGTCAGACCGTCGACTGTTCGTTGCTGGAACAGCGCGTACTCGAGGCGGTGGAAGCCGATGAAGTCCGGATCCTGTTCGCGCTTTTCAAAGTAATCGGCTCGAGCATTGATGACCTTGTCCAGCTCCGCCAAGCGTTGAGCCGCCGGGGCGATGCGTTGATAGGCAACGCGGGCCGGCACGTACAGCGCCTGGGCCTGACTCAAGTCACCGGCGTCGATTGCCTGTTGCAACGCGCTGACAGCGTTGATCAGTGCGCTGCCCTGACTGCTCAGGTAAACCCGAAACTCCGACAACGGGCCGATAAACGCCACCATCGACGGCCGTGCCTGGGCCGCAGCATCCGATGCGGCGGTGGGCGTGACGTGCAGCGTGCCGCGCGGATTGCTGAGCAAGCCGCAGGTAATCGCATAATCACCCGGCAGCAGGTTGGCGGTGATCACCTGGCTCAGGCCGGGGGCGATGTTTTCGCGTTCCTCAAGCACCAGCACACCGTCGAGAATCTCCCATTCAACGGCGCGATCCGAGTGGTTGACGATGCGAAAACTGCTGCGGCCCGCTGGAACGGTCAGCGCATTCGGCTCGCAACTGTGCGGATTAATCGTGACGGTGATCTCGTCATGATTTGTCTGACGCTTGGCCGCGGCCATTTGCGAGGCGTAGTAGAACAACCCGCCGGCGGCGATCATCACGATCACCGAACCGGCCACCGCCCAGCGCAGGGCGCGGGGAGGCGAGGTCTGAAGAGGGGCCTGGTTTGACATGAATGCCCTTAATGGCTGGAGACGGAAGAGGGTGGCGTGGTGGCCGGTTTGGCCGGCGCGCCAGTCGGGAGGAAGAACATCACCAGCGCGACCAGCAGATAAATCAGGTAGACGCCGAGGGTGCTGACGGTCGGAGCATCCTGATAACCGAACATGCCGGCCAGCACCGAACCCAACGGGCCATCCATCGGCAGGGTTGCGCTGAAATCGAAGAGCACGGTTTGCAGGTGATTCCACAGCCCGGCTTCATGCAGTGCGCGCACTGAGCTTGCGAGAATGCCGGCCGCCACCACCAGGATGAACAGCCCGGTCCAGCGGAAGAACGCCGACAGGTTCAGGCGCATGCTGCCGCTGTAGATAAGGAAACCGATGACCATCGACAGCAGCAGGCCGAGCAGGGCACCGATCGGCGCCCCCGGGCCTTCGCTTTGCTGGAATACCGCGAGCAGGAAGAACACGGTTTCCAGGCCCTCACGGGCAACCGCGAAAAACACCATGGCGATCAGCGCGGTGACCTGGTGTCTGGAGCCCGCCAGCGCATGGTCGAGGGAAACGTGCAGCGAATGCTTGATCGAGCGCGCGACCTTGCGCATCCAGAACACCATCGAGCTCAAAACCGCGACGGCGATCAGGCCGATGACGCCCTCGAAGAGTTCCTGTTGTTTTTGCGGGAATTCAGCGCTGACCAGTTCCAGGCCACCGCCCACCAGCAGGGCCAGCGCGACGGCGAGGAAGACCCCGATCCACATGGCGGGCATCCATTGGCCGCGTCCGGTTTGCTTGAGATAACTGGCAATGATGCCGACGATTAACGCCGCTTCAACGCCTTCGCGCAGCATGATCAGAAAGGGAACCAGCATTCAGCACCGCGTCAGCTAAGGAGTGGATGCTAATTTGTAACATAATGATACTCATTACTAAATAGAGGTGATTGTCATTTGCCTGAACGGCAGCTGAACAAGAGTAGGAGCGAGGCTTGCCCGCGAAAAACGATAACGCGCTGTACCTGATGAACCTCATAGCCAATTTCGCGGGCAAGCCTTGCTCCTACGGATCCTGTGCCTGCGCTAAGATGGCCGACAAACAAAAAACAGGGTTCACCACGTTCAATGTCGGAAAAAGACACCATCTCCATTCATTTGGTGCGCGAAGCATTGCTGCAAAGCTGCGAGTCGAGTGCTGTCAGCACTGAAGTCTTGCTCAAGGTCGGGATTGAACCGCGCTTGCTCAGCGTGGCGGGTGCGCGTGTTCCGGCCACGGCCTACGCACGGTTGTGGCGACTGTTGGCGCGGCGCATGGACGATGAGTTCTTTGGCATGGACCCGCGCAGGTTGAAATCCGGTAGCCTGGAATTTCTCTGTCGTTGCGCCATGGCCCAGCCGACGTTGGCCGCGGGGTTGACGGCCGGGCTGGGGTTTCTGTCGTTGATGCTGGAGCGCATGCCGGCGCAGCTGGTTCATCAGCAAAGCCTGGCAGAAATCGTCCTGCTCGAAGACGACCAGGAACCGCGTCGCGCCTTCACTTATTTCACCTACTGGATGATCGTCCATGGTGTTGCCTGCTGGCTGGCGGGGCGGCGGATACCGATTCTGGCCATCGAACTGCGCTGCGCGGAACCGGACTTCTGCGATGACTATAAGGTGATGTTCTCCGAGAACCTGCGCTTCGACCGACCGCGTACACGGATGATTTTCTCGGCGGATTGCCTGGATCTGCCAATCAAGCGCAGCAGCGACGAGCTCAAGCGCTTTTTGGCCCATGCGCCGGCCAATATCCTGGTCAAATATCGCGATCCGCAAAGCCTCGCCAGCCGGATCAAACACGATTTGCGGCATCTGCCTGCCGAGCAGTGGCCGGAAACCGACAGCCTGGCGCAACGCCTGTGCATGTCCGCTTCGACGCTACGTCGACGCTTGGCAGAAGAAGGGCAAACCTATCAAGGCTTGAAGGACAGCGTGCGCAAGGAGCTGGCGATTGTCTGGCTGGCAGAACCTTCGATCAGCTTCGCCGAGATCGCCACACGGCTCGGGTTTGCCGATGCCAGTTCGTTCTACAAGGCGTTTCGCAAGTGGTCGGGGTCCAATCCGGGGCATTACCGCAGTTTGATTCTCAACGAAGCCCATTGACCCAGACCTTGTATTGATCGGTCTGGCGCTTTCGCGAGCAAGCCCGCTCCCACAGGGAAATGCATTTCAAATGTGGGAGCGGGCTTGCTCGCGAAGAGGTCATCACTGGCTACACATCTCTTGAACCTTGGCCAAACCAGTCACGCAACTTGAAAGCTTTGACCATTGTCCCGCGCCGCCCGCGGAGCGAGTATTTCCTGGATTTTTACGGTTCCCCCAACCTAATAAAAATACAGAGGGATTCTGGCAATGCGCGATTACCTGTCTGCGACTTCACAGTTCAACTATCAGCACACCGTCGATGCTGCGCTCAGCGGCTCGTTGACCGCACTCAACGCCTGCGTTGAATGCTGCGACCGCCATGCGATACCCGGGCGCATTGCCTTGTTCTGGGAGGGTCGCGACGGTGCCAGCGCCACGTTCACCTTCAGCGACCTGCAGGACAAAGCCGCGCGCTTTGCCAATTTCCTGCTGGCTCAGGGCGTGAAGAAGGGCGACAAGGTCGCCGGCCTGTTGCCACGCAACGTTGAATTGCTGATTGTGGTGTTCGCCACCTGGCGCATCGGCGCGGTCTACCAGCCGTTGTTTACCGCCTTCGGCCCGAAAGCCATCGAACACCGCCTCAACAGTTCCGGCGCCGCGGTGGTGGTGAGCGACGCGGTCAATCGTCCAAAGCTCAATGACGTTGCCGACTGCCCGACCATCGTCACCGTCGGCGGCCCGAAAGGCCAGGGCATCGTCCGTGGCGATTTCAGTTTCTGGGCTGAACTGCCCAACTATTCCGCTCAATGTGAACCCGTGCTGCTGGACGGCGAAGACCCGTTCCTGCTGATGTTCACCTCAGGCACCACCGGCCCGTCGAAAGCCCTTTCGGTGCCGCTCAAGGCCATTGTCGCGTTCCAGAGTTACACCCGCGACGCGGTGGACCTTCGCCCTGAAGATGCGTTCTGGAACGTCGCCGATCCGGGTTGGGCTTATGGCATCTACTTTGGTGTGACCGGACCGCTGTCCATGGGCCATCCGATCACCTTTTACGATGGCCCGTTCACCCTTGAAAGCACCTGCCGGGTGATCAACAAATACGGCATCACCAACCTCACCGGTTCACCGACCGCGTACCGCTTGCTGATCGCCGGCGGCGATGAGTTCGCCCGCTCGATCAAAGGCAAACTGCGGATTGTCAGCAGCGCTGGCGAACCGTTGAACCCGGAAGTGATCCGCTGGTTCGCCGACAATCTCGGCGTGGTGATCCACGACCATTACGGCCAGACCGAACTTGGCATGGTGCTGTGCAACCACCATGGCCTTGAGCATCCGGTCCACGTCGGCGCGGCAGGGTTTGCCTCGCCGGGTCACAGGATCGTGGTGCTGGATGAGGCCTATAACGAACTGTCGGTCGGTCAGCCGGGGATTCTTGCCATCGATCGCACGCAATCGCCGATGTGCTGGTTTGCCGGTTACGAAGGTGCGCCGACCAAGGCTTTCGTCGGCAACTATTACCTGAGTGGCGATACCGTCGAACTGAACCCGGATGGCAGCATCAGCTTCGTCGGCCGCAGCGACGACGTGATCACCACCTCCGGCTACCGGGTCGGTCCGTTCGACGTGGAGAGTGCGTTGATCGAACACCCCGCCGTGGTTGAAGCAGCGGTGATCGGCAAACCGGATCCGGAACGCACCGAACTGGTGAAAGCCTTCGTCGTGCTCAGCGCGCAATACCGTGCTTCACCTGAACTGGCCGAAGAACTGCGCCAGCATGTGCGCAAGCGATTGGCGGCGCACTCATACCCGCGTGAAATCGAATTTGTCAGCGAATTGCCGAAAACCCCAAGCGGCAAATTGCAGCGCTTTATCTTGCGCAACCAGGAAATCGCCAAAGCTCAAGAGGCCACGGCGAAGAACGTTTCAGCTTGAATCCAAGGAAACAATGATGCAGATCGAAAACAAGGTTTTTCTCGTCACCGGCGGTGCGTCGGGCCTGGGCGCGGCCACGGCTGAAATGCTGGTGGGTGCCGGTGCCAAAGTCATGCTGGTGGACCTGAATGCCGAAGCCGTCGCGGCTCAGGCAAAACGGCTCGGCGCGCATTGCGTCGTCGCGGACATCAGTCAGGAAGTGGCGGCAGAAGCAGCGGTGCAGGCAGCGGTCGCAGCCTTTGGTGGTCTGCACGGGCTGGTCAACTGTGCCGGTGTGGTCCGCGGCGAGAAAATCCTCGGCAAGAACGGCCCGCACGCGTTGGCCAGTTTCAGCCAGGTGATCAACGTCAACCTGATCGGTAGCTTCAACATGCTGCGCCTGGCAGCTGCGGCGATTGCCGAAACCGAAGCCAATGAAGACGGCGAGCGCGGAGTGATCATCAACACCGCCTCGGTGGCGGCCTTCGACGGCCAGATCGGCCAGGCCGCCTACGCGGCCTCCAAAGGCGCGATTGCCAGCCTGACCTTGCCTGCCGCCCGTGAACTGGCGCGCTACGGCATCCGGGTGATGACCATCGCCCCAGGCATCTTCGAAACGCCGATGATGGCCGGCATGACCCAGGAAGTGCGCGACTCGCTGGCCGCTGGCGTGCCGTTCCCGCCACGCCTTGGTAAACCGGTTGAGTACGCCGCGCTGGTCAGGCATATCATAGAAAACAGCATGCTCAACGGCGAGGTGATCCGTCTCGACGGTGCCTTGCGTATGGCCGCCAAATAAGGAGTATTTGTCATGACAATGTCCCACGATCCAATCGTTATCGTCAGCGCCGTCCGCACCCCGATGGGTGGTTTTCAAGGTGAACTGAAAAGCCTCAGCGCGCCACAACTGGGCGCTGCCGCGATCCGCGCCGCCGTTGAGCGTGCCGGTGTGGCCGCCGACGCGGTAGAAGAAGTGCTGTTTGGTTGCGTGCTGTCCGCCGGCCTCGGCCAGGCTCCTGCTCGTCAAGCAGCGCTGGGTGCAGGGTTGGACAAGTCGACCCGTTGCACCACCCTGAACAAAATGTGCGGTTCGGGCATGGAAGCCGCCATCCTGGCCCACGACATGCTGTTGGCTGGCAGTGCCGACGTGGTGGTTGCTGGCGGGATGGAAAGCATGTCCAACGCACCTTACTTGTTGGATCGTGCGCGTAGCGGCTACCGCATGGGCCACGGCAAAGTACTTGACCACATGTTCCTCGACGGTCTGGAAGATGCCTACGACAAGGGCCGCCTGATGGGCACCTTCGCTGAGGACTGCGCCGAGGCCAATGGCTTCACGCGTGAAGCGCAAGATGAGTTCGCAATTGCTTCGACCACCCGCGCACAACAGGCAATCAAGGACGGCAGCTTCAACGCCGAAATCGTCCCGTTGCAGGTCATGGTCGGTAAAGAGCAGAAACTCATCACCGATGACGAACAACCACCGAAAGCCAAACTGGACAAGATCGCCAGCCTGAAACCGGCGTTCCGTGACGGCGGCACTGTGACGGCGGCCAACTCCAGTTCGATTTCCGATGGCGCGGCGGCGTTGCTGCTGATGCGTCGTTCAGAAGCTGAAAAACGTGGCCTGAAACCGCTGGCAGTGATCCATGGTCACGCAGCTTTCGCTGATACGCCGGGGCTGTTCCCGGTGGCACCGGTGGGCGCGATCAAGAAACTGCTGAAGAAAACCGGCTGGTCGCTGGATGAGGTCGAACTGTTCGAAGTCAACGAAGCCTTCGCGGTGGTCAGCCTGGTGACGATGACCAAGCTGGAAATCCCCCACAGCAAGGTCAACGTCCACGGTGGCGCCTGTGCGCTGGGTCACCCGATCGGCGCTTCGGGTGCGCGGATACTTGTGACCTTGCTCTCGGCCTTGCGCCAGAAAGGCCTGAAACGCGGCGTCGCAGCGATCTGCATCGGCGGCGGTGAAGCCACGGCCATGGCCGTTGAATGCCTGTACTAAGGAATCAACATGCTACCGACTGACGAACAATTACAAATCAGCGACGCGGCCCGGCAATTTGCCCAGGAACGGCTCAAGCCGTTCGCCGCCGAGTGGGATCGCGAGCACCGCTTTCCCAAGGAAGCCATCGGCGAGATGGCCGAACTGGGCTTCTTCGGCATGTTGGTGCCGGAGCAGTGGGGCGGTTGCGACACCGGTTACCTGGCGTACGCCATGGCCCTGGAAGAAATCGCCGCTGGCGATGGTGCCTGCTCGACCATCATGAGCGTGCACAACTCGGTGGGTTGCGTGCCGATCCTCAAGTTCGGCAACGACGATCAGAAAGAGCGCTTCCTCAAACCGTTGGCCAGTGGCGCCATGCTCGGGGCGTTCGCGCTGACCGAGCCGCAGGCCGGTTCCGACGCCAGCAGCCTGAAAACCCGCGCCCGCCTGAACGGCGATCACTACGTGCTCAACGGCTGCAAGCAGTTCATTACCTCGGGGCAAAATGCCGGGGTGGTGATTGTCTTCGCGGTCACCGACCCGAGCGCCGGCAAACGCGGGATCAGCGCCTTTATCGTGCCCACCGATTCACCGGGCTACAAGGTTGCGCGGGTTGAAGACAAGCTCGGCCAGCACGCCTCGGACACCTGCCAAATCCTCTTTGAGGACGTGAAGGTGCCGGTGGCCAATCGTCTGGGCGAGGAGGGCGAAGGCTACAAAATCGCCCTGGCCAACCTTGAAGGCGGACGTGTCGGGATTGCTTCGCAGTCGGTCGGCATGGCCCGCGCCGCGTTCGAAGCCGCCCGCGATTACGCCCGCGAGCGCGAGAGTTTCGGCAAGCCGATCATCGAGCATCAGGCGGTTGCCTTCCGTTTGGCTGACATGGCCACGCAAATCGCTGTCGCCCGGCAAATGGTGCATTACGCCGCCGCCCTGCGTGACAGCGGCAAACCGGCGCTGGTGGAAGCCTCGATGGCCAAGCTGTTCGCCTCGGAAATGGCCGAAAAGGTCTGCTCGACGGCCTTGCAAACCCTCGGTGGTTACGGTTACCTGAGTGACTTCCCGCTGGAGCGGATCTACCGCGACGTGCGGGTTTGTCAGATCTATGAAGGCACCAGCGATATTCAGCGCATGGTCATTTCGCGCAATCTTTGAGAAGGAACGTTGCATGAGCTACGAAACGATTTTGTTGGAAGTTCAGGGGCGCGTCGGTCTGATCACCCTCAACCGCCCACAAGCCCTGAACGCCTTGAACGCGCAGATCGTCAGTGAGTTGAACCACGCACTGGATGGTCTGGAAGCCAATCCGGAAATCGGCTGCATCGTGCTGACCGGCTCGAAAAAGGCCTTTGCCGCCGGTGCCGACATCAAGGAAATGGCCGAGCTGACCTACCCGCAGATCTACCTTGACGACCTGTTCAGCGACAGTGACCGGGTGGCCAACCGACGCAAACCGATCATTGCTGCGGTCGCCGGTTTTGCGTTGGGTGGTGGCTGTGAGCTGGCGCTGATGTGCGACTTCATTCTGGCCGGCGACAACGCCAAATTCGGCCAGCCGGAAATCAACCTCGGCGTGTTGCCGGGCATGGGCGGCACCCAGCGCCTGACTCGCGCCGTGGGCAAGGCCAAAGCCATGGAAATGTGCCTCAGCGGCCGCCTGATCGATGCGGTGGAAGCGGAACGCTGCGGCATCGTTGCGCGCATCGTGCCGGTGGATGAGTTGCTGGATGAAGCGCTGAAGGTTGCCGCGTTGATTGCCAAGAAGTCCTTGCCGATTGCGATGATGGTCAAGGAAAGCGTCAACCGCGCCTTTGAAGTCAGCCTGTCCGAAGGCGTGCGCTTTGAACGCCGGGTGTTCCATGCGGCGTTTGCCACACAGGATCAGAAAGAAGGCATGGCAGCGTTTATCGCCAAGCGTGAGGCGCAGTTCCAAGGTAAGTAATGCAGTACCCTCGCGGGCGCTTTCGCGAGCAAGCCCGCTCCCACATTAATCCAGGGTGTTCACAAATACCGTGTACACCGCAGGACTAATGTGGGAGCGGGCTTGCTCGCGAAGCTTTTAAAGCGTCACACCAGGTAGTTCTTGAGCTCCCGCGCGATCACCATCCGCTGAATCTCGCTCGAGCCTTCGTAAATTTGCGTGATCCGCGCATCGCGGTAGTAGCGTTCCACCGGATAATCTTCCAGATAGCCGTAGCCGCCGTGAATCTGTATCGCGGACGAGCAGACTTTCTCAGCCATCTCCGAGGCAAAAAGCTTGGCCTGCGAGGCTTCCGACAGGCATGGCTTGCCGGCGCTGCGCAACCGGGCGGCATGCAGGATCAGCAAGCGCGCGGCATTCAGCCGGGTGTGCATGTCGGCGAGCATGTTGGCGACGCTTTGGTGCTCGATGATCGGCTTGTCGAACTGCACCCGGTCACGGGCGTAGGCCAGCGCTGCTTCGAAAGCTGCACGGGCGATACCCAGCGCCTGCGCGGCGATGCCGATGCGACCGCCTTCGAGATTGGACAGGGCAATCGCCAAACCCTTGCCGCGCTCACCCAGCAGATTGGCTTCGGGGATCGTGCAATTGTTCAGTGTCACTGCGCAGGTGTCGGAAGCGCGGATACCCATCTTGTGTTCGCTGCGGTCGACGATAAAACCCGGCGTGTCGGTTGGCACCAGGAACGCCGACAAGCCTTTCTTGCCCAGCTCCGGATCGGTCACCGCAAACACAATCGCCAGTTTTGCTCGTCGACCGTTGCTGACAAACTGCTTGGCGCCATTGATCACCCACTGGCCGTCGCGCAGTTCGGCGCGGGTGCGCAGGTTATGCGCCTCGGAACCGGCCTGCGGCTCGGTCAGGCAGAAGCAGCCGATGGCCTGACCGCTGGCCAGGTCCGCCAGCCAGGTCTGTTTCTGTTCTTCAGTGCCATAGTTGAGAACCGGCCCGCAGCCCACCGAATTGTGGATGCTCATCAGGGCTCCGGTGGCGCCGTCGCCGGCAGAAATCTCTTCCACCGCCAGCGCGTAGGCCACGTAGTCGACGTAAGTGCCACCCCATTCCTCGGGAACCACCATGCCGAGCAAACCCAGCTCGCCCATCTTGGCCACCAGCGCATCATCGATCCAGCCGGCTTTTTCCCAGGCCTGGGCGTGAGGGGCGATTTCGCCGCGGGCAAAATCCCGGGCCATGTCGCGGATCATCACTTGTTCTTCGGTCAATTCGATATCGTGCATGGCTCAGTTCCCGCTCTGGTCAAAACCGCTGAAGAAGCTCGCAACGTGTTTGGCGTCCAGCGCCTGTACGGTCGGAGGGTTCCAGCGTGGGCTCTTGTCTTTGTCGATCAGCAAGGCGCGGACGCCTTCGATCAGGTCACCGCGTTCGAACCACTGGCGATCGAGGTGCAGTTCGAGGGCGAAGCAGTTTTCCAGGCTCAGCTGACGGCCGCGACGCAGCATCTCTAACGTTACACCCATGGCCAGCGGTGAACGACTGTCGAGTAAATCGGCAGTGGTCATTGCCCAGTCGTGGCTGTCGGCCATCGTGACGCTGCGCAGTTGCTCAACGATGCTCGGTACGTCCGGCAGGGCGAAGAAGTGGTCGATCGTTGGCCGCAGTGCCTGCAACGGTGCATCGGGCAGTTGCTGTAGCGCGAGTTTCGCCAGCAGACCTTGCAGGTCCTTGAGCGGGGTGTCATGCCACTCGAGGCTGTCGAGGCGTTGATCCAGCTCGGTGAGTTTCTGGCTTTCGAGGTACCAATCGGCCAACCCGCAATACAGCGCATCGGCGGCGCGGATCTGCACGCCGCTGACGCCGAGGTAGATACCCAGTTCGCCGGGAATCCGTGGCAGGAAGTAGCTGCCGCCAACGTCCGGGAAGTAACCGATGGCCACTTCCGGCATTGCCAGGCGGCTGCGTTCGGTGACTACCCGCAGGTCTGCGCCTTGCACCAGGCCCATGCCGCCGCCGAGGACGAAACCGTCCATCAACGCCAGTACCGGTTTGCGGTAATGGTGGATCGCCAGGTCGAGGGCGTATTCCTCGACGAAAAAGTCTTCATGCAGGGTGCCGCCGCTTTTGAAACTGTCGTACAGCGAACGGATATCGCCGCCGGCGCAGAAGGCCTTTTCGCCAGCCCCGCGCAACACCACGGCGTGGATATGCGGGTCTTTCGACCAGGCATCGAGTTGTCGGTGCAGGCTGCGGACCATGTCCAGGGTAATGGCGTTGAGGCCGGCGGGGCGATTGAGGGTCAGGTGGCCAATGTGGTTGCGGACCTCGGCCAGCACGTCGTTGGCGCTGGCATCAATGCCGTGGATCGCCTGGGATGAAACCTGAGCAGTCATCACTAACTCCCTGCTTTTATTGTTCTTTATAGAAGTGTTCGCGCGCGAACGATGCCGGATCGTAACAGTGCAAATTTGCGATGTACAACCGTGATAGATGCAGGTCCGGTCTGCATTTTTGTAATGCCTGCACGCTGATTCATCGCATAAACGCCCTGATAGGGCATTCACGACAGGATCGGCTGTGAAAATGCCGACATCAGCACAAGCGAGCTGTCTGCGACGGCCCTTTCGACACCTCGACACAATCGTCTGTTGGCATTCTGGCCTTCCATTCGAAGCCGTCTGCGCCAAGGGTTTCAGGGTGGGGTGTGGCCGGCCTTTGGCGGTGCACCGAACACAAACAATAAGAACGCTGCTGCGGCAGACGCCGCATCGACTCTCTGTTCCTGCCCATAAAGGCGCCCAGGCATTCGTGCCCGGTCGCGATAATTCCAATCAAATCGGGACTTATGAAGATGAAAACCCAATGGCTGACGTTGCCTGTACTCGCGATGCTGTTCTGCTCGGCCGGCGCTAGCGCCAAAGAGTGGACCGAACTGCGCTTCGGCACCAACCCAAGCTACCCGCCGTTTGAGTCGACCACCGCCGACGGTGGCGTGCAAGGCTTTGGCGTGGACCTGGGCAATGCGATCTGCGCCGAACTGAAGCTCAAGTGTGTGTGGGTCAGCAATGACTTCGACGGGCTGATTCCTGCGCTCAAGGCCGGCAAGTTCGACGCCATCGAGTCGTCGATGACCGTCACCGACGCCCGCAAGAAACAGATCGATTTTACCGACCGTCTGTATGCCGGCCCGACCGCCATCGTCACCCGCAAGGATTCCGGGCTTGAGCCCACCGCCGAGTCGCTCAAGGGCAAGACCATTGGTTTCATGCAAGGCACCATTCAGGAAACCTACGCCAGGGCCAAACTGGCACCGGGCGGGGTGAAACTGCGCGCCTATCAGAACCAGGATCAGGTCTACGCCGATCTGGTTTACGGCCGCCTCGACGCCTCGATTCAGGACAAGCTGCAAGCGCAGATGAGCTTCCTTGAGTCGCCACAAGGCGCCCCATTCAAGAACAGCCAAGGCATCAGTGATCCGCTGGTGCCGGCGGATATCGCCATCGGTGTGCGCAAGGACAACGACGAGCTCAAAGGCATGCTCAATACCGCCATCAAGGCCCTGCACGAGAAGGGCATCTACGCGCAGATCCAGAAGAAATACTTCGGCGATCTGGACCTCTACAACAACTGATCAGCGCACCTGAAGCGTTGGGCCGTGGTTCACGACCCAACAGCCTCGCTGTGGTGCTTCAAGACAGGTGACTTGCGTGAATACCTTCCTCAATGCTCTGGGCCTGGATCTCTCGGCCCTGCAAGGCTATGGCCCACTGTTGCTGCACGGCACCTGGGTAACCCTGAAACTCTCGGCGCTGTCGCTGTTGGTCAGCATGCTGCTGGGCTTGCTCGGTGCGGCGGCCAAGCTCTCGCCGCTGCGGCTGCTGAACCTGCCGGCAACCTTTTACACCACGCTGATTCGCGGTGTACCGGACCTGGTGTTGATGTTGCTGATCTTCTACAGCCTGCAAGGCTGGTTGAGCAGCCTGACCGAGTTCATGCAATGGCCGTACATGGAAATCGACCCGTTCGTGGCCGGTATCGTGACCCTGGGCTTTATCTATGGCGCGTATTTCACCGAGACCTTTCGTGGCGCGATCCTCAGTGTCCCTCGGGGGCAACAGGAGGCTGGCGCGTCGTTTGGCCTGAGCCGTTGGCAGCGGTTTTACTGCGTGGTGTTCCCGCAGATGATGCGCTTTGCCTTGCCGAGTCTGGGCAACAACTGGCTGGTGCTGCTCAAGGCTACGGCGTTGGTGTCGATCATCGGCTTGTCGGACCTGGTCAAGGTCGCGCAGGAGGCCGGCAAAAGCACCTTCAACATGCTGGATTTTCTGTTGCTGGCGGCAGCGCTGTACCTGCTGATCACCAGCGGTTCGAACTATGTCTTGCGCGTGCTTGAACGGCGCTACAACCAGGGCGTGCGAGGGATGACGCGATGATCGAATTGATCTCCGAATACTGGAAACCTTTCCTGTTCAGTGACGGCTACAACTTCACCGGTTTGGCCATGACCTTATGGCTGCTGGTGGTGAGCATCGTGCTCGGCTTCTGCCTGTCGCTGCCGCTGGCCATCCTGCGCACGTCGCGCTGGGGGCTTTTGCGCTGGCCGGTGCAATTGTTTACCTATGTATTTCGTGGCACGCCGTTGTATATCCAGTTGCTGATTTGCTACAGCGGGATCTACGGCATCGCGGTGGTCCGCTCGCAGCCGCTGCTGGAAGCGTTCTTTCGCGATGCGATGAACTGCACCTTGCTGGCGTTCACCCTCAACACTTGCGCCTACACCGTCGAGATCTTCGCCGGGGCGATCCGCAGCATTCCCTACGGTGAAATCGAAGCCGCCCATGCCTATGGCCTGAGTGGCTGGCGTTTGTATGTGAAGTTGATTCTGCCCTCGGCGTTGCGTCGGGCGCTGCCTTACTACAGCAACGAAGTGATCCTGATGCTGCACGCCACGTCGGTGGCGTTCACCGCGACCATTCCGGACATCCTCAAGGTTGCCCGGGACGCCAATGCAGCGACCTTCATGACTTTCCAGGCCTTCGGTATCGCCGGGCTGCTGTACCTCGCGCTGTCATTTGGCCTGGTCGGCGCGTTTCGTCTCGCAGAGAAGCGCTGGCTGAATTTCCTCGGGCCGGCTCACTGAGAACCGGAGCCGGCTTTTTTCCTCTCTCTTTCTGTCCAGAACGCTGTCGCCAACGGCAGCGCTCCAGGAGTGTTGCATGTACAAACTGACCGTTGAAAATCTGTATAAACGCTTTGGTGACAACGAAGTGCTCAAGGGCGTCTCGTTGAATGCCCGCGCCGGTGATGTGGTGAGCATGATTGGCGCCAGTGGCTCCGGCAAAAGCACTATGCTGCGGTGTATCAACTTCCTTGAACGGGCGGATGAAGGAGCCATCGAGCTGGACGGCGAGCGGATTGTCACCCGCCCGGCGCCCGGAGGCATGCGGGTTGCCAACCCGGCACAGTTGCAGCGCTTGCGCACGCGGCTGGCGATGGTGTTTCAGCACTTCAACCTGTGGAGTCATCTGACGGTTTTGGAGAACATCATGCTGGCGCCGTGCAAAGTCCTGGGCGTCAGTCGCAAGGACGCTGAAGTCAGCGCTCGGGCGTATCTGGACAAGGTTGGTTTGCCGCAACGCGTGGCCGAGCAGTACCCGGCCTTCCTGTCCGGCGGCCAACAACAACGGGTAGCGATTGCCCGGGCATTGGCGGTGGAACCACAGATTCTGTTGTTCGATGAGCCGACTTCGGCCCTCGACCCGGAACTGGTGGGTGAAGTATTGAAGGTGATTCAGGCGTTGGCTGAAGAAGGCCGGACCATGTTGATGGTGACCCACGAAATGGGCTTTGCCCGGCAGGTGTCCAGCCAGGTGCTGTTCCTGCATCAAGGCCGGGTCGAGGAGCAGGGCGATGCAACGATTCTCGACCAGCCGAAAAGCGAGCGTTTACAGCAATTTTTATCGGGCCGTTTGAAGTGAGGCAAGGCGTACATGGCGGACATCCGCGATATGTCGATCGTGCTTGATCGTATTGATCAGGCAATCATTGAGGTGCTGCGCCACGAAGGGCGCATCACCTATCAGAAGCTTTCCGAGCGCGTGCACCTGACGCCAAGGCCATGCCTTGAGCGGGTGCGCAAGCTCGAACAGCTTGGCGTCATACGTGGCTACGGGGCGATTCTCGACGAGAAAAAACTGACCCCCGGTCTGTCGTTGCTGGTGCTGGTGGCACTCTCGAACCAGAGCGGGCGCGCCGCGCAGAAAGCCTTCGAAGCCAAAGTCCGCGCCTGTCCGCAAGTGCTGGAGTGCCAATTGATCAGCGGCGCCTTCGACTACAGCCTGCGGATGCGCTGTCGCGACATGGAGCACTACCGGGTACTGACCGAAGTCTGGTTCGACGACCCGGACCTGCACATCGACAAACTGGTCAGCCACCCCGAGCTGGCGATGGTCAAAACCTCCACCTAGAACGGGCCCAGCGCCGCAGTTCCGTAGCAGCTGGCGCAGCCTGCGTTCGGCTGCGCAGCGGTCGTAAAACCATGCTCTGCGGTGTTTCAGACTCACCGAGTCGTCAGCATTTACGACTGCTTCGCAGCCGAACGCAGGCTGCGCCAGCTGCTACGGTAATCGGTGATTTCAGACGATTTATCACGCCCGCCAAATCGGCTGCAAGCCACCCCGTTTTCAGCCATTTCCAGCACCAACTCCCTCCTTATCAGCCGGGTTTTTCCGGCGCCGAATCAGACAATGAGCACCTCTCAACCCTCATTGATTCTGTGCCCATGCAAACCACCAATACCGTTTTGATGATTCGCCCGACACGTTTCTCCTTCAACCAGGACACGGCCGCCAACAACCGTTTCCAGCGTCCGGCGGCTGCAGCCGAAGACGTACAACTCAAGGCCCTGCAAGAGTTCGACGGCTATGTCGCCGCCCTGCGCGAGCACGGCGTTGAAGTCATGGTGCACAACGACAGCGAAGCCCCGCACACCCCGGACTCGATCTTTCCGAACAATTGGTGGAGCAGCCATCCCGACGGCACGCTCGTGCTGTACCCGATGCAGGGCCACAACCGGCGCCTGGAGCGCGACAAAGGCGTACTCGACTGGCTGCGCGATGCTTACCGTGTCGAGCAATTGCTCGACCTCTCCGACCTTGAGCAGCAGGAAGTGTTCCTTGAAGGAACCGGCAGCATGGTCCTCGATCGGGAGCAGCGCATCTGTTACGCCGGGTATTCGACCCGCACCCACGCGAAGGCGTTGGATCAGGTGGTTGAACACCTCGGCTATGAGCTCTGCGCGTTTAACGCAGTGGACCGTCACGGAGTGCCGATCTATCACACCAACGTAATGATGAGCGTCGGCACGCAACTGGCGGTGGTCTGCCTGGAGTCAGTCAGCGACCTGGACGAACGCAATGCACTGCGCTCACGCCTGGAACGCAGCGGCAAGCAAGTCTTGAGCCTGAGCTTCGATCAACTGGAGTCGTTCGCCGGCAACATGCTTGAAGTGCACAACGCCGCTGGCGAGCCGTTGCTGGTGATGTCGCGCACGGCCTGGCGGTCGCTGCATGCCGACCAGCGCCGGATGGTCGAAGCGTACGCCAAACCTCTACCCGTAAACATCGACACCATCGAGCGGATTGGCGGCGGCAGCGCGCGCTGCATGCTCGCGGAAGTCTATCTGCCTAAACGCGTGAGCCCACAGGAGCAGCATTGATGATCGTCCGTCCTGCAACAATGAATGACCTGCCGGCATTGCTGGCACTGGCCCATAGCGCCGGCGCCGGTTTGACCACCTTGCCGGCCGATGCCGGGCGATTGCGTCAGCGCCTGGAATGGGCTGAAAAAACCTTCGCCGGTGAAGCCGAACGGGCTGATGCCGATTACCTGTTTGTGCTGGAGGCCGACAACGGCGAGGCCGTCGGTATCTGCGCCCTGGCTGGCGCGGTCGGGCTGCGCGAGCCTTGGTACAACTACCGGATGGGGTTGTTTGTCGCCGCGTCGAAAAATCTCGGGATCAATCAGCAATTACCGACGCTGTTTCTCGGCAATGACATGACCGGGCAATCGGAGTTGTGCTCGTTGTTCCTGCATGCCGGTCATCGCAGCGGTTTGAATGGTCGTTTGCTGTCCAAGGCGCGGTTTCTGTTTCTCGCGGAATTTCGCCAGTACTTTGGCGACAAAGTGATCGCCGAGATGCGCGGTTACTCGGACGAAGACGGCGTCTCGCCGTTCTGGGAAGGGCTGGGTCGGCACTTTTTCAAGATGGATTTTGCCGACGCCGACTACCTCACCGGGTTGGGCAACAAGACCTTCATTGCCGAACTGATGCCGAAGTTCCCGCTGCCAACCTGCCTGCTGCCCGAGGCTGCGCGGGCGACGATCGGCCGGGTTCATCCCAACACCGAACCGGCGCTGGGGATGCTCAAGGCGGAAGGGTTCGAGCACAAGGATTACATCGACATCTTTGACGGCGGTCCGTTGATCGAGTGCGCCACCGGCGACATTCGCGCGGTGCGTGACAGCCAGGTATTGCAACTGAGCATCGGCACGCCGGGAGAGCAGGCGGCGGTGTATCTGATTCACAACCGCCAGTTCGCCGATTGCCGGATCACCGCCGCGCCAGCGCGGGTCGCCGCCGGGACCTTGATTGTCGATGCCCACACCGCCAAGGCACTGGGCTTGACGGCCGGTGCTTCGGTGCGCGCCGTCAGCCTGGCCGTGCCGGCGCGACAGCAGTCGGCTGCCTAATGGTTTAGTGGCTAAGGCCGAGTGCCAAACACTTCACTGATACTGCGGCGTTTGGCATGCAGCTCGCTGGCGTGGATCAACTGCTCAAGGTCCTCGGGCGTGACGTCGAAGAACTCCTGCATGTCGGCCAGGGCCAGCTTGAGGTCTTCGGCGGTAATCGCCAGCGCGTCTGTGGGCGGATGATCTGCGGGCACCGTGGCGACCGGTTCACTGTGGCCCTTGGGGTAACGGATCCGCGTCAGGTTGTTATAGAAAAGGGCGCTGAGCAGCATGCACGTCGCGGCGAGCATCACCGGCCCGAGTTCGCGCCATTCCATCGCGATGGTCGCCGGGTCCGCCACCACCAGCAGCAACGCCAACGCACCCGCTGGCGGGTGCAGGCAACGCAGCCAGCACATCAGAATCAGCGCCATGCCAGCCGCCAGGCAGGCACTGCCCAGTGTGCGCCCAAGCACATGGGCCACCAGCAGCGACACCACCGCTGCACACAAATAGCCGCCGAGAATCGACCACGGCTGCGCCAGTGCGCCGGAAGACACGGCGAACAGCAACACCGCCGAAGCGCCCAACGGCCCGATCAAGTGCAAGGCCACATCCATGCCGAACACCTGGCCACAGAGCCAGACGCTCAGCAGCGTGCCCAGCGACATGCCGATGGCGGCACGGCTCCATTCAGAGGGGCGGGTGTTGACGGCAGCGGGAATCCAGCGAGCGAGCATAACGAAAACGATCCAGTGGCAAAGAACGGACAAAAAGAAGGGCTTGTCTGGATCACCAGAAAGCCCTTTAAACGTTCCAACATTTGGGGGAGGAACCGGCACAGTGTGCCGATCTATCTCACCCCTGACAAATTCATATTAATGAGCTTTCAGTGCATTTATTTTGAAGTGTGGCGACGCGCCGACCACTCAGGAAACACAGCAATCCGCCCATGGCGGTCAGTGCGCTGAGGGCATAAAACATCGTCGCCGGTGCCGTGTGGGTCAGCAAAAAGCCGCAAATCACCGGGCTCGCCGCACCGCCCAGTGCCGCCAGGTTCTGCGCGCCGTAGTAGCTGCCGCGCAGTTCTTCCGGGGCCAGGGTATCGACGAACAGGAACTCTGCCGGGTAGATGATCATTTCGCCGAGGGTGAAGACAAACATCGCCAGGCACCACTGCACCAGGTTCTGCGCGAAGCTGAAGCCGATCAACCCGAAGATGAACAGGCTGCTGCCGATAACAATCCAGTAACGCAGCTGTTCGCGTTTAAGGAAACGGCCGATCTGGTACTGCAGGAGAATCACGCTGATCGCGTTGCAGGCGAGGATCGCGGCCATGGTTTGCAGGGCGATATGCTCGTTTTGCGTCACCAGCAGGTATTGCGACAGGTACAGGGTGAAACGCCCGTGCACCACGGTGCTGAGCAGGCAGCCGCAGGTGAACATGATCAGTGTGCGGTCGTTCTTCAGGGTCACCAGGGTTTTCAGAAAGCTCTGTGGCTGGCCAACAGCCGCTTCCTTGGCCGATCCGGGAATCCCTCTCATCAGGAAGGTACTGAAAAAAGCGATGCCACCGGCAATCAGGAACGGTGCCAATGGCTGCACCCCGGCAATCACCACCCCCAGCATCGGGCCGGTGGCGTAGCCGATGTTGGTCAGGGTGTAGCGCAGCGAAAACGCCTTGGCCCGCTGGCCCATCGGCAGGTTTTCACTGAGGATCGCTTTGGAGCCGATCAGAAACAGCGCCGAAGCGGTTTCGGTAATCACCAGCGTCAGCGTGGTCAGGTAAAGGTTGTGGGCGAAGGTCAGCAGGACAAAACCGACGGCGCTGGAGAGCATCGCCAGAATCAGCAACCGGCGTTTCTCCAGGCGGTCGATGATGTAACCGCCATACAGCGCGAGCAGGGTGGCGATGAACACCGCGATGCCCAACAGCAGGCCAACGTCCTGTTGGTTCAGGCCCAGCTTGTTGCTGAGGAACAGTGTCAGCAACGGGCTGGTGATGGCGCGGCTGACGACGATGGTCAGCGAGCAGATCATCAGGCGGCGAATAACGAGCGAGTAAGTGGCCACGGTGGTACGAATGTCCTTATTCAGAATTAACAATGCGGCGACGCCATTCGCGAGCAAGCCCGCTCCCACAGGGGAACGCATTCCAATGTGGGAGCGGGCTTGCTCGCGAAGAGGCCGGTCCTGACAAACCAGGGCTCATGCCAGCCACCGATCCAGTTCCCAAACCGATTGCAGTTTTTCCAGTTGCCACAACCGTTCCAGCAACCCGGTCGCCTGTTCCACCGGCAGCACCTGCGTCGCCAGGCTGAGGAATTTCTCCTCCAGCGCTGCATCACTCAACGGATTCCCCGGCGCGCCCAACGGCACCTCGACACACAGGCTCGCCGTGCGACCATCGCGGCTGCGAATGCTCACGACCGGCTCGCCATCCTCTGACAGTTGCGGATCCACGACAAGGTGAATGCGCGACATCCAATGCGCAATTTCTGACGTACTGCGTTGTTCGTCGTCATAGGCCTCAAGCCGGCAATGACCATGGACCAATCGAGCAGCGAGGGCATATGGCAGGCTCATTTGCGCGGCGGCCAAACTGCCGATATCGCGCCCGCCGCACATCTCGTTGAGAAAACCACACAGTGACACCTGAACGTCTTCCAATTGATCGGCGTCGATCTGCAATTGCTCCATCAACAAACCCAAGGCATCGATGGCCGAATGTGTGCCACGGCATGAGGCATAGGGCTTGATCGAGCAGCGGGCGAGTTTCCACACCACGCCAAGGTCTGCGTCCAGCGCCTCGGGTTGCGCGTGTTCCGCCGCGAGGGTCTTGAGAAAGCCGCCCCAGACGTCATCGAACAACTTGGTTGGCCCGCTGATCCCTTGCTCGGCAAACCGCGCCGCCAGCAAGCCACCTTCGGCGGCGCGGCCGCTGTGGAGTTTTTTGCTTTGTGAACCATCATGGATAAACGCCCAGAGGCCGCCGCTGAAACTGCCGGCAATGCCTAGTGCGGCGAGGGTTTGTGCCGGATCAAGACCGAGTATTCGCGCACTGGCCGTCGCCGCGCCGAACACCCCGCAGGTGGCGGTCGAATGCCAACCGGCGCCGTTGTGCGCCGAGTAACCGCCACAGGCCTCAAGCACCCGACGACCGATCTCGTAGCCGATCACTACGGCGGTAATCAGCTCGCGGCCGTTTACCGGAGTAGACCTCAGGCTGACCGCCGCCATCACTGCCGGCAGCACCACCGCGCCGGAGTGATCGCAGCCGCCGGTATCGTCCAGTTCCAGCGCATGGGCGGCAATGCCATTGAGCATCGCTGCCTGCGCGGCGCCGACATACTGCGCAGTGCCCCAGACCAGGGTTGGGCCTGTTTCATTGGCAAAGGTTTGCCGGACGGTGACGGCAATTTCACTGGCGGCCCCGGCCAGGGTCGCGCCGACCGTATCAAGAATGTGTCGCTTGGCTTGTGCCACCAATGCCGGCGGCAAGTCTTCGAAACGGGTATCGACGCACAAATGCGCCAGACGCTGCAATGGTTCGCTCATGGCAAGTACGCTCGATAATGCCGCTCATACACCGCGGCTGGATGCTCCTCGTCCATCGGCACAGCACGCTCGGCCCACCACTGGGCGACGTCGCCAGCCGTGGCGATCCACACGTCATCGTGTTGCTGGATACCCAGCAGCAACTCGCGCAGGACACCGATGCGTCCCGGGGTCGCGATAATCTCCGGGTGCAGGCGCAACACGTAGCACAGGCCAAAGCGATAAAACCCGGCAAAGTCCATTTGCAGATTGCCCAAGGTATGGCTGTAGGAAGCAATCCGCGATTGCGCGGGTGGGACTGCCGGGCTCAGGTTGAACGCGAAGTAGGGTTCGTCTTCCAGTTCATAGTGCATTGGCAGTTCGATCACCTCAGGCGCCGTCGGGTGGGCGAACGGCAGGTCATCGCCACGCCAGCACGACGACCAGCGAATGCCTTGCTCGCGCAACGCTTCGGTAAACCCCGGTGCCCAGTTGCCGGCGGGAATCCGGAAGCCCGCTGGGCGCTGACCGGTAATGGCCGCGATAGCTCGGCAGCCGTGCTCAAGGGCAACCGTCTGCTCTGCGAGGCTCAGGGTGTCGTAGTTCTGATGACGATAACCGGCGCAGGCAATTTCATGACCGGCGGCCTGGATCGAACGGACATGGTCCGGGTTTTCTTCGGCAACGATGCCCGGTATGCACCAACTGCTGGCAACCCCCAACTCCTTGAACAGTGCGAGCAAGCGTTCGACCCCGCGCTGGGTACCGTAGCGCCACACCGACAGGGTCTTGTCGCGGCCGGCGACTTCCGGGGCCTGGGTCAGGATGCCGTGTACGTCGTTGTAGTCGACGGTCAACACTACGGCGCACCGGTAGCCTTTGGGCCAGGTCGTCGAATCAGCCATGTTGATGCTCCTTGAGCCACCAGTGGGCGACATCGCGGCAGGTGGCGAACCACACGTCATCACGCTGGCGCATGTGTTCGAAAAGTTTCTCCAGCAGCAGAATGCGCCCCGGTTTACCGGTGATCTTCGGGTGGAAGAGGGTGGTCAGGCACAGTCCTTCATTCATCGCGCCGTCGAATTCGCGGCACCAATTGTCGAGGGTCAGCTCATAGCTGGCGGTACGGTCCAGCCCCGAGGGAAAGTCCGGCGCGCGGGTGTAGGCGATGGAGGCGTAATCGTCCATTTCCCAGCGGCCGGGGATTTCCACCAACGGGGTATCAAAGCCCGGCACGTTCACCAGGTACGGCCGGTCATCGCCGCGCATGCTGCTGGAATAAGTGACGCCGGCTTCCACCAGCATGGCCGGCGTCTCGGCCTGCCAGTCGCCGGATGGGGTGCGAAAGCCTTCTGCGCGGATGTTCAAATGCTGCCAGAACACCTCGCGGCATTTATTCATGACGTCCTTTTGCTGCTCCAGCGTCAGCGCATAAAAGGACTCGTGTTTGTAACCGTGGTAAGCCACTTCATGCCCGCGCTCGATGATCGACTGGCACTGTTTCGGCCAGTTTTCCACGACCCAGGCCGGGACGAAGAAGGTGGTCGGGATGCGGAACTCATCGAGCAGGTCGAGTATCCGTGGCAAAGCCCGATACGGCCCGTAACCGCCAAAACCGAAGTACTCGGGCTTGTGCCAGATCGAACCGTTGAGCATTGCATCGCCGGTGGGGCCGTCGAGATCGAAGGCCAGGGCCAGGCAGGCGGTGTGGCCGTCGGGCCAGGTCGGTTGGGGCGAGGAGGACATCGTGGCGCTCCGTACATTTATGGCTATAACGCGAGACCTGTGGGAGCGGGCTTGCTCGCGAAGAGGCCCTGTCAGTCAACATTGATGTTGGATGACACACCGCTTTCGCGAGCAAGCCCGCTCCCACAATGAGATCAGAAACCGCGGCGTGTCAGGCAAACCGCGGATTCACTCATTTCCCGGCGTTGATGGTCACGGTCTTAATAGCGCCCAACTCCAGATCCCACTTCTTCAAGATCGCCTGATAGCTGCCGTCATCAATCATGCTTTGCAGCGCGACTTTCACCGCCTCGCTCAACTCAGGTTTTTTCTTGCTGACGCCCAAACCGCTGAACTGCACCGAGATCGGCGCCCCCACGGTCTTGTAGGTGTCTTTTTCCTGGGTCTTCAGATACGACAGGGTTTCGCTGCCCTGCATGGCCGCATCGATGCGGCTCTGGCGCAGCTGCGCACGGGCGTCGGCGGAGCCTTCGGTGCCGATCACGTTGATCGCCGGTTTACCCTTCGCTTCGCAGTTGGCCTTGCTCCACTCAGCGATTTCCGCCGGGAAAGTGGTACGTCGGCTGGTCCCGACTTTCTTGCCGCACAGGTCGGCAATTTCGTTGGTGTCCTTGTTTTTTTGCAGGGTGTAGAACTGCGGCCCGCTGGTGAAGTAGTCAACGAAGGTCACGCTCTGCTGGCGCTCGGCGGTATCGGTCATGCCCGACAGCACCACGTCCACACGGTCGGTGGTCAGGGCGTTGATCATTTGCTCGAAGCCGGTTTCCTGCCATTTGATCTTCACACCCAGACGCTCGGCCAAGGCATTGCCCAGGTCGTAGTCCAGGCCGGTGAGGGTGTTGGTGGCCGGGTCCTTGAAATCCATCGGCGGATAGTTGGGCATGATCGCTACGACGATTTCGCCCTTGGCCTTGATGCTCGCGGGCAAATCAGCTGCCCAGGTCATCGAAGAGGCCATCAGGCCAGCCACTACTGCAGGGATAAGGAGGTTTTTCATGGTCGTTCTCTTTTTGAGTTGTCGTTAGGTGCGAACGGCAGAAATGAAGCTTTGGGTGCGCGGGTTTTGTGGACTTATTAGTATTTCTTCGGGGCTTCCTGCCTCCACGATCTGCCCGCCATCCATGAACACCATGCGATTGGAAACCTCGCGGGCGAAGCCCAGTTCATGGGTGACGACGATCATGGTCATGCCGGTCTGCGCCAAATCGCGCATCACCGACAGCACCTCACCGACCAGTTCCGGGTCGAGTGCCGAAGTGGGTTCATCGAACAGCATCAGCTTGGGCCGCATGGCCAGCGCCCGGGCAATGGCTACCCGTTGTTGCTGACCACCGGAGAGTTCGATCGGGTAGCTGTTGCGCTTGTCGGCCAGGCCGACGCGGGCCAGCAGTTCCAGGGCTTCTTCGTGCGCTTCCTTGGGCGAGCGCTTGAGCACCTGACATGGGCCTTCGACGATGTTTTGCAGCACAGTCATGTGCGGAAACAGGTTGAAACGCTGGAACACCATGCCGGTGGCCAGCCGCTGCCGGGCGATCTGCGACTCGTTGAGCTCATGCAGTTTGTTGCCGACGACGCGGTAGCCCACCAGTTCGCCGTCGACCCAGAGGCCGCCCTTGTCGATCTTTTCCAGCTGATTGACGCAGCGCAGCAGGGTGCTCTTACCGGAGCCGGACGGGCCGATGATGCACAGCACTTCGCCTTGCTCGACTTCGATATTGATGTCCTTGAGCGCGTGGTACTGGTCGTAATATTTGTTCAGGCTCACGGCCTTGACGATGCTTCTCATGTCGGATTCCTCAAGAACGCTTGCCGGCGCCGCGAGCGAAACGACGCTCCAGACGGCTTTGACCAAAGGACAGAACGGTGACGGCGGCCAGGTACCAGATACCCGCGACGATCAGTAATTCCATGACCCGGGCGTTGGCGTAGTAGATGTTCTGGGCGTTGTAGAGCAGTTCCGAGTACTGGATCACGCTGGCCAGGGAGGTCATCTTGACCATGCCGATGAACTCGTTGCCGACCGGTGGAATGATGATGCGCATGGCCTGCGGCAGGATGATCCGGCGCAGCGCTTGCAGGCGCGGCATACCGATCGACTTGGCCGCTTCGTACTGACCGGTGTCCACCGAGAGCAGGCCGGCGCGCACCACTTCAGCGGTGTAGGCGCCCTGGTTGATGCTCAGGCCCAGCAGTGCGGCGACGAAGGGCGTCATCAGGCTGACGGTATCGAGTTCGAACAGCCCCGGAATGCCGATGGTGGGAAATATCAACGCCAGGTTGAACCACAACAGCAGTTGCAGAATCAGCGGCGTACCACGAAACAGCCAGGTGTACGTCACCGCGACATAGCGCAGGATCGGGTTCGCCGACATGCGCATCACGGCGGTGATCACCCCGAAGACAATCCCCAGCGCCATCGCCAGCACGGCCATGATAATGGTGTTGAGCAAGCCGAACAGAATCGCCTGGGAGGTCAGGAACTGGCCGATGTACGACCACTCGATCTTGCCCTCGGCGAAGGCCCTGACCAGGCCGACGATGGCGACGACGATCAGCGTGGCGAAGAAGATCCGCCCGTAATAGCGCCGAGGTACATGCTCGTACTGAGTGATGTCGAACTGGTTTTCGGCTTTTTTGCGCTCCGCGAGGAGCTCTGCCTGAGTCTGGTTCATTTCGGTTCTCCGAACACGGGTGTTTCAGATCAACACAATCCCTGTAGGAGCAAAGCTTGCTCGCGATGGCGGTGTGTCAGTCAACACTGATGCCATCTGACCCGCCGCCATCGCGAGCAAGCTTTGCTCCTACAGGGGGTTGTGCTTTATTCAGAGGCGGAAGCCTTGATAGTTTTCGGCCCATTGCTGCTGTGCGGCGAGGGCGATTTTCAAGCGGCCGATCTGTTCACGGACCTGTTGCGGTGCAGTACCACCCCAACCACTGCGAGCAGCGATGGCGGCTTCCAGGGTCAGGCTGTCGCGAACTTCGGGGGTCAGGCGCACATCGATCTCGGCCAGCAGCGCCGGTGAGGCTTCCCACAGTTCGATATCGTGTTTCTCACAGGCCTGAACCAGCGCTCCGGTGATTTCGTGGGCCTCCTTGAACGGCACGCCGCGTACCGCCAGCCAGTCGGCAACCTCGGTGGCGAGAGTGAAGCCCAGCGGTGCCTGGCGACGCATCTCTTCGACGTTGACCTTCATGGTCGCAACCATCCCGGCCATGGCTGGCAGCACCAGCAGCAGGGTGTCGACGCTGTCGAGCACACCGTTCTTGTCTTCGCTCAAATCGCGGTTGTAAGACAGCGGCAGGGATTTGAGGGTCGACAGCAGACCGGTCAGGTTGCCGATCAAACGGCCGGCCTTGCCCCGCGCCAGTTCAGCGATGTCCGGGTTTTTCTTCTGCGGCATGATCGAACTGCCGGTGGCGTAGGCATCGTCCAGCGCAACCCAGCGAAATTGCCGCGAAGACCACAGGCAAAACTCTTCGGCCAGACGCGAGATGTTGACGCCGAGCATGCTCGCAACGAACAGGAACTCGGCGACGTGGTCACGGCTGGCCACGGCGTCGATGGAGTTTTCGCAGACACCGCTGTAGCCCATTTCCTTCGCTGATTGCTGCGGCTGACGGGCGATAGCCGAACCGGCCATGGCCGCTGCGCCCAATGGCGACAGGGAAGTGCGCACGTCCCAATCCACCAGACGTTGCACATCGCGCAGCATCGACTGGGCGTGGGCCAGCAAGTGATGGGCAAACACGATCGGTTGCGCCTGTTGCAGGTGAGTGAAACCCGGGCAAATGCTGTCGATGTGCAGCTCGGCCTGCTCGACCAGCGCCTGTTGCAGGGCCAGCACTTCGGTGGTCAGGGTGCGAGCGTGATCACGCAGAAACAGCCGCAGATCGTTGGCGGTCTGATCGTTGCGCGAGCGTCCGGCGCGCAGCTTGCCACCCAGCGCCCCAAGGCGTTCAGTCAGCAGGCGCTCGATGAAGGTGTGGACGTCTTCGTCATCCAGCGTCGGGCTGACAAGGCCAGCACGGAAGTCTTCACCGATACGCTCCAGCGCATCGAGCATGGTTTGGGTTTCCTGTGCATCGAGCAAACCGGCGCGGTGCAGTTCCCCGGCATGGGCCTTGGAACCGGCCAGGTCGTAAGGGGTGAGGCGGAAGTACCGCTCAGGGCAGCGGGACAGGGCTGCCAGGGCTTCGGATGGACCGCTTTTGAAACGCGCCCCCCACAAACGATCGGTTGCTTGAGTCATTGTTGTTTTCCTCGTCGGTAACACGAACTGATGTCGTTACGCAGAGCCTTGAACACTCGCCGGGATCGTCCGGGCGTGGTTCGGCTCATGCAGTTTTCAAGAGGGCAGTTGCAAGTGGCGAGAGCTGATCGAAGTGTCAGCTTTTAATAGTTTCGAATCAGCGAGTTGGCGCTGATCGGGGGGAATTATTGGGAGTTGCCAAGCCTGGTTTTCTGTGTTCATTATTATTAGCCAGCGTTGTTTTTGTTGTTGGACACAGACTGTTGAATCGGGCGCCAGAGGTAAATAAGCATTATGGAAACCCCACTTTCCAATTCTGGAAACCCGCCGTTGAAAACGGCCCATCGAGCGCCTTTGGCCCTGAGCGGGCTGGACTTCAAACTGCTCAAAGTGTTCAAGGCAGTGGTCGAGGCAGGAGGTTTTAGTGCGGCTCAAAACGAGCTGAATGTCGGGCTGGCAGCCATCAGCAAACAGATCTCCGACCTTGAGATTCGCATTGGCATGCGCCTGTGTACTCGGGGTCGAGAGGGATTTAATCTGACCGAAGAAGGGCGCCTGGTCTATCAGGCGTCGATTGACTTATTTGCCTCGGTCGACAACTTTCGAGACAAGCTTAGTTGCGCTCAAAATGAATTGATTGGCGACTTGGGAGTAGGGGTGATCGACAATACGATTACCGATGAAAACTCTCCGTTAGTTGCTGCATTGAAACGAATAAATGAAGAGTCGCCGAAGGTGCGCTTTCAACTTCAGGCCTCGCAGTTGGATGAAGTGGAAAGAGGTGTTGTAGAAGGGCGGTTGGTCGCCGGAATAGTGCCGGTTTATCAGAAAAGAGAAGAGTTCGATTACTTCACGTTGTATGAAGAAAGATCAGAGGCCTACTGCGCGGTGGGGCACCCGTTGTTCAGCGTTCCGAATGAGCAGATGGGCGAAGATGTGCTCAAGCAACACGAGTTCATCAACCATCGCTACGCCATCCACCGCGACAAGCTGACCTTTGCCCGATACGACAGTTTTTCCGCCTCGGCGTCACAGGTCGAAGCGGTCGCCATGCTGATCAAAACCGGGCGCTTCCTGGGTTTTCTGCCACAGCACTATGCCGCGACTCTGGTTGCACAAGGCACGTTCAGAGCCCTGCGGCCGGACCTGATCAGCTTCAATACACCGTTCAATTTGATCCTGCGGCACAACACGGTGCGCAGTCCGTTGGTCAAGGCGTTTGCCCAAGCGTTGGGGGTGGATCTGAAGGCGACCGTTTGATGTCAGGTCATTCACTGTGGGCATTGAGCGCGAATGTCTGTCTGCTCGGTAGCCGCTGATAGAGTGGCGGAGTTGTCGCAGGGTTTGGCGTTTATAACGTCCGTGCGGGAGCGCCGATTACTTTTGCAAGTGATCGGTGGACAATTAAAACAGCACGTCTGTTTTAGCCTTTCAACCTGATGAGGTTAAGCAATCCCACGCTATCGGATTACCGCATATTATGTCCCGCTAGAAAGGAGCCCCATGAAGTGAACAAGCGGATTTACATAAGCGGTGCATCTGGGGCCGGAGTGAGTACTCTGGGGGCTGCACTGGCAGCAAAGCTTCAAGTGCCTCACTTTGATGTCGATGACTACTATTGGTACCCGACAGAACCACCCTTCGAGCGATCACGACCTCCCGCAGAGAGAGTTGACCTACTCAACCGTAGTCTGGCTGATGGTCAATGGGTTCTCTCCGGCTCATTAGATGGCTGGGGAGACGAAGTGATTCAATCTTCCAATTTGGTCGTCTTCGTTGATACTCCGACACTGCTTCGAGTAGAGCGTCTAAAGGCGCGTGAATCACAGCGCTATGGTCAACGTATTCTTCCTGGAGGGGACATGCATGCGAATCACCTGGCGTTCCTCGCGTGGGCCGAAGGATATGAGAGCGGTGCTCAAGCTGGCCGCAGCCGACCACGGCATGAACAGTGGCTCAAGCAGTTGACCTTACCCTCCGTTAGGGTAAGCGGAGAGTTGCCGATTGAGTCGTTGCTCGCAGTAGTAATTGCTGCGATCCCGAATTGATGAACTCTCAGAAGACCCGCGACCCAAGCGTACCCTTTACGGTTTGATGCAATAGCGCATCGCACACCGTCGGGCGCCCGGCAATCCATGGGTAGTTTCTGCTTCAAGCACTGCCTGCAAGCGGTGATCGAGATCGGAAGATGCAAGGGATTCAAAGCCGAACCGTTGATAAAACGGCTCGTTCCACGGCAGTGTGCGAAAGGTCGTCAGCGTCAGTGCGGTCAACCCGCTACGGCGTGCGTGCTCAAGGGCGGTCTGCAACAACCTGCGTCCCAGACCCTGGCCCTGAAAACTGCTGCTGACGGAGACCTCCTGGATATGCAGTTCGGTATCGACGGTATGGGCGCTGAGGAAACCCACGATAGATTGATTGGTCGCCTCGGCAACCCAGACCTGCGCGCAACCGATGTCATGCTGGTGCTGTTCGACACTGGTCACGGGGGCGTCGGCAAGCCAGGCAAGCTCAGGGTCAATACGGAAGAGGGTGGCAGCTGAACGCTCTACGGCGGGCAGTGCGCTGGCATCGTCGAATTGGGCACGGCGGAGGGAAGGAGTCATGGGCGCAAGCTTAAGCAAGCGCCCTGACGATGTGCAACCCGTTCAGGGCTGCACGGGTACCAGATGCAGCAGGACGTAATCGTCCTTGTCGAAGTTCCCGTTCAGCACCGGTTGCAATGTTGCCAACCGAGAGCCTTTCAGGGCCTCGTAGTCACTCTTTTCCATCACCAGCCAGGCAGGACCTTTCAGGTTTTCCAGTTCTTGCACTGAATGAGTGAAGACCGGGAACAGATCATGCTCGACGTTGACCATGAACTTGATCGCCTTGGCGTCTTTGCCCATGGCGTGCAAGACCACAGGCGCCGGGTCTTTCTGGATCAGCTCAAAGGCTGCACGACTGAACGTACGGGTGTCGAAGAGCCTGCGCTCTGCGGGCTCGAACACCAGAATGTAGGTCGACCACAATGCCAGCACTGCGGTGAACGCCAGGCCCACTGTACGCACGCGTGGCTTGAACAACAGCCCCAGTGCGATCACCTGCAACACACCGAGAATCGTCATCACCGCCGTCACCGAGGTGAGATGTTCCGGGAAGCGTCGCTTGGCGACCAGCAGCCCGACGATCAGCAGACCAGGAATCAGCAGCCACAGGCCCTGCATCAGGCCGCGCAACCACTGGAACACCCGGCCCTGCGCCTGGAACGGATACGCCGCAATGATCGCCGCCATCGGCAGCATCGGCAGCATGTAGCGGGCTTTTTTTGCCATCGGAATCGACAGGCCAATCATCACGACCAGCCCGGCAGCGGTGCACAAGGTCAGCAGGCGCAACGCCGGTCCGCGATCCTTGCGGCCGAACAGCAACACCGCGGCCAGCACCACTACCGCCAAGGGATACGCCAGCGCATAGTTGCCCAGCGAGCTGCTGAAGTAAAACAGCGGACCGCTCGCGCCTTCGCGGCCATCCATGCGCCCCATGAACTGCATGCGGATCACGTCTTGCACGAAGGTCGGACCGCCACTGGCGTTGGCCAGCCACAGCAACAAACCAATACCGGCTGCCAGCAGCAAAGCTGCCAGCAAGCCGATCGTGATCATCCGCCGCCACTGGCCATTGAGCAGGTAATAACTGCACAAGACGCCGGTAGGCACCACCAGGCCGATAGGCCCGCGAATGGCAAAACCGAGCACCAGCAACGCGAGTATCAGCGGCAGTCGTCGCGGTGCCTGAAAGTGGTCAGCGGCATAGCCCAGATAGAACACGGCGAAGGTCACGGCCGCGACCATCTGGTCGAGGGACACGGCGCGGGTTTCGGTGATGAAGGTATTGCTCAGCATCATCAAGGCAATGCTGATCAGCGCCCAGGTTCTGGAGTAGGGCGCTACCAACCGGTACATCAGCGTGACGATCGTCGCTGAGGCAATGGCGCTGGGTAACCAGGCCGTCAACGCGTTTACCTGGCCAAAGGGCAGCGAAAGCAGCCAGGTAAAAAACGTCGAGGTGGCCCAGTAATCAGCGTAAGGCTGGCCATAGGTGGTCGGGAAGAATCCCGGCCCATGGCGCAGCATTTCCTGGGCAAACAGTACAAACCGCGTGTCGAATCCGATCGCCGATTGCTGGTAGACCCCGGCGCAGAACAGCAGCAGCGCCAGTAGCCCCAGACCTAACGATTGTTGACGGATCCCTGTCGATGGATATGCGTGCACGCGGCCTCCTGGGCTTAGACGGACGAAGCTGGCCACTGTTGCTGAGGGATTGGCAGGTTGCGCGACTCGCCACGACCCATCGGGAAGTACTTGAAGCCTTTACGTGCCAGGCGTTCGGCGTCGTACAGGTTGCGACCGTCGAAGATCACCGGAGCTTTGAGACGCTCTTCGATCAACTTGAAGTCCGGCGCCTTGAACTGTTGCCATTCGGTGCACACGATCAACGCGTCTGCGCCAACCAGTGCGGATTCCGGCGTGCCCATCAGCGACAGGTTCGGTTGATCCGGGTACAGGCGTTGGGTTTCCTGCATGGCTTCAGGGTCGAATGCACGTACGTGTGCGCCGGCAGCCCACAACGATTCCATCAGCACGCGGCTTGGCGCATCGCGCATGTCGTCGGTGTTGGGTTTGAATGCCAGGCCCCAGAGCGCGAAGGTCTTGCCTTTCAGCTCGCCTTTGTAGAACGCATTGATGCGTTCGAACAGCTTGTGTTTCTGCCGCTGGTTGATGGCCTCGACCGCTTCCAGCAGGTCGCTGGAGCAATTGGCTTCCTGGGCGCTGTGGATCAATGCGCGCATATCTTTCGGGAAACACGAACCGCCATAGCCGCAGCCAGGGTAGATGAAGTGGTAGCCGATGCGCTGGTCTGCACCGATGCCCATGCGTACGGCTTCGATATCCGCACCCAGGTGTTCGGCCAGTTCGGCGATCTGGTTGATAAAGCTGATTTTGGTCGCGAGCATGCAGTTGGCTGCGTACTTGGTCAGCTCGGCGCTGCGCAGATCCATGAACATGATGCGGTCATGGTTGCGGTTGAAGGGGGCGTAGAGGTCGCGCATCACTTCACGGACTTCTTCGCGCTCGCAACCGATGACGATGCGGTCAGGGCGGCGGCAGTCGCTGACGGCCGAGCCTTCCTTGAGGAATTCCGGGTTGGAGACGATATCGAATTCCAGGGTGCGCCCGGCTTTTTTCAGCACGCCTTCAATGTGTGCGCGCAGGGTGTCGCCGGTGCCGACAGGAACAGTGGACTTTTCCACGAGGATCAGCGGCTCGACGCGATGGCGTGCAACTGCATCACCCACGGACAAGACATATTTCAGGTCGGCCGAGCCGTCCTCGTCAGACGGTGTGCCGACAGCGATGAACAGGACCTGACCGTGCTCGATGGCCATTTTCTCGTCGCTGGTGAAGTGCAGGCGCCCGCTCTCCAGGTTCTCCTTGACCATGCTCTCCAGCCCTGGTTCAAAGATAGTGACGTGGCCTTTCTGCAGCATTTTGATCTTGTTCTGATCGACGTCCATGCAGACGACATCATGACCGACTTCAGCCAGGACAGTCGCCTGCACCAGACCGACATAACCGCTACCAATTACACTGATTTTCATGAGGCATTCCTGACTTCTGTGGCGCGAGCAGTTCGAGAGTTGATAGTGATGACACCGAGGATGACCAAGGCCACCCCGAGTGTTTTGGAAAGACTGAAATTTTCGTTGAACAGCGGCAGGCTGGCGGCCAATAGATACACCAGTGCATAGCTGATACTCAACAGCGAGTAGGCCCGGCCCAGCGGTAGATCGCGCAGAGCGGCGAGCCAGCACAGCATGGACAGGGCGTAAGCGCAGATCGACGCCAGTACCACGCCGATCGCGAGCAGGTCGATGCTGCCGTTGCTCAGGGCCTGCTGCCACTGATCGGGCAGTGGCAAATGGCTCATGCTCCAGCGCATGCCCAACTGGGCGGCACTGACCAGCGCGACGCTGCCCATGGCAAAGCTGATGCCACGACGAAGGCTCATGCGTGCCTCCCGAGCAGAACGACGCCGGCGATGATCAGCGCAACACCGATCCAGTGACGGCGATCAATGGTTTCGTGGAAGACGAAGTGGGCGGCCAGGGTGATCAGCACAAAGTTGAGGCTGAGCATCGGGTAGGCGATACCGACTTCCAGGCGCTGCAACACCAGCAGCCATACCAGCAGGCCAAAGCCCAGGCATGCCAGCGCCAGCCACAACCACGGCGAGAGCAGTTTTTCGCTCCATCCGGAGTCCTTGCCGCGCCAGCTTTCCACGGCGTATTTCTGGGCGATCTGGCCCATGCAGGTCAGCAGACAGGCGGACAACAGCAAAATCAGGGTCATGGCGCGCTCTGTGGAATGATCAGAATGACCATGTTGCCTTGCTCGTAACGCTTGCCATCCTTGGGCAGCAGGTCGAGTTCGTGGACTTCATCGTCACCCTTGACGCGCATGACGACACCCACCGGGCCGGTCTTGCGGGCTTCGCTCATCCACTGTTGCACGTGGTCGGTATCGACCCGACGTGCCGCGGCATCCGGGTAGTCGAGGCCATATTTCACTTCGCCGATGGTGTTGTACAACGCCACTTCAGGGCGTTGCAGACGCCAGGCCACCGCGGAGGCAGCTCCCAGGTCATTGCTCAGCAGGCTTTTGGTCTGGCTGAGTTCGTCAATGTGCTGGAGGACAAACTGGTCGGGCATCTTGTTGTAGACCACCGAGTGCGGCAGTGCGGCCGGCAGGATGGCGATCAGCAGCCAGCTGCCGATTGCCGGCGCAGCCCATGCGCTCAACGGTCGAACCACCAGCAACAGGTTGGACAGGATCCAGCCCATGAGCACGATGAACACCAGCACCAGGCTGTGCATTTCATCGACATACACGGGTTTTTTCAGTTGCAGGTAAACCATCGCCAGCAAGGTGGTCAGGCCGATGACCAGGTTCAGCAGGCCGTTGACCTTGAACAGCCGGCTTTGCCCCAGGTTCAGTCGGTCAATCAGTGTGTTCCCCATCAACAGCGCCAGGGGCAACAGGCACGGCAGGATGTAGGTTGGCAACTTGCCTTTGCTCAGGCTGAAAAACGCCAACGGCAGGACCAGCCACAGCAGCAGGAAGCCGGTGCTGGCCTGACGTCTGGTTTGCCACGCTTGCTTGAGCGCCGACGGCAGGAATGCCGCCCACGGCAGGCTGAACGCTACCAGCATCGGCAGGTAGAACCACCACGGCGCTGCGTGCTGCGCGTCGTCACCGGCAAAGCGGCGAATGTGTTCATGCCAGAAGAAGAAACGCCAGTAGTCGGGTTCCTGCGCATGCACGGCCAGGACCCACGGCAGGCTGACGACAATCGCGACCACGATAGCCATCGGGCCGTACGCCAACAGTTCACGCCAGCGTTTTTGCCAGATCATGTAGGGCAGGGCGATCAATACCGGCAGCAACCAGGCGAGGAAACCCTTGGTCAGGAAGCCCATGCCGCAGGCCAGCCCCAGGGTTGCCCAACTCACCAGCCGCGCATTGCGGCTGCTGCTGTCCAGTGCGAACCACAAGGCTACCAGGCTCAGGTCGACCCAGAACGTGAATTGCGGGTCGAGGTTGGAATAGCCGCCTTGACCCGCGACTACGGCAAAGCTCATGTAGAGCAATGCGCTGGCGATGCTTTTACGCGGATCGTTCCAGAGCCTGCGTGCGATCAGGTAGGTCAGCACGATGCTCAAACCAGTCGCGAGTGCCGACGCAATGCGCACCCCGAACAGGTTCTCGCCGAACACGGCCTGGCCGATGGCGATCATCCAGTAACCGGCAATCGGTTTCTCGAAATAACGCAGGCCCATGAAATGCGGCGACACCCAGTTGCCACTCAGGAGCATTTCCTGACTGACCTGGGCGTAACGGGTTTCATCCGGAATCCACAGACCATGCGTGCCCAGCGGCAACAGATAGACCAGACCGAAAGCGATAAGCAGTAACGGCAAAGCCCAGCGTTTGGTCATGCGCCTTGCACTCCCAACCATCCTTCTCGGCCTTCGAGGGCGCCACGTATTACGCGCCCCTGAGGCAGGGTTGTCGGTTGGGCGGGCAAGAGGTTACCCAGCGGCTGGAACTGGATGTCACGCTGACGCGCATCAACCAGCAGTTGACGGAAATCGTTTGCCATCAGAATCCCTTCTACCTCCGCATGTATCGTATATACGTTCAGCTTCGAGGGGCTGAATCGGTCAAGAATGTATGAGTTGAACTCATTGGCTGCTACGACGGGACCCACCACTTCATCGAAGGTTGGCAAGTCGACCGGAATTTGTGGCGTGCCGAGGCTGCCGTCTGCCAGCCGAGGCTGGAACAGGCTTTGTCCGCGACAGTCGCTGTTGTAACGGAAGCCAAAATGCTGCTTGGCCTCGATGACCCGCTCATCGGCACGCCAACCGGCGGCCGCCGAACAGTCCACGCGCTGCCCGATAATATCGCTGAGGGTGTCGACGCCCCGGCGAATCTGCTCGATCAGCTCGGCATCGCTCCAGCGCCCTGCGTTGGCTTGCCAGCCGTGGTGATCCCAGGCGTGCAAACCCACTTCATGGCCAGCCGCGAGGGTCTGGCGCATCAGGTGCCCCAGGTCACGGCCGATGGGCTTGCCTGGCCAGGCGGTGCCGGCCAGCAAGATGTCCCAGCCGTACAGACCTGCGGCATTGGAGCGGAGCATTTTCCAGAGGAACTGCGGACGGATGAGGCGCCATAAATGGCGCCCCATGTTGTCCGGACCAACGCTGAAAAAAAACGTCGCCTTGACTTGTGCTTCATCGAGCATCTCCAACAACCGGGGTACCCCCTCACGGGTACCTCGGTAGGTGTCGACATCGATCCGAAGACCTGCCTGCATCAGCGCTTGTCCGCGATTTCGAGCATGGCTTCGCGCAGGAAGAAGTCCAGCGTGTTACCGATGGTTTCGCTCATCTCAACGGTTGGCTCCCAGTTCAGCAGGCGCTTGGCGTTTTCGATGCTTGGCTTGCGGTGTTCCACGTCCTGGTAGCCAGCGCCGTAGAAGGCCTTGCTCTCTACGTCGCGGAAACCGGCGAACGGAGGGAAGTTGGCGCGCAGTGGGTGAGCTTCGAACTGACGCAGCAGCTCTTCGCCCAACTGACGGATGCTGGCTTCGTTGTCCGGGTTACCGATGTTGATGACCTGGCCGTTGCACGAATCGTTTTCGTTATCAACGATACGCGCCAGGGCTTCGATGCCGTCGGCGATGTCAGTGAAGCAGCGCTTCTGCTCGCCGCCGTCGAACAGACGGATCGGGGTGCCTTCCACCAGGTTCAGGATCAGCTGGGTGATGGCGCGGGAGCTACCGATACGTGCCGAGTCCAGACGGTCCAGACGTGGGCCCATCCAGTTGAACGGACGGAACAGGGTGAAGTTCAGGCCTTTGGCGCCGTAGGCCCAGATTACGCGGTCCAGCAGTTGCTTGGAGACCGAGTAGATCCAGCGTTGCTTGTTGATCGGACCAACGATCAGGTTCGAGGTGTCTTCGTCGAAGTTCTTGTCCTGGCACATGCCGTAGACTTCGGAAGTCGACGGGAAGATCACGCGCTTGTTGTACTTCACGCAGTAGCGAACCAGTTTCAGGTTCTCTTCGAAGTCCAGTTCGAATACGCGCAGTGGGTTGCGGGTGTATTCGATTGGAGTGGCGATGGCCACCAGCGGCAGAACCACGTCGCACTTCTTGATGTGATATTCGATCCACTCGGAGTGAATGCTGATATCGCCTTCGACGAAGTGGAAGTTTGGATGGCTGCGCAGACGCTCGATAGCGTCGGAACCGATGTCCAGACCATAGACGTCGTACTTGTCGTCACGCAGCAGGCGCTCGGACAGGTGGTTGCCGATGAAGCCGTTGACGCCGAGGATCAGTACGCGGGTACGACGCGGGGCACGGCCCGATTCAGCGCCACGCAGTACGGAACCGTCGACCAGACCCAGCTCATTGGCCAGTTGCGGGCCGCTCAGGTACAGACCGTTTTCGTTACGCTGACCGGAAGTGACAACCAGCGAGTCTTCGCCGCAAGCGATACGCAGCGGATCAACGCTGATCACACGGCCTGGTGCCAGACCTTCGTTGCCCTTGACGACTTCAGCGCTCCAGACAATCAGTTTGTGCTCGCCCACGGCGCAGAAAGCACCCGGGTAAGGTTGGGTCACGGCGCGAACCAGGTTGAACAGCTCTTCAGCCGGCTTCTTCCAGACCAGCTTGCCGTCTGCCGCGGTACGACGACCGTAAACAGAGGCTTTGGATTCGTCCTGGGCGGTTTCGGTGATTTTGCCCTGAGCCAGCAATGGCAGGGTGTCACGCAGCAGGTTCGAAGCAGCTTCGCGCAGCTTGCCGTGCAGGGTCAGTGCGGTGTCGGCACGCTCGATCGCGACGCGTTGCTGGGCAATGATTGCGCCAGCGTCGGCACGCTTGACCATGCGGTGCAGGGTTACGCCGGTTTCGGTTTCACCGTTGACCAGTACCCAGTTCGCTGGAGCGCGACCGCGGTAGGTTGGCAGCAACGAGCCGTGTAGGTTGAACGCGCCTTTGCGGGCGGTAGCCAGCAGTTGCTCGCCCAACAGGTTGCGGTAGTAGAACGAGAACAGGTAGTCCGGGTTCAGCTTGGCAATGCGCTCGATCCACAGTGGGTGGTTGACGTCTTCCGGTGCATGCACAGGAATGCCTTTGCGGGCGCACAGTTGAGCGACCGAGCCGTAGAAGGTGTTTTCCTTCGGATCGTCGGCGTGGGTGAACACGGCAGCAATCTCGAAACCTGCGTTGAGCAGTGCTTCGATACCTGCACAGCCAATGTCGTGATAGGCGAAAACAACAGCTTTTGAACTCATGGCGAAACCTGATCAGTAGTGGTGGAAGGCAGACCGTCGACAGTGGCAACGGGAGCAGGACTAGCGGGTTTGTTACGTAGGATTTTTTCGATAAAGAACCGCGGACGGGCGCGGACATCGCTGTACATGCGGCCCAGGTATTCACCCAGAAGGCCCATGCCGATGAATTGGCCGCCAGTGAACACAAAGAGCACGGCGAACAGTACGAAGGTGCCACCTCCTGCCCAGCTGGCGCCGAAGATCAGGCGCAGGAAAATCAGCAGGAAGGCAAACAACATGCCCAGCGCCGCCAGACTGAAACCGATGATGCTCAGCAGTCGCAGCGGGGTAGTGGTCATGCAGGTCAGCAGATCGAACATCAGACTGATCAGGCGCATCGGGCTGTACTTCGACTCGCCATGCTCGCGCTCGGCGTGCTGCACCAGAATCTCGGTGGTGTGGCGGGCGAAGCTGTTGGCCAGGATCGGGATGAAGGTGCTGCGTTCACGGCAGGCCAGCATGGCGTCGACGATGGTGCGGCGGTAGGCGCGCAGCATGCAGCCGTAATCGCTCATGGCGACACCGGTGGAGCGTTGCACGGCCAGGTTGATCAGTTTCGACGGCCAGCGGCGCAGGGCCGAGTCCTGGCGATTGTTGCGCACGGTGGCAACCACGTCGTAGCCCAGCTCGGCCTGTTCCACCAGACGGGGGATTTCTTCCGGCGGGTTCTGCAGGTCGGCGTCGAGGGTAATGACCACATCGCCTTTGCAATGCTCGAAACCGGCCATGATTGCCGCGTGCTGGCCGTAGTTGCGATTGAGAATGACCGCAACGACCTGGCTGCCTTCGCGCTCGGCGGCTTCTTCGAGAATTTGCGCCGAATTGTCACGGCTGCCGTCATCGACCAGGACGATTTCGTACTCGTGTTTGAGTAGCTGACAGGCCGCTTCGGTCCGGCGCAGCAATTCAGGCAAGCTTTCTTCTTCGTTGTAGACCGGGATAACGATCGACACGCAGTTAATTGGATATGGCTTCAAAGGCTTCAGTCCAGAATGTTTTCAATGGCGCCAACGACGCGTTCGACATCGTCGGTAGTCATGTCGGGGAACAGCGGGATCGAGCACAGTCGTGCCGAGTTCCATTCGGTATTGGGCAGATGAATGCCCGGGAATCGCTGACGGTAGTAAGTGTGCAGGTGGGTGGCCACAAAGTGAATACCCGTACCGATATTCTGTTCTTGCAGGGCCTTCATGAACGCCTCGCGATCCATCCCGCAACGCTCGGCGTCAATGCGCAGTATAAACAGGTGCCAGGCGTGTTGTTGCGGGTAGGTCGGTACACTCAGCGGTTGTACCGGCAGGCCTTCGAGGCGTTGCAGGTAGGTCTGCGCCAATGCGGTGCGTTTGGCGTTGATCTCGTCGAGGCGCTGTAGCTGCACCAGTGCAATGGCTGCGTTGATGTCGGCCAGGTTGTACTTGAAGCCAGGCTCGATGACCATGGCCTGAGGTTTACGGCCGTGGGTCAGGCGATCGTAGGCGTCTACGCCGAGGCCATGGAACTTGAGCATGCGCACTCGATCGGCCAGCGCCTGATTGTCGCTGACGAACATTGCGCCTTCGGCGCAGGTCATGTTCTTGATCGCGTGGAACGAGAAGATCGCGGTGCCCTGGGCGCCAATGGCGCGGCCACGGTAACGGGTACCGGCAGCATGGGCGGCGTCTTCGATGACGGCGATGCCGTGTTTGTCTGCCAGCGCATAGAGCGGGTCGAGATCGAACGCGGCGCCGGCGTAGTGCACCGGGATGATGGCTTTGGTGCGCGGGGTAATGGCGGCTTCGATGGCCTGGACATCGGTCATCAGGGTGTCACGGTCGACGTCGACAAATACCGGGGTAGCGCCCAACAGGCAGATCATGTTGGCGGTCGAGACCCAGGTCTGCGAAGGCGTGATCACTTCATCGCCAGGGCCGATACCCAGCGCCAGTAGCGTGATGTGCATGCCGCCGGTTGCAGAAGACAGTGCGACGGCGTGCTGGCAGCCTGTGTACTGTGCGAATTGCTCCTCCAGCTCCTGGTTCTTCGGCCCGGTGGTGATCCAGCCAGAGCGCAACACCTGCTCAACAGCGGCAATTTCTTCATCACCGATGCTTGGGCGAGAGAAGGGGAGAAAAGCCTGATTCATGTGGACCTCGGGTTTGGATATGTCAACAGCCCTTTAAGGCGGCAAGTCGGAGCACAACTTGCGAATCAGCTCGAAGCGGTGCCTCGAGGCGAAGTCGGTGACAGCGTAGACGAAAAAACAAAAAGTATATCAATCAGTTAACCAATCTTCTGGAAAAAGTGCACTAATTGACTTTTATTTTGTCGCTCCGCAGTTTGAGTGGCCCAAAGGCATCGCTCCGGATGCGCAGAGGGTAATCTCGAAAATGTGAAAGGGACATGAAAAACCGGTGTCGAGAATGTTTAACTGTAACCTTTACAGCAAATGTTCAGGGTTTTTCAACACTTACAGTCCTTTCTGACAGCTGTTGCCATTTTTCAGGCGCTGCAAGGAAAGTCGGCAATTGGCCCGCACATCGCTAAAAAGATAGTAAATAGCTTGCCAAGACTACTTCACCCTGAGTTCGCGTCAAGCTGCAAGCTGCAAGCTATGGCGTCGCGACCGCCTGGCGGCGAGCAGGCTCAGTCAACACGTGCGCGCTGCCGAGAGTTGAAATGTGTACCAGGCTGCCAGCAGCCGGTGCGTGCACCCCGGAACTGCGAACCAGTAACGAGCGGCTTGCTGACTGTCCATCCGTAGCAAGTGAGGGTTGCTTCAGTTCCACCGTCAAGGTGCAGGTATTGCCGCCAAAGTCGCGATCGGTCACCACCCCGATGCAGCCATCCACCTGTTCCAGATCGGCGGGCTGACTGGAAATCTGCAACTGCTCGGGCCGCAACATGATCTGCGCTGCACCGTTTGGCGAGGTACTGCTGACATGAACCCGTCCCAGGTCGCAGATCGCGTAACCATTTTCGACCCGCGCCGGCATGACCACGGCGTCCCCGAGGAACAGCGCGGTTTCTTCATCGCGAGGATGCAGGTACAGATCCATCGGTTGCCCGGTTTGTACCAGACGGCCCTGACGCATCACGGCCAGCTGATCGGCAAATGACAACGCTTCAGACTGATCGTGAGTCACCAGGATGGTGGTCACGCCGGTGTCTGACAGAAGTTTGGCAACCATTTTGCGCATGGACGCCCGCAGGCCGGTGTCCAGTGCCGAGAAGGGTTCGTCCAGCAGCATCAGCCGAGGTCGTTGCGCCAAGGCGCGGGCCAGGGCTACCCGTTGTTGTTGACCACCGGAAAGCTCGTGTGGCCAGCGCTGGCTCATGCGTGCATCCAGCGACACCATGTCCATCAGCTCGGCGACGCGTGCTTGCTTCAACGCGGCATCACCCGACAGTCCAAAGGCAATGTTGCCGGCAACCGTCATGTGTGGAAACAGCGCACCGTCCTGTGGCACATAACCAATCATGCGCTGATGCGCGGGGACTTCGGTCGAACCATCGACCAGTGTCTCGCCGTTGAGCGTGATGCTGCCGGAATCGGGAAACTCGAACCCGGCAATCATCCGCAGCAGGGTGGTCTTGCCCGAGCCGGAAGGGCCGACGATGGCCGTGCGACTGCCCGCTGGCACCGACAGGCTGACGTTGTCCAAGGCAGGCAGGGCGCCGAAGGTTTTGTAGATGGAGTTCAGTTCGAGAGCGTTCATCGGCCTGCCGTGCGTTTGGATTGATGATAGAGAAGTGCGGTCAACGGAAGCGACAGCAAAATCATGATCAGCGCATAAGGGGCCGCTGCGGCGTAGTCAATTTCGCTGGTCATGGCCCAAAAACCGGTGGCCAGGGTGCGGGTGCCACTTGGCGAGAGCAGCAGGGTTGCGGTCAGTTCATTGGTGATCGCCAGAAACACCAGCGCTGCGCCGGCGGCGGCCCCTGGTGCGGCCAGGCGCATGGTAATCAGCCATAGCGCCTGGCTCGGCGAGCGGCCCAGGCTGCGGGCGATATTTTCCAGTTCTACCGGTGCCTGGGCAATACCGGCGCGCAAACTGACCAGCGCGCGTGGCAAGAACATCAGCAGGTACGCCAGCAGTACCGTGATGGTGGTCTGGTAAATCGGCCGGGCAAAGCTGATGGTGACGGTCACCAGGGCCAGCGCCACGACGATTCCCGGCAATGAACTGGTGATGTAGTTGCAGCTTTCCAGGATGCGATGCAGGCGCCCCGGCGAGCGTATCGACAACCAGGCCACCGGAACGGCTGCGCAGGTGGTGATGAGCGCGCCGACACTGGCCAGAACGAGGGTCTGCTTCAATGCCGGAAGTATTTCCGCCATGCGCCAGACGTCCGCGCCACCGGCAATCAACCATTGGGCCAGGGTAATCAGAGGCACACCGAGGGCCAGCACGCTGGTGACGATTGGCAGCAACAATGCTGCGGCTTTGGTGTTGCGTGTCAGCCGCTGAGTGCGTTGCAGGCGCGCACTGCCGGAACCGACTCGTGCGTAACGGGCGTGACCTCGGGACGCGGACTCGGCGGTCAGCATCAGCAGGCAGCACAGCGCCAGCACCCCGGCCAGCATGTTCGCCGCCGGGCCGTTGAAGCTCGACTGGAACTGGTCGAAGATCGCCGTGGTGAAGGTGTCGAAGCGAATCATCGCGTACAGGCCGTATTCGGCCAGCAAGTGCAGGCCGACCAGCAAGGCGCCGCCACAGATGGCCAGGCGCAGTTGCGGCAGCACGACCCGGAAAAACACCGCCCAGGGCTTCAGGCCCAGCGATTCGGACACATCCTCGATGGCCGGATCAAGGCGCCGCAAGGTGGCGGCGACTGGCAGATAGAGGAACGGGAAGTAGGCGATAACCGAAACCAGCACCCCGGCAAACAACCCGTGAATCGGTGGCACCAGGCTGACCCAGGCATAACTGTGGACAAAGGCCGGCACCGCAATCGGTGCCGTTGCCAGCACCGACCAGAGGCGGCGGCCCGGCAAATCGGTGCGTTCGGTCAACCAGGCGAGTGCCACGCCAAGCGCGATACACAGGGGAATCGTGATCACCACCAGCAACACGGTGTTGATCAAAAGTTCGGCCACTCGGGGCCTGAAGACCAGCTCGGCAATCGTCGCCCAGCCGGTCTTGATGGAAATGCCGATGACAAACGCCAACGGCAGCAGGGCCAGCAACGACACCAGAATGGATATGGCCACCACCCACGAGCCGCTGCGCCTCCCGGAGACGCGGCGAGGGTGTTGACGAGGGTTGGCCAGAGTCGTCAGATCGACGACTTTACTAGCTTCTGGCAGCGCGACTGGCTTGGACATCGGATTACAACAACCCCGCCTGAGTCATCAGCTCGACAACTTTTTTGCTGTTGAGTCTGGAGGCATCGACCACAGGCGCGTCAAGTTGCGCCAGCGGCACCAGTTTCGGGTTCGACTCGGCTTTCTGGCCTACGGCGTATTCAAACGAGTTACCGTTTTTCAGAATGGCCTGGCCTTCTTTGCCGGTGATCCACTTCAGGAACGCCTGAGCTTCTTCTTGGTGTTTACTGGACGCCAGGACAGCGCCACCGGAGAGGCTGACAAACGCGCCCGGATCTTTGTGCTTGAAATAGTGTAGCGAAGTGTTCTTGCTGTTTTCGCCGGTTTTGCTCTGATCGACGAAGCTGTAGTAGTGGTAGATCACGCCGCCTTCAATCTGACCGGCGTTCACTGCCTTGAGCACAGCGCTGTTGCCACGGTAGGCGGTCGCGTTGGCTTTCATGCCTTTCAACCATTCCAGGGTGGCGGCTTCGCCCTTGAGCTCCAGTACGGCAGCGACGATGGCCTGGAAATCGGCGCCGGCAGGCGAACCGGCCCAACGACCTTTCCAGCTTGGGGAAGCCAGGTCCATCAGAGACTTTGGCAGATCGGCTTCGGCCAGCTTGGCTTTGTTGTAGACAAACACGGTCGAGCGAGCGGCGATGCCCACCCATTTGCCATGGGCCGGGCGATAGGCCGAACCGATTTGCTCCAGGGTCGACGGCGCAACAGGGGTAAACAGCCCGGCGTTATCCACCAGCACCATGGCTGGGGAGTTCTCGGTCAGGAATACGTCTGCCGGGGAGGCCGCACCTTCTTGCACCAGCTGATTGCCCATCTCGCTGTCATCGCCGTTGCGCAGCGTGACCTTGATCCCTGTTTCATGGGTAAAACCTTCGACCCAGGCCTTGGTCAGGGTCTCATGCTGCGCGTTGTAGACCACGATGCCGTCGCTGCTTGGCGCAGCAAAGACATGGCCAGCACCCATAAGGGCGGTGGCGAGCAGCGCGATTTTCAGAAAGGAAGGGCGACGATGATTCATTTTGTTAGCAGCTCCTGCAGTTTTATAAAGAATCAGATGGGCAAGCCTGTTGTTCGATTCCCGCAATCCCTGCAGCTCGCCCAGAACAATGCGAATCATTCGCATAGATTTTGGTGGCGGCAATGTAGTGCGGGATATGTGAAAAAAACGTCAAGCAAGTCGTTAATCAATGTCGTTTGTATTTAGATTGAGGCGCTAAGGAGGGAGTTTGAAGGACAGAGTGGTTTGAATTCAAACACTATCGTCGACGGGCTCACTGATTTCACGTGAGCCGTGCAGGGAAGGATCGAGAGACCCTATGGGCCTCTCGATCATTTTTCATTGGGCGGGGGCGTTGGGGATGAAGGCGACGCTGGCATCCGAGCGCGGATGCAGCAGCCGTTCACCGTTGTCTGGCTGCGTGACGACAGCCTGGTGGTCGACGCTCAGGTAGTTCAGCGGCAGCGTATCGCCACGTTTGTAGTGCGCGACAATGATGGTGCGCTGCGGGTTCCACTGCTGGCCGCTGGTTTTTTCCAGCCATGCCATGAACTGTGCGGTGGTGCCTTCGCGAGGGAAGTCCTTGTTATCGGGAACGTAGTAGAAAGGCGCTCCGTCGTTTTGCAGGTACATCGGGACTTTGTTGTCGACATCGACCATCACCATCCGCCATTGATTCCATGGCGCAATCAGGCTGGCCTGGGCCTTGACGTCCTTGCCGAACTGCACGACGCCGCCACCGGTGTTGCTCCAGGGCACGATAATCCCGAGGATCAGCAATAGCAGGGCCGTGGTGACGCCAAAGCCGATTTTCAGGCCGCGTCCTTCGGCTTTGCCGGCAGCGCGCCGTTCTTCCATGTGCCGGGTGACCCACCAGGCCGCCAACAGTTGGGCAAATGGTACCAGCGGCAAAACGTAGTAACTGCGTCGGCTACCACTGGCGGTGAAGAACAGGAACAACAAGCCCAAACCCCAGATCAACCAGCGGGCATTGGGTTCGAGTGTGCGCCAGTTACGGGCCGCGACCCACAGCCCAAGCACCCAGTACGGTGCCCATGGCAGGGTATAAACCGGCAAGTAGATCAGGTAGGTGTAAATGGGCCCGATGTGGTCGAACGGCTGGAAAAACCGCACCACGTTTTCCCGGAAGACCAGCCCCAGACCGCTCTGGGCGGAGGTGGGTGCGCCGTAGATATTCGACAACACGAACGGCACTGCGTAGACCAGGCCGGCAACCAGCAGGGCGACGCACAGGCGCAGGTTGAGGTGACGTTTCCAGCGGCCCTCCTGCAGCAGATGCGGCAACAGCACCAGGCCGGGCAGGATAAAGCCGATCAGGCCTTTGAACAGCGAGGTTACGGACAGCAGCAGGAAGAACACGCAGTAGCGCCCGAGTCGCGTGTCGTCCGGGCCGCGCCAATACCACCAGATTGCTGCCAGCACACCGCAGACGGTCAGAATGTCAGCCGTCGCGACTCGGGCCCAAAAGACGAAATAGAAGGTGGTTGCGAGCATCCAGCCAGCGATCAGGCCGGTGCCTTTGCGAAACAGTTGCTCGCCGATCAAGTAGACCAGCCAGACACTCAGCCAGGCGGCAATCACCGAAGACAGACGCAAGGACCAGTGGCCCAGTCCGCCTGTAAACCAGGTGGTGGCGGTAATCAACCAGTAGGAGGGCAGTGGTTTGTCGTAATAGGAGCCGCCCATGAGGTACGGGTCGAAGTAGTTACCGCTTTGCAGCATCTGCAGCGTGATATTCGCCCAACGGGTTTCCGGGCCCCAAAGTTCCCGTGTGCCCAGTCCCAATAACAGGAGTAGCGCTGAAACCCCAAGCAGGATCAGCAGCGCGCGTGTTTCCGTTTCCCGCGACTTCATGTGGTGTTTCCCTTAGGTCTCGACCGCCAGCTGCAGGATTGCTCCGTGCCTTTGAACGCCGCGACCTGCGCGCCGGGGTCAGAAAATGCAGATCATCTACTTGCCGGGTGACGATCTGTAGATCGTCACCCGGTAAACCGGCGCATCAGGAATCGTCAGGGCAGTTTCGGGAAAATCAGGATCTCCAGTTCGCCCCGTTTGTAGTGCTTGCCGTCGATTGGCAGCAGCAAGACTTCCTGCTCTTCCAGGGCATTTTTCACCCGCATGACCACACCCACCGAGCCCTTTTTACGGGCTTCGGTCATCCACTGCTGGACATTGTTCATGTCGACTTTGCGGTGTTCTGCCTCAGGATAGGCGGCGCCGTACTGCAGCTCACCGACGGTGTTGTACAGGTCGACTTGCGGGCGTTTCAGGCGCCAGGACAATGCCGAGGCCGCGCCCAGATCGTTACTCAGCAGCGAAGTGGTTTCGCTCAATTCCTGAACATGTTCGGCGATGAACTGGTCAGGCATTTTGCTGTTGACGATGACGCCGGGCATGGCTGCTGGCAGCAAGGCGATCAGTAGCCAGATACCCAGCGCCGGAGCGGCCCAATAGACCAGCGGCCGGAGTGCTTGCAAGGCGTTGGCGATGATCCAGCCGGCCAACACGATGAAGCCTAGCGACATAGCGAACATTTCGGTGTTTTCGAAGATCGGCCGGGTGATCTGCAGATAGATCAGGACAATCAGGGCAATCGTCGCGATTGTTACGTTGATCAGGCCGTTGATACGAATCGCCCGGCCACGGGCCTCGCTCACCAGATCGATCAGGGTGCTGGCCATCAGCAAGGCCAGCGGCAGCAGGCACGGCATAATGTAGGTCGGCAGCTTGCCTTTGCTCAGGCTGAAAAATACCAGCGGCAGGAGCATCCACAGCAACAGGAAGCCGGTGGTGTTCTGAGTCTTGTTTTTCCAGGCCTGAACCAGTGTCGAGGGCAACAGGGCTGCCCACGGAAGGCTCGAAACCACCATGATTGGCAGGAAGAACCACCACGGCCGGGTGTGCTGGGCATCGTCGGCGGCGAACCGGCGAATGTGCTCGTGCCAGAAGAAGAACCGCCAGAAATCCGGTTCGTGACTATTGATCGCCAGTACCCATGGCAGGCTGACGATGATGGCGACGACCATCGCAACGAGGCCATAGCGCAGCAGTTCGCCAAAGCGCTTCTGCCAGATCATGTAAGGCAGTGCGATCAACACCGGCAACAGCCAGGCAAGGAAGCCCTTGGTCAGGAAACCCATGCCACAGGCGAAGCCGAGCAGCGCCCAGGCCCCGAGTTTACTGCGTGGGGTTTTGTTATCCAGGGCAAACCACAGGGCAACCAGGCTCAGGTTGACCCAGAAGGTGAACTGCGGATCGAGGTTGGAGTAGCCCGCCTGGCCGGCGATCAGGCCGAAGCTCATGTAGAGCAGGGCGGCAGCGAAACTTTTGCGCGGATCGTTCCACAGGCGACGGGCGATCAGATACGCCAGCCACACACTCAGCCCAGTGGTGACTGCCGAGGCAATGCGCACGCCAAACAGGTTCTCGCCGAAGATCGCCTGACCGATGGCTATCATCCAGTAACCGGCAATGGGTTTCTCGAAGTAGCGAAAGCCCATGAAGTGCGGGGACACCCAGTCACCGCTCAGCAACATCTCCTGGCTGATCTGCGCGTAACGGGGTTCGTCAGGAATCCATAGCCCGTGGCCGACCATCGGCAACAGGTAGAACAGACCGAAGGCCAATAACAGGCAGGGTAGAGCCCAGCGCTTGATCATTTGACTCGTGCTCCCTGCGACTTCATTCGGCGGTTCGGATTGCTGCGTGAGCAATCAGTAAAGTGATACGTGACGAGTATTATTTTTCGCTTCATGGGACGGCCTTGATACCGGAAGACGTTGCTCGGTTTTTGGTGTTTTGGTTACGACGTTCGATGCTGCGCCGCTCTTCTTCAACAAAGACGCGTGCAGGGACGCAGGCATCGCTGTGGCGAGCCGGTCGCATTACTCGGCAAAAGGATAAAGTCGACGCATGACATTCCTGGGCCTCCTGGCAGCGGACTGGACGGGTGTAGGTGGGTGAGCCGTTGTGAGCGGGCACCGCATGCTACAAGTGGAGCGTCGAGTCTTCCATTGAGGATTTCCCCCAAACAGGCATTCAAGCGTGAAATCCCCGGATTTTCAGTAACTCGCTGAAAAAAATAAAGTTATTCAATTTGTTTCGAATGTACGCGAGCGCTGGCGAACTGCCGTAATGGCTTTATTTTTTGAGTTCGTTAACAGCGCTGGCGTGTCCTGGCAAACCGTATTATTTGCTGGCGAATCGCTTATCAAGCACGGCTGGCCAGTCCCCGGAACTCACAATGCCGAGCACTTTCAGCTGCCCGTCAGCCGTCACCGAAACGAACAGGGAACTGGTGTACTGACTGGTGGGAGCATGCTTGAAGCCGGTTTGTTTCTCGAAGTCGCTGATACAGCCGCTGTGCGTGACCAGGACCAGGTTGCGATGTGCCGTTTTGTGTGCGACCACATCGTCACGCATGGTCTTGCCACATTGGGCCAGCCATTCCTGATTCGACGCCTCTTTGCCAAACATATACTGCGCGGTTTGCATCGTGCGGGTCGCCGGGCTGCTGAACACATCCGCATGGTCCATGCCCAGGGCGTTGAACCCCTTGCCGACGTCCGTCGATGCCGCGCTGCCTACCTGGGTAATGCCATCGGCCGGGCCCAGGCACGGGTTTTTCGACTGATCGCAGCGTTCGGCATGTCGAACCAGCACCACCACATCGCCTGCCTGCCAGTGTTGGAATACGCCAGCCGTTGCCATGTGATCACTTTCCGCCAGCATCGCTGGAGACCGGGGCCACAAGGTGAACCCCGTGACCAGAGCGGCCACTATCACTGCCGACGCCACTAGCGTGACCTTCAGAAACCGTTTTTTGACCGCTCGTTTAGGCGAGTCCTTGGGTAATACAGTATTAACCACGCCTTTCACCTGTAAGTCGTATTGAGACGAAGAATGTCGATTCCGTTCAAGCAGTCAGGATAGACAGTTCACGGAAAACGCGAGCATTGAAGGTCGATTTGTGATGATCAATGTAGAGGCGGGCAAGTGGGGGATAAGTGAAACGAATGTGAAAATTTCGCTGGAACGCTTAACCCATCCTTAACGACAGCTAATTGTTTGATTTTAATTGCATTGCCATCGACCAAAGACGCCTGCGCCAAGACCTCGCGCGAGGTCGTCGGGAAGGCGGCAAGAGCCGCCCGAGACCGATTGTTTCAAGCTGTTTCGTGAGTCTGTTTTCCCAGCAGATCGATTCGGCAACCCGGGGCCGCGTCGTAGACTGCAAGCTTCATGTCGTGCAACCGCGCCACGGCCGACACCATGCTCAAGCCCAACCCGTTGCCGGGTGTGTGACGGCTCAGTTCTGAACGGTAGAGCCGGCGAAATACCGCCTCGCGCTCGTCTTCCGCAATTCCCGGACCGTTATCGACTACCCGAATACCGACGCCCGTTGCGTCGCTGATGACGCTGAGACTGACGCTGCTATGGTCGGGTGAGAACTTGATCGCGTTATCCAGCAGGTTGCAGCAGGCATCGAACAGCAGTTGCGCATCGCCAGCGATCAGCGTTGGCTGCGCGCCGGCATGGAACGCCAGGCTGATGCCGCGCTCCTCGGCCAGCGGTTCGTAGAGTTCGGTGGCATCGGCGCCAATCAGGTTCAGATCGACCGGCGCAAAGTGGCTGCGTCGTGCGCTGTCCTCAATTTCGGAAATGCGCAGCAAGGCACGGAACGTCAGCAGCAGGCCCTTGGCCTCGGTCAGGGCCGAATCAATGCTGGCGGCGTATTCGTCCTCGCGCAGACCCCGCCGTTGCGCGCGCTCAAGGCCGGCAATCAGCCGAGTCAGGGGCGTGCGCAGGTCGTGGGCGATGTCGTCGCAGACGCCCTTGACTTCGCTCATCAAGCGTTCCAGTTCATCGAGCATGCTGTTGACGACGTTGGCGAGGCGGTCGATGTCATCGTTGTTGCCCAGGGTAGGCAAGCGGCTGCTCAAGTCGCCCTCGATGATGCCTTTGATCGAGTCGCTCAACTTGTCGAGACGGCGCCGCGCCGAGTAGCCGAGGCCGATCGCCCCTAACAGGCCGACCAGCAGCAGCAGGACCCCACCGGAAACCAGCGCATGAACCAAAAGTTCGTCGAACTCGCCGATATCATGCATGTCCTGGGCGACCAGCAAGGTTTTGCCGTCTTCCAGTTTATGAACGATAAACCGCACCGGACGGGAGCGATCATTGGTTTTTTGCCAGTCGAACTCGGCGGGGCGATCATATTTTTTGAACGCTGGCAGTTGATGAATGGCGCCGACAATGTACTGGCCGTTTTCATCGAACAAACTGTGGGGCAGGCGACCTTCCGTGTCCGAAATGGCGTGTTTGCGGATTTCCTCTTCCCGCAGTTGCGGGGTTTGCTGACTGCGATTCTCTACCTGACGATAGAGCGCAGTGTCGGCCTCGGTCTTCAGGTAAAACGCGGTTTGCCAATAGATGTAGCCAAATAGCGCCAGAAACGAGCAGCCGAACAACCCGAGGAACATCAGGCCTGTGCGAAAACTGATGGTGCGCGGAATCTCACTCAGGTGAACGGAGAACATAGCCGGCCCCCCGAATGGTGTGGATCATCTGCGGTTCACCTTCAGCGTCGATCTTGCGACGCAGGCGGCCGATATGCACCTCAATGACATTGGTGCGCTCGTCGTAGCTGTAATTCCACACGGCTTCAAACAACATGGTGCGCGTGACCACTTGTTCGGCGTTGCGCATCAGGTGTTCCAGCAACGCGTATTCACGCGGAACCAGGTCGATGGTTCGATCGCCACGGCGCACACTGCGGCGTAACAGGTCGACGTGCAGGTTGCCGACGCGCAGCTGATTGTCCGGTTCGCGGGTGGCGGGTTCGGCACGGCGACGGCTCAAGGCGTCCAGCCGTGCGGTCAGCTCGATGAATTCGAAAGGCTTGGTCAGGTAGTCATCGCCACCGGCGCGCAAACCTCGAACACGCTCATCCAGCGCGCTCAGGGCACTGAGGATCAACACCGGCGTGCTCACGCTCGCCGCTCGCAAGGCGGTCAATACGCCCAGCCCATCGATGCCGCCCGGCAGCATCCGGTCGAGCACGATCAGATCAAAGGACTCGCTGAGGGCCTTGAGCAAACCGTCGCGGCCATTGTTCACGCATGTGACGGTAAACCCGTGGTCCTGCAGGGCTGCTTCAATTTCGCTGGCGGTGGAGCTGTCGTCTTCGACGACCAGAACATGGGTCATGGGAGTTGAACCGGTCACTTGAACGAGTGGAGAGATGGCATAGTGTGTCAAATCCAGGCAAGCGCCAACGTCGCCGCCGGATAAATAAAAGTTTAGGTTCCTGTTAAGAGAGAAAGCTCCTTGCGCATTCTAGTCGTTGAAGACGATGCCCAGACCGCTACCTACCTGTTGCGTGGGCTGACGGAAAGCGGGCACGTGGTGGATGTCGCCGAAGACGGCAATGATGGCCTGGCCATGGCCCTGGAAGGGATTCATGACGCGTTGATTGTCGACCGGCGCCTGCCGGGGCTCGACGGCATTGCGCTGGTAAGGGCGATACGCAGTCGCGGTTCGCGTATTCCGGTGTTGATGCTCAGCGCTCAGTCGACCACTGCGCAAAAGGTCGAAGGCCTGCAAGCCGGTTGCGACGATTACCTGGCAAAACCCTACGCATTCGCCGAGGTGCTGGCGCGCCTCGACGCCTTGCTTCGCGGCGCCGATCAACCGAGCGCAGCAGGGCGCAAGCTGCAAGTCGGCGAACTCGAACTCGACTGCGCGACCCGTACGGCGGTGCGCCAAGGCCGTAGCATTGTCTTGCAACAGCGTGAGGCGTTGCTGCTGGAAAAACTCATGCGCCACAGCGGTCAGGTGGTCACCCGCGACATGCTGCTCGACAGCGCCTGGGATTACACCTTCGACCCCAACGACAATGTCATCGACAAACATATCCATCGTCTGCGGCGCAAACTCGACGAAGGTTTCGAGTACTCGCTGATCAAGACCATTCCGGGCGCGGGTTACAGCTTTCAGGGCCGTCGCGAGCCCGATTAAATAAAAGTTTACCTGCAGGCGAACGCTCTGCAAGGCGCTGTTGGCTATCTTCGGCTGATTCGTGGACAGGCTCCACAAACGTTTCAGCCGGAGATCGCGTGCCAATGTCAGTTGCAACCTCACCGAGGCGTAACTTTTTATCAATATCGGTGCTGCTGGGCGTATTGATGCTCGGTGGCTGCTCGATGGTGCCCGCCTACCATCAACCGGAGTTGCCGCTGGCGACAAACTGGAATGGCGCCGGGCAAACGACCGCGGCACGGGGAGGGCAGTGGTGGAGCGAATTCCACAGCGCTGAATTGAATGACCTGATCACCCGCGGCCTCTCGGCCAATTACACCCTTAAAGCCGCGGTCAGCCGCATCGAAGAGGCACGCGCTTCGGCTCAGGTCGTCGGCGCCGGGCAATATCCGACCCTGGCACTGGGCGGCAATGTCCAACGCCAGAACAATTACGGCACCACCAAGAAAAGCAGCGTGTTCGCCCAAGCGTCATACGAGCTGGACTTCTGGGGCAAACAGCGGGCTGCCGCCGACTCAGCCGACGCGTTGGCCAATGCCAGCGTGTTTGACGCACAAACCCTGCGCATGAGCCTGGGGGCAAGCATCGCCGACAGCTACTTCCAGGTCTTGTCGCTGGAAGAACGGCTGCGCCTGGCCCAGTCGATTGCCGATGACGCCAAGCAGGTACTCGATCTGGTCGAAGTCCAGGCCAGCCAGGGCGCCGTGTCCAATCTTGAAGTGGCGCAGCAACGCAACGCCCTGCAAACCTTCCAGGCGGCGATGCCTCCTTTGCGTCAGCAACGCGATCTGGCGCTCTACCAATTGGCGGTACTGGTGGGCGAGACGCCGCAAGGTTTCCACCTGAAAAGCTCCGGTCTTGACGGTTTGCAGATGCCACGTCCGTCCGCTGGACTGCCCATCGGCCTGCTGCGTCAGCGGCCCGATGTGCAAGCAGCCGAAGCGCGACTGGTTTCGGCCAACTTCGATGTCGGGGTCGCCCGTGCGGCGTTCTTGCCGAATCTGTCGCTGGACCTGATTGGCGGTATCGACACCATTGCCGGCGGCAACATCTGGAGCGTCGTCGGCACCTTGGCCCAACCGGTGTTCACCGGCGGCCAGCTCACGGGTCAATTGCACGTTGATCAGGCCCACGTGCAGGAACTGACCGCCAGCTACCGCGAGTCAGTGATCGAGGCGCTGCAAGACGTCGAAACCCAACTGAGCGCCACCCGCGAACTGGATAAAAGCTTTGCCTTGAATCAGGCCGCAGTGGACTCCGCCCGCGAGGCCGCGAGGTTAGCGCAGGTGCGTTATCGACTCGGTTCCACCGACTTTCAGACCCTGCTGATTGTCGAGCGCACCCAGTATCAGGCCGAAGACACGCTGCTGCAGGTGCGCCTGCAACACCTGCAGGCCGCCGTCGGTTTGTTCCGGGCGCTGGGCGGTGATTTCACCCCCGACGCCATCGCTTCCCTTTCTCCTTCTCAGGCGTCACACCCATGAATGCTAAGCAACGCGTTGCGAACCCTCGCCATCGAGCACTCTCCTGGGCGCTACTGATTCTCCTGTTGGGCGCAGGTGCAGGTGGATTTCAGTGGGTCAAGCGGGCTCACGCGGCACCGGCCAAAACCGAGGCAGCCGCCGTGCCGGTGCAACTGACGCACGTCAGCCAGCAGGACCTGCCGATCTGGCTCAGTGCGATTGGCAATGTCCAGCCGCTCAATAGCGTCAATGTGCGGGTCCGGGTGGATGGCGAGTTGCAGAAAGTCCTGTTCAAGGAAGGCCAGACCGTGAACGCCGGCAGCCTGCTGGCGGTGATCGATCCACGGGTTTACCAGGCTCAGGTGGCTCAGGCGCAAGCGCTGGTGGCCAAGGATCAGGCGCAACTGTCGAACCTGCGGGTGAGCCTGGACCGGGCCAGCAAACTGGCGGCCGCCAAGGCCGGGCCGACCCAGGATGTCGACACCTATCGCGCCGAACTGGCCGCGCAACAGGCCACGGTGCAGGCCGATCAGGCAGCATTGGATAACGCGCGCCTGCAACTGGAATTCACGCAGGTCAAGGCGCCGCTGACCGGGCGTACCGGCCAGCGCTTGCTGGACGTCGGCGCTATCGCCCACGGTGCGGAAGCCACGGGCTTGGTGACGATTACCCAGATGAACCCGATCTCGGTGGCGTTCGCCGTGTCCCAGGACGAACTCCCGCAGATTCTTGAAGAAAACGCCAAGGGTGCCTTGCAAGTGGTCGCCATGACCCGCGACGGTCATCAGGAAATCGCTCGCGGCCGTCTGAGCTTCATTGACAGCCAGGTCGCTGCCGCCAGTGGTCAGATCCAGTTGAAGGCTGAGTTCGACAACAGCACCAACCAGTTGTGGCCTGGCGAATTGGTCAGCGCACGCTTGCTGGTCAGCACCCACCAGGACGTCACGGTGGTGCCGGCCAACGCCGTGCAGTTTGGCCGTCAGGGCAACTTCGTCTATGTAGTCGGCGTCGATCAACGGGTGCAACCACGTCAGGTCGATGCGGCCGCCGTGGTCGATGGCAAGCAGTGGATTCGTCAAGGGTTGGCCGCTGGCGAAACGGTCGTCGTGCAAGGCCAGTCACGCATAGCACCGGGCGTCAAAGTCGCACCGATCAAGGCTGACGAAGCCGCTGCGCTGGCGGCTGCCACGCCGGTGGAGAACGCACGATGAAAGGGCTCGCCAGACTGATTCAACGACGCGTGGGCCTGAGCCTGTTGGCGCTTGGGGTGATGTTGCTGGGCGCTTTCGCGTACTTCCAGTTGCCAGTGGCGCCTTTGCCTACGGTGGATTTTCCGACCATTCAGGTCACCGCCAAACTCTCCGGGGCCAGCGCCGAGACCATGGCTTCATCGGTTGCGACGCCACTGGAAAGAGCCTTTGCCGCGGTTCCGCAAGTCACCTCGATGACCTCCTCGAGCGCGGCCGGCAAGACTCAGGTGGTGTTGCAGTTCGACCTGTCACGGAACATCGACGGCGCTGCGCAGGATGTGCAGACCGCGATCAACACCGCGACCCCGAACCTGCCGAAGACCATGACCAGTACGCCGACCTTCAACAAGGTCAACCCGGCGGAAGGGACGGTGTTGTCACTGGCCGTGACCTCACCGACGCGCACACTGCCGGAACTCGATCGTTACGCGGACAACTACATTGCCCAGCGTTTGTCGCAGATGCCCGGCGTCGGCCTGGTGGATTTCCACGGTGAGCAAAAACCGGCGGTGCGGATTCAGATCGACCCGGATGCGCTGGCCGCACGCGGCCTGAGCCTGGAAGACGTGCGCAGCGTGATCGGCGTCAGTACCGTCGATCAGCCCAAGGGCACCCTTGACGGGCAGACCCGTTCCGTCACGCTCGGCGCGACCGACCAGATGCTCGACCCACAGCATTATCGGGATCAAGTGATTGCCTATAAAAACGGCATGCCGATCAAGCTCGGTGACCTTGGTCGGGTAATCGCCGGTGCCGAAGATACCCAGCAAGCCGCGCAGTTGGGCGGCGAGCCGACAGTGATCGTCGACATTCACAAACAACCGGGTTTCAACCTGCTGTCGACCATCGCCACGATCAAGGCGAAGTTGCCCGAACTGACCGCGTCGTTGCCTCGCGACGTGCAGGTTCAGGTGGTCGGCGATCGTACCCAGACCATCGAAGCCTCGGTCAACGACATGCAATTCACCTTGCTGTTGTCGATTGCCCTGGTGGTCGTGGTGATCTTCGTGTTCCTGCGCAAGGCCACCGCCACGCTGATCCCCAGCCTGACCATTCCGCTGTCGCTGGTGTCGACCTTCGGCGTGATGTATTTGCTCGGCTACAGCCTCGACAATCTGTCGATCATGGGCCTGGCCATTGCCGTCGGCTTCGTGGTGGACGATGCCATCGTGGTGATGGAAAACATCGTGCGCCATTTGGAGATGGGCAAGTCGCGCCTGCAATCGGCGGTCGATGGTTTGCGCGAAGTGGCGTTCACCATTGTCTCGATGACGGTGTCGTTGATCGCGGTGTTCTTGCCGATCCTGTTGATGTCAGGGATCGTCGGGCGCTTGATGCGCGAGTTCGCGGTCACGGTCAGCGTGGCGATCATCATGTCCTGCATCGTCTCGCTGACGATCACCCCGATGCTGTGTGCCTGGCTGCTCAAACCGCATGTCGAGAGCGAGGAGGGGCGTTTCGCCCAGGCTTGCGAGCGGGCGTTCACTGGCTTGCACAATGGCTATCGCCGCAGCCTCGACTGGGTGCTCGACCATCAGCGTCTGACCCTCGGCGTGGCATTGGCCACGCTATTGGCGACCGCAGTGTTGTACGTGAGCATTCCCAAGGGCTTCTTCCCGCAGCAGGACAACGGCCTGATCCAGGGCGTTGCCGAAGCCGCTGCCGATATTTCGCCGATGGCCATGCGTGAACAGGTCAACCGTGTCGCTGAAGTCGTCGGTCATGACCCGGCGGTGGCCAAGGTGTATTTCTGGATCGGCCCGAACCCGACGGTCAGCCAGGGCAAGGTGATGATCAACCTCAAGCCGTTCGGCGAGCGCACCGACAGTGCCCAAAAGGTGATCAGTCGTTTGCAACCAGCGCTCGATCAGCTGTCCGGGGTCAAGGTCTACTTGCAGGCTAACCAGGACATCCAGATCGGTGGCCGCGCCAGTAAAACCCAGTACCAGTACACCCTTCAGGACCCGGACAGCGCAGAGCTGGATCACTGGAGCGGGGTGCTGCTGGAAAAACTCAAGCGCTTGCCGCAACTGCAACACGTGACCTCTGACCAGCAACAGGCCATTGCTCAGGCAACCCTGGTGATCGACCGTGCCACGGCGGCGCGTCTGGGCGTGACGGTGCAGGCCATCGACGACGTGCTGTACGACGCCTTCGGGCAGCGTCAGGTCGCGACGATGTTCACCCAACTCGACCAGAACCATGTAGTTCTCGAGCTGGACCCGCACTGGCAGACGTCCACTAGCACGCTGGAACACTTATACGTGCGGGCCAGCTCCGGAACCCTGGTGCCATTGAATCTGTTGGCGAGCATCAAGACCGAGCAGGTGCCGATCATCATCAACCACCAAGGGGTATTTCCGGCCATCACCCTGTCGTTTGACCTGGCGCCCGGCCAAGCCCTGAGCGATGCGGTCAGTGCGATCAATCAGGCGTCTTTGGCGGTGGCGATGCCCGACTCTGTGGTCGGCAGTTTTCAGGGCACCGCCCAGGCGTTCCAGGACTCGCTGAAATCACAACCCTGGCTGATTCTGGCGGCGATCCTGACCGTCTACATCGTGCTGGGCGTGCTCTACGAGAACGCGATTCACCCGTTGACGATCATTTCGACCCTGCCGTCCGCCGGGTTCGGTGCACTGCTGGCATTGATGCTCTGTGGACAGGACCTGTCGGTCCTTGGGATGATCGGCATTATTTTGCTGATCGGCATCGTCAAGAAGAACGCGATCATGATCGTTGACTTCACGCTGTCGGCCCAGCAGCGTGGCTTGTCTGCCAGAGACGCCGTGCGCGAAGGGTGCCTGTTGCGCTTGCGGCCGATCCTGATGACCTCGCTGGCGGCACTGCTCGGCGCGGTGCCATTGGCGTTCGGCCACGGTGCCGGCTCGGAGCTTCGCCAGCCATTGGGCATTGCTATTGTCGGCGGCCTGGCGGTCTCGCAGATCCTGACGTTGTACACCACCCCGGTCGTCTACCTTTGGTTTGAGCGTCGGCGTCGCAGCCAAAAACTCGTCGCGCAGGACATCAAGGTGTGACGTCGGCATTCAAACACTGGAAAGACATGGATTCCAAACAAAGCCTGACAAAGAGGATTGTGATTGTTTTCGCACTGATGACTGCGTTTGTCGCAGGGGTCTTTGCGGTTGGCATTGTCGCGACCGTGCATATCGTTGAAAGAAAGCTCACCACCACCAGCCTGAGCGGTGGACTGCAACGCCTGCTGCTGATGGACAACACCGATGACTGGACCCATCGACCGGAAAAAGACGAGCTGTTTTTCTTTGAGGGCGGACTGGGTGAAATGACCCCGGACGAACAGCTCAAGGCGCTGCAGCCGGGGTTTCAGGAAATCGTCTTTGGCGGTGAGGACTACTACGCCATGGTGAAGGTGGTTGAAGGTCGCCAATACGTCCTGCTGAAAGATCAGCGAAGCCATGAACAACGCGAACGCGTGCTGTACGCGGTGGTGATTGTCGGGTTCGTGTTGAGCATCCTGCTGGCGATTCTGTTGGGCTGGCTGCTGGCGCGACGCGTCATGGCCCCGGTGGTCCGTTTGGCGCGTCAGGTGCGTCACCGCGATCAGCTACTGGAACTCGCGCCACCGCTGGCGCCGGAGTATGCCGTCGACGAGGTCGGCGAGCTGGCGATGTCCTTTGATCAAACCCTGGGCCGACTGCGCGAGGCGCTGGGCCGGGAAAAACTCTTCACCAGCGATGTCAGCCACGAATTGCGAACGCCGTTAATGGTGCTCGCCAGTTCATGTGAGCTGTTGTTGAGCAATCGTGCCTTGGATCAGCGCTCGATGGCCCAAGTCAGCCGTATTGCCAGGGCCAGCGATGAAATGCGACAGCTGGTCGACACGTTCCTGATGCTGGCGCGTGACCGGGACAACGACTCCGCTAACGGTGGCAACGCCTCCTTGAAAGAGGTCGCCGATGCGTTGGCGGAGATTTGGGGCAGGCTGATCCGGGAAAAAGGCCTGGAGTTCATCTACCTCGACGAGCAGACCTCAAACAGCTACTACAACCTGACGTTCCTGCAATCGGTGATGGGCAACTTGCTGCGCAACGCCTGGCACTATACTGATCATGGCTTCATTCGCCTGACCCTGCGAGATCATGGCTTCAGCGTGGAAGACAGCGGTATCGGCATTCCGGAAGAAAAACGCCATGCGATGTTCCAGCCCTTTGTCAGGGGCGACGAACACCGGGGCGAAGGGCTGGGATTGGGGCTGTCGCTGGTTCAGCGGATCTGCACCAACCAGAACTGGCGAGTGGAACTCACCACCCGCGAACCCCACGGCTGTCATTTCGCCGTGGACCTGGCAGAGCGTCAGAAGCAACTCCTGCTCTAGCCAGCGCGGAAATGTCCGTTGGTCGGTTCGCCTGACAGGCCGGTCGATTTGCACGCTTGCAGATCGACTAACCGGTAAATCGATGACGCATTTCAAAGAGGAGAGTGATCATGTCCTATGTCGATGGCTTTGTTGCCGCCGTACCCACCGCCAACCGCGATAAATTCAAGCAGCACGCCGAGTTCATGGCAGGTATTTTCAAGGAAAACGGCGCACTGAGCGTGACCGAATGCTGGGGCGACGATGTGCCTCAAGGCAAACTGACCTCGTTCCCGATGGCGGTAAAACTCAAGGAAGACGAGACCGTGGTGTTTTCGTGGATCATCTGGCCGGACCGCCAAACGCGCGACACCGGCATGCAGAAATTCATGGAAGATCCCAGGCTTCAATCCCTGGACAACTCAATGCCTTTCGATGGGCAACGGTTGATCTTCGGCGGTTTCGAGATGATCGTAAACGTCTGAGGAATGTCGTGTCATCCGGGTGTCAGGCGGGTCTGAAAAGGATGCAGGCCCGCCCCGGATGGCGCGCCGGTTATTCCGGAAGGGTGATACGGCAACTCTTGCGATTACGGATTTCGTTCTCCGTTGGCCGCTCTTTCACGAACTCGAAACGCGGCTCGCCCTCGTTGTAGGTGACCAGCCAACCCCACTCCAGTTCGGACTCATCTTGCCCAGGCTTCGGCGGTTCAGCCCACCAGGGTTCCTTGCTGACAATCTGGCGCATAGCCCCTCCACGTGGTTTGGGTCCTTTCAACTATAACGTGGATGTCTGGAGGTGCCAGAAATGCATTTCGAGTGGGCCGGCAGATTAATGCCGGCCCACGTTCGTCAGCTTAAAACGGTTTGTAAGGCAGGAATTTTCCGTCCAGGGTGATCACCGCACGGGAGCCACCTTCGGGATCTTCGACCTTCTTGATGTCCATCTTGAAGTTGATGGCGCTGATAATGCCGTCACCGAACTGCTCGTGAACAATCGACTTCAGGGCGGTACCGTAGACCTGGATCATCTCGTAGAAGCGATAGATGGTCGGGTCGGTCGGCACGCCGCTGGCAAGCGAGCCGCGAAGCGGGATGGTCTGCAATTGGGCGACGGCGTCGTTGTCCAGGCCCAGGTGCTGGACCACCACTTTGGCAGCCGCTTCCGGCAGTGGGTGTTGGCCGAGCAGGGCCGCCGTGACGTAGAGCAGGCTCAGGCCGGTGCCTTCGGTCAGGTTTTCCCAGGACAGGTCCTTGCGGGCCTTGGCTTCGAGGATTTTGCCGGTCAGGGCCAGCGTTGGGTCTTGATAAGCATGGGACTGTTGCATGGTGCTTCTCCTGCGGATTGATGGGGTGTGTGGTTCAAGCGACGTTGGCGGCAGCCCGGGCAGGCATGGCGCAGGTGTCAGGAAAATCGGCAATCGATACAAATTGCCGGGAGACACCGTCGAGCGCGTCGATGCCGCCACTTTCGATGTCGTAGACCCAGCCGTGCAGATTCAACGCGCCTTGCTCCTGGGCCAGGCGAACACTGGGATGAGTCTGCAGATTGGCCAGTTGAGCAATGACGTTCTCTTTGACCAGTGATGTCAGGCGCGCTTCGTCACTGCTGTGAGGACGGCCGGCATTGATCACCTTGGCGCCTTCGGAATAGCGCAACCAATTGGCGACGGCGGGCAAGTGGTCCAGGCATTTGCACTGGGCAATGGCGGTCATCGCACCGCAATCGGAGTGCCCGCAGATCACTACATCGGTGACGCCCAGTACGGCAACGGCGTACTCGACCGCGGCGGAGACACCGCCAGGCTCGGGCCCGTAGGACGGCACGATGTTGCCGGCATTGCGAATCACGAACAGTTCGCCGGGTTCTTGCTGAGTCAGCAACTCCGGCACGACACGACTGTCGGAGCAGGCAATGAACAGTGTTTTAGGCGACTGGGTAGAGGCCAGGTGCTTGAACAGGCTGGAGCGCTGTGGAAACGCTTCACGCTGAAACTTGAGGAAGCCATCGATCAACTCTTTCATGGTGAAGTACCTTGCCGTTGTGGTTGGCTGAAAGAATGAACGCGCACAGCTATAGCGTCCAAGATCGATGACTTATAGTTTTTATAGGCTGGTCCTATAGTTGGAAGGATTTGCTTATTTTAATAGCGGCGAAGGGTAGCGTTCGAACCAGCGGCTCGCCTGTTCGTAGGCATGGGCAATCCAACGACCACGCATTGTCGGTGGTTGAAAGCGGGCAAGGCATCGCGTTGGCGAATGAAGTGCTGGTGCTTGACCGCCCACTGCACGGTCAATGCAGTGGGCGCTGACAAGCTGACCTGCGTACCAACCCCTCGAATCAGATCTTTGCAGCAAACAGCTTCAGGGCTTCAGCAAAACATTTCTCGGCGATGGCCGAGCGAGGTTCGGTTTTGCGCATCACCAGACCCAGGGGCGCGAGAACACTTGCATCGGGAAGGTTGATAAAGGCCAGGTTCTCAATCGGGTTTTCCAGGCCACTGCCCAGCGGCATGATCGAGCAGCAAAAGCCGTCGTGAATCGCCTGGAACAACTGATACGTCGAATCGGTTTCGAGTATTGGCTGTGGGGCCAGCCCACGGCTGCGAAAACTCAGATCAATGGATTTTCGATAATGCATGCCATTGCTGATCATCCCCAATGGCAGATCGGCAGCGTCTTCCCAGCTCATTTCCGTTCCTTCGAAATTGAAGTGGCGCGTGTCGTACAGCAAGCCGACGCGGGTTTCTCCGATTTCGAAAAAATCCAGATAGTTGGGATTCACGTGATCGAGATAACAGATGCCCAGATCCAGTTGGTTGTTACCGATCCCTTCGATGATCTGGTCCGAGCTCATCGATGACAGACTGAACTTGAGTTCCGGGAATGTACGGGAAAGCTCCTGAACATAGCTGATCGGATTAAAGCCGCTGAGAGGCACCAGGCCCAGGCGCAAATTGCCGACTAACTGACCGCGACACGCGGCGGCTTCGGCGAACAGCCCGTCATGCGCGGCGAGCAGTGTTCGCGCCCATGCAAGCACACGCTCACCGGCCTGGGTGAAACCTTCAAAGCGCTGGCCCCGAGTGACCAGTTCCAGGCCCAGTTCATCCTCAAGATTGCGCAAGCGCATGGACAGCGTCGGCTGAGTAATGTGGCAGCGCGCAGCGGCCTGCCCGAAGTGTCGAGTCTGTTCCAGGGCGATCAGGAATTTGAGTTGCTTGATGTCCACAATGGCACCTGTCGAGGGATGAATGTGATGTCAGTAAAGCAGGTAAGTATCCTGATTAAAAACACCGATAGTTGGGTCAGCAAACGATCTCACTGTCCTGCTTGTCAGTCCAATCACACGTATTGACCGACCGATTGGTTAGCTCTATCACGAGCGAATTTAGTTAAAACTACTAATCGTTGCGGGTGAGAAAGCTATCGATAGAGGCGCTCGATAAACCGGTTGGCCAGAGTGATTAGACAGTGACTGTTTTAGCGAATTAGCCTCTGGCAATTGCTTTCATTATTGCCTGCCGGAGAATGACATGAGCGTTAAGTCGGATGCGTTATTTGTACCGTTGAATATGGCTGTGCTGACCGTCAGTGATACCCGTGAATATGCCAATGATACTTCTGGGCAATTGCTGGTCAGTAGATTACTGGAAGCGGGACACACCCTGAGTGAGCGTAACTTGCTCAAGGATGACCTGTATAAAATCCGCGCGCAGGTAGCCACCTGGATTGCCGATGAACATATTCAGGTCGTGCTGATTACCGGGGGGACCGGGTTTACCGGTCGCGACAGCACACCTGAGGCGGTGGCCTGTTTGCTGGATAAACAGATTGATGGCTTTGGTGAGCTGTTTCGGGCGATTTCCATCCTCGATATCGGCACCTCCACGGTTCAGAGCCGGGCCTTGGCCGGGCTGGCCAACGGCACTCTGGTGTGCTGCCTGCCAGGTTCGACCGGCGCCTGTCGAACTGCGTGGGAAGGCATTCTTGCCGAGCAGCTGGATGCACGTCACAGGCCGTGCAATTTCGTGCCGCACCTCAAGCCTGTACAAGCCTGCGGGACACGGGGATGAGCCCGTCACAACTGATGCCTGTGGAGGAGGCCATCGACAGATTGCTGGTGATGGCCGAAGCGCAACGTCTTCATGATAGCGAGTCGGTACCGCTGAGTGATGCACGGCAACGGGTGTTGGCCAGTGACCTGGTGGCAACTCTCGATCTTCCGCCTTGGCCGAACAGTGCCATGGATGGTTATGCCTTGAATGTCGACGACTGGAGCGGGCAGCCGTTAGCCGTGTCACAACGAATTCTTGCCGGTCAGGCCCCCGAAGCGTTGCTACCGGGAACCTGTGCCCGAATCTTTACCGGAGCGCCGGTACCGGAGGGTGCCAACAGTGTCGAGATGCAGGAGAACGTCGAGCTTTTGGAGGATGGACGGGTGCGTTTCAAACAGTCGCTGACAGCAGGCCAGAATATTCGACCGCAGGGCCAGGAGAACCGTGTCGGGCAGGTTTTGCTTCGTGCGGGCAAACGACTGGGGCCTTTCGAGTTGGCTATCGCCGCGGCACAGGGATGTACGCATGTGCATGTCGTACGGCGCCCACGGGTTGCACTGCTCTCCACAGGCGATGAACTGGCCGAACCGGGCACGCCTTTGAAGCCTGGCTGTATTTACAACAGCAATCGCACCTTGTTGAGCCACTGGTTAAGTGCACTGGGTTGTGAGGTCATCGATGCCGGCATTCTCCCCGATAGGCCACAGCAGACGCGGCTTAAACTCGAACAGTTGCAACACGCAGCGGACGTGATTCTCACCACTGGTGGCGTCTCCGCAGGTGACGCCGATTGTCTCGGGCAGGTGCTGCGTGAATGCGGTAAACCACTGTTCTGGAAGCTGTCGATCAAGCCGGGGAAACCACTGACAGTAGGACACTTTGGCACTGTGCCGGTCATTGGCCTGCCAGGAAACCCGACATCGGCGCTGGTGACATTTGGACTGTTGGCCCGCGCCTATCTGTTGCGTATCCAGGGCGTCGAAGACGTCACGCCCTTGAGCTTCCCGATGAGCGTCGGTTTTGATTGGCCAAAAGCCGGAGGCCGCAGGGAATACCTCAGAGCCAGGCTGGAGGCGGGGCGCGCCATCCTCTATCCGAATCAGAGTTCAGGCGTGTTGCTCGGCGCATCCTGGGCTGATGGACTGGTCGAGATTCCAGAGGGTTGCACGCTGCAGGCCGGTGACACGGCGCGGTTTATTCCGTTCTGCGACTTGTTCTAATCGATCTATCCACCCCCCTCAATTATTTGAGGGGGCTCCTGCCGCTAGCGCCCATCGCCACCTTCCCAGCGACGGGCTGCCAGCTGATCACTCTCTCTGCCGCATACCCAACGGTCACCGGAGCCGGTTTCTTCACGCTTCCAGAAGGGCGCTCGTGTTTTCAGGTAGTCCATTAAAAAAGCGCAGGCATCAAAGGCCGCCTGTCGATGCTCGCTGGCAACGCCGACAAACACGATGGGATCACCGACGTTCAAAAGACCCACGCGGTGAACGATGTTCACTCGCTGAAGAGGCCACCTGTCATTGGCCTGGTCGACGATGCGTTGCAATGATTGCTCGGTCATTCCTGGATAATGTTCGAGAAACAGGCTGCTGACCTTCTCCCCCTGATTGATATCCCGGACATAGCCGACGAAGGTGGCCACGGCACCAACGCCAGGGTCTTCGGCGTGCAAACGGCTGTTCAGTTCATTCAGGTTGAATATCTCGGTCTGGACCTGAACAGTCATCGCTCAACCCCCCGTCACTTGAGGGAAGAAGGCGATCTCATCGAAGTCTTCGATGGCGGCGTCGAGCGTACATAACTCCTGGTTCAGCGCGCACATGAGGCTGGTTTCACCGAGGACTTGCTCCCACACCTCGCCTCTGGCGATCAGCAGTTTTCTGACATCGTCAATGCTCTGCAATGACGCGGTCAGCGCGATTTTTTCTCCGCCAATGCCGAGTTGTTCTCGATAACGCGCAAAGTAGTTGATAAGAATCATTGAGCGACACTCGCTTCAAAGTTACCGGATTTTCCGCCGTGTTTTCTGAGCAGCTGGATGTTCTCGATGATCATCCCTCGGTCGACGGCTTTGCACATGTCGTAGATCGTCAGTGCCGCCACGCTCGCCGCCGTGAGCGCTTCCAGCTCGACGCCTGTTCTGCCGTTAAGTCGGCAGGTGCTCACAATTCTGACGCGATCGGGCTCAACGGCCTGCAGTTCGATGTGAATGGCGCTGAGCATCAGTGGGTGACACAGTGGAATGAGTTCATGGGTTTTCTTCGCCGCCATGATCCCGGCGATACGAGCGACCGCAAACACGTCGCCTTTGGGGTGCCCGTTTTGCTGGATAAGTTTCAACGTGGCGGGTTGCATCCGTATCCAGGCCTGCGCTTGAGCTTCACGGTTTGTCGGATATTTCTCGCTAACATCGACCATGTTGGCCCGGCCCTCGGCATCCAGATGAGTCAGCACCCTTGAATCGGGCTGATTGAAGTCGTTCATGTTTATCCTTCACCCCAGCGGGTGCTTGATGGGTAGTGGGTGCGAATCAGTCCAGCACGAAATCCACTGGCTGAAGCAGCGGAGGGAGTTCTGTCGCACCCAAGGCGTCAAGCACTTCACGCTCGATGGTGCGCACGATGGCATTGGTTGGAAGGTCGTTTTCATCTCGACCAAAGGGGTCTTCCAATTCGTCGCCAATGGCATCCAGCCCAAAAAACGTATAACTCACAATCGCGGTGAACACCGGCGTTAGCCAACCCAGTGGCTCGGCCATCGCGAAGGGCAGCAAGATGCAAAATATGTAAATGGTCCTGTGCAGCAGGAGTGTGTAAGGGAACGGGAGTGGGGTGCTCTTGATTCGCTCACAGGTCGTTTGCGTGGTGGTCAGATTGGTCAGGTGATTGGCCATCAGCGTGTAACGCCATTCGTTGATCTCACCGGATTCGGCGAGCGTCGAGCACTGTTGGCCGACGTGGCGCAGGATCCGTTCAGGGATGTTCGGGGTGTTGGCTGAGGGCAACCTGCTGAGCCAGGTACTCGCGGCACTGAGTTCGTCTTCTTTGCGAAGCTTGGCGTTAAGCGCATGGGCAAACCCGCAGAGGTCGAGCAATACCTTGCTGCGTTGCTGTTTGTCCTTGATGACCTGGGTTTCCCTGATCATCGAGCGTACATCCATCACCATCGCACCGAGCGCTTTGCGCGCTTCATACCAGCGGTCGTAGCAGGCGTTGTTGCGAAAATTCATGAAGATTGAAAGTGATAACCCCAGCAGCGTGAAGGGGGTGGCATTGACCTTCGAGAAGTACGCGGGATGGAGTGTCTCGACCAGGACAATAGCAGAGGCCAGAAGAGTCACCAGAAGGCTGCGCAGCGCGATACGCTTGGCAATCGAGCCTTTGAGTGAAATCAGGACATTGATCAGATTAGGTTTGGCTCTAACGATCATGGGGGACAGCCTTCTAGAGAGTAATGATCTGAAAACGGGGCAGGCTATCCGCCGGTCATGTTCATGAAACGGACAACTTGCACCTCATCATTGAGTTCAAAGTTGTGTCGGTACGGCTTGATCTTCATCGACTCGATGATTGCCCTCTCCAGGCGCTCCGGCTCTCCTGGAAAGCGACGAAGTACTTCCTTCAGGTCGACGGAATGCTCATTGCCCAGACACAGCAAGAGCCGGCCCTCGACGGTCAGCCGAACACGATTGCAGGTAGCGCAAAAGTTGTGGCTGTGGGGCGAGATGAACCCCAGGCGAATATCCGGTGCCTGGACCAGGCGCCAATAACGCGAAGGGCCTTGGGTCGATTCCGCGGATTCGATAAGGGTGTAGCGTTCGGCAATACGCTCGCGCACCTGCGCGCTTGAAAAGAACGCGCCTGCGCGGCTGTGCTCGCTGATAACGCCCAGCGGCATCTCTTCAATGAAGGAAATATCCAGTCCACGATCAATCGCAAAGCCTACGAGATCATTTATCTCGTGATCATTGCGGCCTTTCATGACGACGCAGTTGAGTTTGGTATGTTGAAAACCTGCCGCATTCGCTGCGTCAATTCCGCCGATGACGGTAGCCAGATCACCCGTGCGGGTCAGTTCGCGGAAGCGCTTGGCGTCCAGGCTGTCGAGGCTGATATTGAGGCGCTTGAGCCCCGCATCGAATAACGGTGCCGCGAGCTTGCCCAACTGTGAACCGTTTGTGGTCATGCACAGTTCACGCAGCCCCGGCAGCGCGGCAATCCGTTTACAGAGATCTACAACGCCAGGGCGAATCAGCGGTTCGCCACCGGTCAGGCGGATTTTTCGGGTGCCCAGTGCCACAAAACTTTCAGCTAACTGATAGATCTCTTCCAGGGTCAATACTTGTTGTCGCGGCAAAAACTCCATGTCCTCGGCCATGCAATAGACACAGCGGAAATCGCAACGGTCGGTCACAGACATTCTGAGATAGTCGACCCGCCGGGAAAAACTATCCATCAACATTCGATCTGACATCTCAACCTCCATCAGCGCTCCAGGTCTATCGAGCATGGCGCTGGTTTTGGAAAGCCACTGCTATATAGGGCCTTGTTGAGGCAAGACTAAGGTCATTTAAAGTCGTCGTCTAATCACTATTAACAACTGATTGATCAATGGGGTCTATCGAGAGAGAAGTGGCTCCTGTTCATGTTACTTTAAATATTTAACTCGTTGATTTGTCGTGATTATATTGTTGATAGATCATTTCGATGATCTGGTCATTATTAACGATTAGACAGGCATGTAGTACGCGGAATAGTCTGGGTTCGTACCCCTGAATCGGGCCCTTGAAGTGATTAACTGCGAATAACCTACCGCTAAATAAATCCGCATTTTTATAGGCGCACAACAACAGCAATTAACAACGACTTGACATCAGGTTGACGCCTGCGTGCACGTCTTGGAGAAGTATCATGAGCGAAGTTGAACGTTATAAACCGTATAAGGGGGCGGCCGCTGGCTGGGGCGCGCTGATTGCTGTGACCAAAAACTGGCTGGGCAGTGAAAACGCGTTCAAGAACATTCGAGCCATGCTCAAGACCAACCAGAACGGCGGCTTCGACTGCCCGGGCTGTGCCTGGGGCGAGTCGCCGGAAAATGGCATGGTCAAGTTCTGCGAGAACGGCGCCAAGGCGGTCAACTGGGAAGCCACCGGCCGCCTGGTCAACCCTGCGTTTTTCAACAAATACACGGTGTCGTCGCTGGCGGCGCAAAGTGACTATTGGCTTGAATACCAGGGGCGCCTGACTCACCCCATGCGCTATGACGCCTCTGCTGATCGTTACGTCGAAACCAGCTGGGACGATGCATTTGCCTTGATCGCCAAACACCTGAAAGGGCTGACGTCGCCGGATCAGGCCGAGTTCTACACCTCCGGTCGGGCCAGCAACGAAGCGGCTTACCTCTATCAGCTATTCGTTCGCGCCTACGGCACCAACAACTTCCCTGACTGTTCGAACATGTGCCATGAGGCGAGCGGCCTGGGCATGGATGACAGCGTCGGCGTGGGCAAAGGCACGGTGACGTTCGATGACCTGGAGGAAGCCGACGCGATTTTCGTCATCGGCCAGAACCCTGGCACCAATCACCCACGGATGCTTGAGCCTCTGCGCGAAGCGGTGAAGCGGGGCGCGCAGGTGGTCTGCTTCAACCCCCTGAAAGAGCGTGGGCTGGAACGCTTCCAGCACCCGCAGCATCCACTGGAAATGCTCACCAACGGCTCCGAACCGACCTCGTCTGCGTACTTTCGTCCGGCATTGGGCGGTGACATGGCAGCGATGCGCGGCATCGCCAAGTTTTTGTTGCAGTGGGAGCGTGAAGCGCTGGCGAACAACAGCGAGGCAGTGTTCGACCGCGCGTTCATCGCCGAGCATACTTCGGGCCTGGAAACCTACCTGGCCGAAGTTGACGCCACGACCTGGGAACACATCGTCGAGCAGTCCGGCCTGTCGCTGGCGGACATCGAACTGGCGGCCCACATGTACCGCAAAGCCAAGCGGGTCATCATGTGTTGGGCGATGGGGGTGACCCAGCACACGCACTCGGTGGTGACCGTGCAGGAGATCATCAACGTGCAGTTGTTGCGTGGCAATATCGGTCGCCCGGGTGCAGGGCTGTCGCCGGTACGCGGGCACAGTAACGTGCAGGGCGACCGCACCATGGGCATCAACGAACTGGCACCACCTGAGTTTATTGATGCGCTGGAAGCACGCTTTGCCTTCAAGGCACCGCGCCGACACGGGCATAACACGGTGATGGCGATTGCGGCGATGGAAGACGGGCGCTCGAAAGTCTTCATCGGCCTGGGCGGCAACTTTGCTCAGGCAACTCCCGACAGCCCGCGCACTCATGACGCACTGCGCAAGTGTGACCTCACGGTGCACATTGCGACAAAGCTCAATCGCAGCCATCTGGTCACCGGCCGTGAGGCCTTGATCTTGCCGTGCCTGGGGCGCACCGATATCGACATTCAAGAGGAAGGTCCGCAAGGCGTGACGGTGGAAGACACCTTCAGCATGGTGCACATTTCCCACGGCCAGCTGAAACCCAAATCACCACTGATGCGTTCGGAGCCGGCGATCATTGCCGGGATTGCCAACGCAACCCTGGGTAAGCACCCGATTGACTGGCTCTGGACGGTCGCCGATTACAGTCGCATCCGTGACCTGATTGCCGACACCATTCCCGGCTTCGAGGATTTCAATAAAAAACTGCTGCACCCTGGTGGCTTTCACCTGGGTAACGATGCCGCCAACCGCATCTGGAATACTTCTACTGGCAAAGCGCAGTTTGCCCCCAGCGAATTACCGGAGCATCTGGTCAGCGAAGGCGTGCGCAACCTGGACGTGAAGCCGGATCTGATCCTGCAAACCATGCGCTCCCACGATCAGTACAACACCACCTTGTACGGGCTGGATGATCGTTATCGTGGCGTCTACGGCATGCGCGATGTGCTGTTCGTCAACGAGCAGGACATTCGCAAGCTGGGTTACGAGCCGGGGCAAAAGGTCGACATGATCTCGCTGTGGGGCGATGGTCGTGAGCGTCGAGTGAGCGGTTTTACCTTGATCGCCTACGACATTCCGCCTGGTCAGGCCGCCGCCTATTACCCGGAAACCAACCCGCTGGTGCCGCTGGAAAGCTACGGCGACCGGACGTTCACGCCGACCTCGAAGTTCATCGCGATTCGCCTTGAACAGGCACAGGCCAGCAACCTGATCCAGTCCTTCGGCGCTTGAGTCTGGCCGGGGTGGCGTGATTACCACCCCGGCCTCACCAGATCATTGGAAATCTGTTCGCTGCGAGCCATGAGGCTCATTGCGGCCGGGCTCTGTGTGCACGTGCATCGGGCCACTATGAGGGTATCGTCATGTTAAATCCGGGAGCGCTCGACCTAGCGCGAATTCAATTCGCGTTTACGGTCTCGTTTCACATCATATTTCCCGCCATCACCATCGGGCTTGCCAGTTTCCTGGCGGTCCTCGAAGGGCTCTGGCTGAAAAGCAACAACTCGGTTTACAAGGACCTGTATCACTTCTGGTCAAAAATCTTTGCCGTCAACTTCGGTATGGGGGTGGTCTCCGGGTTGGTCATGGCCTACGAGTTCGGCACCAACTGGAGCCGGTTCTCTGACTTCGCCGGGAGTATTACCGGGCCATTGCTGACGTATGAGGTGTTGACGGCGTTTTTCCTCGAGGCCGGCTTCCTTGGGGTGATGTTGTTCGGCTGGAACCGGGTAGGGCGAGGGCTGCACTTCTTTGCCACGGTGATGGTCGCCATCGGTACGTTGATCTCGACCTTCTGGATTCTGGCCTCCAACAGCTGGATGCAGACGCCACAGGGGTTCTCGATCGTGGATGGGCGGATCATGCCGATGGACTGGCTGGCCATCGTCTTCAATCCGTCGTTCCCTTTCCGACTGGCGCATATGGCCATCGCTGCGTTTGTGGCTACGGCGTTCTTTGTCGGCTCTTCCGCAGCCTGGCATTTGCTGCGCAAGAATGACACGCCGCAAGTGCGCAAGATGCTCTCGATGGCGTTGTGGATGGCGTTGATCGTGGCGCCGATCCAGGCGGTGGTCGGTGATGCCCATGGTCTGAATACCCTGGAACATCAACCGGCGAAAATTGCCGCCATGGAAGGGCACTGGGAAAACGTCGGTAACGAACCGACGCCGTTGGTGTTGTTCGGTATCCCGGACATGAACGCCGAGAAGACCCGTTATGCGCTGGAAATCCCTTACCTGGGCAGCCTCATCCTGACTCACAGCCTGGATAAACAGATCCCCGCGCTCAAGAGTTTCCCAAAAGAGGACCGTCCTAACGCGACCATCATCTTCTTCAGCTTTCGGATTATGGCCGGGCTTGGAATGTTGATGATCCTCACCGGTTTGCTGGGTCTTGTTTTACGTCGTAATGAAGCGCTGTACCGCAACCGCCTGTTCCTGCGCCTGGTGTTGTTCATGGGGCCGACCGGTCTTATCGCGATGTTGGCGGGCTGGATCACTACCGAAGTCGGTCGGCAGCCGTGGGTCGTCTACGGGCTTCTGCGAACCGCCGATGCGGCTTCCAACCACACGGTCACGCAGCTCAGCGTTTCGCTGGCGTTGTTTGTGTTGATCTACTTCTCGGTGTTCGCGGTGGGCATCGGCTACATGATGAAGCTGGTACGCAAAGGCCCGCAGCCACATCACGAGCATCCGCCTCAAGGCGGTCTGGACCAGGAGCGCACGCCACGCCGCCCCCTGTCCGCCATCTCCGAGACGTTCGCGTCCGGCGATCACGTCAACTGAGCAAGGGGATAGATCATGGGTATTCAAGGTATAGATCTGTCGTTGATCTGGGGCGTCATCATTGCTTTCGGGGTGATGATGTACGTGATCATGGACGGCTTCGATCTGGGGTTGGGCATCCTGTTCCCGCTGATCCCGGACAGGCAGGAGCGCGATGTGATGATGAACACCGTCGCGCCGGTCTGGGACGGTAACGAAACCTGGCTGATACTCGGCGGGGCGGCACTTTACGGTGCGTTTCCGTTGGCTTACTCGGTGATTCTGGAGGCGTTGTATCTGCCACTGATTTTCATGCTGGCCGGGTTGATATTTCGTGGCGTGGCGTTTGAATTCCGCTTCAAGGCCAGTCCTGAAAAACGTCACATCTGGGACATGGCCTTTATCGGTGGCTCACTCCTGGCGACGTTTTGCCAAGGCATCGTGATTGGCGCGTATATCGCTGGAATTCCGGTGGTCAATCGTCAGTTTGCAGGCGGCACCCTGGACTGGCTGTCAGCGTTTCCACTGTTCTGCGGTTTCGGGTTGATCGTCGCCTACGCGCTGCTGGGCAGTACCTGGTTGCTGGTCAAGACCGAAGGCATGCTTGAATCACGCATGCGTCACTACACTCGGCCGCTGGCGTTCACCCTTACGGCGGTCGTGGCGGTGCTCTGTGTCTGGACACCGATGCTGCATCCGGAGATTGCGACTCGCTGGTTCACGCACGCGCATACCGTAGTCTTTGGCGGGTTGTTGATCCTTGGGGTGCTGGCGCTATTCGGGTTGCTCAGGTCGTTGCGCCACTATCACTCTCACTGGCCATTTGTGTTGACGTTGGTGCTGGTATTCCTGGGTTATATCGGTCTGGCATTCAGTATCTGGCCGAATATCGTACCGCCCTCCATCAGCTTGTGGGAGGCCGCATCGCCGCCTTCAAGCCAGCTGTTCATCTTGATCGGCACGTTGTTCATTCTGCCAATCATCCTGATGTACACCTGCTGGAGCTACTACGTGTTCCGCGGAAAAGTGAGGATCGGCGATGGCTACCATTGACAGCAAAAGCGCTCTGACGAGTGAAGAGTTGGTCACGCAAAACCAATCCTCCCCTTGGTATCGACGGGTTCTTTGGTTGATCGCTATCTGGTTCGGCAGTGTGATTGCACTGGGGGCAGTGGCGAGCTTGTTCCGGCTGATGATGCATATGGCCGGAATGACCACTCATTGATGACTGGTTTCATACGATAAAGGCCCGGCGCGATCTTTCGCGCCGGGCTTTTTTTACCAATGGCCTAAGGCTCGCGATCAGCAAGCTCTTCGAGCAGGTCTGCTGACGGAACGAAGAACAAGCCTCCGGTGACCGCAGTGCTGAAATCGAGCAACCGGTCATAGTTGCCCGCGGGTCTGCCGACAAACATGTTCTCGAGCATCTGCTCGATCGGTTCTGGCGAACGCGCATAGCCGATGAAGTAAGTCCCGAACTCTCCCGCGCCTGGCCGGCCGAACGGCATGTTATCGCGCAGGATTTTTACTTCTTGTCCGTCCTTGGTGATGGTCGTCAAGGAACTGTGCGAACAGCTCGGTTTGACCGAATCATCGAGTTCGATATCGGAGAGTTTTTTGCGTCCGATAATGCGCTCCTGAGCCTCGACGGATAACTCGTTCCACGCGCTCATCTTGTGCAGGTATTTCTGTACCAGCACATAGCTGCCACCGCTATAGGACGGGTCTTCGTCACCAATGATCGTGAAGTCGATAGCATGGCGACCGACCGGGTTTTCGGTGCCGTCGACAAAACCGACCATGCTGCGCATGTCGAAATAACGGAAACCCTGAACTTCATCAACGACCGAGACTGCATCGCCAAGCGATGAAAGCAATTGCGTCGCCAATTCGAAGCAGAGGTCCATCTGATCCGCACGAATGTGCAGCAAAACGTCGCCGGGCGTTGCGACGGCTCGACGTCCCTCTACACCGAACTCGCGGAATGGATGCAAAGAGGCGGGACGCGGGCTGCCGAACAAGGTATCCCAGGCATTGGAACCGATGCCGCAGACACACGATAAATTGCCTGAGGGAACACGTTTACCGACCGATCGCGTGAGGGCCGCGACATCTGCGCACCAGGCCCGCACTTTAGCGGCCGACTCACTGCCAGGCGCTAGTGTGGCGACGATGAAAATCGCGCTGCTGGTAATGGGACTACAGACGGATTGAGGATCAGGCGTTTGATTATCCATTGGCATCAGTTTTGTCATTGATAATTCCACATGCGGCGCAGCGGGAGTGAAAGACAGTAGCAGGTAATGGTTTCAAAACAGCAATCGACGTGGACGAGCAGTCCATGCGGCGTACCTCACTCTTCGTGGCTTTCATGGAAAACGTTACCCTGAGCGTAACGGTTCGCCGCTCATCTTGATTGATACCGCCCTCCGTTAACTCCTAAGGTAACTCCACGAAAGCGAACCCGTGGAGTGAGCATGACAACAACAATATCCCCCGACTCGCGCTGGACGCGGCGGCGCAGTGAAAAACAGCGTCGCCTGGAGCAGGTGCGGGGTCTCGCCGATGGCGTGGTGTTGCCCACCGACAAGATAGTTGCGGCGCTGGAGGCATTGATTCTGCCTGGCGACCGCGTGGTGCTGGAGGGCAACAACCAGAAGCAGGCGGACTTTCTTTCCCGTTCCCTGGCCAAGGCCGATCCGGCCAAGCTGCATGACCTGCACATGATCATGCCCAGCGTCGGCCGCTCCGAGCATCTGGATCTGTTCGAACGAGGCATCGCGCGCAAGCTCGATTTCTCCTTTGCCGGCACCCAAAGTCTGCGCATCAGCCAGTTGCTTGAAGATGGTCTGCTGGAAATCGGCGCGATCCACACTTACATCGAACTCTACGCCCGACTGGTAGTGGACCTGATTCCCAACGTGGTGCTCTCGGCCGGTTTCATGGCCGACCGTGCCGGCAATATCTACACTGGGCCGAGCACCGAGGACACTCCGGCGCTGATTGAGCCGGCGGCCTTCAGCGACGGCATTGTGATCGTCCAGGTCAACCAGTTGGTGGACGACGTCAGCGAGTTGCCCCGCGTGGACATTCCCGCGTCCTGGGTGGATTTCGTGGTGGTGGCCGACAAACCGTTCTACATCGAACCGTTGTTCACCCGCGACCCTCGGCACATCAAACCCGTGCATGTGCTGATGGCGATGATGGCGATCCGCGGGATCTATGAAAAACACAACGTTCAGTCGCTCAACCACGGTATCGGTTTCAACACTGCCGCCATCGAATTGATCTTGCCGACCTACGGCGAATCGCTCGGACTCAAAGGCAAGATCTGCCGCAACTGGACCCTTAACCCGCACCCGACGCTGATTCCGGCCATCGAAAGTGGCTGGGTCGAAAGCGTGCATTGCTTCGGCACCGAACTGGGGATGGAGAACTACATCGCCGCGCGCCCGGACGTGTTTTTCACTGGTCGCGACGGATCCCTGCGTTCCAATCGGATGTTCTGCCAACTGGCCGGGCAGTACGCGGTGGACCTGTTTATCGGCGCAACCTTGCAGGTGGACGGCGACGGTCATTCCTCCACCGTGACCCGTGGACGCCTGGCCGGTTTCGGCGGCGCGCCGAACATGGGCCACGACCCGCGTGGTCGCCGCCACGGCACTCCGGCCTGGCTCGACATGCGCCACGACGACGCCCTCGAAGCGATGCTCGAACGTGGCAAGAAGCTGGTGGTGCAAATGGTCGAGACCTTCCAGGAGGGCGGTAAACCGACCTTCGTTGAAACCCTCGATGCAGTTGAAGTGGCGAAGAAAAGCGGCATGCCGCTGGCGCCGATCATGATCTACGGCGACGACGTCACTCACCTGCTTACCGAAGAAGGCATCGCCTATTTGTACAAAGCGCGCTCCCTGGAAGAACGCCAGGCAATGATCGCGGCCGTGGCCGGGGTCACCGCCATCGGCCTGCGCCATAACCCCAAAGACACTGCGCGGATGCGCCGCGAGGGCCTGATCGCCTTGCCCGAAGACCTCGGCATCCGCCGCACCGACGCCACCCGTGAACTGCTGGCGGCGAAAAGCGTCGCCGATCTGGTGGAGTGGTCGGGTGGCCTGTACAACCCGCCCGCCAAATTCAGGAGCTGGTAATGCACGCACTTAATCTGCAACCCAAGCGCCTGACCCTGGCCGAACGGCTGGCGGACCTTGCGGTAGACGCGCTGATCGACGAAGCCGACCTGTCGCCCAAACCGGCGCTGGTCGATCGTCGCGGCAGCGGTGCCCACAGCGATTTACACCTGGGGCTGATGCACGCTTCGGCACTGTCGCTGTGGCCGGCCTTTAAGGACATGGCTGCAGCTGCCGTCGCGTTTGGCGAAGTCGGTCTGCCGCTGCGCGAGGCCCTCGGGCAAATCGGTCGCGACGGTGAACAAACGATGCTGGCCACCACCGATGGCGTGAACACCCATCGCGGAGCGATCTGGGCTTTGGGCCTGTTGGTCGCAGCCGCTGCGCTGGAGCCTGAATCCAGTGGCGCCAGCGCGGTCACTGTGCGCGCCGCACGTCTGGCCTTACTCGAGGATCGCCATGCGCCACGGCCGTTCAGCCACGGCGCTCAAGTAGCACAACGTTACGGGGCGCGAGGCGCTCGGGAAGAGGCACAACTAGGCTTTCCGGCCGTGATGCAATTCGGCTTGCCGCAACTCCAACGTAGCCGCGCCAATGGCAGCGGCGAACAGAACGCCCGGCTCGATGCCTTGCTGGCGATCATGAGCACGCTCGCCGATACCTGCGTGCTTTACCGCGCAGGCGAGCAGGGGCTGCAAACCATGCAACTCGGCGCTCGCTCGGTGCTGGAGGCGGGCGGCAGCGCCAGCCTGGCGGGTCGGCGCCGGTTGCATGAGCTGGACCAACAATTAATCGCGTTGAATGCCTCGCCGGGCGGCGCTGCGGATTTGCTCGCAGCCTGCCTGTTTATCGACCGCATCTCATCCTGCGACGGCGTCATCCAGGGAGCTTTCTGATGGAAACCTTATCCTTTGAATTCCCCGCCGGGCAGCCGGCGCGGGGCAGGGCGCTGGTCGGCTGTGTCGGCTCGGGCGATCTCGAAGTACTGCTCGAACCGGGACAGGCCGGCACGCTGACGATCCAGGTGCAGACCTCGGTCAATGGCAGCCAACAGCGCTGGCAGCATGTGTTCGCACGGATGTTCGACGGCCAGACACCGCCAGCGATGACCATCGATATTCATGATTTCGGGGCCACCCCAGGTGTGGTGCGCTTGCGTCTGGAACAGGGCTTCGAGGAGATTGGCCATGAGTGACAGCGCAGCGCTGCTCAACAAACACAGCTTCGTCGAACTCGGTGCCCGGCAACGCGCCAAGGCCTTGCTCGACGCCGGGACCTTCCGTGAATTGCTCGACCCGTTCCAGCGCGTCATGTCGCCATGGCTGTCGCGTCAGGGCGTGGTGCCGCAAGCCGATGACGGTGTGGTCATCGCCAAGGGCAGCATTGGCGGTTTGCCGGTGGTGATCGCCGCCATCGAAGGCGCCTTTCAGGGCGGCAGCCTGGGTGAAGTCGGCGGGGCGAAAATTGCCGGCGCGCTGGAACTGGCAGCCGAGGACAACCGCAAGGGCATCGCCACCCGCGCCGTGTTGTTGCTGGAAACCGGTGGCGTGCGTTTGCAGGAAGCCAACCTCGGGCTGGCAGCGATTGCCGATATTCACGCGGCGATTGTCGATCTGCGCCAGTACCAGCCGGTGATCGGTGTGGTGGCCGGCAGCGTCGGTTGTTTTGGCGGCATGTCGATTGCCGCCGGGTTGTGCAGTTATCTGCTGGTCACTCAGGAAGCGCGACTTGGCCTTAATGGTCCGCAGGTGATCGAACAGGAAGCCGGGATCGAGGAATACGACTCGCGCGACCGTCCGTTCATCTGGAGCCTGACCGGCGGCGAGCAACGGTTTGCCAGTGGGCTGGTGGATCGGTATGTCGCCGATGACGTGGCGCAGATTCAGCAACAGGTCAGCGAGTTGTTGCAGCAGGGGTTACCCGCTGAACAGCGCAGTCGCCAGGCGGATCAGTTCCTGCAACGCCTCGCGCGTCTGGACGCGGTGCCACAAATCGAGCCGGCGACGGTTCGCGATCTGTACCAAGGAGAGCACTCATGAGCGGTTATTCCCTGAGAGGTTTGCACTGGTTTCAAGCCTTGAGTGCCGGCTCCACCGTCGTTGACGGATTGCCCGCTTCGTTGAAAGTCGCCGACGGCGTGCTGGGCGAGCAGCCCGTGCGGCTTATCGCGGTGGTGGCCGATCCGCAGAACCGCTTTGTCCGCGCCCGTCACGGCGAGGTCGGTTTGTTGGAGGGCTGGGGTCTGGCCAAAGCGGTGGATGAAGTCATTGAAGCCGATCGCGCCAAACCGCAAAAACGCGCATTGATCGCCATCGTCGATGTGCCGAGCCAGGCCTACGGTCGTCGCGAAGAAGCCTTGGGCATCCATCAGGCGCTGGCCGCTGCTGCGGACAGTTATGCCCGTGCACGACTGGCCGGGCATGCGGTGATCGGTTTGCTGGTGGGCAAGGCGATGTCCGGGGCGTTTCTGGCCCACGGTTATCAGGCCAACCGGCTGATTGCCTTGCGTGACCCAGGGGTAATGGTTCACGCCATGGGCAAGGTCTCGGCTGCGCGGGTCACCCTGCGCAGTGTTGAAGAACTCGAAGTGCTGGCTGCCAGCGTGCCGCCGATGGCCTATGACATCGACAGCTATGCCAGCCTTGGTCTGCTCTGGGAAACCCTGACGGTGGAGCAGGTCGAGCAGCCGACCGCGAGCGATCTGGCGCGGGTCAGCGACTGCTTGCGCCAGGCCATTGGCGACGTTGAAAGCACCGGGGCTGATTTGAGCTCGCGTCTGGGGGCGACCAATCGTGCGGCGTCAAGCAAGGTTCGCCAACTGTTGCGTGAGCAATGGTGAACGGGTTTCTGGCCCATGACCTGCTCTGGGGACTGACCCTGGAGCAGTTGCCAGCGGACGCGCCGCAATGGGTTATCGAGGTGACACGCAAAGGTCAGCCGGTCGTGGTTCGACGCGCCTTGAGTGCCGAAGATCAGATTGCGGTGGGTGTGCGTGGACCGTTGCGCGAGCAACGTTATGCCACGTGGATGGCGGTCGAGGCGATCCGGCAGCGGATTCGACCGGAAGATCTTTGCCATGTCGAGGGTGATCGCGATCTGCCGGCCTTGCAGGCCCTGGTGCAATTGCGACCGATGCTCGATGCCTGCGGTTGGGTCTGGGGCGTCAGTGGCAGCGCCGGGTTTGAATTGGCCTGTGGTGTGACGGCCTTGCATGAGCGCAGCGATCTCGACTTGATCCTGCGTACGCCGCAACCGTTGGATCGGGTTCAGGCTCGGGAACTGCTGACGTGGCTGGACGCCGCTGCGTGCCCGGTGGATATGCAATTGCAAACGCCACTGGGCGCGGTTGCCTTGCGCGAATGGGCCGGTCCGGCACAGCGGGTGCTGCTCAAAAATGCCCACGAAGCACGGCTGGTGACCGACCCTTGGTATCCACAGGAGCAAACGGCGTGAGCAGCCTGTTGGTGTTTCCCGGCCAGGGCGCGCAGCGGCCGGGCATGCTCCATCGTTTGCCCGAGGCGACTGTGATCGAGGCGAGCGAGGTGTTGGGGGAGGATGTTCTGCTACTCGATTCTGCCCAGGCACTGAAATCGACCCGTGCGGTTCAGCTGTGTCTGCTGATCGCGGGAACCGCGGCGGCGCGCAGCTTGTTGCAGCAGGGATGTACCGCGGATTACGTGGCCGGGCTGTCCATCGGCGCGTACCCGGCGGCGGTGGTGGCGGGGGCATTGCGTTTCAGCGATGCGCTGCATCTGGTCAGCCTGCGGGGTGAGTTGATGCAACAGGCCTGGCCGCAGGGCTACGGCATGACCGCGATCATCGGTCTGGACCTTGCGACCGTGGAAGGCTTGCTGGCGCAGGTTCACAGCAGCGAGACGCCGGTTTACCTGGCCAACATCAATGCCGATAACCAGCTGGTGATTGCCGGCAGTGATGCGGCGATGAACGCTGTCGCTGAATTGGCCAAAGGCTGTGGCGCAGGATTGGCTAAACGGCTGTCGGTCAGCGTGCCGTCGCATTGCCCGCTGCTCGATGAGCCCGCGCAGGTACTGGCCGAGGCGTTTGCCAAAGTGCCATTGAAGCTACCGACAATCGGCTACCTGAGTGGCAGCCGCGCCCGGCCGATCCGTTCGGTCGAGGCGTTGCGCGAGGATCTGGCGTTCAATATGTGCCGGGTGGTGGACTGGCGCGGCACCGTACAAAGCGCCTACGAGCGTGGCGTGCGGTTGCACATCGAACTGCCGCCCGGTGCGGTGCTGACAGGATTGGCCCGACGGGTGTTTGAACAAGGCACGGTCATCGCCTTCGATGGTGCTCGCCTGGACACGTTGCAAGCGCTGCTGCGTGAGGAGGGAAGTCGCCAACCCTAGACACCGCTCACGCTGCGAAGGACAAAAACAATAACTTCGACGATGCACTTTGAGGATAACAACAATGATTATTTACGGTGTGGCGCTGCTGGCGATCTGTACGCTGGCAGGGGTGATCATGGGTGACATGCTCGGCGTGCTGCTGGGCGTCAAGTCCAATGTCGGCGGGGTTGGTATCGCGATGATCCTGCTGATTTTCGCGAAGCTGTGGATGCACAAACGCGGCGGCATGACCAAGGATTGCGAGTTGGGTGTCGGCTTCTGGGGCGCCATGTACATTCCGGTGGTGGTGGCCATGGCTGCACAACAGAACGTTGTCGCCGCCTTGCACGGCGGCCCGGTGGCGGTGTTGGCGGCCATCGGTTCAGTGGTGATCTGTGGTTGCACTATCGCCCTGATCAGCCGGACCCACAAAGGCGAACCGTTGCCGGACGAGCCGGTCGACAGTGTCTCGATCACAGCTCCAGCAGGAGGTCGCTGATATGTGGAACCTCATGGAAGCGGGTCTGAAACATAACGATCTGGTCACCGCGTTCGCATTCGTCGGGGTGATCATGTGGATCTCCGTCGTGCTCTCCAAACGCCTGACGTTCGGACGGATTCATGGCTCGGCGATTGCCATCGTCATCGGCCTGGTGCTGGCCTGGGTCGGCGGCACGCTCACCGGTGGGCAGAAAGGCCTGGCGGACGTCGCGGTGTTTTCCGGCATCGGCCTGATGGGAGGCGCCATGCTGCGGGACTTTGCGATCGTCGCCACGGCCTTCGAAGTTCAGGCCACCGAAGCACGCAAGGCCGGGCTGATCGGCGCGCTCGCGCTGCTGCTGGGTACCGTGCTGCCGTTTATTGTCGGGGCGAGCATCGCCTGGATGTTCGGCTATCGCGATGCGGTGAGCATGACCACCATTGGCGCCGGTGCGGTGACCTACATCGTTGGCCCGGTGACGGGCGCGGCGATTGGCGCCAGTTCCGACGTGGTCGCGCTATCGATTGCCACCGGCTTGATCAAGGCGATTCTGGTGATGGTCGGCACACCGATGGCGGCGCGCTGGATGGGACTTGATAACCCGCGCTCGGCGATGGTCTTCGGTGGGTTGGCCGGCACTGTCAGCGGTGTGACGGCTGGCCTGGCGGCGACGGATCGGCGGTTGGTGCCGTATGGCGCGCTGACGGCGACCTTTCATACCGGGCTGGGCTGCCTGCTGGGGCCGTCGTTGCTGTACTTCATCGTTCGCGGGATTGTCGGCTAGGTTGAGGATTTGACTCGCCTGTGATGCCGTCATCGCGGGCAAGCCTTGCTCCTACTGGTTTTGCGTAAGCCGCAGGATTTTGGCGCGACATATGACCCGTAGGAGCAAGGCTTGCCCGCGATGGGCTCGCCTCGGTTTCAGGCCTGTCGATTGGCATACATCCGACACTCCGCCAACAACGCCAGCAGGTTCGGGTCGCGTTCCTTGGCCTTCAGGAACACCACCCCAATGCGCTGCTGCAACCGATAGCGTTCCTGCAACGGGATCAGCTTCACCCGGTTCTCGTACACCGCCGCAATCCGCCCTGGCAGCAGCGCATAACCGACCCCGGAGCTGACCATGCTCAGCAGGGTGAAAATATCGTTGACCTGCATCGCCACCTTTGGCTCGAACCCTGCCTGCTTGAAGACCCGAATCCCGTCCTGGTGCGTGGCGAAGCCCTGGGTCAGGGTAATGAAGGTTTCGTTGCGCACCTCGGCGAGGTCGACTTCAGCACGTTGCGCAAACGGTGAGTCGGCTGGAGTGGCAAGAAAGATGTCGTCGGAAAACAACGGGATCTGCTCGCAGTCCGGGTCGTTGACGCTGTCGTCCAGGGACACCAGGATCGCGTCGACTTCCATGTTCTTGAGCTTGTACAGCAGGTCGATGTTCGAACCGAGGATCAGGTCGATGTTGAGTTCGCTGCGGCGGATCTTCAGGCCCATGATCAGTTGCGGCACAGTCTTGACCGTCAGCGAATACAGCGAGCCGAGCTTGAAGCGTTCGGCCGAGAATCCCGCGGCTTCGCGGGTCAGGCGCACGCTTTCGAGCACATCCTGAATCAGCTTCTGTGCCCGCTCTTCGAGTACATAGGCGCTTTCCAGCGGCGTCAGGTTACGCCCTTCATGCTTGAACAGCGGGCAGCGCAGTGCGCTTTCCAGCGAGTGAATGGCCCGGTGCACGCTGACGTTGCTGGTCTGCAGTTCGGCCGCCGCACGGGCCAGGTTGCCGGTGCGCATGAACGCCAGGAACACTTCCAGCTTTTTCAGGGTCAGTTCTTCGTCGATCAGCATGGCCATCACTCTTTTTCAGTCCGTTGATTATGCCCATGCGCTGTTGTGTTGTCCGATGTGCGGTTGCGTTCCTGTCAGGTCGGTGTTGACCGTCGTAACCTGCGACTTGAAGCGCTCATTCAACCGAATAACGTGATGAGTGCTTTTGTGCGTCATCAGCAGGCACTTTAATTCCGTGCGCAGTCATGGAGTGCGTTTGTGTGCGCATTAATGGTGCAAGGATGAAATTTGATGTACGGGTCTGAAGGTTTGGTATTACAAAGCTCATAAAAAAGAGTGGGTAAAAATTTCCCGTTTACAGGGCAATAAAGTCAACTTATTTACCCAATGCACCGATTTTGTTCGCGCCAGAGTTGTGCAAACGATAAGTGCAATAAACGTTTCAGCGTGTTACGAGAAAAACACCGTAAAAATGAACGTAAATGTCGCCTCAATATCATTGTTGGGGCTTTTTCCGATTTTTAGCGGCCCTGGCGTTGCATGGGCACAGCCCTTGCAAAAGCACTTTCAAACCACCGGAAGTGTGGTTTTTGCGAAAAAAGGAAACTGGGGGCGTTACAAGTAGGAGCGCCAGTAAGCTAATCCGGAAACGGCCAGATCTCTGACGCCAGAATGCGTCAAGACGCTGTCGGAATCGTGAGCTTCCAGCTTCATAAAGGGACAGGAAGTTCACGGTGCACACTGAGGTGCTTTACAGAAACAGTACTCACTAAAACAACGTAAGGCTTCATCTATTGGAATGACAAAGTTATAAAAAAATGCCGGCTGTATCGCGGCAAGGAGTGGGGTATGTCCCGAGCTTTTTTTAATGAAATGTATGATGCGAGTGGTGGCTGCCGGCCACATTACCAGGAGTTTGCGCGCTGGTTGGCGGACACGCCCCTGGAGCTGCTGGATCAGCGTCGTCGCGAAGCCGACCTGCTGTTCCATCGAGCCGGTATCACCTTCACGTTATATGGGGACGAGCAGGGCACCGAGCGGTTGATTCCGTTCGACATCATTCCACGCAGCATCAAGGCCAGCGAATGGCAGATGGTCGAGCGTGGCTGCATTCAGCGGGTCCAGGCCTTGAACATGTTCCTGGCCGATATCTATCACGGGCAACGGATTCTCAAGGAGGGCATTATTCCGGCCGAACAGGTGTTGGCCAACGAGGGTTATCAGGTCGCCATGCAGGGCCTGAATTTGCACCGCGGTATCTATGCGCACATCTCCGGGGTCGATCTGGTGCGCGATGGCGACGGCAGTTACTACGTACTCGAAGACAATCTGCGCACGCCCAGCGGCGTCAGCTACATGCTCGAAGACCGCAAGATGATGATGCGCCTGTTTCCCGAACTCTTCGCCGCCCAGCGTGTGGCGCCCATCGACCACTACCCGAACCTTCTGCTGGACACCCTCAAGAGCTCCAGCCCCCTGGACAACCCGACGACCGTGGTACTGACCCCGGGCCGCTTCAACAGCGCTTACTTCGAACACGCGTTCCTGGCCCGTGAAATGGGTGTGGAACTGGTTGAAGGCGCCGATCTGTTCGTTCGCGACGATCATGTCTACATGCGCACCACCGCCGGCCCGAAACAGGTGGATGTGATTTATCGGCGCCTCGACGATGCGTTTCTCGACCCGCTGTCTTTCAATCCGGACTCCATGCTGGGCGTGCCCGGGCTGGTGACGGTTTATCGCGCAGGGAACGTGATCCTCGCCAATGCCATAGGCACCGGCGTGGCGGATGACAAGTCGATCTACCCGTATGTCGGTGACATGATCCGCTTCTACCTCGCCGAGGAACCGATCCTCAAGAACGTACCGACCTGGCAGTGTCGCAAACCGGAAGAGCTGTCCCACGTGCTGGCCAATCTTCCCGAACTGGTGGTCAAGGAGACCCAGGGTTCCGGTGGCTACGGGATGCTGGTCGGCCCGGCGGCCACAGCGGCGGAAATCGAGGACTTCCGCGCGCGTCTCAAGGCACGTCCCGAAGCGTATATCGCCCAGCCGACGCTGTGCCTGTCCACGTGTCCGACCTTTGTCGAAAGCGGCATCGCCCCACGCCACATCGACCTGCGCCCGTTTGTGCTGTCGGGCCGTGAAACCCGCCTGGTGCCCGGCGGCCTGACCCGCGTGGCATTGCGCGAAGGCTCGCTGGTGGTGAACTCGTCCCAGGGCGGCGGCACCAAAGACACTTGGGTAGTGGAGGACTAAGACATGCTTTCAAGAACCGCTTCGGACCTCTACTGGATGTCCCGTTATCTGGAGCGCGCCGAAAACCTGGCGCGCATGCTCGAAGTCAGTTACTCGCTGTCGCTGATGCCCCAGGCGGGGCGCACCGATGGCCATGCCGAGCTGTCGATGTCGCTGTTGGCCGCCGGCACGCTGGACGACTACAACCAGCGCTACGGCGAACTCAACACCGAACGCATGCTGCATTTTTTTGCGCTGGATGAAACCAACCCCGGCAGTATCTATTGCTGCCTGCAGGCGGCGCGGGCCAATGCCCACGCGGTACGTGGACGAATCACCGCCGACATGTGGGAGAACATCAACGCCACCTGGCTGGAGATGCGCAACATCGCCCGCAATGGCCTGGGTCGTTATGGCATCAGCCATTTCTGCGAATGGGTCAAGGAGCGTTCGCACCTGTTCCGCGGGGCAACCTCCGGCACCATCATGCGCAACGATGCCTACTGCTTCATTCGACTGGGCACCTTCCTCGAACGCGCCGACAACACCCTGCGCCTGCTGGATGCGCGCTACGAAATGTACGGCGAGGAGTCGGAGGAGGTGAGCGACAACTCGGCCCGCGGCTACTACCAATGGAGCGCCTTGCTGCGCGCCTTGTCGTCTTTCGAGGCGTTCAACGAGCTCTACCGCAATGCACCGAACGCCGAGCAGGTCTCCGAGATGCTGCTATTGCGCGCCGCCGTTCCACGTTCGCTGCACGCCTGCATCGAGGAACTGGATCAGATCCTCGCCAGCCTGCCGGGCAGTAACGGGCGGGCGGCCCAGCGGTTGGCCGCCGAATTGAATGCGCGGCTGCGCTACACCGGGATCGACGAGATTCTCGGTTTCGGTCTGCACCTCTGGCTGACTGATTTCATCTCCCAGGTTCGCCATCTCGGCCAGACCGTCCACGAATCCTATCTGGAGGTCGTATGAAACTGTCCATACGCCACGACACCACCTACAGCTACACCGACGAAGTCTGCACCAGCATCCAGTTCCTGCGTTTGACGCCCAAGAACACCGAGCGCCAGCACATTCTGGAATGGCACCTGGAACTGCCGCGCCTGGTCCGTAGCCAGCTCGACCCTTACGGCAACATCCTGCACGTATTGACGATGGATGAGCCCCACGGCGCCCTCGTGCTGACCGCTTATGGTCAGGTGGAAATCGACCAGATGCTGGAGGTGGAGCACGACAGTCAGTCGCCGTTGCCGTTCTTGCGCACCAGCCATCTGACCAAGGCTGACGACGCCCTCAATGCCTTTGCCATACAGCGGTGCGGCACGCGGCGTGATCGCGGGGCGTTGATTGACCTGATGAATGGCCTCGCCGAACACATGGTCTACAGCCCGGGCGCTACAGCGGTGGACACCACCGCAGCCGAAGCCTTTGCCGCCGGCGTCGGGGTCTGCCAGGACCATACCCATGCTTTCCTGGCCTGCGCTCGCAGCCTGGGCATTCCTGCGCGCTACGTCTCCGGTTATCTGTGCACAGAAGATGAAAGCCATTTGGCCAGCCATGCCTGGGCCGAAGCCTGGCTCGACGATGGTTGGTACAGCTTCGACGTCACCAACCGATTGGCGCGACCCGAGCGCCATCTGAAACTGGCGGTGGGCCTCGAGTACCTTGACGCTTGCCCGGTGCGCGGCATGCGTCGCGGGGGAGGGGCCGAGCACATGCTCGCGCGGGTCCAGGTGTCGTCCCAGTTGCAGGTTCAGCACCAGTAAAACTCACTCACACCGTCACCATAACCGGCTATACCGTCTCCATGACGGTATGGCCGCTCATCATTCAGATCTTCGGCCAGCCACGCCCGCGCCTTTCTTGGTCGGGTGCTGTGAGCCCGAGCATCCCTAATGTGTGAGACCTGCCATGTTCAAATTTTCTGCCCATGAGTATCCCTACGCCTCACAGCGCCAAAGTGTTTTCGCAAAACGCGGCATGGTCGCGGCCTCGCAGCCGTTGGCTGCCGAAGCCGGTATCGAGATCATGCGGCGTGGTGGCAACGCGATTGACGCCGCGATTGCCACCGCAGCAGCGTTGACCGTGGTCGAGCCGACCGGTTGCGGTATCGGTGGCGACGCCTTTGCATTGGTCTGGAGTCAGAACAAACTGCATGGCTTGAGCGCCAATGGCGGCGCCCCGCAAGCCCTGAGCATTGAAGCGGTGAGAGCCGCCGGCCACAAAAAAATGCCATTGCATGGATGGACACCCGTGACAGTTCCAGGCTGCCCGTCGGCCTGGGCTGAGCTGTCCAAACGGTTCGGTCGTCTGCCCTTTGCCGATGTGTTGCAGCCAGCTATCAGTTTGGCAGGCGACGGCTTTCCGGTTTCGCCAGTGGTTGCTCTTCAATGGCAAACCGCGTTGGAGAACTTCACCCCGAGCCGCAACGAAGTGCTCGATAGCTGGTTCGAAACCTTTTTGATTGACGGAGGAGCACCCCGCGCCGGCGAGATGTTTTACAACCCGGCCCAGGCGCGGACCTTGACGGAACTCGCGGCCACAGGTTGCGAAAGCTTTTATCGTGGGGCGCTGGCGCAACGGTTGGACGCCCATTCCAGGGCGACCGGCGGGTATTTGCGCGCCAGTGATTTACAAGGTTACCGCGCCCAATGGGTCGAGCCGATCAAGGTCAATTATCGAGGCTACGACGTCTGGGAGATTCCGCCGAGCGGCCAGGGCCTCGTGGTATTGATGGCCTTGAAGATTCTCGAGGGTTTCGACTTCGATCACCGCGACAGTCAGCAGACCTGGCACCGTCAGCTTGAGGCCATGAAACTCGCTTACAGCGACGGCCTGCATTACATCACTGACCCGCAGCACATGCGGGTCGCGGTGGAGGATTTACTCAGCGAAAACTATGTTGCCCATCGTCGGGCACAGATCGGTGAGCAGGCGATGGCCCCACAACCGGGTGATCCTCACGCCAGCGGCACGGTGTACCTGGCCACCGCCGATGCCGAAGGCAACATGGTTTCGTTCATCCAGAGCAACTACCACGGCTTTGGCTCCGGCGTGGTATTGCCTGACAGCGGCATCGCCCTGCAAAACCGCGGTGAAGAGTTCAGCCTTGATCCGGCGCACTCGAACTGCCTGGCGCCCGGCAAGAAAACCTTCCACACCATTATCCCGGGGTTTCTCAGCAAGGACGGTGTGGCGATGGGCCCCTTTGGCGTGATGGGCGGCTACATGCAGCCCCAAGGGCACGTGCAGATGGTGATGAACCTGGTGGATTTTGGCCTCAACCCGCAAGCGGCGCTGGATGCACCGCGTTGGCAGTGGCTGGGAGGGCTGCAGGTCGGCATCGAGCAGGACGCTTCGCGGGACATGGCTGCAGCGTTGGCGCGCCGGGGGCATCAAGTGCAAGTGGCCTGCGACCGGACCCGTTATGGGCGTGGACAAATCATCCTGCGCGATCCTGAAACGGGCGTGTTATGTGGCGGAACCGAGCCGCGAACGGACTCGCATATCGCTGTTTTTTGAGGGACAGGTGAGTGGCGAGGGTGCTGCATCCTCGCCTGCCGGTCTCCAAACGGAAACTAAACGCCCGTTGCGCCAGAGCAATCAGCTGGCCGGCTCGGCCGTACAGCTCATTTCGGCGGAGCCTGGTTTTTGGAAAAGGACCACGTTGTCGTTTTGCCAGAAGCTGTAGTTGCCCTGGAAATCCTTGCCCGTGTATTGGGTTCCCGAGTCACTCGGCACCTGGCTCAGGGTGATCGAAGTATTCGCCCATTTCAGGTACACGACACCCGGTTGCGTGCTGAAGAAGGTGGCGGTAATCAGCGTGTTAAACCCCGTACAACGAATAGCCAGGGGGCCTTCGGTGAGCCGGTCTGGATCCTTGGTTCTCACAATTGCCGAGCCTTGGCGCAACTGGTGCGCGCGTTCGGCATAACTTCGGATCGTGCACGCCTTGGGTGCAGGCGCGGAGGCGCACTGATTACGGGACTTGATCCAGAACTGCTGGTCGATCATGACGGTGTCTGGAGGCGGTACTGAATGCTCATCCGTGAGCGCCAGGCGATAGAGACGCGTCAGTTCGATATCCATCTGTACCAGTTGCGGATCGCGACAGATCAGCTTTTCGATGGATGCCCTAGCCTGGGCGCAGTCGAAACTGGTCTTGAAGATTGGCGAAGGAGGGGCCGCGTTCACACAGGTGCTTGTCGCCGCACACACGCTGGCAGCGAGCAGACAGGTGAAAAGGGTGGTGACCGTTTTCATGTTGGTTTCACCCGGATCATGAGGTGATGCCACGGATCGCCGTGGGACCTGTCGATCCGTTGAACAGTCGCAGTGGGTGTATCGCAGTGTAAGGCAGTGCTCAAAACTTGCCACACCGCTAGGCGGTACCGGGTCGACCGCCTGGATGCACTTTTATAAAGCGCTATGCGTAACGATTTGCACCAGCGGGAGACAGTGCAATGAACTTTCGCCTCCCTCTATCGCTCAGGAGCCTGGGTTCGCACACAGGATGAAGCTTCCTGCTGCTGACTGGCACAAAGGCTGCAAGGCTCGTATCAGGTCCATCCGGAACGGACTCCAGTGGACAGCCCCCTCGGTCAACGATGATCGATTGGCCGAACAGGTCATGGGCAACGTCGCTGCATCAGGCATGGACGTCTGGTTTTAACACCGTACAAGAACAGGCAAAGGCGCCTGGAACCGAAAGGTTTCAGGCGTTTTTTTTTGCTTTTTTAAGCGTGATTGACGTCGGAGGTCCGTATGAAAACAGCCGCACAATTGCTGAAGCTGAAGGTCGTGCAAAACCAGCAAGTACATAGCATCGCGCCAGACCAGATGGTCCTTGAAGCGCTGAAGCTGATGGCCGAAAAGAACGTCGGCGCGCTACCCGTCATAGAGGCGGGGCAGGTGGTCGGCGTTATCAGCGAACGCGACTATGCGCGCAAGGTCGTTCTGCAGGGGCGCTCTTCGGTCGGTACGCCGGTCAGGGACATCATGAGCGCGCCCGTGGTGACGGCAGACAGTCAGCAGAGCATCGAGCGTTGCATGGAGGTCATGACCGACAGCCATTTGCGCCATTTACCGGTGCTGGAAGGCGACCAGTTGATTGGCCTGTTGTCGATTGGTGATCTGGTCAAAGAAGCGATCGCCGAGCAGGCCGACCTGATACGGCAACTGGAACACTACATTCGCGGACATTAAAGCGACCATGGGCGAGCTGGATTCAAGGCTTCTTGGTACATGAAGTTTTCAAGTGCGCTGTCCGTCGGGCAGGTACTCATCAGGGAGCATTTGATTTGGCCAAGTTAAGCACGGCTCAACGTATCGTCATCGGCTTTGCAATCGCGCCGTTGGTACTGACAGGCCTGGCGTTCTATGCGTTGCACGATCTGGCAACGCTGAAGGACCAGGCGATGGTGATCGTCAAACAGGACTGGCCGAAAATCGATCCGATCATGGTCATTGCCACAGGTGTTCGGGACAACGCCAGGAACACCCGGGACCTGCTGATCGACAAAGACAATCAGCAAGCGCAACAGGCCATCGATGCCACCAAAAAGCGCATCAGCCAGGCACTTGAAGCGCTTGAGCCGTTGTTCGACCTGCCAGAAGGCAAGACTGCGTATAGGGCCCTGAAAAGGAATCGCGAAGCTTATGTCGCCGCATTCACCCAGGTGCAGGCGTTGATCAGGCAAGGTGCCTTTGATGCTGCGATGGCGCAGTTGAAACAGCAAGTGATCCCCGCCGAACAGCAGGTTTATAAAAGCCTGGACGTGCTGATGGCACAGCAGGGGCAGATCTTCGCCGATCGTGAAAGGTCGGCGCAGGCCCTGTACAGCGATGCGCGCCTGAACATGCTGGGGTTGCTGGTTTTTTGCCTGGCCTCGGTCATCGCCGCGGCGGTCATTGTGACGCGCAGCGTTACCCGGCCCTTGGGGGGAGAACCCGATGTTGCTGCGCGGGCACTGAGTCAAATTGCGCAGGGAGATCTGACGACTCAAGTGCCAGTGAAGGCCAATGCCGACGGTAGCGTGATGATGAACATGCACCAGATGCAGCAAAGCCTGAACGCGATGGTTAAACACATCGCGGCGTCGGTCGATCAGGTGGCCAGTTCGTCCGAAGAGCTGAGTGCGGTCAGCAGCCAGACCCGTGACAGTTTGCAGTTGCAGGGCCTGGAGATCGAGCAGGCTGCGGCGGCGATCAATCAAATGACCGCGGCCGTCGATGAGGTCGCACGCAATGCCGTCAGTACCAGCGAGGCGTCCCGGGTGTCCGAGCAAACCGCGCAGCGGGGCCGCGAACACGTTCAGGAAACAGTGGCCTCAATAGGCACGCTGGCTGATGGCATGACGGATACCTCACAGCGTATCCAGCAATTGGCCGGGCGCGTACAAGACATCAGCACGGTGCTGGAGGTGATTCGCAGCATTGCCGAGCAAACCAATTTGCTGGCCCTCAACGCTGCGATTGAAGCAGCCCGTGCCGGCGATGCCGGACGTGGTTTTGCGGTGGTCGCCGATGAGGTGCGGGCACTGGCCCATCGCACTCAGGTGTCGACCCAGGAAATCGAGCAGATGATTGGCAACATTCGGCTCGATACCGGGCACGCGGTGACCGCCATGCAAAGCAGCGGTTACTTGGTGCAGGCAACCCTGGAAGTCGCGCAACGCTCCGGTGAGGCACTGGAAGCGATCACCCGGTCAATCTCGCAGATCAATGAGCGCAATTTGATGATCGCCAGCGCCACGGAGGAGCAGGCATTGGTCGCTCGTGAGGTGGATCGCAATCTGGTAAGCATTCGTAACGTGTCCGGGCAGGTCTTGCTGGGTGCCCAGCATACCCACACCGCCGGTCTGGAATTGGCGCAGATGGCAGGAGCACTGCACCAGACGGTAGCGCGCTTCAAAATCTAGGCGGGCATGGGGCAGGTAGCGGGTCGATGCACTGGAGCTGCCTTTTAAACCGCATGTTAAAAAATGTTATTTTAAAAAAACATCTTCACATATTCTGTTCATTGGAGGATTATCTGCCCAACCTGTATGACAACCTGATAACAAGACAAAAACAGGATCGCCTCGATGTTCGACAAGGTCCCCACTCACGTGCTGAGCGACAGCGTCGCTCAGCAACTGCTGGAGAAGATTGAGACTGGTGTCTTCGGCACCGGGAGCAAGCTGCCCAGCGAAGCCATGCTTTCAGAAGCATTTGGTGTCAGTCGCACCGTGGTCCGCGAAGCCATTTCCCGTCTGAAGAACGAAGGCGTGCTGCAGCCGCGCCAAGGGCGCGGCATCTTCGTCACGGCCAACGCCAATATCCGTCCGTTGCGTATCGATTACGCCGAAGCCCATCTGCCCGGCAGTGTCTTTCACCTGTTGGCGTTGCGGCGTGCCATCGAGGCGGAAATCGCCTCCGAGGCGGCGCTCAATCGCAGCGAAGCCGATCTGGTGCTGATTGACGAGGCGCTGGCGCGCATCGATGAAGAGGTCAATGAAGGGCTGGACGGTGTTCGCGCCGATGTGGCGTTTCACCGGGCCATCGCTCAGGCCACAGGCAATCCTTACTTCCTCAAGACCCTGGAATTCGTCAGCCAGTACCTGGAGGCCGCGACTCGCATCACTCGTACCAATGAAGCGGGCAGGGCGGATTTCTCCCGTCAGGTCCACGAAGAACACCAGGCGATCGTCGCGGCCATTCGGTTGGGCGACCCGCTCGCCGCCGGCCACGCCGCCCGCGCTCATATCTACAACGCGGCCCGCCGTCTGCGCCTTGCTGGCGCGCAATAAGCCGCTGTTTTCTCCTGGAGTACCCCATGAATAACAAGAATGTCGGTGTTGTCGGTCTGGGCGCGATGGGCCTGGGCATTGCCCGCTCGCTGTTGCGCAGCGATTTTAATGTGCATGCCTGTGATGTGCGGGCGGCGGTGACGGAACAGTTTGCCAGCGAGGGCGGGGTCGCGTGCGCATCCCCGGCGCACATGGCTGGCGAGTGCGATGTGATCGTTACTGTTGTGGTGAATGCCGAACAGACCGAGACCGTATTGTTTGGCGAAGGCGGTGCCGTGGCGGCGTTGCGTCCTGGCAGCCTGGTGATCGGCTGCGCCACCGTGGCCCCAACCTACGCCGTCGATCTTGGCCAGCGCTTGGCCGAGAAAGGCCTGCTGTATCTGGATGCACCGATCTCCGGTGGCGCGGCCAAGGCGGCTGCCGGCGAGATGACCATGATGACCTCGGGTCCGGCGGATGCTTACGCCAAGGCCGAGGCGATTCTTGCGGGCATGGCCGGCAAGGTCTACCGCCTCGGTGACGTTCATGGCCTGGGCTCGAAGGTCAAGATCATCAACCAGCTCCTCGCCGGGGTGCATATCGCAGCGTCTGCCGAAGCCATGGCGTTGGGGTTGCGTGAAGGGGTCGATGCCGATGCGCTTTACGAGGTGATCACGCATAGCGCCGGTAACTCCTGGATGTTCGAAAACCGTGTGCCGCACATTCTCAAGGCCGACTACACGCCGTTGTCCGCGGTGGATATTTTTGTCAAAGACCTGGGCCTGGTGCTGGATACCGCGCGCGCCAGCAAATTCCCGCTGCCGCTGTCGGCCACGGCTCACCAGATGTTCATGCAGGCTTCCAGCGCAGGTTTCGGTCGCGAGGATGATTCGGCGGTGATCAAGATTTTCCCGGGCATCACGTTGCCGACTGCCAAGACCGAGCCTGTTTGAGGAACACACCATGAGCACACGTCCATTGCTGGGCTGCATCGCCGACGATTTCACCGGCGCCACCGACCTCGCCAACATGCTGGTGCGTGGCGGCATGCGCACCGTACAAAGCATCGGTATCCCGAGCAGCGAAGTCGCTGCCGGGATCGACGCCGATGCGATCGTCATTGCCCTGAAATCGCGTACCACACCGGTCGCCGAAGCGATCGAACAGTCCCTCGCGGCCCTGGCCTGGCTACGTGAACAAGGCTGCGAGCAGATCTTCTTCAAATACTGTTCGACGTTCGACTCCACGGCAGCCGGCAATATCGGTCAGGTCAGCGAAGCACTGCTGGCGGCACTGGGCAGTGACTTCACCCTCGCATGCCCGGCGTTCCCGGAGAATGGCCGGACGATTTTTCGTGGCCACTTGTTTGTTCAGGATCAACTGCTCAGCGAGTCGGGCATGCAGCACCACCCGCTGACGGCAATGACCGATGCCAACCTGGTTCGGGTTCTGCAATCGCAGACAGGCCTGAATGTCGGGTTGTTGCGCTACGACACCATTGCCCAAGGGGCCGAACAGGTGCGTGCGCGAATCGCTGAGTTGCGCGCTCAAGGTGTCGGCATCGCGATCGCCGATGCCTTGTCGGACAGCGATTTGTACACCCTGGGCACGGCTTGCGCTGACCTGCCGTTGTTGACCGGAGGTTCGGGGCTGGCCTTGGGCTTACCGGAAAACTTCCGTCGCGCCGGAAAATTGCGCGACCTCAATGCGTCGAAACTGACGCCGGTCTCTGGTGGCGAAGTGGTGTTGGCCGGTAGCGCCTCGGTGGCCACTAACGGCCAAGTGGCCGCCTGGCTCGAAGCCGGTCGGCCGGCTCTGCGGATCGATCCGCTGGCATTGGCCGCGGGTGAGCCCATCGTTGCGCGAGCCTTGGCCTTCGCCCGTGATCACAAGGAAACCGTATTGATCTATGCCACCAGTTCGCCGGAAGAGGTCAAGGTGGTGCAACAGCAATTGGGTGTCGAGCGGGCTGGCAGTCTGGTGGAAAACGCCTTGGGTGAAATTGCCCAGGGCCTGCGCCAGAGCGGTGTGCGGCGCTTCGTGATTGCCGGTGGTGAAACCTCGGGCGCCGTGGTTCAGGCCTTGGGCGTGCAACTGCTGCGGATCGGTGCGCAGATCGATCCGGGTGTACCGGCAACGGTCAGCAGTACGGATGAGCCTCTGGCATTGGCGCTCAAGTCGGGCAACTTCGGTGGCCGTGACTTCTTTAGCAAAGCCTTGCAGCAGTTGGCCCAGGTCGGAGATGCAAAATGAGCAATGAAAACACCCTGCGCGAAGAGATCTGTGAGGTTGGCCGCAGCCTTTACGAGCGCGGTTATACCGTCGGTAGCGCCGGCAATATCAGCGCGCGCCTGGACGATGGCTGGTTGATCACGCCGACTGACGTCTGCCTCGGGCGCCTCGACCCCGCGACGATTGCCAAGGTCAATCTGGCTGGCGAGTGGGTGTCCGGTGACAAACCTTCCAAGACCCTGGCGCTGCATCGCCAGGTCTACGACCGTAACCCGAGTGTAGGCGGCGTGGTTCACACCCATTCCACCCATTTGGTGGCATTGACCCTGGCGGGCGTCTGGCAGCCAGACGACATCCTGCCGCCGCTGACGCCGTATCAGGTGATGAAAGTCGGACATATCCCGTTGATTGGCTATCAGCGACCCGGCTCGCCGAAGGTTGCCGAGCAGGTCGCACGGCTGGCCAACAGCGTTCGCGGTGTGATGCTTGAACGGCTCGGCCCGGTGGTCTGGGAGAGTTCGGTTTCCAAGGCCAGCTACGCCCTGGAAGAACTCGAGGAAACTGCACGGCTCTGGCTGATGAGCAACCCCAAGCCCGAACCGCTCGATCAGGCAGCGCTGGACGAGCTGCGAGAGACCTTCGGTGCGCACTGGTAGAACGCTGATTTTCTAATACGACAGATTGATAACGCAGGCCCTGTCCGGGAGACGCACGCGACTCTCGACGGTCCCGGCTTGCTTGAAAAAACAATAACAACAGGAAATCCAGGCATGACTTATCTTCACTGCGGCATTTTCAGATCCAGTGGCAGAACCGCTTCGTTCACCCGGCGTGGAGGGCTTCTGAAATGAGCCCGTTGATCCTGATGATTACCGCCGGGGTGGGCATCGCGCTGTTGCTGTTCCTGGTGCTCAAGTACAAATTCCAGCCCTTCGTAGCCTTGATGCTGGTGAGCATTCTGGTGGCGCTGGTGGCCGGGGTGAAGCCGGCCGAACTGGTCGCCACCATTGAAGGCGGCATGGGCAAGACCCTGGGCCATATCGCAATCATCATTGCCCTGGGCGCGATGATTGGCCGGATCATCGAACTCTCCGGCGGTGCCGAGGCGCTGGCCAAGACGCTGATCACCCGTTTCGGCAACCGGCGTACGCCTCTGGCGCTGACGATTGCCGGCTTCATGGTCGGAGTACCGGTGTTCTTCGAAGTTGGCGTGATCATCCTGATGCCGCTGGCCTATAGCGTTGCTCGCAGTGCGCGTAAGCCGCTGTTGGTGTTCGCGCTGCCAATGTGCGCGGCCTTGTTGACCGTACACGCCTTCCTGCCGCCACACCCGGGCGCAGTGGCCGCTGCCAGCCAGTTGGGCGCCGACCTCGGTCGCGTACTGATGTTCGGTCTGCCGATGACCGCGCTGCTGTGCTACGTCGGTTACCGCGTGGCCGGGCGCATGACTCGTCGCGTGTACCCGATGACCGACGACATTCGTGCCGAAGTCTACGGCCCGCATGTCACCAATGAAGATCTGGTCGCCTGGTCCAATGGCAACGGCAAGAGCGCTGAACGAGCTGCCGTGGCCGTGTCGCACATGGGCCTGGAAGAGGCCGTCAGCAGTATCGTCTCCAAATTGCCCCCGGCCCCGCCGCCAGGTTTCGGCCTGATCGTCAGCCTGATCCTGTTGCCGATCATTCTGATTCTGCTGGGCACCCTGGCCACCTCGCTGCTGCCGGCCGAGTCGATCCTGCGTGGGATCATGACCGTGCTCGGCGCGCCGCTGGTAGCGCTGCTGATCGATACCTTGCTGTGTGCCTGGTTGCTGGGCTCACGTCGGGGCTGGAGTCGCACTCAGGTGTCCGATGTGATCGGCTCGGCCTTGCCCGGTGTCGCGATGGTGATCCTGATTGCCGGTGCCGGCGGTGTATTCGGCAAGGTCCTGGTGGACACCGGAATCGGTGCCGTGGTCTCCGATATGTTGCGTACCACCGGTCTGCCGGTACTCGCGCTGGGCTTTCTGCTGACCATGCTATTGCGTGCGGTGCAGGGCTCGACCACGGTGGCGCTGGTGACCACCGCCGGCATTATCAGTCCGCTGATCGCGACCCTGAACCTCACCCCGAACCACATGGCCCTGTTGTGCCTGGCCATGGGCGGTGGCGGGTTGGCCATGTCGCATATCAATGATGCCGGTTACTGGATCTTCACCAAACTGGCCGGGCTGAATGTGGCCGACGGCTTGCGCACCTGGACGGTACTGACCACCTTGCTCGGTACGTTGGGTTTCGGTATTACCTTGCTGATCTGGCCGTTTGTCTAACGAACTGTCGACCTGTAGGAGCCGAGCTTGCTAGCGATGGCGATCTCAAGGACGCCATCGCCGGCAAGCCGTGCTCCTACATAAAAAGCCATTTGTAGGAGCTACCATGCCTCGTTTTGCTGCAAACCTCAGCATGCTCTACCCGGAACATGCGTTTCTGGATCGCTTCGCCGCTGCCGCTGCCGATGGTTTCGAAGCGGTGGAGTACTTGTTTCCCTATGACTACAGCGCCCAGGAGCTCAAACAGCGCCTGAGCGATAACGGTCTGGTGCAGGCGCTGTTCAATGCGCCACCCGGTGATTGGGCGGCGGGGGAGCGGGGCATCGTCTCGTTGCCTGGCCGGGAAAGTGAATTTCGCAGTGGTTTCGATCGCGCCCTGGACTATGCCGCCGTGCTGGGCAATTCACGGATCCACGTCATGGCCGGCCTGTTGCCGTCGGAGAGCGACCGGGCCCGGCATCACGGCGTTTACCTGGAAAACCTCGCCTATGCCACGGCCCAGGCGGCCAAGGTTGGCGTCACGGTGTTGCTGGAACCGATCAATACCCGAGACATGCCGGGCTTTTTCCTCAATCGACAGGATCAGGCCCAGGCTATCTGCAAGGAAGTGGGCGCCAGCAACCTGAAGGTCCAGTTTGACTGCTATCACTGCCAGATCGTCGAGGGTGACCTGGCCAGCAAGCTGCGCCGGGACTTCGCAGGGATCGGTCATATCCAGATTGCCGGTGTGCCGGACCGGCACGAGCCGGATATTGGAGAGGTCAACTATCCCTATCTGTTCGCGTTGATCGACCAGTTGGGTTATGACGGTTGGGTAGGGTGCGAATACCGGCCACGCGGCGACACCTCAGCCGGCTTGCAATGGCTGCGCGACTGGAAGGCGCGTTAGGGCCCTACGCGCTGCTCCCGGAGGGCAACAGCAGTTCAACACCTTGCTTGCGGATGCCATCGGCCGCCGCAGCGGTCAGTGCGTCGTCGCTGAGGATGATGTCGAACTGCTCGAGCCCGGCGATCCGGTACATGCTGAAAGTGCCGTACTTCGAACTGCTGGCCACCAGTACCGTTTGCGCGGCCGATTGCATCGCCACTTGCTTGACCTCCACCTTCAGCGCCGAAGGCGTGGTGAGCCCGCGACGCAAATCCCAGGAGCTGGTGGAGATGAAGGCGATATCGGTGACCACCTGGCGCAAGGTGGCGACTGCCAAACCGCCTACGCAGGAATGGTTGGAATGATCCAGCTGTCCGCCGGTATGAATGACCGTGACGTGGGGCGCGTCCATCAAGGCTTGGGCAACACCGAAGTCGTTGGTCACCACGGTCATGCCGGAAAGCGCCTTGACGTACGGGACGATCTCCAGGGTACTGGTTCCCGCATCCAGGTAAATCGTCATATCGGCATGCAGCAGCCGGGCGGCGAGTTTCGCCATCGCCTGCTTCTGCGGCAACTCGACCACGGCTTTGAGCTGATGGCTGGGCTCACTGTGGAGCTGGCTGGCGATTCGAACGCCGCCTGTTACCGAGTAGGCACGACCTTCCTGCTCGAGCAACGCAATGTCGCGGCGCACCGTCATGTGCGAGCACTCGAACATTTCCATCAACTGATGAACGCTCAGCACCTGATGCTTGCGCAACTGTCGCAGCATCAATTCACGGCGCTGTTCAGGAATCATCGGTGCGCCGCTTTCGGCGGCGATGTCCTTTTGACTAGGCATTCAGGCTCCAGAACGAAGAAATCCGCAGACAAGTAAAGCGGGGCAAACATAGTAGCGAATCTGCGTTCAAGGAACGAGTTGTTGCGGATCACTAACGAAAAATGGGAGCAGGTCAATGTGGGAGCGAGCAGGCTCGCTCCCACAAAAAACCTGCTCCCACATCACATTGGGTAACCCGCCGTCAGCGGGTCAACAGCACTTCGGCCCAGCCTTGCTGCCGTAACGAGCCTCCTGGCGTTCGCGGAAGAACGCCTCGTAGCTCATCACCGGTTTGTCCGGGTGTTTGGTTTGCATATGCTCGACGTAGGTGTCGTAGTCGGGCATGCCGACCATCAGGCGCGCGGCCTGACCGAGGTATTTACCGAGGCGACTCAGGTCATTGAACATGCTTGCAACCCTCGATTACGCTTCTGGAATAGCCTGGAATGGCGATTCTTTATCCGTGCGTTCTTTGCTGCCCCAGGCGGAAATACCGACCTTGATCGCATAGAACAGGATGCTGAAGACCACGAACAGGAACAGCGCCGTCAGCGTCGCGTTGGTGTAGGCGTTGTAGATCACGTGCTGCATCTGCGTGATGTCCTTGGCCGGGGCGAGGATCTGACCGTTGGCCAGGGCATCGCTGTATTTTTTGGCCAGCGACAGGAAGCCGATCGCCGGGTTGGCGTCGAACAGCTTGATGAAGCCTGCGGTGGTGGTGCAGATCAGCAGCCAGGCGGCTGGCAGCAAGGTCACCCAGATGTAGCGTTGGCGTTTCATTTTGATCAGCACCACCGTGCCGAGCATCAGCGCAATACCGGCCAGCATCTGGTTGGAGATACCGAACAGCGGCCACAAGGTGTTGATGCCGCCCAACGGGTCGATCACGCCTTGGTACAGCAGATAACCCCACATTGCCACGCAACCGGCGGTCGCGATCAGGTTGGCGGTCCAGGACTCGGTGCGTTTAAGCGCCGGAACGAAGGAACCGAGCAAATCCTGCAGCATGAAACGTCCGGCACGGGTACCGGCGTCGACCGCCGTCAGGATGAACAGCGCTTCGAACAGGATCGCGAAGTGGTACCAGAACGCCATGGTGTTTTCACCCGGCAGAACGCTGTGCAGGATCTGCGCGATACCGACCGCCAGGGTCGGCGCACCGCCGGCACGGGCCAGCACGGTGGTTTCACCGATGTCCCTGGCCACTGCTTGCAGGGCGTCCGGGGTGATCGCAAAGCCCCAGCTGCTGACAGTCTGAGCCACCTGTACCACGTCACCGCCGACGATCGCAGCCGGGCTGTTCATCGCGAAGTACACGCCCGGTTCGATCACCGAAGCCGCCACCATCGCCATGATCGCCACGAAGGACTCCATCAGCATGCCGCCGTAACCGATGTAACGGGCATGACCTTCACTGGCCAACAGTTTCGGGGTGGTCCCGGAAGCGATCAGCGCATGGAAACCCGAGACGGCACCACAAGCAATGGTGATGAACAGGAACGGGAACAACCCGCCTTTCCACACCGGTCCGGTGCCATCGATGAACTGGGTCAGTGCTGGCATTTTCAGCACGGGCATGGTGATCAGGATGCCGATCGCCAGGGCCATGATGGTACCGATCTTGAGGAAGGTCGACAGGTAGTCACGCGGCGCCAGGATCAGCCAGACCGGCAGCACCGCGGCAACGAAACCGTAGCCGATCAACATCCAGGTGATCTGCACTCCGGTGAAGGTAAAGGCTTTGGCCCAGACCGGATCCGCGGCAATCTGCCCGCCCAACCAGATCGAACCGAGCAACAGCAGCACGCCGACAATGGAGATTTCACCGATGCGACCCGGGCGGATGTAGCGCATGTACACGCCCATGAACATCGCGATCGGGATGGTCGCCATCACTGTGAACATACCCCACGGGCTATCAGCCAGGGCCTTGACCACGATCAGCGCCAACACCGCGAGGATGATGATCATGATCAGGAAGCAGCCAAACAGCGCGATGGTGCCAGGGACACGGCCCATTTCTTCACGGACCATGTCGCCCAGGGAGCGACCGTTGCGGCGGGTCGACATGAACAGGACCATGAAGTCCTGAACGGCACCGGCCAGCACCACGCCGGCGATCAGCCAGAGCGTGCCGGGCAGGTAACCCATTTGCGCCGCCAGTACCGGGCCGACCAGTGGCCCGGCGCCCGCAATGGCCGCAAAGTGGTGACCGAAAAGAATGTGTTTGTTGGTGGGTACATAGTCCAGACCATCGTTATTGACGACGGCGGGGGTGGCTCGACCGGGATCGAGCTGCATCACCTTATTGGCGATAAACAGGCTGTAATAGCGGTATGCGACAAGATAGATAGCGACTGCTGCGACTACGATCCAGAGGGCATTGATGGCTTCGCCACGGCGCAGGGCCACGACACTCAGCGCAAAAGCTCCCAGGACAGCCACGGCAAACCAGGCGAGGTGTTTAGCCAGACGGGTCATTGCGTGTCTCCTGCCGACAGCCAGTGGACTGCGGCGGTAATTTTTATAATTGTGTCCGCTATGCGGAGCTGGCCCAATATCCACGCATGCCGTCCACAAATAAATCCGCACGACTACGTACGCAGCGTCTGCGTAGTTCTACGTAGACGACACCGATCTCCTTGTGGGAGCGGGCTTGCTCGCGAAGGCAATCTGTCATTCAACATCGATGTCGTCTGATAGACCGCCTTCGCGAGCAAGCCCGCTCCCACAGGTTCTGCATTTCAACTGAGCCACAGGTCATTCCATCCAGCGCCGCTACTGGACACGCGTATCTTTGGCATATGATGCCGAGCCTTCGTTTTCCCTCGGTCCGGTCAGGAGCACAGATGCAGCTCAAACATAAAATCGTCGCGCTCGGGATTCTGCCGCTGGTGTTGGCGATTGCGGTCATCTGCGCGCTGGTGATTTCCCTGAACCGCCAACTGGGTGATCAACAGACGCAACTGATCGAAGACAGCATTCTGGCCAGCAAGCGGGCAGAACTGAAAAACTACGTCGAAATGGCGCAAAGCCTGATCGCGCCGCTGTACGACAACGGCAAGGGTGACGCGCGCGCACAGCAACAAGTACTGGAAGAACTGCGCAAGCTCAGCTTTGGTATCAATGGCTACTTCTTCGTCTACGACCGCCAGGGCCGTAGCCTGATGCACTCGCGGCAGTCGGAACTGGTGGGCAAATATCTGTGGGACATGAAAGATCCACACGGTCTGCCGGTGATCCAGGCGCTACTGAAAAGTGCGGAGTCAGGAGAGGGCTTTCAACGCTACGCCTGGAACAAACCCTCTTCCGGTCAAGTGACCGACAAGCTCGCCTATGTCGTGATGCTGGATCGTTGGGGCTGGATGCTCGGTACCGGCATCTACCTCGAGGACGTTGAGCGCGCCACACAGCAGGCGCGTGACGAGGTGGCTCAGGGCATCCGTAAAACGATGCTCGCCATTGCCATCGTTGCCCTCGTGGCAGTGCTGTTCGTCTTTGCCAGCGGCATGACGCTGAACGTCAGCGAACATCGTCTGGCCGACAAAAAACTCCAGCGGTTGACCCAGCGTATCGTCAGTTTGCAAGAAGAAGAGCGATCACGGGTTTCCCGTGAGTTGCACGACGGTATCAGCCAGGTACTGGTGTCCATCAAGTTTCAGTTCGAACTGGCCAGCCATGTGCTGGAGAGTGGGCAGGACACGGGCTTGAGCATTTTAAGAGAGGCCACGGAGCGCCTCGGAGAAGCGATTGGCGAGGTTCGCAGCCTTTCACACAACCTGCGCTCGTCGCTGCTCGACACGCTGGGTCTGTCGGCGGCGATTGGTCAACTCGCCGCAGAGTTCGAGCAACGTAGCGGACTCGTGGTGACCTACAACAACAACGAATTCGAGTGCCATCTGGTCGACGGAGCAGCGGTCTCGTTGTTTCGCATTGTGCAAGAAGGCCTGACCAACATCGAACGACATGCCCGGGCCCAAAACGTATCCATTACACTGCACGGGTCCGAAGAGTCCCTACGGCTGACGGTGGTCGATGACGGTGTCGGTTTCAACGTCGCTCAAGTCGAACGCCGTCACTCCGGTATAGGGCTGCGGAACATCCGCGAGCGGGTCGAGCATTTTGGCGGGCGATTCGAGCTTGCATCGACGCCGGGAAGAAGTGTCCTGGAGGTTCTGCTGCCAATGAAAATGCCCGGTCCGAAACACTGACTCAGCCAATAACAACAAGAGTGAATGCCCCTGATGAACCTGTCCTACCCAATCCGCGTCGCCCTGGTCGACGATCATTCCCTGGTCCGTGACGGGATCAAGGCGCTGCTGGCGGTCATGTCTCCCCTGGAAGTGGTGGGGGAAGCCGAGAGTGGAGCCGAAGCGATCGAGATGGTGAGACTCTGTCAGCCGGACCTGTTACTCGTCGACATCAGTCTGAAGGACATGAACGGACTTGAGCTGACCCGGGTGTTGAGCAAGCAATATCCGTTGCTCAAGATTCTGGTACTCAGCATGTACGACAACTATGAGTATGTGAGTGAGTCTGTGCGTTCTGGCGCCAGCGGCTATGTGCTGAAGAACGCACCTTCACGGGAAATCATTGCGGCCATTGAAGCGATTGCCAGCGGTGGAACGTTTTACAGTGCAGAGATCGCACAGAGGCTCATCGCCGACAAGAACACCGAGAACGAGCTGACGCCGCGCGAGAGTCAAGTGCTGTGCAAGATGGCTCTGGGAATGAACAACAAGGAAATGGCCCGCGAGCTGGACATCAGCGTTCGGACGGTGGAAACCCATCGTTTGAGCATCCGTCGCAAACTCAACATCGACAAGCCCGCGGCCTTGGTCAAGTACGCGATGGACCACGGGATCATTTCGCATTAGAGCCTGTCAGGCCCGATCGTTTGGTGAGGCTAATCAGTCGCTGATACCTCACCGAGCCGTAAGTGTGCTCATTGACGCAGCACAAAAGTCGCCAGGGTGTGCAGATCGTCCGGGCTTAACTGCGTGAAAGGCGGCATCGGGATATTCCCCCATTTGCCGGTACCGCCTTGCTGAATGCTGGACGTTACCTTGGCCAGTGCCTGCGGGTCATTGGCATACTTTGCAGCCACATCGTGATAGGCCGGGCCTACAACCTTATGATCGGTCGCATGACAGCTCAGACAGGAGTTGCTCTGCAGCAAGGTCATGGCGTCGACTTTGGCTAAAGGCGCAGCCGGGGTTTGGCCTGCCGATGGATTTGAGGCGGCCTGTACATCGGCATCGCTCGCATGGGCACTGCCGTAGGTCACCGCAAGATAAGCGCCGATGATGCTCACATCCTGATCGCTGATCGGAGCACCATATACATGCTGCATCTTGCTCGCTTCTCCAGTCCACTGCGCCAGGCTCATGCCGGGAGGCTGGAAGTTGATGTAGTCGGCAGAATGGCAGGTGGAGCACTTCTGTTGAGCCAATGGGTAGCCGGGCAGGGCATTGGGTTTGAGCACAGCCGTTTCGGGCGGCAAGGTGATCGACAGTGGCGCTGCGTTAGCCATGGTCGCCAAACAAACCTGAACTGCGCAAAGCAAGGTGGTCATGCGTTTCATGCGGGGCCCCCTCAGGCGACGGTCACGTGGCTGGTTTCTACAACGTGGCGGCGGTAGCCACCGGGGTTCCAGTCGGCTCGCAACGGCTGTGTCTCGCCCGCACGGTTACTGGCCCGCACCATCAATTGTGTGGCGCCCTTGCTGGTAAAGGTGATCGGCAGCGTCCACTCACGGAAGGAGAAACGGCCAAGATCCTGCCCAAGCCTGGCTTCGCGCCAACTTTTCCCGCCGTCGATCGACACTTCCACCTTGTTGACCCCAACGCCACCGTCGAACGCAATGCCTTTGAGCAGCACGCTTTTTTTCAAGGGCAACACATCGCCGTGTTTGACGCTGGTGATAAAGCTGCGTACCGGCAACCTGGAAATTGGCGTCGTTTGCGCGGCAGTGGTGCCGGGGGCGACACAGAAACAATCGTTGTCTGGAACGCGGTAACCTTTAGCCATGAAGAAACCGTCGTAGGTATGGTCGACGACTTCGATCTCACTCAGGTGCTTGACCCAGTACGTACCGAAATAGCCCGGCACCACCAGACGTATCGGGTAACCGTTGAGGAATGGCAGGTCGGCACCGTTCATCGACCAGGCGATCATGGGCTCGCCGTCCATGGCATGGCTGATGTCCAGGGCCTTGATGTACTCCGGCGTGCTCGGCAGCACTGGCTTGTCGAGCCCACGGAATGTCACTTGCCTGGCGTCGGCTTTCACCCCGGCCTTTTCCAGGACCGCCTTGAGTGGTACTCCCACCCAGCGGGCATTACCCATTGAACCATTGCCCAACTGAGCGCCGAACACGCGTGGCATCGAGAAGCCGCGGCTGTTACCCGAACATTGATTGACGGCTACCACTTCTACCGGTTCAGCCAGAGCCTTGAGTTCTGCGAGGGAAAGCGACAGCGGTGTGTTGACCGAACCCTTGATCGTCAGGCGGTAACTGTCCGGATCGATGCTGGTAGGAATATTGGCCAGATGGTAACGCACAAAAAACGCGTCATTCGGCGTGATGGGCCCTTCGTTGAAGATGGGAAATGGCGTCTCAAGGTGCGGCGGGCGGCTGGTCACCAGGGTCAACGGACGTTTTTGCGGGTATTGCACCAGCGGCCGCGGACCGGCAGCAAAGGTCACTTCTTCCGGTGTTTCGTCAGCTGCCTTGGCAAGGTTAGCCAATGGCGAAGCTGCCAAAGCCAGGGCGAAGGCATCGCGTAGAACGCGTCGGCGACTCGGGTTGCCGTTATCAACAGGACTGAACTTCATGCTGTTCTCACTTTGTTTTTTTACTGAGATGTAACTGACAGCACCCCCACATACACCAACGGGGAGGAGGGCATCCGACGTCATGGGTATATGGGATTTCAATTAACTGATCGACGTCGAATAGCAAGCCAGTATCGTCACGCGCAAAGCGACTGCTTTTCATTGAGCGTCAGTGACTTGGCATTTGATGACAGACGATACCGACAGGTGAGGTATAGCCTGCTCACGCTCACCACAACTGTAGCTCATAGGTTTTCCACCATTCGTTCAGTCGATAGTTATCATCACGGAATGCAAGTTCTGTTTTTCCGGCAAAGGAGGAGGATGGCGCTATACCGAAGCCGCTTCTGAAGGAACTGCGCGATGAGAATCTCTACCTTGCTGGCACTTGTCGCCGTTTTGACCGGCAGTGTTGCCGCCACAGCACCGACCTACGCGGCCGAACAGTCCTGCCATTTTCTACCCATGGCCGACAGCACCATCGGCCTGCAGCACACTCAATCGGTGGGTGTGCTCTACAGCGAAAATACCCTCAACACCCTCGAATACCTGGAGCAGTACCATTCGGTAGCGCTGAACGGCGCGAAGAACCCTGCGCTCGATTCGCGTATCAGTAACGCGTTCGTCAACAGCTCCGATCCGAAACTCGCGATCAACTGGCTCATGGGTTCGCTACAGAAAGAGTTCGCCTCGGTGACCGTCTACGACAACCTCGACGCGGTGGTGCATGCTCATCCGGACGTGGTGGTGATGCTGGACACATACAGCCGTCTGGTGTCCAAGCGCAACAACCAGGTTGAAGCGCGATTCATGGCCAAGTTCTACGACTCGAACCTGCAGTACATCGGCAAGGCCGAAGGCTCGCGAGAACAGCAAATGCCTTCGGTCTGGGTTCATGGCAAAGCGGCGCCAGAGATAGCCGCGCAGATCGACAAGCAAACCGAAATGCAATTGAACGCGCTGAAGCAGTTTGATGCGTCACTGAAGACACTTGTGTCGTCCAGCGAAGTGGCTCAGCTCGCAAATAACTGATGAGCACGATTACGCATTTACGAATAGCCAATGCCTTACATCTCGCACGGTCAAATGCGGACATACTTTCCATTTAAGTTTGATAGCTTAAAGCCATCCAGCGGCATGCACGACAAGCAGAGCCGACGCTGACAAGACATGGAGGTCTGGCAGTCATCGTTCATTGATGGCTGCTTCTATCAGGGACAAGGATCTGAAGCTGGCGACTACTACCTTTTCCTCCATGGCCATACGTTCGCGCATGCCTGCCACTTGACGGCCTGCGTTGCAGCACAATGGATTCCGGAAACCATCAAATAAACGGGGCGAACTCCGAAAAGCCAGACGAGTAGGAACTTATATATGGAGATATATCGTATGTCGGCTCAAGAAAATCTTGTTGGCGGATGGACTCCTTACCACGAACTGACTCCAAAGGATCAGGAAGTATTCGATGAAGCCCTGGCCGGGCTCGTGGGTGTGCACTACACCGCCGAGCTGGTTTCGACCCAGGTCGTTAACGGCACCAACTATCGTTATCAGGCTAAAGCAACGCAACCTGGTTCGCCAAACAGCTGGCAAGCGGTCGTGGAAATTTACGCGCCTATTAACGGCAAGCCGCATATCACCCAGATCATCCGGATCTAAGCACGTCTCAACCCCGTCGGGTCGCGCATGGGATGCGCGACCCGACGTCTACTGCAAGGATCACGGACACATCTAGTGGCAGGCCTATGGCCTCAGTTTTCACGCCAGAAAAGCACTGCTGCAACCAGTGCCTACCCCGGAATAAACATCGGTCAGGTATCAACTGCCAAATGGGCTTTTGTGTGCGGCAGGGAGGCGTGGAGACCGTTGCGATTGAACAGGTTCATCGCCGTTCCGCGACGATATTCACTCGGTGTCTGTTCCATTTCAATGCGGAAGTGTCTGTTGAAGTTGGAAATGTTTTCATAGCCCACTTCAAAACAGATGTCCGCCACGGACATCTCTGTTTGCAACAGTAGTCGGCATGCGCGCTGTACCCGGAGTTTACGCATCAGGTCGATGAAGCCATGGCCGGTTACCCGTTTGAAGAAGCGCGAAAAGCCAGGCTCGCTCATTTCCAATTGCTGAGCGATCACCGACAGGCGAATGTCGCCAGTGAGCTCAGTCAACAGGTAGTCAAAGGCCTTGTGGATGCGTTCAGAACTTCGGTCATCCAGGGTTGGCGCGTAGCAAGCGCTGGCCAGCGTATGGGCGTCCTGGGTCGGTGCTTTCAATAGCGTGTTGATCAACTGCAGAAAAAGAATCAGCCGTTCAAGCCCTTGCGCAGGGCCGATGTCTTCCATCAAACGAGCCGCCTGTACGGCGGTTGCCCCGGTGAACTCCAAACCACGGCGTGCACGTTCAAAAAGGTGCTGGAGCGCGCCTAACTCGGGCATCGTGCTGCGCAAAGCCAGAATGGCTGCACCATCGAATTGCAGCACAACGTCGCGCCCCTTCAAGAACTCGCCGGGCCTCAGATCGCCTATCCAGTCATGTGGCAGGTCAGGGCCGATAAACGCTACGTGACCGGCGCCGTATGCACCGATGTAATCACCCGCTACGAGCTTGCCGCTGCCTTGGCGAATCAGATGGATTTCGAATTCTGGATGGTGGTTCCAGCGAGCGAGGGAGTAGGGGTAGTCGTGCTCATACCAGCGAAAGCAATGATCGGGCTCGGGAAGGATGACTTCCAGTTCGGCGGGGCGCTGTTCGAAAAGCGCTGTTCGGCTATCAGTCATGGCTGAACCCAGATGGTTATTTCTTGTTTGTATGCGAACAACATACGCCCTGTGCGCAGGCGCTTGCTAGTTCAGGATTGCGTATCAGTGATACTTTTTTGATTCCCGGAAGGTTTCACTGGTCGGGCTAAAAAAGTATCAGTTTGCCGTCCTCCGCGCGTTTGTCGGGGCTATTTCAAGGTGCTGTAATCAAATCGTCCCCCATTGCTGAAAAGCTAAAATTGCCCAGCGGTGGTCAACAACAAAAATAAGAGCTCCCGTCGTCCAAGGCGCGGAGCGGAGAGCACCACGATGAGCATTCCGAAAGCGCTTTTCCTTTCCGCTGGCCTGTCCTTCACCCTAGTCAGTCAAGCCGCCGAAACAGTGACTATTGCCACTGTGAACAATGGCGACATGATCCGCATGCAACGGCTCTCGAAACTATTTGAACAGCAGCATCCCGATGTGAAGCTCAATTGGGTGGTGCTGGAAGAAAACGTTCTGCGCCAGCGCCTGACCACCGATATCGCCACTCAAGGTGGCCAATTCGATGTGCTGACCATTGGCACCTACGAAACACCGTTGTGGGGCACCAAAAACTGGCTCGAACCAATCACCGGGCTATCACCGGAGTACGACCTGGAAGACATCTTTCCTTCAGTCCGCCAAGGCTTATCAGTTAACAACACGCTCTACGCATTGCCGTTCTATGGCGAAAGCACAGTCACTTATTACCGCACCGATCTTTTCAAGAACGCCGGCTTGAGCATGCCGGAACATCCGACCTGGACGCAGCTCGGCGAGTTCGCAGCCAAGCTGCACCAGCCGGATAAAGGCCTGTACGGCATGTGCCTGCGCGGCAAGGCGGGGTGGGGCGAGAACATCGCACTGCTCAGCACCATGGCCAACGCTTTTGGTGCGCGTTGGTTCGATGAAAAGTGGCAGCCGGAGCTGTCCAGCCCCGAGTGGACTGCAGCTGCGCACTTCTACGTTGATACGCTCAAGAAATTCGGGCCGCCAGGCGTGTCGAGCAATGGTTTCAACGAAACCCTGGCCCTCTTTAGCAGTGGTAAATGCGCGATCTGGGTGGATGCCAGCGTCGCGGGCTCGTTCACCACCGACAAAGAGCAGAGCAAGGTCGTCGACAGTGTGGGTTTTGCTCCTGCACCGACTGAGGTCACCGACAAAGGTTCGTCATGGCTGTATGCGTGGTCGCTGGCAATACCGGCAACCTCCAAACACAAGGACACCGCAAAAGCCTTTATCACCTGGGCTACGTCCAAAGAATACATTCAGTTGGTCGCTGAAAAAGATGGCATCGCCAATGTGCCGCCCGGCACCCGGCAGTCCACCTACAACGAGGCCTATTTGAAGGCCGCGCCTTTCGCGCAAGTGACCTTGCAGATGATGCAGCACGCAGATCCTGCACACCCGTCCATCAAGCCTGTTCCTTACGTTGGCATCCAATACGTCACCATTCCCGAGTTCCAGGCGATAGGGACTTCCGTAGGGAAGTTGTTTTCGGCGGCTCTCACTGGGCAGATGTCGGTTGATCAAGCACTCGCTGCCGCGCAGACCTCCACCGAACGCGAGATGAAGCGCGCCGGTTATCCCAAATAATAACTGCCTCTGTAGGAGCAAGGCTTGCCCGCGATTGCCGCAATGCGGTCTGTCCGCTGAACCTCATTATCGTTCATCGCTAGCAAGCTCAGCTCCTACAAGAGCTGTCACACCACTGATGTCACCGAACGCCTGGGTAGCGACACCTTCTGTCACGTCGTCGCCAGTCCGGCGAAGCACTTACCGTGCGAGTCAATGGCGACTGTGATGTCGCTTATGGAGAGCAGCGATGGGTTGCGCTGGATGTGCTGCATTGCCATTTGTTCGACGAGCACGGAAAAGCTGTACGGCCGTTAGCGCGTCTCGCTGCCTGATCTCCAAGCCACTCCAATGCCCTCGGTTGGGCGTACCCAATTTTCAGAAACGGATAAACAATCAATGAAACGACTAGAAGGTAAAAGCGCGCTGGTGACTGGATCCGCCCGAGGCATTGGACGTACTTTTGCGCAGGCCTATATCAGCGAAGGGGCAACAGTCGCTATCGCTGACATCAATCTTCAGCGCGCCCGGGCTACGGCCACCGAGCTGGGGCCAAATGCTTACGCTGTCGAGATGGATATTACCCATCAGGCGTCTATCGATGATGCCATTGCCGCCGTGATAGCGCAGACGGGTAAGCTGGATATCTTGATCAACAACGCGGCATTGTTCGATCTTGCGCCTATTGTCGACATCACCCGTGAGAGTTACGAGCGCCTGTTTTCGATCAATGTTGCTGGAACGCTTTTCACTCTGCAGGCAGCAGCCCGGCAGATGATCAGCCAGGGGCATGGTGGCAAGATCATCAACATGGCCAGCCAGGCAGGCCGGAGAGGGGAGGCGCTTGTGGGTGTGTATTGCGCAACCAAGGCTGCCGTTATCAGCCTTACTCAATCGGCAGCTCTGGATTTGATCAAGCACCGGATCAATGTGAATGCCATCGCGCCGGGAGTGGTGGACGGTGAGCACTGGGATGGCGTCGATGCAATGTTCGCCCAGTACGAGAATCGGCCATTGGGTGAAAAGAAAAGGCTGGTGGGGCAGGAGGTGCCTTTTGGGCGAATGGGAACCGCAGAAGACCTGACGGGAATGGCCATTTTTCTCGCGTCATCTGAAAGCGAGTACGTTGTAGCTCAGACGTACAATGTCGACGGTGGCAACTGGATGAGTTGAATGGTAGGGCTCACGGAGGATGGCGGGGCCTATCGCACGCCCTCTTCACGACGCCCCAACAAGCGCCTCGATAGGTTCGGGGCGCTTTTTTTTTCCTGAAAAAAGGCCTTTCAGCCCATGTACTGACTTGTCGATTCAGAAGCGAGTTTGGGCTTCCAGGTGTGGGTCAGCTGATAGGCAATGGCCAACCATATGAACCATCCAGGCATGACCATCAAGGCAATACGGGTGTCAGGTCTTAATGCCAGCAAACAGAGGACAAAGCCTAGAAACGCCAAAGAGAACCAGGCCATGGGCACGCCGCCAGGCATCTTGTAGGTTGATTGCGCGTGCAGGTCGGGTCGGTTTTTACGATAGGCAATGTACGACGCGAGGATGGTCGACCAAGTGAAAATCACCAGGATTGCCGACACGGTAGAGACGATGGTAAACGCTGTCATGACCTCCGGAACGATGAACAGCAGTAGTACACCCACCAGCATCAACAGTGTGGTAAACGCTAGGCTCAGCAGAGGAACGCTATTACCCGACAAGCGCCGGAAAATCCCGGGAGCATTGTCGTGACTGGCCAGCCCAAACAGCATGCGACTGGATGAAAATACGCCACTGTTGGCCGATGAGCCGGCAGACGTCAGCACCACAAAGTTGACGATACCTGCTGCTGCGGGAAACCCTGCAACCAGAAACAGTTCAACGAAAGGGCTCTTGTTGGGCGAAACCTGTTGCCAGGAAGTCACCGCAATAATGCAGGCCAGTGCCAGCACATAAAACAGGATGATTCTTAGCGGAATCGAGTTGATGGCTTTAGGCAGAGTCTTCTCGGGGGAGCGAGTTTCGGCGGCAGCAGTACCGATCAGCTCGGTGCCGGCAAAGGAGAAAATTGCCATCTGGAATCCGGCAAAGAAACCAAACAGGCCGTTGGGGAAGGCAGCCTGTTTATCCAGCAGGTGGTTCAGGGATGCAGTAACGCCACTGGGTGATACAAAGGAGCTGGCAATCATCACCAGGCTAACGCCAATCAGGGTGACGACGGCAATGATTTTGATGATCGCGAACCAGAACTCCACTTCACCAAATAGCCTGACGGTCAGTACGTTCAAGGCGAACAGCGTCATTAACATACCGATGGCCGGGATCCAGGCGGGTACATCGGGGAACCAGTACTGAAAGAATCCGCCGACCACTACGGCATCACCCACCACCGCGACGCTCCAGCTCAGCCAATACGACCAGCCGAGGAAAAATGCCGCTCGCGGGCCCAGGTAGGCACCGGCGAAATCCGCGAAGGTTTTGAATTTCAAGTTGGAGAGCAACAGTTCGCCCATGGCGCGCATGACGAAGTAGACGAACATCCCGATGATCATATAAATGAGGATGATCGACGTGCCGGAGAGGGCAATGATCTTTCCGGAACCCATAAACAGACCTGTACCGATGGCTCCTCCCATGGCCATTAACTGAATGTGACGATTGCTGAGCGTGCGCTGCAGCGCGGGTTGTTCAACCCGCTCGGACGGAGTTGATTTCATTACAAAACCTCTTGATTTTATGTTTTTGAGTTTTGGCAGAAAGTGGGTGTCTAGCGTTGTTGTTAGAGATGCGACGGCTACCGACGGTGGTGGTTTTGGGGTTTACAGGATGGTGAGTGGCCTCTTGGCACGCTGTTCGGAGGCATCACCCACGGTTATCAGTTGGCGGTGCGCAGACGCGCCGGTTTAGCGGGTTGCTGATCAAGCAGTTGGTAAAGGTCTTTTATGTTGGCGGGAGTCGGCACTAGATGGATGCGCTCGCCGATCCCGTGCTCTCGCGCCAGGTCGTGCAGGTAGCGCAGCGACGAAAAATCTTCGAGAGCAAAACCCACCGAATCGAACACGGTGACTTGGGCATCATTCTCACGCCCCGGAACTTCGCCCAGCACAATGCGGAAAAACTCGACGACGGGCGAGTCGGCTTCCAGTTGTTGAATGTCGCCTTCAATCCGGGTTTGCGGTTCAAATTCAACGATGATCCGGGCGTTGTGCAGGATCTCGGCGTGCAGTTCGGTTTTTCCCGGGCAGTCACCACCGACAGCGTTGATATGCATGCCGGGTTCGATCATCTCGGGCGTCAGAATCGTTGCATAAGCCTTGTCGGCGGTGACTGTAGTGACAATGTGCGCGCCCTTGACCGCTTCCTGTACAGAGCTGGACAGAATCACTTCAATACCCGGGAATGCCGACAGGTTGTGCTTCAACTTGAGTGACGCGTCACGATCAATATCGAAAATGCGGATTTCCCTGATCGATAGCATTTCGTGGAAGGCGAGGGCTTGAAATTCGCTTTGAGCGCCGTTGCCGATGATTGCCATGATGCTTGCACCAGGGCGTGCCAAGGACTGCGCGATCAGTGCGGATGTCGCGGCGGTGCGCACGGCAGTAGTCAGCGTCAATTCACTGAGCAACGTTGGATAGCCACTGTGGACATCGGCGAGAACGCCGAAAGCCATGACGGTCAGCAAGTCCCTTTGGCCATTGCCCGGGTGACCATTCACGTATTTGAACGAGTACTGTTGGCCATCGTCGGTGGGCATCAACTCGATCACACCGTCGGCGGAATGATTGGCGGTGCGGGGCGACTTATCAAACTGCGCCCAGCGTGAATAGTCAGCTTCGATGTATGTGGCCATCTCGCGGATTGCCCGACGGATACCAACCTTGGCGAACAGGCGTGCGGCATGATCGACATCGATAAAGAGAGTCATGTTTTTATTTTCCGATTCAGTAGTTGAAATGCTGTAGGGCAGGGGATGGCTCAGGCGCGTCTGCTCTCGAAGCCATGCAGTACGTTGACTGCATTGATCCCGATTTCATCGACCATGTAGCCGCCTTCCATCACGAACAGGGTGGGGCAGCCAACGCCTGCTATCAGTTCTCCAATGCCGATGAAGTCTTCGCTTTCCAGCAGGAAGTGGCTGATCGGGTCGTCCTTGAACGTGTCGACGCCGAGTGAAATAACCAGCACTTCAGGGGCGAATTGCTGGAGTTTCTTGCAGGCGTGGAGCAGGGCATTGCGGTAGCTTTCCCAGGTGGTGTTCTTCGGCAGCGGATAGTTCAGGTTGTAACCTTCGCCGTGGCCGGTGCCGACTTCATGGCTGAAGCCTGAGTAGTACGGATAGGACACCGTCGGCTCACCGTGTAGCGAGACAAACATGACGTCACTGCGCCCGTAGAAAATGTTTTGGGTGCCGTTGCCGTGATGAAAGTCAACGTCCAGTACCGCGACACGTTTGGCACCTTGGGTAATGGCCTGTTGTGCAGCAATGGCGGCGTTGTTGAGATAGCAATAGCCGCCCATGTATTCACGCGCTGCGTGATGGCCGGGCGGACGGCACAGGGCAAAGGCACTGTCGTGGCCTTCGTCGATCAGCGCCAGGCCGGTGAGGGCTATGTCTGCACTGGTTTTTACCGCTTGCCAAGTGGTGGCGGTAATCGGGGAGCCGGCGTCCATGGCGTAGAAACCGAGCTTGCCGTCGATGAACGTCGGGACTTGTTCGTTGGACAGGTCGCGCACTGGCCATACCAGCGGCAGGGCATCGTGGGTGCGCCCGGTCGCGCACCATTCTGACCAGGCGCTTTCCAGAAAACTGACGTAGCGCTCGCTGTGCGCGTTGACGTAACACGACCGGTCAAATAGTCGCGGTTCGACGATCTGGCCAAGGCCTACCTGCTTGACGCGGTTATGGACAGTATCGGCCCGACTGGGCTGTTCGAACGACGGCTTGAGCACACCGTCTTTCAATTCGGTGCCGTGGTGCAAGCGATGGGAATCACTGAAAACTGTAAACATTCTGCGCATCCGTTAATGTGAGCCAGTGCAAATATTCTGTTCCGGCCGGGACGCGCTTTCTTTGCTTTGTTTTCGTGGTTTGCTAGATTATTCGGGCGTTTTGACTCAGGAATGGCGTAATGCAGAAAAAATCATCCAAACGCATCAGCCTCGACGAGACCGACCTGGCGATACTCACGTTGCTGCAGGAAGATGCGAGCATTTCCAACGCCGAGCTCAGTGAGCGTCTGTCGTTAAGCCTGACGCCTTGCTGGCGAAGGCGTAAGAGAATGGAGGAGGCTGGCGTAATCAAGGGCTACCAGGCCAATCTTGATCGACGCATGCTTGGGCTGGACATTTTGGCGTTCGTGCACATCCGTTTTTCCACCCATGCGGATCATGCTCCGGACGCCTTCGAGGCGGTGATTGCGCAATTGCCCGAGGTGTTGTCTTGTCACAAGATCACTGGAGATGCCGATTACGTGTTGCAAGTGTTGGCAGAGGATCTTGATAGTTACAGCGACTTTATCGAGCACGTGCTCCGGCGTCAGGTAGGTATTGCATCCATTCAGTCCAGTCTGGCTTTGCGCGAGGTTAAGACCAGTAGCCGTATTGCGATACCCAAATCGCTCAAGGACTGAGCGGGCAGATGGCGTCAGGTGAGCAACTCATGGGCCGAGGTAGCGCCGGCAGACGTGCCGGACGTGTGTTTCATGCCAAGGTTTTAGCCACACCCTGACGCCTCAGTGACGAGTGCATTTCTGTGAACGGGTCGATACACGCGTTCATTACAGCGGTTTGCCAGGGGAGCCAGGCTTTAGACCTGGCTTCTGCCAGGCATGTCGATGCCATGCTGATGCACCCGCCGATACAGGGTTGCGCGGGAGATGCCCAAAGACTTTGCAGCAGCGGTGGGTTTCCAGCGGTGACGCACCAAGGCATCGAGCAGTGCCTGGCGCTCCGGGCTTGCGCAGCAATCAATGGTGTCGCCAGAGCTTGGGCCATCAAGTCGGTGATCTTGCAGTTGCTCGGGCAAATGGCTGACCTGAATCAGGTTTGAATCGCACACCGCACAGGCATATCGCAGCACGTGCCGTAACTGGCGAACGTTACCTGGCCAGCGGTAGCCAAGCAGGCATTCCAGAGCTGCACCTCCCAGGTGCATAGGTTCTGCGCAAAGCGTCGATTCCTCATCGAGAATCCGGTTGATCAGCGCCAGCCGGTCACTGCGTTCGCGCAGCGGCGGCAACTGGAAGCGCGCTCCATTCAAACGAAAGTACAGGTCTTCGCGAAACTCGCCCGCGGCGACCAGTCCTTCCAGATCGCGGTGGCTGGCGCAGACGACCTGAAGATCGATCGCTTTACGCCGTGAGGCTCCCAGAGGCGCCACTTCACCCTCGGCCAGAACCCGCAGCAGCCGGGTTTGCAAGGGCAGGGGCATGTCGCCGATTTCATCGAGAAACAGAGTGCCGCCATCGGCCTGCTCCAGCAGACCTTGCATGCCCTTGCTCGAGGCGCCGGTAAAGGCGCCAGCGACATAGCCAAATAATTCGCTTTCGATCAGGTTCTCGGGGATCGCCGCGCAGTTTACCGCAACGAACGGCCGCTCGCGGCGCTGGCTGGCTTGGTGCAACTGACGGGCGAAGACTTCCTTGCCGGAGCCGGTCTCGCCCTGGATCAGCACCGGCAGGTTGCGGTCTTTAACCCGCACTGCAAGGCGCAGGCTTTCTTCCAGTCGCGGGTCGAGTTCGGCGGGTGTCAGTGCCAGTCGCGAAGCGTTGCGATTCACCCGCCGTGGCACGCTGAGGCGACCATGCAATTGCGTGTGGCCACCCTGGCTGTGCAACAGGCATAGCGACTCGTCACTGATCCGATGCAGCAACTGCTGATCGAACACTTGGCCAATGTGTTCCGGCAGTTGACCAAAACGGTGCAACAGCCATTGCCGCGCAGCCGGGTTCAACGCCTGCAAGCAGCCGTCGTTGTCCCAGGCGAGCAAGTAATCGGGTTGGCTGTCGACGTAGCCAGGGCTGCTGTGGGCTCGCAGCACCCAGTAACCCTGGGCGCTGCTCATGAAAAATGCCTGTTCGATTTCACGCGCGCTCTGCACCACCATCTGCCGGATCAAGTGTTGGGAGCGGCGGTCATCGGGTGAGCGCACCGCCGAAACGTCGAGCACCCCGAGCAGTTCGCCCTTGGGGTCGAAGACCGGCGCCGCTGAGCAGGTGAGTCCGATAAACGCGGCGCGAAAATGATCGCGCTTGTGAACAGTGACCGGCGTTCGCGCGGTCAGTACCGCTGCCACGCCACACGTACCTTCCTCACCTTCCGACCAGCAAGTGCCCAGATAAAGACCGGCCTTGCGGCAGTCATTGCGGATGGAGGTTTCGACGCGGTAGTCGATGGTCTGGCCCTGAGCGTCTGTGAGCAGGACGCAGTAGTCGGCATCGCGGACCCGACCGTGGAGGCGGGCGACTTCTTCACTGGCGATGCGCAAGAATAACTCGGAGCGCTCGCGGCATTCCTGCAGCACGTTCTGCGAGAGGATCCGTGGTCCTTGTAGCGAGCCGGGATCCAGGTGGTGTTGCTCCATGGAGCGACGCCAGGAATCGAGAATCAAGTCCGACACAGGCAGCTGCGGCAGGTGCCCGGCATTCTTCAAAACACGGCTGACGCAGTCCACATGCGCCTTTGAGTGTGCGGAAAGCATTCAGGCCTCCGGTTCCATCTTCTTTTAGTTGTGCGGCTATTAAGCGCCGTTCATTGGCCGCAGACAAGCGTCGGGTCAACCGGGGCTGGCGGTGAGACGCGATGTCTCACGGTCTCGCCGCCACCTCGTACAGCCTGACATCACGCGTTTCATTCGGGTTTGATTTCGGCCACCCCGGGGTCCCATCGGACCGCTCTACGACGGGGTTGTGCAGGTTTTTTTGCGGACCTGGCACCGGCCTTGCTCTAGCTCTGGCAACCAGCCTGACTGGCAACCCAATAATAAAAAGAGGTGCCCGATGTCCTGCCGAAATCCTTTCCCTGTTCTGCCCGTGGTGGCGTCATGAGTCGTGCGCCGCTGACCGTAGGTATCATTGCCAATCCGGCATCCGGCCGGGACGTGCGGCGCCTGACCGCCAACGCCGGGTTATTTTCCAGCACCGACAAGGTCTCGGTGATCCAGCGCTTGCTGGCAGCCTTTGGCGCCACGGGTGTCGAACGGGTGCTGATGCCCACAGACATGACCGGCATCGCCGCCGCCGTGCTGAAAAACAGCCACGGCCGCCAGGCTCGCAGCAGTCACTGGCCAGTCCTTGAGTTCCTCGACCTGACCCTGCGCCAAAGCGTCGAGGATACCCGTCACGCGGCACGCTGGATGGCCGAACGCGGCGTTGCGCTGATCGCCGTGCTGGGCGGCGACGGTACTCACAAGGCGGTGGCCGCTGAAGTCGGCGACATTCCGCTGCTGACCCTGTCCACCGGCACCAACAACGCCTTTCCGGAACTGCGTGAAGCCACCAGCGCCGGGTTGGCCGGCGGGCTGTTTGTCAGTGGGCGGATCCCGCACGAGATCGCTTTGCGCCGCAATAAACGCTTGCTGGTGCGCGAGCCGAGTCGTGGCCTGTGCGAGATGGCCCTGGTGGACGTGGCGGTGTCCTCGTTGCCCTTCGTCGGCGCAAGGGCCATCAGTCGCGGGGGCGATCTGGCCGAGGTGTTTGTGACCTTCGCCGAACCTCAGTCCATTGGCATCTCGGCCCTTTGCGGCTTGTGGTTTCCCGTATCGCGTCAGGCTCCGGGTGGGGCCTGGATGCGCCTTGATGCGCAATCTCCGAAAGCGCTGCTGGTGCCTCTGGCTCCCGGCCTGCTGCAAGGCTGCGGCGTATTCGCTGCGGGAAGCCTTGAACCCGGTGTCGCCCATAGTCTGTGCCTGGCCAGCGGAACCCTCGCTCTGGATGGCGAGCGCGAGATTGAATTCAACGCCCATGACCGGCCCACCGTCACCCTCGATTCCAGCGGTCCGCTCAGCATCGATGTCAATGCGGTCCTGGACTATGCAGCGCAACAGCGACTTCTGGCCATCGGCCGTGAACACCCGCAGCACCCTCTGAACCTCCCATCTCAAGACACCCTGGAGAATAAAAATGTCGACACAGCTAACCGCTGATCAATTGCTGCATGCCTATCAGGTGATGCGCACCATCCGCGTCTTTGAAGAGCGCCTGCACGTGGAATTCGCCACCGGTGAGATTCCCGGTTTTGTCCATCTGTATGCCGGCGAAGAGGCCTCGGCCGCCGGGGTCATGGCTCATTTGAGGGATGACGATTGCATTGCCTCCAACCACCGTGGTCACGGCCACTGCATCGCCAAAGGCGTCGATGTGGACGGGATGATGGCCGAGATCTACGGCAAGAAAACCGGGGTCTGCCAAGGCAAGGGTGGCTCCATGCACATCGCCGATTTCGAGAAGGGCATGCTCGGTGCCAATGGCATTGTGGGGGCCGGTGCGCCGCTGGTCGTGGGCGCGGCCCTGGCCGCCAAACTCAAGGGAACCGACAGTGTTGCGGTGGTGTTCTTTGGTGATGGCGGCTCCAACGAAGGGGCGGTGTTCGAAGCGATGAACATGGCCTCGGTGTGGAATCTGCCGTGCCTGTTCATTGCCGAGAACAACGGTTACGCCGAAGCCACGGCTTCCAACTGGTCGGTGGCCTGCGATCACATCGCCGACCGCGCTGCCGGTTTCGGCATGCCCGGGGTCACAGTGGACGGCTTCGACTTCTTCGCCGTTCACGAAGCCGCCGGTGCCGCAGTGGAGCGGGCCAGGGCCGGGGAGGGGCCATCGCTGATCGAGGTCAAGCTGACTCGCTATTACGGTCACTTTGAGGGCGACGCCCAGACTTATCGGGCGCCGGACGAGGTCAAGCATTTCCGCGAGCACAACGACTGCTTGATGCAGTTCCGCGAACGCATCATCCGCGCCGGGCGGGCGCAGGCCAGCCAGTTGGACCAGATTGACAGTGAGGTGGAGCTGCTGATCGAGAACGCCGTGCTCAAGGCCAAGTCCGCCCCCAAGCCGAGCGCGGCCGATCTGCTCTCCGACGTCTACGTTTCCTATCCCTGAACGCCCCCTATAACAAGAATCGAGACCTTCATCATGGCGAGAAAAATCAGTTATCAGCAGGCAATCAACGAAGCTCTGGCCCAGGAAATGCGCCGCGATCCCAGCGTGTTCATCATGGGTGAGGACGTCGCCGGCGGTGCCGGTGCCCCCGGTGAAAACGACGCCTGGGGCGGGGTGCTGGGCGTGACCAAGGGCCTCTATCACCAATTCCCTGGACGAGTGCTGGACACGCCATTGTCGGAGTTGGGCTATGTCGGTGCTGCAGTGGGCGCCGCGACCTGTGGCGTGCGCCCGGTATGTGAGTTGATGTTCGTCGACTTCGCCGGTTGCTGCCTGGACCAGATCCTCAATCAGGCGGCCAAGTTTCGCTACATGTTCGGCGGCAAGGCCTCCACGCCACTGGTGATCCGCACGATGGTCGGTGCCGGGTTGCGGGCCGCTGCCCAGCACTCGCAAATGCTGACCTCGTTGTGGACCCACATTCCAGGGCTGAAAGTGGTCTGCCCGTCGTCACCTTATGACGCCAAAGGTTTGCTTATCCAGGCGATCCGCGACAACGATCCGGTGATCTTCTGTGAACACAAAATGCTCTACAGCATGCAGGGTGAAGTACCGGAAGAGCTCTATACCATCCCCTTCGGCGAAGCCAACTTCCTGCGTGACGGCAAGGATGTGACGCTGGTCTCCTATGGCCGCACGGTCAACACCGCGATGGACGCCGCGCGCAATTTGGCCGCGCGCGGCATCGACTGCGAGGTGATCGACCTGCGCACCACCAGCCCGCTGGACGAAGACAGTATTTTGGAAAGTGTGGAGAAGACCGGACGCCTGGTAGTCATCGACGAAGCCAATCCGCGTTGCTCCATGGCGACTGATATTTCGGCTTTGGTGGCGCAAAAAGCATTCGCCTCGCTCAAGGCGCCGATCGAGATGGTGACTGCTCCGCATACGCCGGTACCGTTCTCCGATGCCCTGGAAGACCTCTACATTCCCGACGCGGCGAAGATCGAAAGCGCCGTGCTCAAGTTGATCGAGTGGAGCAAGCGTTCATGAGCCAGATCCATACCTTGACCATGCCCAAGTGGGGCCTGTCCATGACCGAGGGCCGGGTCGATGTCTGGCTCAAGGAGGAAGGCCAGGTCATCGCCAAGGGTGACGAAGTGCTGGATGTCGAAACCGACAAAATCTCCAGCAGTGTCGAGGCGCCTTTTTCCGGGGTGCTTCGTCGGCAGATCGCCCGCCAGGATGAAACCCTCGCAGTGGGTGCGTTGCTCGGCATCGTGGTCGACGGCGAGGCCAGCGAGGTCGAGATCGATGCAGTCGTCGAGCAGTTTCAGGCCACGTTCGTGCCCGGGGACGACGCCGAGGAGGACCTCGGGCCGAAGCCGCAAAAAGTCGAGCTGGACGGGCGGTTGATCCGTTACTTCGAGCGCGGCGAAGGCGGGGTGCCGTTGGTGCTGGTGCACGGCTTTGGCGGTGACCTGAATAACTGGATGTTCAATCATGAAGCATTGGCCGCCGGGCGCCGGGTGGTTGCCCTGGACCTGCCGGGCCATGGCGAGTCTACCAAGCAGCTTGAGCGCGGAGACCTGGATGAGCTGAGCGGCATAGTGCTGGCACTGTTTGATCACCTGGACATTCCCGCAGCGCATCTGGTGGGTCATTCCATGGGCGGAGCGGTGTCGCTGAACATTGCGCGTCTGGAACCGCAGCGGGTACGGTCCTTGATCTTGATCGGCAGCGCAGGTCTGGGGGAGGGCATCAACGGCGATTACCTGGAAGGTTTTGTCGAGGCTGCCAACCGCAATGCCCTCAAGCCACAGTTGGTGAAACTGTTCTCCAATCCCGAGCTGGTCAACCGGCAGATGCTCGAAGACATGCTCAAGTACAAGCGCCTGGAAGGAGTGGGCGCGGCCCTGCGCCTGCTGGTATCAGGCGTGTTCAAAGACGGATCGCAACAGCTCGATCTGCGCGGCGTGGTGCAGGACGGCCAGCAACCAGTGTTGCTGATCTGGGGCAGTGACGACGCGATTATTCCGGCGAACCACAGCGCCGGGCTTAAGGCCCAGGTCGAGGTACTGCCAGGTCAGGCGCACATGGTGCAGATGGAAGCGGCCGAGCAAGTCAATCGATTGATTCTGGACTTTGTGCAACAGCATTGACGCCCCTCCTGGCGACCTCTCGCGGGGTGCCAGGAGTAACTATTTCAAGGAGATTTCGCTATGAGCATTTCAATCAATCCGCAACGCAGTATGCGTGCCGCTGTCTGGCACGGCCGCCACGATATCCGTGTCGAAGACGTTCCGCTGCCAATAGCGCCACCTGCCGGCTGGGTGCAGATCCGCGTGCAGTGGTGCGGCATTTGTGGGTCCGATCTGCATGAGTACGTGGCTGGGCCGGTGTTCATACCGGTTGACGCACCACACCCGCTGACCGGGATCAAGGGCCAGTGCATTCTCGGTCATGAGTTTTGTGGCGAAATCGTCGAGCTCGGTGCCGGTGTTCAGGGGTTCAGCGTCGGCGAACCGGTGGCGGCCGATGCCTGCCAACATTGCGGCACTTGCTACTACTGTACCCACGGGCTGTACAACATCTGCGAGAACCTGGCGTTCACCGGGCTGATGAATAATGGTGCCTTCGCCGAACTGGTCAACGTGCCGGCCAACCTGTTGTACAAGTTGCCGGCGAACTTTCCTGCTGAAGCCGGGGCACTGATCGAGCCCCTGGCGGTGGGCATGCACGCGGTGAAAAAAGCCGGGAGCCTGCTCGGGCAGAACGTTGTAGTCGTTGGTGCAGGCACCATTGGCTTGTGCACCATCATGTGCGCCAAGGCTGCCGGTGCAGCTCAGGTGATCACTCTGGAAATGTCTGGAGCGCGCAAGGCCAAGGCCCTGGAAGTAGGGGCGACCCATGTGTTTGATCCCAATGAATGCGATGCCTTGGCTGAGGTACGGCGCCTGACGGGTGGGCTCGGGGCAGATGTCAGCTTCGAATGCATCGGCAACAAACACACCGCCAAGCTCGCGATCGATCTGATCCGCAAGGCCGGCAAATGCGTACTGGTAGGGATCTTTGAGGAGCCCAGCGAGTTCAACTTTTTCGAGTTGGTAGCTACCGAAAAACAGGTGCTGGGTGCGCTGGCCTATAACGGCGAGTTCGCTGATGTGATCGCTTTTATCGCTGATGGCCGGCTGAACATCACTCCGCTGGTGACTGGGCGGATTCAGTTGGAGCAGATCGTGGGGCAGGGCTTCGAGGAACTGGTCAATAACAAGGAGCACAACGTCAAAATCATCGTGTCGCCCGCTCGAGTCTGAAGCGGCTGAGACCGATGTTCATAAGCAGCTGTAACCCTGGATTTTGAGGCCCGCTAGACAGAACCGGGTTAGAGTGTTCATCAATATCTGTTCATAAGGGCCCTCCACTCGATTCGCGTAATCGCGCCAAGCGATTACAGCGAACGAACAGGGCAAGAAAAACCGTAAATCAATCGTTATGTGAAGAATGAATCGTGCGCTGTTTGTTTCTCTAGATGGGCCCAAGGGAGCCGGCAAAACCACACTGTTGGAGGCCGTCACGAAAGTACTGAGGGCAGACAACAAAAAGGTAATCCGACTTTGCGAGAAAAAAAGCGATCCCTATCGAAGTGAAACAATGGCCCTCGTGAACAAACTCGTCAGAAATCCCACCCGGGAATTAGAGTTACGGGTTTGTGAGCGCTTTGCTGATAGCCGTACCTGGATTTCCCAGCACGTATTGGCTAAACAGCCACCAGACAGCATCATCCTGATTGATCGCTGGTACCCGTCTGATGCCGCGTTTCGCCGGATAATCCCGTTTGCAGAGATTCTACAGTTGAACATTGATCGAAACGTGCGAGTGCCAGACCTGCATATCGGGGTTGTCACCACCCCTGATATTTCATGGGCGAGGGCAGCGGCACGACGCCGTGGGCTGAGCAGTACGGTGATCCATAAGCTGGAAGAACATGTCGCTTGTACCAAGGCGTTCGAGCGAGCGATTGCAGATCACGGCTGGGCTTTATGCCGTAATGAAGGAACGATCGAAGACGCAACGATGCAGGTGATTTCTGAGATCTATAGAGTCCTTCGATGCCCCGCAGACGAAGTTCGCTGCGCCGGTCTTGATGCGATGCATCTCTCGCGTCTATGAAAGATGCGTTATCTGAAGCGACGAGCCGGATCAGCGAGTCTGTAGCATCTCTGGTTTTTACGTCTGTGAACTCGGAGATGCAGCAAGCTCAAACCTCAAGAACCGTGAAGGTAGGGCGCGCATGCTATTGATTTCTTTGGAATCTGCTCATTAGTGGCAAAGTCTGTTTTTCAGGCGCCGGTGACACAAAAGGAAGTTCCGCTCTGACACATGACTTAACTTGTGGGCGATATAGATTCGTCCCCTTTTCGGGACAGCCGCAGCGCGTTACCCGATCCCTCTCGGGGTGTCGGGTTACGCGCTGAACAACTGGCAGGGGTTCTTGGCGCCAGAGGGGCATCGGCTTAGCTCAGCCCTGTGTCACTGGGCCCGCCAGCTCTTGATACCCTTTGCGCAGTTTCTCCGCGATCAGCTTTTCCACTTCGCGCAATGCACGTTCGGGGCTGTCGAGGGACTTGACCAACGTCTGGCCCTTGGTGCCGATGCGACCGAAGTTCACCATCACCTCAGCCTCCATGACGCCGATACGCCAGAACTTGTTGGAGTTACCTTCACCAAAGGTGAACTCGCGCATCGTGGTCGCCGCTTCAGTGGTTGGCGGCGGCTCGACCTCAACCGGTTCCACTTCCTGTTCAGGCTCAGGCAGCGCGGGTGCCTCTTCACCCCGTAGCAGCGCTTCGATACGATTCAGCACTTCTTCCGGGTCCCGCAGCCAGTCATGGCTGAGCACGTCAATGATCTTCCAGCCGAAACTGCGCAGCACGGTCGGGCGGAAGATATAACGCTCACGCACGTTAGCCGCGGCCGCCATATCGCCGTCCAACAGCACGCCGAGGCTGAAGTGTTCACCGCTGGCGTCACTGATCGCCAGGTCGCAGCGGAACTGCGAACGTCCGACATATTCGTGCACTATATGCCCGCGCTTGCGCAACGCGGCGGCGAGGGCGCCGCGCAGGCTGTCCTTGGGCAGGCTGACGGCAAAGGATTGCTTGGCGCCTGGGTTGAGGTTGGCGAGGATACCCTGGGAACGCGGCGCATCCCCACTGGCGCTGGCCTGGGCGAACTGTAGGAAAGCGCGTAGTGCAGAGGCACCGTCGTTATGGGTGTTGGTGATGGCCTCTGCCTCAATGCTGGAGACGATCGCCATGCGCTTGCGCGCGCGGCTGAAGATCACGTTGAGGCGTTTTTCTCCGCCGCGCTGGTTGATCGGGCCGAAGTTCATCAGCATCTTGCCGTTCGGTCCTGGGGCGTAGCAGATGCTCAGGATGATCACATCGCGTTCATCACCCTGAACGTTCTCCAGGTTCTTGACGAACAGGCCATTGAACTGCCCGGCGTCTTCACGCACGTACTCGCGTTCAAGGCGTGTGGCAAAGGCCGAGTCGCTGGTGGCCAAGTCCTCCAGGGCCTGTTCGATGGCGCCTTGCTGGGCTTCGGAGAAGGCCACGATGCCCAGACTCAGGCCGGTCTCACGTTGCAACAGTTCACGCACCAAATTGGCGATATACCGCGCTTCAGCCAAGTTACTGCGGCTGAGGTAGACGCCATCGCTCATCTTCAAAAAGCTGATCGGGCTGTCGAGCAGCGTGTTGGCGCCCAGGGTCACTGCCTGGGCATCCGTTGAGTCCAGGGCGGCGGCATGGGCCGGGGTAGGGCGCTCGATACGACGGTCGGGAATGGTGATCAGGCGCCCTTCGTAGAATGCCGCGTTGGAGAAGCTAATCAATGCTTCATGGCGGCTGCGGTAGTGCCAGGCCAGCAGGGTCGCCGGCAAATTACGCGCGGCCTGGCTCAGCAGGCTGTCGGCATCGAGGTTGATCGCAATCTGTTCGCCGTCTTCCATGGCAATCAGTTCGTTATCATTCTGATCGCCCGCGCTGGAGAAGAAGTTGGTCGGTGGCAATTGCATCTCGTCACCCACCACAATCACCTGCTGCGCACGGCTCAAGGCCGGCACGGCTTCTTCGCTGGGGATCTGGCTAGCTTCGTCGAAAATCACCACGTCGAACAGGTCCGGGGTCAGTGGCAGAGTGTCGGACACCGACAACGGGCTCATCAACCAGATGGGCTTGAGGTCGTTGATCACCCGACCACTGTCGCCACTTGCCATTTCGCGGATGGAGCGATAGCGCATGGTCTTGCCCAGCTCATGCTCCAGTTCGCGCCGGCCCTTGGCATAGGCTTTCTTGAACTCCCGCGCCTGGGCGTCTAGCTGAGTCACCGACATCGCCGATTGCTTCACATGTTCCAGAAAGCGCTGGTGCAGCGTGGCGCTGAGCACATGGGCGTTGTGCTTGAGCAGATTGCTTTCAGCCTGGCTGACCTGACGAGCTGCCAGGCTCAGAGCCGGGCCGTCGAAGCGCGCCAGTTGCGGGTTGGCACGATACAGGCGGGTCAGGTTTTCTTGGGCAATCAACCCGTCTAGCGTGCGTTGCGCCAGGGCGTGCTGTTGTACGGCCAACAGGCAGACGGGATCGGCCTGGTGCAGCTCATTGAGCAGGGGCAGGGTGTCGGGCAGTTCGTCGAGTTCTTCGCGCAGGTCGCGCAGGTATTCGGCCAGCTCCCCCAGGCTCAGCGCCGGTTCGAACACACAGTGTTGCGCAACCAGTTCGGCCAGACGTGCAACCGCCTGGCGCAGGCCGGCTTCCTGACGCACGCCGGGCAAGGCGTCCGGGTTGCCGCGCAAGCCTTCGACCCACTGGCGCAATAACGGTGATGCACTCAGTTGCTGGAGCAGGGCTTGCAGGTTTTGCACAAACAGGTCGATATCCGGGATGCCGTAGCGACCTTGCAGGCGTTGACGCTCGGCCTGCAGCTCGGCGGTGGCGCGGTGTTCGCCGGCCAAGTTGTCGAGCATGCTGCGATAGCTGGGGCGGATCGCGTGCTGGCTGAAGTCATAGCGCCGTTGCAGTTCGCCACGCAGCCGCCACCAAGACGGTTGCAGCCAACGCAGCAGCGAGCCTTCCAGGCTTTGCGCCAGATTCAGGGCGGCCTGGGTGTCCTGGGGCGAGAGTTTGTCGCGCCAATGGCGGGTGGTTTCACCGGCGTTGTGTTTTTGCACGGTCAGCGTTTGCAAAGCCGACTGTTCGGCGTGCAGCGCCAGGGAACCCGGTGAACCCGGTTCCAGCAGGTCGAGGTGCGATGCCAGGTTGGCGCTGGTCAGTTGCTCGGCTGCCTGGGTCAGCACGCGCGCATCCGCCAGGCTAGTGTCCCCGGACAGCAGGCTGGAGGATGACTCCAGAAGCTCCTCGACACTGTCCATCAGCCCGCTGGCCTCATCCAGGAACGCCTTGAGCTGGCCATAGGCATGTTCGTGGGTAATGAGACTTGAGGCCAGGTTGCTGAAAGGGTGGCTCGCAAAACTGTCGAGCCCGAAACGTTCGTTGATCGTCTGATACAAGCGGCCGGTCAGCTCACTTTGTGCCTGCCAATGACGCCATTCAGGCAAACGTTCCAAGGCTTCGGGTGGCAGCTTTGCAGCAACGGCCGGCAGTTCGATCAGGTGACGGACCAGTTCACGCACCGAACAGGCGAGGGGCTCCGGCACCCCGGCCATGGCCTGTTCAAAGCGCTCGATCAGGCCTAACTGTTGGTCCAGGGTGGCCAGTGTGGCGCAGCGCCGGGCTTGCAACTGCGGTGATTGGGCATCGCCGGTAATCCAGCGTTCATAACACTCGCGAAGGTTGCCCACGAAGGCCTTTTTGTCTGTCTGGGAATCGTGGATCAGGCAGCACAACTCGCCCAGTTCACTTTGTTGCAGGCGATGGAATACCACATCCAGCGCCGCGCGCTTTTCACAGACAAACAGTACCCGCAGGCCCCGACCGGCGTAGTCGGCGATCAGGTTGGTAATGGTCTGGGACTTGCCGGTGCCCGGCGGTCCCTGAATGATGAAATTGCGTCCGGTGCGGGCCAGGCTGACGGCGGCATTCTGCGTAGCGTCGCCGGCCACCACGTTCCATTGTTCGGGCAGCGGGATCGGGTCCGGGGACTGGACTTCGACCTCCCGCGGCTCGATGGAGAACATCCGGTCAAACGCTTCGTTTTGGGCCGGCTCGTCGATCAACTGCGCGTAGTCGCGCACCAGCGACATCTTGCGATAGTTGAAGTTAGCCAGGGTCACCTGGGTCAGGTCGATGTCCCAGGCGTAGCGGTGCCCGTGATTCTCGGGCATGGCGAAGGTGCTGTTTTCGGTGCTGTTGGCGACCATTTGCGGATGCTGGGTGCGCAACGAGGGTTTGGCACCTACCGCAAGGCGCAGCGGCAACTCGCTGGGCAGTACCTTTTGTTGGAACAGTTGCAGGCCCAGCGGGCGGTAATCTTCGCGGTCGTAGCTGAAATCCGGCTTCACCAAGGGCATGGCCGAACGCTGACGGGCGCGGCGACGCTGAAAGTGGTGCAGATGCTGCACAGCCTTCTGGTGGATCAGTTCGATTTGCGGTTTGCTTTGCAGGCGCAACTCGACGCCAGGCTCGGTCAGTTTGATCTGACGCGCAATATCAGCGTGGATGTCTTCCAGAGAGGTCTTTTGCAGGTCGACGGTTTCCGGCAACTGGATATCGTAGAGCTGGCGCAACTGATGACGCAGTACCGGGTTGAATTCTGCCTCGGTTTCATCGCACTGCAACATGAACTGGTCACGCACACCTTTTTTGCGGCTCAGTTCCACCGGCAGCCACAGCAGCGGGGTGACGATGCGCTCTTCCGGTGTGTCCTTGAGGTTGTGCCAGCGCATGAAGGCCACCACCAGGCGCAAGTTGCTGAAGCCGAACTCGGCGCGGTCGCGGCGGGTTTCCTGGATGATGCGTTCCAGGGACGCATGCAACCAAGTCTGGTCTTCAAACCGCAGCCATTGTTGCAGACCAACGGGCTTGCCGTTCAGTACCTGCTCAGAGAAACCACCGAAGGTCGGCTGCCAGGTGCACAATGCTTCGGGGCGGATGCTTTCAATACGCATCACCAGCGGTACGCTGGCCACAGTGAGATTGACGTTGGCTTGGGTCGGCCGAAAGTACAGCAGACGATTTCGACGCGACAGGTCGAACAGCCGGTTACGCAGGTGCTCCAGCACCACAGTGCGCCGCGAAGCCGGGCCTTCGGCCTGGGCCAATATACGCTCAACATCCAGACTGGCCGGTTGCTCGCGCCAGGACTCCAGGCGCCGCGTCAGCGAGCTGACATCTGTGGCGCGCTCATGGCGGTTAAGCTCAGTCATCTCAACGATCAGATTGGCCAGCACCGGGTTGAGCCGGCCATTGAGCTGGAACAGGTTGCGCCGGTTCCGGGCAAACGTCTTGAGGTCGTTGATATCGGCAAAATCCAACCCGCAGGCCAGGCACGCCAGCAACTGGCCGAGTTGGAAAATATCGGTGATTTCGTCGTGATGCCCGAGGCGATGCTCCCAACTGTGCAAGTCCGTCAGGAACACCGGGTAATCGATGGGCTGGTGCGGGTCTTCCTGGACTTGTAGATTGGTAATGGCCACGCCAATTTCAGAATCCCGGGTCAGGCGGACCTTGCCGACGATATTAAGCGCCGACTCCGGATTGGGCTGCACCTGCTTGATCGCCTCCAGAGCCAGGCGCGGCGGCACGCCCTCGGGGTTGCGCAATTGCAGAGTTCGGTCTGCCCCCTGGAGGACGTCGAGGTAACTGAGCTGAGCGACACGCCCCAACTCATGCAGTTGCGCAACCTGACGCAGCAGCGGCAATGCAAGGAACAACACATCGTCGATGGGTACGGCGACGCCATCGTGGCTCTGCAGCAATTGAGTGAGCGTGACGGGTTGGGTTATTGGGTCCATGTGTCGACCTCCGCTTTGAGCGCGCGAACGATCGGGTCGAGCTCACGTTTGGGAAATTTGATATCGCGCTTGAGCACGCTGATAAAGTCGTCGGCGCTGCCGAGTTTTTTCGCGGTGCGCGCGGCATGCAGCAATGCTTCATCACGCAGATCACGGTCCACCAGGCTCAGGTCGAGCATGATGAAGTGCAGGTATTCGTGGATACTTGCGTCGATACGATCAGCATTCAGCGTGCCAAGGTCCAGCGGCGTTTCACTGTCCTTCCAATCGGGAAAGAAACCACGTACCTGATTGAGCACAATCTCCGACTGCAACACCGCTACGCCGATAAAGCTGGCGATAAAGCCGCGGGTGAGGGCGGTCAGCTCGACCTGGTCGGTCACATCCAGACGATTGAGCGACAACGGCCCGCGCAACCGGCGGTGCAACCAGGCATCCGTATCCGGGAGCTGCCGCCACCAGTTGTCCACCGCTTGGGAACGCAGAAAAGTCTCCGGATGCGACACGCCCCGGGACAGTTGCGCCTCCTTGCCATCCAGCTCGCGTGCCTGCTGCAGATAGCTGGCCGCATCGACACTGACAATCCCAGTGTGCACCTTGACCAGCGAGGTAATTGACGCTTCTGGCCCACTGGCCGCCAGGGCTGCGCCGCGGTCGGCGTAAATTTCGGTGTGCAAGCTATATAAGCGTGCGGTCTGCTCCAGGCTTGGCGGTGTGTACACATCGGCCATCGCGTGATTGAGAATTCGCTCGGCGGTGAGATAGTCACCGTCGTGCTCCGACCATAAACGGTAATGGGCCAGCTCATGCCCCAGCAGCGCCAGTAACTCCTGGGCGTCGAGACGCTCAAGAATCGGCCCGTAAAACACCACATGCACCTCACCGGCCAGGTAATAAAGGCTCGCATTCATCGCGCCATCGCCGGCTTGGTACAGGGTGGCGGGTGCCTGGATCTGCAAGCGCTGCAACGCCGTTTCACAGGCCTGATAGGCTTGTGGGTGAGTCTCGGGACTGAGGCGATAGGTGTCTCGCAGCAATTGTGCCCGCACATCCTGAGCATGTTCCTGCTGAACGCCCAGGGACGAGGCCCAACCCCAAACGGTGGGTTCACTGGTTTTCAGGTAATCGACCACCTGCTGGTGGTAAGGCAGTGGCGTCAGGCTGCTGATGTCCAGCGCAGGGGTACTCATTGTTCAAACGTCCTTGAGGATACGGCTCCATAAGCTGCGACTCGGCAGCAGAGGCTTGGGGCTGGAATCCCGGTTCAGTGATAGACAATAAACGCGGAGCATACCTAGGGGGCAGGAAAATTACTTGTGAAAGTACATAAGCTAAAATTGCATCTGTTGCTGGCCCTGCACCCTGACGCAGAGCGAAAGATCGGAGTGGGCGTTGAGCACTTCCGTATCGAGAGAAACGAACTGGCAGGCGTGGGTTGCGACTGGTGCGTCATGACGGCTCTAAAGACAGCTTCTCCTACGAACGATGCATCACTGGCGTAAGCCAGTCGCCCCATGGAAAAATCCTACCGCTATGCTGCCACAGACGATTGAGCCAGAGCACCTAGCGCCGCAGAGCTGCTCAGGTGGCACCCTCGCTCATAACTGTGGGGGAGTTGGTCTGGTGCAGCTGACTCTTGGGAGGAAATTGTAGACGGTCAAGGATGATCACAGAGACCGGTTCAGTTTTAGAGGCACTTGGATCAATCCTGAATCAGCCTGGAGCAATTATGCCGAGTTCGCTCATCGCTGCGTCAGTTAGGAGTCAGGAGCGATGGTCGGAGTGGACGGTTGAGATTTGAGATGGCGTTCCCTGGAAGCAGCCTTATGGTTTTCAAACCGGGCATACAGGGATGGCGGGTAGCTGAAGCTGAGAAGGTACCGGAGACATGACTAGCAACTGCTTGATTCGGAAGGTGTATGGTCAATGCAGACAAATTATGGTTTACGGGTAGCACCCGGAAGAAAATCTCCAAAATCCTCCTAAATAGAAAATAGTTTAAAAAACAAATGCTAAATCCATCTAGCTAAACTGGATTCTAGTTTTTTGACGCTGATTTTTCTCCTAGCTGTCATCGCAAAAAAATAACAGTAGGTAATTATTTAAATAGAGGCAGACTATTATTTTTATCACCTCTATTAGCTTTTAGAGATTATCTGCCGCCTTGCACTGTAGAGAAACGGTGACTATCGTTATGGTCAAGGACTTTCTTGGAATGCCCCAATCATAAGGAATTGAGATAAGGATCAGCATATCCACAACCTATAATTGGGGGTGGCTATGCCTAAACGCAGCAGGACGTCATATTTTACCAAGCGCGGACAATACTTTGGAAACCTTTGGGCCGTTTACAGCTGCAAAGCCGATGAGGTTTTGTTGCTTTCGACCGACAGGCAATTGGCGCATTGGCTGTTGTTTCTAGAATTTTCTCCCTATGTTAAAACATTTAGCTTTAAATCCGGCGTAATTGAGCTCGATCAGAATCCTGGATTGATTTTAAATTATCACGTCGAGGTTGTTCCTGTGGAAGGGAATAACGAACTGCACTACTTGCAGGCGGAAGGGTGCACTGAGTGTTTTTCAGAAAAGGTCATAGCGGCAAGCCACTACAGATATAAGTATAGGGAGTTCAACGACAACGATTGGACGCCCAGGCGAGATCATGTACTCCCACTGCTGAAATTGGCAAGTTTTCTCGCAGGAAGCAGGAATCTATATATCCCAGCGGCGCTCCGCGAAAAAGCGATTAACTATATTTTGAGAACCCGGTCGGGGACGTTGCGCAGCTTTTTGTCAGCATTGCCTGAGTTTGAGCGAAATTTAGTTTTAGTGACCTTTGCGCGCCTGTTTTTGGAGCGTGTGACCTCTGTCGATTTCGAGCTTGGCTTTTTCAGCCAAGATACTCGGTGGAGGTCTAATGAGCACTAAAATTACGAAGGAAAAGATTATTTTTATTGGGTATAAAAAGGTAGATAGCACCGCCATGAATGAGGAGGACCGGGAGCTTTTCCTCAGGCGAAAAAAAGCGATTGATATGAGGCTGGATGGCTATACCGGACGAGACATTCGAGAGCATACCGGCATAAGTGAAAGTGAACTGACCAGAATGTTCAAGCGTTATACTGTCATGCTGGTTGAGGGGGTGTTTCTAGGCGAAGCGGGTCTGGTACCGCACTCCCGCACGAGCTCAAACGTCAGGCGAAAAGCGCTACCTAATAAACACACTGAAGCACAGGGTGGGCTTTCCGGTGCTCTCAGTTATACGCTTGGAAAATATCCAAAAATAGCTGAGAAATTTGTGCCTGAAGTGCTTCGCAAGGACTTTAGGTTTGGGCACGGATCTCGCTACGATAAAAAGCATCTGTGCGCAGTCTTTTGTAACATCTGCGAAGCCGAGGGAGTGGTTGCAAATGAGTGGCCACTCAATCAGCCACGTGGCGCGAGTAGAACAATAAGAAAATACATAAATGAGATCTTGGAAAGCGATTTTGAAAGGGCCGCACTTGCTACAGGAGGCAGGCTTGCCTTGACCCATTCCAGAGCTGGTACCGGATGCCCCCCGCTTTTTGACAACTATGATGTCTTCGATCTTATCGAGATCGATTCGTATCATGTAGATGCATTCTTTGTCTTGAACATCACCGGAGACAGGCGGATCAAAACTAAGGATGTGATAAGCCGCATATGGATGATTGCAGCTGTGTGCAGGAGAAGCAACGCTGTACTGGCTATAAAATTCGTGTTTTCCAGTGAGATAAGAGCGCAAGATTTGGTAGATTTGATCTGCGAGGCCTACACCGGTTGCTGGACACCTCGGCAAATACTACATGTATTTGATCTGGAGTACTCCGACTCAGCAGGTATGCCGGGTTATTCTATCCCAGCACTAAAAAACCATACCTGGGGGGCGGTATGTTTAGATAATGCGATGCAGCACCATGCGAACCAGGTGTATGAACTAGCTCTGCATGCTATTGGGTTTGGTATAAATTTCGGGCCTCTGAAACAACCAGCACGAAGATCTAAAGTCGAGGCTCTATTCAAGCGGATTTCTTCGAGGGTTATGCACCAGATTGAATCCACAACCGGATCGTCTCCTGAAAACGGACGCGCCGAATCGCCTGAGAAAGCGGCTATCTATTATCAAATCGATGTTGATGATGCACTAGAGGTGATGGATGTCTACACGGCTAATTATAATGGCATCCCCCAAGGCGGATTGAACAAAGCAAATAGCCCTTTGGAAGTTTTATTAGCCTATTGTAATGATCGACACGCTCTCTTGACCACATCCTCCGAGGCTTATTTAAACAGTATCGCTCTGGGCAGCACTTCTCGAACAGCCCGGGTGACTGGAAATATGGAGAAGGGTATCAGACCCCGAATAAAGCTCGACCAAGCCATTTATACCAGCCCAGACTTGGCAAATGCCGCAGGTCTCATAGGCACTACACTTACGATCCGAATCACGCCAAGCGATTATCGAAGTGTCGAAGCTTATCTGCCTAGCGGGATCTTCTTCGGCGTCTTAACGGTTGAAGCAGCATGGCGCAACATTGTTCACAGCGTGACGACTAGGCGCTTAGTGAACCGAGCACTTTATAAGCGCGAATTTGAAATCATGGAAGGCGAGAACCCGTTGCTCGCCTGGCGCAGGCACATGAGAACAAACTCCAGTCCCGCAAATAACCGTGAATTGCAGCGGCTCAGCGTGGAGAGCAGGGGGCAGGTTATTGAAGCACCTATGAAAGACTCTGCGGAGAACGACGAATTACAGAAGCCGGCCGTGAGCGAACGCTGGAAAAACCTGGACATTCTCAAGTAGGAGGCACTCATGGAACATTCTCATCCTATACTAAGTAGAGAATATAGATTGAATACCCCAACTTTGCTGGCCGTGGTTCAGAATGCCTGCTTCAAAGTACTAATGCGAAAGACAGGCGTGGTTTATACTGGCGAGCCAAGGGTGGGCAAAACCGTGTGCTGCGAAGCGTTGCTTGAGGAGATTCCTAAGCGTTTCCCGAATGTGTACGTTGTCATGATACCCGCGATAAATAAGGATGCTGATTCGCCCCGCTATTCCTCAATTGTTCACCAGCTCATCGATCAGGAAGGTATTCTTCCCAAAGCGAGAACGACTTTTGTCCAGCGTCAGTCGATGTTGCTGGAGCGTCTTAAGACTAGAGCTGAGTTACGTAATGCGAAGCAGATTGTGCTCCTGATCGATGAGCTTTCAAGGCTTTCGATTGCTGACTACAAACAGCTGGCGGACATTTACAATAAATTACGCGCCGACAAAATAACCATGACCGTCATTTCATTTGCGATGCCGTCCATCGAAATGGTTGTTGCGGACTTTCTTCGTAATGATGACAGACATATCATTGGTAGGTTTTTGTCTGATATCCGGCCATTGTATGGCGTCACCACAATAGCCCAGTTAAATGAGGTACTCAAACTCTATGATGACTGTGCTGAAGAGAAACTTTGCGGATACAGCTTTACTAGAAACGTGCTTCCACAAGCTTATGCAGCGGGGTTTAGACTAACCAGCATTGCTGCTGATGTCTGGCGTGAGATGTCGCGCTTCGCCGCCGGAAAATACGTTAATAACTTACCCATGGAGCATGTCGCTCTGGTGATCGCCTATTTGTTTTTGATATTGAGCGATGAAGATTCAGGCGCACTAAGTGTGCCGCAAGACTTGATTGAAGAGGCCGTGCGCGAAAGCAACTTTAAGGAGTTTTGCAAGAACGTAACCGACGTGAAGACTTAGAAATGAAGAATCTCTATTATCCGGAATGTGGGCCCATGCCATATGAATCGATTTTTTCGATTTATTTAAAGTTGTCACATAGCAACTTCATCTCTTTGCCCGAGCTAGCGAAAAGACTCGGAGGAGGGATGGTAAATGATGACAGAAGTCAATGGCTGATCACCCGTAAGATTGAAAGCAGCCTAGACGACGTCCTGCCAAGGGTGACGGATCATTTGCCTTGGATGCACGCGCCGGTGAGTGCCCTGGATAGTCCAATAGCTGTCCTAGCTTTCTGCGTTGAATGTCTAAGATTTGGCTATCACTCCGTATTTAATTCAATCTGCCTGCATCGCGTGTGCCCTTTACATAAGCGTGCGTTGAGCTTGGCCTGCGACGGCTGTAGGCGACATTTCTATAAGGGATTTAGTGCTGCTCAGAGCATACCTCGCTCTTTCGAGGTTTGCAGTAAATGCGGCTTCCAAGACATCGGACTTCGCCGTGAGATAAGGATGCGCCGCTCACCTAAGCTACAGATTGCGCTAGATTACTTTGGTAGTGCCCAAGCTCGCTGGTACCGGGAGATTTATGGCCTCTACACTGCGGAGAGCAGTTACAGCGGCCTCTATTACCAGTCAAGTCTTGCGCGTGCCGAGCTTTCGGGCCCAGGTGAACGGCTGTTCGATATGCGTAGCCCTGAAAGCCTGTCAGGGTACCGAGAATTTTCGCCACCGATTGCTTGCGTCAGCAGGTTCAGAACCTATCTACATGACCGCTTGTACCGGGCTGACTCCCCATTTCATTTGGCTGATTATCTGCGGTTGCATTCGCAACGTGAAATATTGAACCGTTTGAAAGTCAGGTTTTTGGGCAAACATATGAGGTGTTACAAGGAGGGGTGCGAAATAGCAGGCTATCCTGATGGCCAACCTAGGACAAGACCGTTCTGTCCCCTAACGGTGGCATTTATTCTTCTATGCCTGAAAACGTCTTATAATATGTGGCCGACCCCAGGCAGTGATTTTCATGACTTCTCGCCCAAAGATTCAAAGAATAAGGAGTCGGCTCCCTTGCTGACAAGTTGGAGCTACCGTGAAGCAGTGCTGGTTTTTCTGACTATATTGGCACGCTTGGAATATTATGTTTCCGGAGGGCAAGATTTTTTTGTAATTTGTAGATCTGAAGTGATTTATTTTCCAGATGACCGTGGTGTGACGCTCCTGCGGAAGTCGTCTTACAAGTTTCGCTGCAACTGCCGTAATCCTCAGCGCCAACATTTACTGTCTCGCAATGGCGCCGATGGCGCTTTAATGGTCGTGTGTGCTACTCAAGGAAACCACGCTGATGGAAACGCCAAACCCAGGCAGCTTGTTGTATAGCTGCCCTGACCTAGGGCTTGCCGCAACAGGAATTCCCAGGACTGTTCTGAGTCCAGAGCGGGCGTCCAGGAGTTTGGGCATTGGTACGGCTGAGATGCTCAAGTTTGTGGATCATGGGCTGTAGTCATCGACCAGGCTAGGCATAAACGCCATAGGCGACTTGCTGCAAATACACCTTGAGGGCTTGAAAGCCCACAGCGTTGGTCAACATGTCGAGCGGTAACTCTCCGCCAAAATAGAAGCAGGGTCGAACCAGCCAGGCTTCAGCAAGTGTCAGCGAACCGAAGACCTCGCTGGCAAGTTCCACGGCGCAGGCGTAGTGCAGGGCGATGGCGCTCTGCTGTGGGGTTAGCCAGGCAGGCCGCTGCCTGCGCCGTGGCCGTTGTCGGCTCTGGGGCTGCCCGAGTATTCGCCTCCAGACCTGTTGTTCACCGCACTGGGTGGTGGCCGACAATAGGGCCTGAACATCCGCAAAAGCGAAGCCATGCGCAACCTGGTGGGACACCTGTGCTGGGCTGAGTTCATCGGGATCAGGGTGTAGCAGGTAAGCCGTGGGCCGCAAGGGTGTGATGAACCCTCGGCCGCAAGTACGACGTAGTGTCGTCATCCACAGATCCTCCATCGGCGTGCTTGCTAGTTGCCCATCCCTGGGTTACCCAAGCGGCAGGGCTATGACGTGCGGTAATGAACCATTACGCCGCTTCCGGGCGCTGTCAGGGTATCGTCGATTACAGATCGAATGCATCAGGAAGGCAACTGTAATCTGGACCCGGTAGTCGCGCTCCAGGCCAATGACTGAGAATCAGCTTTAAGGGCGCGGCCTGCTGGGCCGACTTTGATGCAGATGGCGGGCTGATTGAGGAGGCAGGTGCTATGGATGTTGTGCGCGGGCTCGAAGCCGTGGCAAACCCTGTCGCGAACGGATTGGGTTTAATGCGAATCACCAGTCGCCAATAGCTCGGAATTCCCGCCATCATCTTCCTGGGCGGTGGGCAGCAATTGGCTCGCCCGACTGCCTAGCAGCGATCCCGCCTGGAAATAGCCCATCACTGTGCTGACGCTACGGTGCTCGGTCATAGCCATCACTTCGCCGAGTGGCACGCCTTGGCGACCGGCCTCGGTGACAAAGCCTGACCTCAAGCTGTGCGCTGCCCAATCTCCCTCCAAGCCCGCCATCTTCGCTCGGCGCTGAACGATGCGCGCCACTTGATCCGCCGACAGGCCCTGGGTGCCAACTTTGCCGCCTTTATACAGCCGGCGGAACAGCGGGCCGCTGTCAGCAGGCGCTACCTCGCGCCAGGCGGTCAGCGCCTGCGCTGCGGGCCCGCGCAGTGGCTTCTCGCGGCGCACGCCGCCGGTGTCGGTCTTGGTCGCCCCCAGGGCATACAGCCAGGTGTCGGCATCCAGCTGGCGCACATCGCCCACCTGTAGGCCGACCACTTCCGACCGCCGCCGGCCGCCGCCACTCCAGGCCAGCAGGAGCAGGGCGCGATCGCGCACCCCGCGCACGCCATCCGCACAGGTGGCGAGCAGCGCCTGCAACGGCTCGACCACCACCGCGGTCTTCTTGCGTACGGTTATTCCCTGGCGCGACTGGGCCTTGCGCGCTTCGCGCAGCAGAGTCTTCAACGCCGGCGCTTCGGTCGGGCTGTCCCAGGTGTTGAGCCGGTGCCATTTACCGAGCACCGCCAGACGGTGGCTGACGGTGTTGTACGCCAATGGCCCGGGCTTGGCCTTGACCCGCGCCGCCACCAGCGCAGCGTCGACCGACGGCGGCAGCAGGTGCGCCCAGTTGCCGTCCGCCAGAGGACGGGCCAGGTGGTCGACGACGAACTGCACCGCCACGGCCGGCGGCAGCGCAGTATCACCCAGTACCTGGCCGTAGCGCAGTTGCAGCCAGGCCGACCAGTAGGCGAGGGCGCTGCGGTAGCTGCGCACGGTATTGGCCGCGGTACCGGCGGCAATAAACGCCGCCGCGGCTTCCTGCGCGTTAAGCGCCAGGAAATGCGGGTCCAGCGGGGTTTCGTCGACCAAGGCCAACTGATCTGTAATTTCTATTACGTTCAACGTATTATAATTTCAGAGTTTAAAAAATAACGTCGGATAACATTCTATTATCAGACCTAATTTACCCGGAGTTGCGCCATGGCAGTAGGAGTACCGGAAAACGACGTGTTCGCCGCCGCGGATACGGTGCTGGCGCGCGGTGAGCGGCCGACGGTCGAACGGGTGCGTCTGGAACTGGGACGCGGCAGCCCGGCGCGGGTTGGCGGACTGCTCGATCAATGGTGGGCACGCCTGGCGGAACGGCTGAGCGGCGAGACCCGCTTGCCGACACTCCCCGGCGAGGTGTCGCAGGCCTTCGTCGCGGTGTGGCAGCAAGCCATCCTCCTGGCGCAAGGCGTCGCCGAACAGGCCTTGGCTGAGCAGCGTCAAGTGCTGGATACCGAGCGCGAACGAATAGCGGCGGTCGAGGACCAGGCGCGCCAGGATGCCGCGCAGTTTCGCCAGCAGGCGACGGACGCCGTGGCGGGGCGCCAGGCGGCGGAGTTGCGCCTGGCCGACCTGGAACTGCTGTTGGCGCAGCGCCAGATACAGATCGAAGACCTGCAACAGCAGCGCGAAGGGTTGCTGCACGAGCGTAGCGAGGCCCAGCAGCACAACCAGGCGTTACAGCAGGAGCTGCAGGCGTTGCGGCTCAAGGCCGAGCAGGAGCGCGTGGCGCAGGAGAGCTACGTCCGTGGGGTCGAGGATCGTGCGCACCGCGAGGTCGACCGTGCCCGCGAGGAGGGCAAAGCTACCGCGGCGCAGCTCAAGGAGGTCGGGCGGCAGGTCGAGCAGCTGCAACAGCGGCTGGAGTCGATTCAGACCGAGCTCAGCCAAACCCAGCAACGCGCCGCAGCGCAGCAGGCTCGTGCCGATACGCTGGAGCAGCACCTGACGCAGCTTCGGCAAGCTCCCGCGACCAAGCGCAAGCCAAGATCCCGAAAACCCGCGGCGTCAGTGTCCGATCGCAAGGGGTGAAGTCAGCATCCGCGGCAGATACGGCGCAAGTATATGTCGCAGGTTGTGCACTCCGACCAAGGGCTGTAACCGGCAGGGCAAGATTGCCCCTCGCTTTCGGTCACTTCCAAAACCCAGAAGAGCCATTCACCGTGATGCGAAGCAGACGTTCGTAACTTCTGAAAAAATGAAGGAAGAAGAGAACTCGTCGTAAGCTCGCAATAAATACCTGCCCGTTTTCCGGGCATCATTCGGGGATACGCATGACAAAAAAAATACTCGAAGAGCGGGGATTGTTCTGGTGGCACGATGATCCTCTGCCGGCGAATCAATTTGCCCCGGACAGTTGCGTTGTTGGCACTCTGACCATTGAAGAGAACGGTGCGGCATATCTTGAACTGGATGGCTATTTCGCAAGCAGCGAAGGCGGTCCGATGGCGGGCATCGGGGCGCAGGGACAGCAATTCCCGTTGGAGAAAGCCATCCAAGGAAAGCTCAAGGCTAGTGGCCGAAACGTTTTGTTGCTAGGTCTGCGACGACGTGGCGGGCAGTTTCGCTCCAACGGCATTTCACACGAGGGATTCGCCGCCTCGCATTGCCTTGTGACGGATAGATCGTTTCCACCGGCCACACGCCCGCTCCAATTTAGCGCGCTTGACGTCGAGCTAACTGGCCTGGAAGAGTGGTTGCGGCTGGGAAATATCGAGGTCAAACGAACCCGGCAAAGTATCTCGGCCAAACATCGGGTGCCCAAGGCCGATATCCATGAGTTGGACGACGGCACTTTGACGATGCGTTACGACATCACTGGTCCGTGGCCTGGAAAGTTCGTGCATCGCACGGACAAGCTCAATCTCGTGGAAAGCGTGAACCTTCGGGTCAAGCCGAAGCGGGCGCGCACGCTGCTCGAAATGCAAGAGGAATATGCGCGGTTGCAGGAGCTATTTATCCTGCTAACCGGAACGACATTTTCGTTGGAATGGCCGCGGTTGATCATCGGAAAGATGGCCTGCCATTATTATTACGAAGGGTTCGAGCGATCAACCAAGGCTCCAACGTGGGACGAATGCTGGGTCAATTACATTCAGGTGAAGAGTAACTTCGGTTCGATCGTGACGGCGCTGCGCCGTAAGCGGGAGGAGTTCGGGCCGGGGTTCTATCTCTATCTGGGCATCCGGCGCGGCATGAAGATGTATGTCGAGCACCGATTTGTGAATCTGATCTGGGGGCTTGAGTCATTGCACCGCCGGAAGAACAAAGACAAGGCGAAGGAAACCAAGCTCGATGCCAAGATCCAGCGGATACTGGATCAAATCAGTGGCAGCAATGACAAGCGATGGCTCGAAGGTCAACTGAAACACGCGGGCGAACCGTCGTTGAAAGAACGATTGATGGACGTCCTTTCCGCATTGCCACTCGGCTTCGAGCGCAAGCGGATGGAAGTCTTTTGCAAATCTTGCGCCGACCGTCGGAACGACATGTCGCATTTCGGCGGTCAGCGGGATGGGAGCGATTACCGGGAATTCATGATCGACCTCGTGAAGAAATCCGAGGCTCTCGCGTATCTTTATCACGCTGTGTTGTTACACGAAATCGGTGTGGATGCCGCCTTGATCAAGGCAAACCTTTTGGAAAATGGACCGAATGCGTATCTCCCGAAATATGCGTTCCGAGAGGTTGGATTGCTGTCGGTGGGCAAGGGAGATGGTTCGGCGCTGGATGGGTAAGTCATGGCCGATATCAGCCCTTCGCGATAGACAGCAATCGGCCGATAGTGTTGAAAAAGTCGACCCGGCCAGACTGCCCATGCATTGAGCGGTGAAAATGCCTTTTTTGCACGCCGCTACGCCAAATCTGAGCCCTGAACCTTCTGCTTAAAGTTCAGATTTCAATCTCAGACGCGTACTTTTCTGCCGTGGAAACCGAAGCCGACTTTTTCAACAGAATCGGCCAGAAGTGGACACTGGCTTCCCTCCCTCGACAATTCGAAGCCTTGGGTTGAGAAACTGCAATCATAGGACTTACCATTCAACGCGCTTTGCGCCAGCCGGCATTACCCTAGGAGTTTCAGCGTTATGACTGACGCACTCGGGCATGAGTGTCGGGCTCCTGAAGGTGATTGCATTCAATGACCCATCTAGAGAGCGAGACCGTCGCCGCTTGTCATTGACCCGTACATTTATCATTACCATGCAATCGAACATCGCTCGGAACTACATGACCTTTTTTCGCTATCTCACCTTGAGGAAAACGGAAGCAGTGCTAGCCTACTGACAGTACGCGCCAGCAGTAAACGGCATTTACGCTATAGCCAGTGGGAGGCTCTATGCTCACCAGGTTTTGCTGCGGGGTTGTATTGCTAGCTACCATACTTCCATCCACCGCCGCTCAAGCTCAAATCACCGGTCCGCTTGACTTGCCAATAGGTAATGGCGTCGGCCAGGTCGGTGTTGAGCGCATTCCCAACGAAGAATGCAGGGGGCCGGCCACCATCGCCCCTGGCCCCGATGGCCAACTGGCCATTCTGGACAGCGTCAACCAGAAGATCTTGATCGTCGGTACAAAGGTAGCCACGGAAATCAAACTGCCCTCCGACTTGCTCGACCCCGTCGATTTGATCGCGACGACGTCCGGCTATGTGGTGGCCGGCGCGCTGGGCGACGTGGCCCTGGTTTCAGCGCCGGCCAAGGTCAGCTCGCGCGCGTCCACCGGCTACGACCCCGAGTCGGGCGCGCCCCGCTTCGTGGTGCTGTCGGACAGCCAGCTCACGCTCGAGAACCTCGCCGGCAAACAGGTGCCCATCGATATCGACAGCAAGCTGTTGGGAGCGCTCAACGACCCAGGCCAGGTGGCCGCGGCGTCCTTTGATTTCAAACTGGAAAAGCCCACGCTTGCAGTGGGCAGCAATGCACTGTCCACCACAGGGTTCAAGCAGGCGAGCGTTTCCTCGCAGCGACGCCTGGTCGATGTGCGCATGCTCTGGGCGAGCGCCAATGACGGCGCCCTGATTGCGACGCAGGAAACCGTGAAAGCGCCTGAAGAACTGAGCTTCGTGCGCCTGATCACAACCGATGCGCAAGGCACGCCCACCACCGAGGCGTACATACCGCCCGATGCCTACGCGTGTAATATCCGCCGCCCCTTCGCGCGATTGACTAACGGTGTGGTCGTCAGCCTTTCATTCGCAAAGGATGGGAAAGTCACCATTGAGCCCATGGTGTTTTCCAAAGTCGGTACCGCCAAGCCGGTGGCCATTGCCCGGCCCACCGATGTGGCGCTGATCGCCTCGGAACAGGACACACTCAAGCAGTTGGAGCAGTTGAACGGAACCAGCGCCGTCGGCTTGGTCGCCCTGCAGCAGATCAGCCGCCAGAGCATTTTGAAAAAAGCGCGCGAGGCGCTGGAACTGAAGTGGGTCATGCATGCCAATAATTACAGCCGCGCCGGGGTTCCCAACCTCTGTAACCCCACGGCCAATATCTGGCACCGCCCCAGCCGGCTGGATGCGCTGCTGGAGAAGGAAGTCACGGCCATTCCCTACCGCTGGGGCGGTTACGCCAGTTCACTCGATACCTTCAAGCAGCACCTCAATGACGGCAGGCTGGCGGGCTCGGACTGTACATGCCGCAATTCCAATTGCGTCTATCCAGGCGCGACGGGCCTGGACTGTTCAGGCTTGGTCTCCTACGCCTGGCAAACAGGGGCCTACTACACAACACGTAGCCTGCTAGATGCCAAAGTAAGCGCCGCGGTGCTCTGGGAGGACCTGCGGCCCGGCGACATCGTCAACAAGTCCGGGTCACATGTTCGGCTTCTCGAAAGCACCGCAAACGGCCCGAAAGGACGCTTCCATACCGTGATCGAATCAGCGGCCAATGCGTCCTGCGGCGGCGTTTGCCGTCGGTCGTACAGCGAAGCTGAGTTGATGCGGGCGGGCTACAAGCCTCTCTCGCGACTGGACCTCACTCCCTGAAGGAAGCGACGCATGGGCGGCATGAATCAACTCGCGACTGCGCTGCTGTTGGCGGCCGTTTCCCTGAGTAGCGCGCACGCCATGGAAGACAGCTGCCTATTCGAGAGCAACAGGGACGCCACGACACGCATCCACTACACCTGCGTCCTGGCCAATGGCGATGGCAATTGTGAAAGCAGCGGCTCGGGTTTCATCGTCTCCGAATCGGGGCTGGTCATCACTAACGACCATGTCATCCGCCCGGTGGGAAATGTCACGGTCGAATCTGAAACGATCGATGTCAAGGTCGGCAGCAGGGGGGCCAGCAGCGTGGGGGCCACGGTGGTCGCGCGTGACAGGGCCAACGATATCGCCTTGCTGCAATTACCCCCGCGCGACAATGGCGAGAGCTGGCAGAGCGTTGCGATCGGCACGGCCGTGCCAACGCCGATGGCAGCCCCCTTGATGGCTCTGGGGTATGCCGGGTGGGAGCTGGCGATGATACCCAACGGTATGAAAACAGCGGAATTGGCCGAGGTCGATGGCGTCTACAAGCCTTGGTGGCAAACCAATCTGGCACTGAACGAGGGCAACAGTGGCGGCCCCGTGTTTGGCAGCAATGGCACGGTCATCGGCATCTCAGTCGCCTACAAAAAATCTAGCCAGTTGGTCTCGTACGTTATCCCGATCTACTACGCCAAGCCGTTCCTTGACCAGGCCGGTGCCCAATCCGTCACATACGGCAGTTGCGCTACCTTCCCTGCATGCAGGAGGAAGATCCACGGCATCGAGGGTTATGACCTGAATGTGACAGTCGAAAAACTGGGCGAGTGGCAGACAAAGAAATCCAGCAGCCCGGAGTTCTGCAATGCATTTCTTACCGAACTACAATCGCAATTCCCAAAATCCGAATTCACCTATTTGCAATCCAGACAGTACACGAGCATGAACGGCCGCAAGCGCGAGCACCTTTACTATTGCAAGTTCCAGCGGCTCGAAAACCCGATCTACAAACTTGCCCAGTCCGAATTCTGCCTGCAATAACCGTCGGCACGGCTAGTACCTAGCTAATCGATGGTCGGATTGGCAGCCAGGAACATTTCGAGGCTGGTTATACGGGCCCAGTCGGGAACCCGCGGCAGCGGCAATCCCTATGCTGACACTCACTTGCCCCAATGGACGACTGGCTTCGTGGGAAATGTTCTCTTGCTTCAATCGGTCGAGGTTAAGCTGTGCCACAATCTGCGCCCTTTCGCTGTCTATATTGGGCATGATGGCCCTCATCTCTTCACCACCATATCGCGCCACCAGATCCGATGAAAAAGAGGACATATCTATTTTTTGTGCACAGTATAGAGAAGTAAATCCGTCCCCTTTTTTCGCCTTTTTCCAGTTGAGCAGTTTCCCCGACTGGCTTGAGTGCTACCACTAACTGGTGCCCAAATAGCATTTGCGATCACCAGTCGAGGAAGGATTGCTTGGGTTCGTCAGCGGGAAAACCTCTTTGTCGAGAAACTGCTCTACGCCCTTGTCCCACGCCACTTTCTTGAATGAGTACTGGATAAGTTGCGCCGAGGCCCAAACCGGATTGTTTTTCTCCAAATCCCCGGCGTCTAACCAATCAGGGCGAACGTCAGCGAGCCCGTGATCAGCACTCGATTGAGCCACATAATCCCTGAAAGAGATTATTCCATAGCGCTGTTTACTTAGCGGATTACAGCCTTCCTCTCGTTCTACATGGGCATCCGAATAGGAGTCCTGAACCATATGTAACAATGAACCTAAGGCGATATGTTTAACGCTTGCCCCTTGTACCAGTGCTGCATATTTAACCTGTGCCCTCGGAACACTGGACGGTTTAAACCTACCCAGCTTCAGCGGATTATACGAACTCTCCCACTCCCCTCCTGGAACCGGATCAAACAATGCCCCCACAGTCCAACCTTGCCTCAGTAGCGTGGCCGAAATTGTGGAAAACGATGAGATTACGGGGCCGTCGATGGTCTCATTGCTGAAGTCATTGGAGGAGATCGAAAGGGTGTAGGTGAATTTCGCCCACGCCATGATCTTGTCTTTAGTTTCCTGGGCAGACTCAGATGGTTGGGAGGCCATGGCGTGGAGGAATTGGAAGTCACCGAAGTGGCTACGGTACAACATCATGGGGGTGTCGGTAATAGCAACGTTCTTGCAAAAAGCCTGGCCACTATCCTTCTTACACCGCGCCTGTTCCTGGGCGTTTTTGAAGAGTGCATTCCACTGCACGGCCTTCACGATGTTTTGTCTGAGTAGCGAGTCGGGATCGTCATTCCACTCACTGCCCAAAACCAGATCTCTGAAAATTCCGCTTTTGCGCAGATTGTCCGCTGACGTTTTTGCCCGGCCCCCCGCTGCCAATTCCGGATGCGTGTAATAGTCGTAAGCCAGCAGCGTCAGGGTCTCATGAACGGGCTGCTTCATGTTGGACGTCAATTTGGTTGCGGGGCAGAGCGTTTCTAAGCCCCAGCAATCAACATCGACAGGGTTCATGTCATAAGCACTTGCTGGCCCGGACGACGCTGCTAGCGACAGCGCAACTACAAAGAATGAAACACGTGACGACTCTGGGCGAAATCCGCAGATGCCTGGTAGCAGACGTATTGGCGCGGCGTTATGCATTTATATATCCCTCCGGATGGGATGTCCATGAAGGATGTGTATAGCTCAGATAATGGCAATTTGCCCGTGGATGACTATCTAAACCCAACTTCCGGAATTTGATGAGCGGGCCACGCGGTGCCAGTGCGGTCGCTGCGGCCAACTGATCAATGCTAATAGGAGAGAGATTTATTTTCCCTGCTCTAAACGTCAGCTATTGGCCGTTTTCTGCCCGTTACCACCGGCAGCTTTTGGCTGGTAGCAGCCTGTCACGAAGGGCAGCCCTCAGCCGAAAGCAGACTCTCGGTAGAAGAGTTCGATTGTTGTCGATATCTGGCTATCACCCCTGGCTGATAAATCGCAGGTCCGCAGGAAAACATTCACGATCGACCTTTCAATCGGTTCTGAAGCAGCAACGGCTGCCTGCGCAACCCAGCCTGTCTACACCACTCCAGTGCAGACACACCAAACCAGCGATGAAACGCCCGCGAGAAAGTGCTGACATCCGCATAACCCAACAGTTGTGCCACTTGCGTCAGGCTCATCGACGGGACTTGCAGGTAATTGCGCACCAATTGCTGGCGTGTCTCATCCAGCAATTGCTGAAAGGACGTGTTTTCTAGCTCCAGGCGACGCTGCAAAGTACGAGGGTTGAGCGCCATGCAGTCGGCCACTTTGTCGATCGTCGCACGTCCGCTGGGCAACAGATTGCGCAGCAATTGCCTGACGTAGCCGGGCATCTCGTCTGCCGACAAGCGCTCCATACCGGACAGATGTTGAGCGATGAGTTGATGCAGGGTTTCACTGGCGCAATCCAGCGGTTGCGCCAGCACGCAAGCGTCGAATAGCAGACCGGTGTGCGCTGCAGAGAAGGTCGGGGTGATGCCCAGCGCCTGCCGATAGACGAACTCGTCTGCAAGGGGCGCGTGACGGAGCATTACCGCCTCGGGCTGCCATTGATCCCCGGCCAAGGTCCGCATCAGTTGTATACCGACACCACACGCCAGTTCTTCTGCTTGAGGCAATCCGCCAATCGCCACCTCATCGGTCCGGTAACCAAGCAACGCGGCGCCGTCGACAACCTCCAGGTCGATGTGCGCCGCGCCGTTGTAGAACGCGAAATTGGCGCGCAGCTCAAGCAAGGCATCACCGATGGTTCGGGTGTTGTAAATCAGGAAAAAAATATCACCGAAGACGTCGATCCCTTGATAGAGCCCAAATTCCAGGCCGAACAACGGGTTATTCGAACGTTGTTGGCACAGCTCCAGCAAGCCGCAATAGTGCTGGAAGGACAGGATATCTTCCGGGCGCTGCAGCGAAGCCACAGGTAGAGAAGCTCTACGCAGCATCTGGCTCGGGTCCAGGCCCTGACGGCGGGCGAATTGATCGAATCCCGTCAGGCTGAGTGCACGAATGAACGGATTGGAAACCATGTCATTTACCGATGAGTTTGCTGCATGCGCTGCTGCCACTTTTGCGGGCTGATGCCATTCCAGCGAGTGAAAGCACGGGAGAATGCGCTCAGGTCGGCGTAACCCAACAGACTAGCCAACTGCGTCAGGCTGATCGACGAGTCGCAGATGTAACGAGCAGCCATTGCCTGTCGCGTGTTGTCCAGCAGTTCCTGAAATCCCGTGCCTTGCGCCAGAAGATAGCGTTGCAAGGTGCGCGGGCTGATCATCATGTGCTCGGCAATCTCGCGAAGCGTGACCGGGCCAATGGCAAGCCTGTTGCGCAGCAGTTTCTGCACATAAGACGGCAGTTCTTGCAACGTCACGCGCGCCAGCTCATCGATGTGTTGCTGGGCCAATTGCTGACACCTGACATCCGTCGAACCCAGAGGTATCGCCAGCAATGACTCATCAAACACCCAGGCATTGACGGGGCTGTCAAAGCGCGGAGGTACACCCAGCAACGCGCGATAGGCACTGCGGTTTGCCGGGGCATAATGGCGCAACATCAGACCTCGCGGCCTCCAGGCGTGCCCCAACAGTTCGCGGAGCAAACAAGCGGCAATTCCCATCGCCAACTCCACCGTCTGACGCACCGAGACCAACGCTCCATCGGTGATTTCATACAGGAGCAGGGCGTTGCCAGCCTGACGTTCAAGGCGCACTAGCGCTCCGTCGCTATGTATATGGAAATAACGTGTCAGTAAATTCAGCGCCTCGCCCACGTTGCCTGTACTGCGCATGGCGTACAGCAGGGTGCCGAGACTTTGCGTGCCCTGGCGTAAGCCGAACTGTAAGCCAAACAGCGGATTGTTCGAACGCACGGCACACAATTCGACCAAGGCGTTGAACTGAGCGCCGGAAAGGTGCGCATCCAGCGGGTCTACGGGCAGATCGACCTCAGCCAGCGCCGAATCCGGATCGATGCCCTGACTGACAGCGAACTCCTTGAACCCCAGCAGAGCAGTGCCACGGACAGTGGACATCATATCGATCCCCCGAATGAAGCACAGCCTGCGGCCAAGGGAGCACTGGCACGATTTGCAAAAACGCTGGCGCGATCTGCAAAGCTTTCACCCTTGTCCTGAGACCAGACTCGAACCACCAATAACAAAAGACCTGCGTTCGGCCCAAGGCTGGACGATGGAGGTATTCGATGCATCGGTTCCTGTTCGCTTTCCTGGTGGTTGCGCTGATTTCGGGTGCGCTTTATTTTCAGCCTCGGCCCGCTAATCACACTGTTGTTCATCATTCCAATCACCCACCGGTTGCCAGCATCAGCGATGCCTTCACGCATTTCTGAGGACTAAAGCGTTCTTTCCTGCACAGATGAGCGCTCGCGGAACTCGCCGCCAGACAGCGCTCCATGCAGGAACATCTGCTCAAGCGTTCGTGCCGAATCGGCGTTGGCTGCACGTCCGCGCTGTTCGGCATCCACCAGGCCGTAGACCAGCGTGATGAACAGCTCGGTAAAAATCGCCGCGGTGATGTCGATGCGAAACAGCCCTTTTTGCTGACCTCTCAGGAAGAACCCATCCAGCGCCTCCAGGTAAAACTGCCAGCGTGTGTCACCCCGTTCGAAGTCGAGGAAGTCAGGGCGGTATTGCGCCATCAGAAAGGCCAGCAGTTCTCGATGGGCCAGGTGCTCCCGGATCAATCGACGCAGCGCGTCCAGCGGCTCCCGGTGCTGTAAACCAGCGCTGCGGATAATCAGATTGAGCGTACCTTCGGCGTATTCCTCCAGTCGCTGCCCCAGATTTTCCCGTGTTCCGCAGAAGCGGTGCAGGGTCGCCTTGCTTACGCCTGCCAATTGCGCCAACTCCTTCATCGTCGCCCGCGGCCGGTTGACGACCGCCACGGTCAGCGTCTTGAGCAGATGTTCTTCATGGGAAATCGGGTTCATCACCAAGCCTCAAGCGATGTTCATACAAGGTTCTCATATTTCTCATATGAGACAATATTGACTCATTAGGGTTTCGAAAGTAGCATTCGCACCAAATTCAATCAAGCTTTGGGTGAGTTATGGGCAATTTGCGTGCAGTAGGGATGGCGGGCTCGCTGGCAGCAGCCATTGCGCTGGCCGGATGTGGGCCGGCGAATGATCAAGCGGGTGTGGCCGAAGTGGCGCGCCCGGTAGAAGTGGTGGCGGTGAAGACTGAGCCTCTGGCGCTGACTTCGGAGCTCCCGGGTAGGGTGGAACCCATGCGGGTCGCCGAAGTGCGTGCACGGGTGCCCGGCATCGTGATGCAAAAGCGATTTGAAGAGGGCGCTGACGTCAAAGCCGGAGACCTGCTGTTCCAGATCGACCCGGCACCGCTCAAAGCGGCTTTATCGCGCGCCGAGGGTGAGTTGGCTCGCACCCAGTCCGTTGTGCTTGAGGCACAGGCGCGGGTCAAACGCTATGAACCGCTGGTGAAGATCGAGGCGGTCAGCCAACAGGATTTTGACAGTGCCATGGCCGACCTGCGAAGCGCTCAGGCGGCAACCCGTTCGGCCCAGGCCGATCTGCAAAGCGCCCGGTTGAACCTCGGTTATGCCTCGGTAACTGCACCGATTTCCGGCCGAGTCGGCCGCGCGCTGGTAACCGAAGGGGCTTTGGTTGGCCAGGGTGATGCGACGTTGATGGCGCGGATTCAGCAACTTGATCCGGTCTATGTCGATTTCACCCAGTCAGCTGCCGATGCGCTGCGTCTGCGCGAATCGCTCAAGGGCGGAAAACTCTCCGCCGACGACAACAAAGCGCTGTCGATTCGGGTCGAGGGCACACCTTACGAGCGCCAGGGCGCGCTAATGTTTACCGACGTTGCGGTAGATCGCGGCACCGGCCAAGTGTCGTTGCGCGGCAAGTTCGCCAATACCGACGGAGTCTTATTGCCGGGAATGTTCGTGCGCGTGCGCACGCCACAAGGTACTGACAACCAGGCCATTCTCGTGCCGCAACGATCGGTGCAACGCGGCAGCGATGGCGGCGCCCAGGTGATGGTGGTCGGCGCAGACAACCGGGTCGAGTCACGCATTGTGGTCACCGGTGCCATGCAGGGTTCTCGCTGGCAGATCAGTGAGGGATTGAAGGCGGGCGATCAAGTGATTGTCGGCGGCCTTGCCGGTCTGCAACCGGGTGCCAAGGTCGCGCCTGGCCAATCCCACGCCCAGGCTCAGTCGCCTGAGTCGAAACAGTAAGGGCGCAGTCGCCGCGAGGATTTTCCGATGTCTCAGTTTTTCATCAAGCGTCCGAACTTTGCCTGGGTGATGGCGTTGTTCATCTCTCTGGCCGGTCTGCTGGTCATCCCGATGCTGCCGGTGGCGCAGTATCCCAACGTTGCCCCGCCGCAAATCAAGGTGACGGCGACCTATCCCGGTGCCTCTGCGAAAGTGCTGGTGGACTCGGTCACCAGCGTGATCGAGGAGTCGCTCAATGGTGCCAAGAACCTGCTGTATTTCGAGTCGACCAACAACTCCAACGGCATCGCCGAGATTGCTGTTACGTTCCAGCCCGGCACTGATCCGCAGCTCGCCCAGGTTGACGTGCAAAACCGCCTGAAAAAGGCCGAAGCACGCATGCCGCAAGCCGTGCTCACCCAAGGGCTGGAGGTGGAACAGACCAGCGCCGGTTTCCTGCTGATCTATGCGCTCAACTACAAGGAAGGCACCCAGCACAGCGATACTACCGCTCTGGGTGACTATGCCGCGCGCAACATCAACAACGAACTGCGCCGGGTGCCCGGCGTCGGCAAGCTGCAATTCTTCTCTTCTGAAGCAGCCATGCGCATCTGGATCGACCCGCAGAAACTGGTGGGTTACGGGCTATCTATTGATGACGTGAGTACAGCCATCCGCGGGCAAAACGTGCAGGTGCCGGCCGGCAGCTTCGGCAGTACGCCGACTAGCAGCCAGCAGGAACTGACTGCCACGCTGGCGGTGAAAGGTACTCTGGATAATCCGGAAGAATTCGCACGCATCGTTCTGCGCGCCAACGAGGACGGCTCGACGGTCAAACTGGCGGATGTCGCTCGCGTGGAAGTCGGCCAGGAGAGTTACAACTTCAACTCGCGTCTGAACGGCAGACCGGCGGTGGCGGCGGCGATCCAGTTGTCCCCCGGCGCCAACGCGATCCAGACCGCGACGGCAGTCAAGGAACGCCTGGCCGAACTGTCGGCCTACTTCCCGGACGACGTGGAATATTCCGTACCCTATGACACTTCGCGTTTCGTCGATGTTGCTATCGAGAAGGTGATCCATACCTTGATCGAGGCGATGGTGCTGGTATTCCTAGTGATGTTCCTGTTCTTGCAGAACATCCGCTACACGTTGATCCCGTCGATTGTGGTGCCGGTGTGTTTGCTGGGCACGCTGCTGATGATGTACCTGCTGGGCTTCTCGGTGAACATGATGACCATGTTCGGCATGGTGCTCGCGATCGGCATTCTGGTGGACGACGCCATCGTAGTAGTGGAGAACGTTGAACGGATCATGGCCGAGGAGGGGCTGTCTCCGGTCGACGCCACAGTCAAAGCGATGGGGCAAGTATCGGGAGCGATCATCGGCATCACCTTGGTGCTGTCGGCGGTGTTCATGCCACTGGCGTTCATGTCCGGCTCGGTGGGTGTGATCTACCAACAGTTCTCGGTGTCGCTGGCGGTATCGATTCTGTTCTCGGGCTTCCTGGCGCTGACGTTCACTCCGGCGCTGTGTGCCACGCTGCTCAAGCCGATTCCTCAGGGACACCATGAGAAACGCGGTTTCTTCGGCGCCTTCAACCGTGGCTTTGCCCGGCTCACCGAGCGTTACTCGATCCTGAACAACGGGCTGGTGTCGCGTGCTGGCCGGATGATGTTGGTGTACGTGGGCATTATCGCGATGCTCGGTTACTTCTATCTGCGCTTGCCGGAGTCGTTTGTGCCCGTGGAGGACCAAGGCTACATGATCGTCGACGTCCAGTTGCCGCCGGGCGCGACCCGAACTCGTACCGAAGCCACCGGTGAACAACTGGAGCGGTATCTCGCCTCCCGTGAGGCGGTCAAGTCGACTTTTCTGGTATCAGGCTTCAGCTTTTCCGGGATGGGCGACAACGCGGCGCTGGCATTCCCGGTGTTCAAGGATTGGTCGCTGCGTGGCGAAGATCAATCGGCCATGGCGGAAGTCATGGCGCTGAACGAGCAATTTGCCGTGACCAACGACGGCGCAGTGATGGCGGTGCCTCCGCCACCGATTGATGGCCTGGGGAACTCCGGTGGTTTTGCGCTTCGCCTGCAGGATCGCGCCGGCCTGGGCCGCGAAGCATTGATCGCAGCCCGCGACCAGTTGCTCGGGCAGGCCAATGGCAACCCGAAAATCCTCTACGCAATGATGGAAGGCCTGGCCGAGTCGCCGCAATTGCGGGTGGTGATCGACCGTGACAAGGCCCGCACCCTGGGTGTGAGTTTCGAGTCGATCAGCAGTGCATTGTCAGCCGCATTCGGTTCGGAGGTGATCAACGACTTCACCAACGCCGGCCGTCAGCAGCGTGTGGTGGTGCAGGCTGAGCAGGGCGACCGGATGACCCCGGAAAGCGTACTCAAACTGTACGTGCACAACAGTGCGGGCGATCTGGTGCCGCTCAGCGCCTTCGTCACCACCCACTGGGAGGAAGGTCCGGTGCAAGTGGTGCGCTATAACGGCTATCCGACGATCCGTATCGTTGGTGATGCGGCACCCGGTTTCAGTACTGGTCAGGCGATGGCAGAAATGGAGAGAATCGCCGCGGCGTTGCCGGCGGGTTTTAGCTACGAATGGACCGGCCTGTCCTATCAGGAAAAGGTCTCCAGTGGCCAGGCGACGCAACTGTTCGCGCTCGCCATCCTCGTGGTGTTCCTGTTGCTGGTGGCGCTCTACGAGAGCTGGGCGATTCCGTTGACGGTGATGCTGATTGTTCCAATCGGCGCGATTGGTGCGGTACTTGCGGTCATGGTCGTCGGGCTGCCCAACGACGTGTACTTCAAGGTTGGCCTGATCACCATCATCGGTCTGGCGGCGAAGAACGCGATTCTCATCGTCGAGTTCGCCAAAGAGCTCTGGGAGAAGGGTTACAGCCTACGCGACGCAGCCATTGAGGCCGCACGCCTGCGCTTCCGACCGATTGTCATGACCTCCATGGCTTTCATTCTCGGTGTGGTGCCGCTGGCGTTGGCAACCGGTGCGGGCGCGGCGAGCCAGCGTGCAATTGGTACTGGCGTGATCGGCGGCATGCTCAGCGCGACTTTGCTGGGTGTGCTGTTCGTACCGATCTGTTTTGTCTGGGTGCTGTCGATGCTGCGCAGTAAACCGGCCCCCATTGAACAACCCGCTTTGACTCAGGAGTGACTCATGCGTATTTCAGCTTTTTCTACGCTGGTGATCGCCATGCTGCTGGGCGGTTGTTCGCTGGCGCCCACTTATGAGCGGCCCGTCGCGCCGGTTGCAGACAACTGGACGAGTGAGTCCGCCGAGCGCGGCAGTCCGATCAAACAACTGGTGTGGCAGACGTTTATCGTCGATCCCGACTTGCGCCGCCTGGTGGTGATCGCTCTGGACAACAACCGCTCACTGCGCCAGACGCTTCTGGATATCGAGCAAGCCCGGGCGCAATACCGCATCCAGCGGGCCGACCGGGTACCGGGGTTGAATGCCAGCGCAGCGGGTAATCGCCAGCGCTTGCCGGCGGACCTGGCTAGTGACGGCCGGGCGGGGGTTGCCAGCAGCTATCAGGTCGGTTTGTCGCTGCCCGAATACGAGCTGGACCTGTTCGGCCGGGTGAAGAGCCTCAGTGACTCAGCATTGCAAGAGTACCTGGCCACCGAAGAAGCCGCACGCGCGGCGCAGATCGCACTGATCGCCGAAGTCAGCCAGGCTTATCTGGTTCACGATGGCGCCCAGCGTCGCCTGGATCTGACGCAACAAACCCTGATCAGCCGCGAGTACTCGTTTGTCCTGATCAGCCAGCGCCGCTCGAACGGTACAGCGACCGCGCTGGATTACCAGGAAGCACTGGGACTGGTGGAGCAATCGCGCGCAGAACAGGAAAGTAATCTGCGGCAGAAACAACAGGCTTTTAACGCGCTGGTTCTGTTGCTCGGCACCAAAGATGCGGCGAAGTCGATTCCCGAACGGTTGCAGAAGGAGCCGATGCTGGTTCAAGACATCGCGCCTGACACCACGTCGACGCTGATCGAACGCCGACCGGACATTCTCGCCGCCGAGCATCGTCTGCAGGCACGCAATGCCGACATTGGCGCTGCACGTGCGGCGTTCTTTCCGCGCATCAGCCTTACGGGGAGCTTCGGCACTTCCAGCGCGCAAATGTCCGGCTTGTTCGACGGTGGCTCACGGTCCTGGAGTTTTGTGCCGAACCTGTCGCTGCCGTTGTTTGATGCCGGCCGCAACAGCGCAGGGCTGAGTCTGGCCGAAGCCCGCAAGGACTCGGCCGTGGCGGCGTATGAGGGCACGATTCAAACGGCGTTTCGCGAGGTCGCCGATGCACTGGCCGCTACCGACACCTTGCGCCGGGAGGAGGCGGCTCGGCGCGCATTGGCCAATACCAGCAGCGAGACGCTGAAACTGGCCAAGGCCCGCTATGAAGGTGGTATTGACAGTCACCTGCGTTACCTCGATGCCCAGCGCACCAGCTTCGTCAACGAGACGGCCTTTATCGAGGTCAGCACTCAGCGGCAGATTGCCTTGGTCGATCTGTTCCGTTCGCTGGGCGGGGGATGGTCACCGCAAGCAAGCGTCAGATAAATCCTGGCAAGAGCTCCTTTGGGTTGGCGCATCCAACCTTTTTTTAGCCCCGTAGACCGATAGGTCACGGGGTTTTTTTTTGCAGGAGAGCAGGGTGGGGGTTATTGGGGACGTGCTGCACCGGCAGCGCCATGCAGGAACATCTGTTCCAGCACATTGGCCGAGTTGGCACTGGCCGCGCGCCCACGGCGCTCGGCATCGACCATGCCGAAGACCATGGTCAGGAACAGTTCGGTGAAGACCGCTGCGGTGACATCGATGCGGAAGGCACCCAATTGCTGGCCGCGCAGAAAGAATGCATCAAGGGCATCGGCATAAGATTGCCAACGGTCGCCCTCACCATTTACCGGGAAGGTGTCGGGGCGATATTGAAAGAGCAGGAAAACCAGCATTTCACGATGCGCCAAATGCTCATTGATCAGACTACGTAGCGCCTGCACCGGCTCGCCGTGCAACAGGTCGGTCGTGGTGGTGATCTGGTTCAGCACCGTCTCACCGTGGCTTTCCATCATCCGCACCAAGTTGTCACGGGTGCCGCAGAAGCGGTGCAGGGTGGCCTTGCTCACTCCAGCGGCTTCAGCCAGTTCCTTGAGCGTCGCCCGAGGGCGATCAACGATGGCCAGAGCCAACGCCTTGATGAGTCTTTCGTCTTGGGGAGTCAGGGACATCAGGAAGTCTCGGATCAAATTTCAATGGCAAGCATTGTGCCGGAAAAGCTCATTGCTTCAACGAAAACGACAAAACAGGAGGAAAATACTTCATTTGAGACATTATTCGCTCACCGAACTCATGAGCAAAACGTTGGCCTTGTTTCTAACCTGTCACACCTCACAGTCGCAGGGATACAGACGCTCTTGAGTGTCATGATCTGCACAATCTATGGCGTGATCTGCCAAGCTTTTGCATCCGCCGGTGCCCAGAATCGAAGCTCCCAATAACAAAAGACGCTGCATTCGGCTTCAGCCGAATGACGGAGGTTTTCGATGCGCCCATTCCTTTTTTCGTGCCTGGCCATGGCGTTTATGTCTCTCGCCGTTTACTCCATCTATTCCTTCTACTCACTGGGTTCATTTGGCGCCTTTGGTTCAGCGGTTTCGGGCCGCGTCGCCAGCTCTCAGTCGAATTATCCAGTTGCCAGCATCGGTGAAGTCTTCAGAAATTTTTGACGACCAGAGGCCAACGAGCGCACTTGCGCTTGCTCTGCGCCGGCAATCAGCCCTTTTTTTGAAGTCCTGTTAACGCAACTTAAGGATCCCCAATGTGCGACCTGATCCACTACCGTCTCGAAGACGGTTTGGCCCTGATCGGCCTGGACTGTCCGCCGATCAACGCACTCGGCCAATCTCTGCGCGCCGCCATCATCGACGCCTGCGAACGCGCTGCTGCTGACATCAGCGTGCAGGCCATTATTCTCTATGGTGAGCATGGCCTGTTTAGCGTCGGCGCCGATATTACGGAATTCGGCACCGATGCCTTTTTTGCTGAGCCGGACCTGCCTAGCACGCTGGTACGCCTGACCGAGATCCACAAACCGCTGATTGCTGCGATTGGTACGCTGGCGCTGGGTGGTGCCCTGGAGCTGGCCCTAGCCTGTGGATACCGGATGGGTGAGCCGGGCACTCGAGTTGGTTTGTCGGAAATAAACCTGGGCCTGTTACCCGGCGCTGGCGGGACCCAGCGCCTGCCAAGGCTTATAGGCGCTGAATCGGCACTGAATCTGATTCTTTCGGGTGAACAGATAGACGCCGAACGCGCTCGCATGTTGGGAATCCTCGACCGCATTGCCACCAGTGCCGAGCAGTTGCTGGATGAGGCGCGCGCTTATGCCAGGGAGCTTATCGACTGCTACGCCCCAGCGCGGCCGGCAGAGGCCTGGCCGAAGCCGGCTGAGGACTTGCCGGACGATTTCCTCGCTCGCTATCGTGCCGAACATGAACCTCGCTGGAATAGCCGTCTGGCCCCGCGCCTGGTGCTCTCTGCGCTGGAAGCCGCCTGCCTGCTGCCACTGGAGGAGGGGCTGGCCCGAGAGTTGACACTATTCAAGCAGGCCGAAGCTTCCCGTCAGTCGAAAGCGCTTCGCCATGTGTTCTTCGCTGAGCGCGAGGCCGGACGCATTCCTGGCATCGAGGCCGACATTACGCTGCGTAAGATCGACAAGGTTGCGATAGTCGGAGCCGGTACCATGGGTGGTGGCATTGCCATGAACTTCGCCAACGCTGGTATCCCTGTAGCCTTGCTTGAACTCAAGGGTGATGCGCTGGATCACGGCCTGATGCAAATCCGCAAGAACTACGAGATCAGCGTCAGGCGTGGAAAGATGACCGCCGAACAACTGGAACAACGGATGGATCTGCTGTTCGGCACCCTCGACTACGAGGATCTTACTGACGCCGACCTGGTGATCGAGGCGGTGTTCGAAAAGATGGAGGTCAAGCAGCAGGTGTTCCGCAACCTCGAAAGGGTTTGCAAACCGGGTGCCATCCTCGCTACCAACACTTCGTCACTCGATGTCGATGCCATTGCGGCAACCGTCTCCCGCCCGCAGGATGTGATTGGCCTGCATTTCTTCAGTCCGGCCAATGTCATGCGCCTGCTAGAAGTAGTCCGCGGCAAGGCCACCGCGCCAGACGTGTTGGCTACCACCATGAGGATTGCCAAGCGTATCGGCAAACTGCCGGTGATCTCCGGTGTCTGCTTTGGTTTCATCGGCAATCGCATGCTCGAACCTTATGCCCGAGAAGCCCATCGTCTGCTGCTGGAGGGCGCCACACCGGCGCAGGTGGACGGAGTGCTCACCGCGCTAGACCTGAACATGGGAATCTTCAGCATGCTGGACCTTGCCGGCATCGACGTGAGTTTCCTGATACGCGACTCGAATCGCGCGGCCATTGCCCATGATGAAAGCTATTGCCGCCTCGCAGAGGAGCTCTATGCCCTGGGGCGATACGGCCAGAAGACCGGGCGAGGTTTCTACCTCTATGAAGGGCGCAACCGTAAGGACGACCACGAGGTCGTCGTGCTGGCGGAACGCCTTGCCAACGAGCTGGATGTTCCCCGACGACCCATTGAAGATCAGGAAATCCATGACCGCTGTCTGTTCATGTTGATCAACGAAGGTATCCAGTTGCTGGACGAAGGTATCGCCCTGCGCGCCAGCGACATCGATCTGGTCTGGATCAACGGCTACGGCTTTCCCGCCCATCTTGGCGGTCCGATGCACTACGCCGAACAGCTAGGACTGGGCAAGGTGCTTTCCGGCATCCGGCACTATCGCCACGTGCTCGGTGAATACGGCGAGATGTGGTTCCGGCCGGCGGATCTGCTGGAACGTCTGGTCGCTGCTGGCAGAACCCGCATCGAACTAATCTGAAAAATTCCTCTTTCTCCGGGGAAAGGCCAGTCATGAGGGTGACCACGCATCAACCTCATCCTGGCCCGACCCCGGAGGAAGAGGGTCTACCTGCCTGTAAAACACGCTATGCATTGTCAGCGGAAGACGTGCCGCCATTCTTTTCGAGGTGTATTGATGAGTCACGATTTCGCCCAGAATTTTTCCCTTGCCGACCGAACAGTGCTGATCACCGGCGCCTCCAGCGGCATCGGTGCACACCTGGCGCGGGTTGCCGCTCGTGCCGGTGCTCGCGTGGTACTGGCTGCGCGGCGTGTCGAGCGGCTTAGGCAAGTGGCCAAGGACATCGAGTGGGAAAGTGGCCAGGCACTATCGGTCGCCCTCGACGTCACCGATCGTGCCAGCGTCGAGGCGGCCTTCGACGCCGCCGAGGCGCATTTTGGCGTGGTCGACGTGGTACTCAACAACGCCGGGATCGGTAGCGGCCAGCGTCCGCTGGAGATCAGCGAAGAGGAGTGGCGCGCCATGCTGTCGACCAACCTGGACGGTGTCTGGCGCGTTGCCCAGGTCGCCGCGCAACGGTTGGTCAAGGCCGGGCGTGGCGGCAGCGTCGTCAACATCGCTTCGATACTCGGAGTACGCGTCAGCACCGGTTACAGCCACTACTGCGCCGCCAAGGCCGGTGTGGTGCAACTGACCAAGTCGCTGGCGCTGGAACTCGCGCGCTACAGGATCCGTGTCAACGCCATAGCCCCAGGCTACTTCAAGACAGAGATGAATGATGCCTTTTTCGAGGGCGACAAGGGCAACAGCTACATTCGCGAGCAGGTTCCCATGCGTCGATTGGGCGAGCTGCACGAGCTGGAGGGGCCGTTTCTGCTGCTTGCTAGCGATGCCGGTGCGTTCATGACCGGTAGCGTCCTGGCGGTGGATGGAGGACACCTGGTCAGCAGCATGTAAAGATCGTGCCTGGCCAGGACTCAGTGACTGGCCACCAACAGGGCCAGCGCAGTGCAGGCCGTCTCGGTTTCTGCCTTTAGGCGTTCCAGGTCGCCATGGGCGAACCATGCGATGGTCAGACCGTCGACCAAGTGGATGAGCAAGCGACTGGAAGCCTTCAGCACGGGGGCTTCGAGCTCCGCACCGATGGCGCGCTCCAAGGCTTGCTCAGTCGCCTCTATGGCAACTGCGTATATCTTGCTCGCCATCCCGGGGTCGTTACGCATGGCCCAGAAGAAAAGCTCGGTTTGCGCCTTGGCTTCCTCAGGATTTTCGGTAAACCACGTAATCAGTTGACGAAGCACTTCAGCGGCCGTTTCAGCAGCTGTAGTCCCCGCAGGCACGTGCGCCAAGGCTTGATGGGGCAGGTTGAAAAGAGACTCGTAGACCGCGTAGAAGAGGTCGTTTTTGGTATGGAACACGTAATGCAACGAGGCCAACGGGCAGCCGGCAGCCGACGCGATGCGCCGGGTGGTTGCATTGGCGACTCCGTGTTCGGCAATGACCTTGACCGTCGCTTCGACGAAATCCTGCCTGCGTAATTCAGCGCCCATTCTGGCCATAGATCAGCAATCTCCAATATTTCTGACGCCCCGTCTCTGCTGTGGGCGGTGTCAACGCTAGCGGATGCTACAGCAACGCTACAGAGAGCGTCAGAGGCTCTCATACGTCCTGAGACCGTTGCACCTTAATGGTAACGCTTGTTTCGTTAATTCCCGGTTTGGTGCGTTCCGACGAAACACTTGGATACGTTTTGGCGGGAGCATCTCGCGCCCAACCCTCCCGATATCATCTCAATTGATTGATAAGAAACGACTATTTCCAACACCTCGAATCTTGGCACTCGCCTTGCTTTGGTCGAATGACTTGGTCATTTGATCAAGTCAGTTGATTAGGTTAGCGCAGGCACCGTGTTACCGCTTTCAAAACGGGCACGTTGCCGATCAAGGCCCACGAGGATCCTCCAATGAACAAAGTGATTGAGCGCCCAGACACCGATGTTTCTACGGGTGTCGGGATCAGACATCTGATCGCGGCCATCGCCGCATCGGCTTTTATCTGTACTGGGCAGGCGGCAGAAAAGGATCCTGCGTTGCTCGGAACCCAATTGACCCCACTGGGAGGCGAGGTCGCGGCGAGCGCCGATGGTGTCATTCCGGCCTGGACACCACCAGGCCCACAGGGTGCCGGCTGGAGTCATGGCCAAGTGCGCGGGCAGCAATGGAAGTTCAAGGACGACAAACCGCTGTTCAGAATCGATTCGGGCAACGTCGCGAAATACGCCAGCAAGCTTTCACCTGGCCAGGTGGAAATGTTCAAAAAGATTCCGGGTTACCGGATGGATGTGTACCCGACGCGTCGCAGTTGTGGCGTACCCGATTTCGTTGCAGAAAACACCAAAAAGAACGTCGGTTTCGCCAAGCTCGACGGCGACGGCCTGGCGCTGCAGGAAGCCTACGTGCCCGGCATTCCGTTTCCGTTTCCGACCTCGGGTGCCGAGGTCATGTGGAACATGAAAATGCGCTACCGCGGCGTCGGCTTCGATATGTCGAAAACCGTCTCCGGGATTTCGCCACGCAAGGGCAGTGAAGACTGGCTACGAACCTCCACCGACTGGTTCATGTACACGCCATGGGGAGTGAAGGGCAGCGCGCTGTTTTCCTCATTCGATCGCCTCGAAGTCGCGACCTACTTCAGCTACTCCGACCCCGCAGCCCTTGCCGGGCAGGCCGGGGTGGTGACTACCAAGGCTGGCGAGCAAGCCACCACGTTCTATTACTTCCCGGGCCAGCGCCGGGTACGTCGTATGCCGGCGTACTCCTACGACGCACCGCAAATCGGTCTGGACAATCAATACACCATCGATGAGTCCAACGTGTTCTTCGGCCCGATGGATCGCTTCGACTGGAAGCTGGTCGGCAAGCAGGAAATGCTCGTGCCCTACAACTCGTTCGGCGCCTACGACAACTCGGCGAAGATCGATGATGTGGCCAAGCGCGACTTCATCGCCCCCGAGTCGCGCCGCTATGAAATGCACCGCGTCTGGGTGGTCGAGGCCACCGTCCGCCAAGGCATGCGCCATCAGGCGCCGAAGCGCCTGTTCTACATCGACGAGGACAGTTGGAACGCGCTGATGGCGGTGGACTACGACAAACAAGGGCAAATCTGGAAAGTCCGCGAGGGTTACACGATCCCGGTATACGAGACCGGCACCTGCGACATGGAAGCCCAGGCGCAATACAACCTCGTTGATGGTCGCTACCTGTACGACATGACCTCCATTGGAACCGGCAAGAACGACCATCGCTGGCTGACCGATAGCGCCAACAACCCTCGTCTGAAACGCGACTTCTACACCTCAGACAATCTGCGTGCCACCAGCGAACGCTAACTGCGGCTTCCGGGAACAGACATGAAAAAAATAATCAGTAAAACCTCTGGTCTTGTCATCGCGTGTGCAACTCCTTTTGCAATGGCGTTCACCTTTGAAGCCGACAACGTCCACGGATCGTTCGATTCCACCATCGCCGTGGGCATGGGGCTGCGCACCGAATCGCGGGACTGCAACCTGATCACCAGTGGCGCCAGTGGGCACAACCCACCCAACGGGTGCCTCTCGCCCAGTGCCGGCATCGGTGATCAGGGCGACTTGAATTACGACAAGGGTGATCTGTTCACCAACTACATAAAGGGTACGCATGAGCTGGTTCTGAAGTTCCCCGAGGACTACACCTTCATGGCGCGTGGCAGCTGGATCCGTGACTTCGCCGCGACCGACACCAGCGGCGCGTTATCAGCCAATACACCTGCGGGAGTGGGGAGCGATGGCCTCACCAGCAGCGCTCGGGACGATCTCGAATTCAAGGCGCGTCTGCTGGATCTGTGGGTCAGCAAGAGCTTCGATGTCGGTGATCAGCGCGTTCGGGCTCGCCTGGGTAACCAGGTGATTAACTGGGGTGAGAGTCTGTTCGTGGTGGGTGGCATCAACAACACCAACGCTTACGACTACCAGGCCCTCGCACGTCCTGGTGTGCAACTCAAGGAAGCCGTGTTGCCCGCCCCGATGCTCAGTCTCGCTTCGGGTCTGGGATCCGGCGTGAACGTTGAAGCCTACTGGCAGTTTGGATGGAACAAGAGCGAATTACCGCCTGTGGGCAGTTACTGGTCAACTACCAACTCGCTAGGCAAAGGCATGAAGGCCTATGGGGCCGACGAAAAGGATGCACGCGATAGCGGCCAATGGGGTGTCTCGCTGCGTTGGCAACCGGATGGCACCGATCTCAATCTCGGCCTTTACGTGATGCGCTATCACGAAAAGCTGCCGTCCCTGACTCTGCAGGTGCTGGACCCGGACACCTTCGCTTTGGCGCAAAAGTGGGTATATCCGGAAGACCGTATGCTCTACGGCATCAGCGCCAATATGCCGATGGGGGACTGGGCTGTTGGCACGGAGTTGTCCTACCGTCCCAAGGATGCTGTGCCACTCAACCCGGTTATCGATGCCTGTGCCAGTAATGGCGGAAAATGCTGGAAGGACGAGAAAAAATTCCAGTGGCACCTGACTGGCATATACAGCGTCACACCCTCCAACTCCCCGACACTGCTCGACTTCACAGGTGCCAGTACGGGCACTCTACTGTCCGAGTTGGTGGTCGTGAAATATCCCGGCCTGCATGACAACGTCAACGGTGAATTGATCTCCGCTGGTTTGAACAACTGGCAACTGGATCCGGCGACGCCGCCGACGGCCAAGGGCGATAAAACCTCATCGGGCATTAATGTCGATTTCAGTCTCACCTATGACGGGACATTGATTCCTGGTTGGCAGGTCACGCCAGGCATCTTCTATTCGCGATCACTGGGCGGGCGGACACCAAATCTGGCTGCAACCTTTACCGAGGATGCCAGCAGCATGAACCTGTATCTGAATTTCGTGCGTAACCCTGCGAGTTGGCAGGTTTCCGCCAACTACGCGAAGTTCATGGGCGGCAAGACTCCCTACGACCAATTGCTGCGCGATCGCGACTACGTCGGTCTTGTGGTTTCCCGAACCCTGTGAGGCGCGCCGTGAACAGTTCCTTGAAAATGACGGAAACCAAGGTGCGCGGGACGTTGCCGCGCATCGAGCAGTGGCTTTTTACTCACCGCCTGCTGACGCTGTTGAGCCTGGCCGTTTTCACCTTGGGCATGGCCTGGTTTGCGGTGCAGCTGCGCATGGAGGCAGGGTTCGAAAAGCAGCTGCCGATCGGCCACGAGTACATCAAAACCTTCGAGACTTATCGCAATGACCTGCTCGGTGCGAACCGCCTGACGGTTGTGGTCAAGGCTCGCAAGGGCACGATCTGGAATAGGGCAGGGCTCAAGCGTCTTTACGATGTGACCCAGGCATTGATTTTCCTGCCCAACGTCTCGCGCAGCAGCGTGCGTTCGTTATGGACGCCCAATGCATTTGTCAACGAAATCACCGAGGAGGGCTTTCGCGCTGACCCACTTGTGCCGGGCACGGTGACGCCCGAGAGTCTCGATGATGCCAGCATTGCCATGATTGCCGACTCGACGGCTCAGGGGGGCTTCATCGGTACTCTGGTCGCACGTGATCAGAGTAGTGCAATGATCACCGTGGATCTCAACGAATTCGATGCCAGCGGCGAGCGCCTCGATTATGTGGCGTACAACCGGGTGCTGGAGGAGAAGATTCGTGGCCAGTTTGAAGACAGTGACTTCGAAATCCAGATCATCGGCTTCGCCAAACAGATCGGTGATATTGCCGAAGGCGCTTCGGCGGTTCTGGAGTTCTGCCTGCTGGCGTTGCTGCTGACGGCTGCTGCGGTGTACTGGTACTGCCATTCAGTGCGTTTCACTTTGCTGGCGGTGGGCTGTTCGCTGGTGTCGTTGATCTGGCAGTTCGGTGCCCTGCGCTTGCTCGGCTACGGGCTTGATCCGCTCGCGGTGCTGGTGCCTTTTCTGGTGTTTGCCATCGGTGTGTCCCATGGCGTCCAGCAGATCAATTTCATCATTCGCGAGATCGCTTGCGGCAAATCTGTCGAGGGTGCAGCACGGGCCAGCTTCAGCGGCTTGCTGATCCCCGGCACTCTCGCCCTGGTGACCGCCTTCGTGTCGTTCGTGACCCTGTTGCTGATCCCGATACCGATGGTGCGCGAACTGGCCATCACCGCTTCACTAGGGGTGGCTTTCAAGATCATGACGAATCTGGTGATGCTGCCGGTGGTGGCGTCGATGTTGCGGGTGGACGCCGGTTACGCCGCTGCCGAGGAAATCTCCCGTCAGCGCCGTGCCCGTTGGTTGCACGGCTTTGCCCGACTGACCGAATGGCACAACGTGCGCTGGGTGCTTGGCATGGCATTGCTGATATTTGTCACGGCGGCCTGGCAGAGCCATGACCGGGTCGTCGGTTCCCTACAGGCCGGTGCACCGGAGCTGCGCGAGGAGGCGCGCTTCAATCGCGATGCGGTGGCCATCGCCAGCAATTACGACATCGGTCTGGACTGGCTCAGTGTGGTCTTCGAGGCCCCGTCTGACGGAACCACCAACCTCTGTGAAGACGTCGCGCTCGGCCAATACCAGGACCGTTTCGTCTGGGCGATGCAAGGCGTTCCCGGAGTGGTTTCGGTCACCTCGTTTTCCAACAGCATGCGTCAGTTCAACGAGGGCTATAACGAGGGCAACCCGAAAATGAATGCGGTGCCCATCGACCCGACCAACTACTCATCGATGGCCGCCGAGGTGGCCCGCGTGCCTGGAATGATGCGCCCCGATTGCAGCATGACGGCCGTGCATCTATTTCTGGCGGATCACAAGGCAGCAACCATCCATAGGGTAATCGCCGCTGCCAAGGCGTTCCGTGCCGAGTTCACCCAACCCGGCGTGAGCGTGCGCTTGGCTTCCGGCAACGCCGGGGTGATCGCCGCGATCAACGAGGAGGTGGAAAGGAGCGAACTGCCGATGATGCTCTACGTCTACGGAGCCATCGCTCTACTGGTGTTTGTCGTCTACCGCGACTGGCGCGCGGTCCTGGTGTGCTGCCTGCCCCTGACCCTGGGTACCTTCATCGGCTACTGGTTCATGAAGGAGCTGCAGATCGGCCTGACCATCGCGACCTTGCCGGTGATGGTATTGGCCGTCGGCATCGGAGTGGATTACGCCTTCTACATCTACAACCGCCTGCAACTGCACCAAGCCCATGGACAACCGATCACCAAGGCGGTCGAGCATGCGCTGCTGGAAGTAGGGGTGGCGACCATCTTCACTGCGATCACGCTGGCGGTGGGAGTGGCAACCTGGGCTTTTTCCGATCTCAAGTTCCAAGCCGACATGGGCAAGCTGCTGGCCTTCATGTTCCTGGTCAACATGGTCATGGCCATGACCGTGCTGCCGGCCTTCGCCGTCTGGCTCGAGCGGGTATTTCCGCGCCGGCGCCCCGTGCGTCTGATCGGCGCGCTGGTGCATTGAGGAGAACATGATGCGAAACCCTATTCCCCTTATCTCAATCCTGCTCGCAGCGACTCTGTCACCGACTTTGCTACAGGCATCACCGTTGCAAGCAGTACCAGCAACGCATGCAAGCAATGCTGCAGCCGCCATCTTGTTGAGTGCCACTTGGGCCAAGGAGCGAGTCGTCGCAGTCGGCGATCACGGCATGGTGTTGCTGTCGGATGACCACGGGCAACACTTTCATCAGGCGACTTCCGTGCCGCTGTCTACGCCCCTGACGGGAGTTTCCTTCGTCGACGCCAGGCAAGGCTGGGCGGTCGGCCACTGGGGCGCGATTCTGGTCAGCAACGACGGCGGCGATGTCTGGCAAGTTCAGCGGCTGTCCAGCGCAGAAGATCGGCCGTTGTTTGCCGTGCATTTCTTCAACGCCATGCAAGGTGTTGCAGTGGGGCTGTGGTCATTGGTGCTGACCACTGACGATGGTGGCCAGACCTGGATCGAGCAGAAACTCGACGCGCCACCCGGATCGAGTCGTGCCGACCTGAATCTGATGGGACTGTTTGCCGATGCAAAAGGGCGCTTGTATGCCACCGCAGAGCGCGGCCAATTGTTGCGCTCCGATGATCAGGGCAAGCACTGGCGCTACCTGGATACCGGCTACAGCGGCACGTTGTGGACGGGGGCTGTCCTGAGCGACGGCTCGCTGCTGGTAGGCGGACAACGCGGCACGTTACTGCATGGTTCCGCAGACGGCTCGAGCTGGCAGCGCGTGCCGCTGCAAAGCAAAAGTTCAGTCACAGCCATCGATGTCTCCGGGCGAGAAGTCATCGCGGTGGGACTCGACGGTTTGATTGTGCGCAGTGACGACGGTGGACAGAGTTTTCACGAGCAACCCAGCGGCGACGGTGTTTCGCTCACGGCGTCGCTGCTGAACAGTGACGGCTCACCGATTCTGTTTTCACGACGAGGCGTCGTCCCTCAGCGCTGATGCCGCTGCGATGTCGGGAGGCCAGCGCGATGCCCGCTTCCCGACATTTGGCTTGGTCATTTTCTAAAACTTCCTGCTGATTTTCGGCCGGTTCCCCCGTGCCTGAAAGCGCGTCTTCACGCGCAAAATAATTAACATAACAGTTGTTGCGTTAAATAATTTTGCTTGTTAGAGTCGATCGCAAATAACAAGACGCAGAACGTTGCAAAGCGCAACGGCCTGCCATTCTCGATGGAGGTACTCTGATGATCTCGCTCAAATCGACGCTTACCCTGCCAGCTGCCGGACTGTCCGGCTTCGAAACACCGCTGACAGAAGAGGAGGCTGCGATTCAGGCCTCCGTCCACCGCTTCGCCAAAGAGGTGTTGCGCCCATTGGGTCGCGAGCTGGACCGCATGACACCGGAAGAGGTGATTGCCCCAGGCTCGCCTTACTATTCGATGTTCAGCGAGTTCGCCAAGTTGGGGCTTGATCCGGCGCTGTTGGCACAGTTGCCACCGGATATGGCGGTACGGATCGAATCACTGATCGGCGAAGAACTCGGTTGGGGCGATGCCGGCCTGGCAATTTCCCTTGGCTGTGCTGACTTCCCGCTGCAAATGGCCGTCGCCGCCGGCAATACCGAATTGGCCGAGCTCTGCCAGGGCCGGATCGGTTGCTGGATGGCCACCCAACCCGATCGTGGTAGCGACAACCAGATCTTCGATATGGCGCGTGACTGGCCGGCAGGAAAGCCTGGAAATATCGGCAACCTGACCGCCAAAGTGGTCGGCGATGAAATCATCCTCAACGGTCAAAGCTCGGCGTGGGTATCCAACGGAGCCGTCGCGCAGGTCGCGCTGGGTATGATCTGCGCCGATTACGGTGACGGTTTCTACGATGCCAACGGTCGGCCGCATGGTATTGCGGTGATCATTCCGCTGGATCTCAAAGGCGTATCTAAAGGCAAGCCGCTGGACAAGATCGGTCAGCGTTCCCTGCCACAAGGCGAAATCTACTTCGACAGCGTGCGAGTGCCCCGGCGCTTTGCAATCGCCGAGCGTGATACCTACTACGGCGCCGTCAGCTCTTCCTGGTCGTTTGCCGGCACGCACATGAGCCAGGTGTTCACCGGCGTCGCGCGCGCAGCATTCGAAATGGCGCTGCAGTACTGTCATGAACGCCGTCAGGGCGGTCATCCGTTGATCGACCACCAGATGACCCGCCTGCGCCTGGGCGAAATGCTGCGCCGTGTCGAGGCCGCCCGCGCTGTCGCCCGACGTTCGCTGAGCTTCGCGCGTCTGTCGCCGCAAACCCATCCCTACGCCACAGCTGCCGCCAAGGTCACGGTGACCGAAGAGGCGATGGCCGTTGTGCAAGAAGCCTTCCGCCTGTTCGGTGGCAACGGCACCACCCGCGAATACCCGATCGAGAAGTTGTTGCGCGACACCCAGTCTTCGCTGATCGAGGATGGGGAGAACCGTGTTCTGACTATGCGCCTGGGGCTGCTGGCCCAGCAGCTTTACGCCGAAGGCTGGGCGAACAACTAACCCTGAAAATTCACCCGACATCACTCATCCAATAACAACAATGAGGTACATCCCGATGGCCAAATATCCTGTGGTTGTCTACGGCGCCAGTGGTTACACCGGCATGCTGATCATGGACTGGTTGATCGACCAGCACATCCCGTTCACCGCCGTGGCGCGCAACGCCGGCCGTGCCCAGGAAATGATGGCGCAACGCGTTGTCGGCCTGGAGTCGGCGACCTACGAAATCATTGAGTGCCCCCACGAGGTCGAAGCGTTGACTTCGGTGTTCAAAGGCGCGCGCGTGGTTTGCAACACGGTCGGCCCATTCATCAATTTTGGCCTGACCGCCGTTGAAGCGGCATTGAAGGCCGGCTGTCATTATCTGGATCCGGCCGGTGAGCAAGCGCACATTCGTGCCTTGCGCGATCAGTTTGGCGAGCTATACCGCCAGGCTGGGCTGCTGCTGTCGCCATCGCTCGCGTACATGTACACCTACGCCGAGATCGCCGCCGAGCTGGCCCTGGAAACTCCGGGCGTCGATTCGCTGGAAACCGCAACCCTGACCCGTGGGCCACGTACCGGTGCCGCCGGTGTGACCGTCGGTTCAACGGCCACCATTTTCGAAGGCGTACGCTACCCCGGTGCCTACCTGTGGGAGAAGGAACTGGTGCCATATGCGCCGAATACGAGCTTCAACGTGGTCTGTCCCGATCTTCTGGAATCGGTGTTCTGCCTGCCATGGGGCGGCACTTCGTTGCCGGTGTTCTACGAGGAGGATGGCCGGGTGCGCAGTTGCATGTCCTGTGTCGGTTTCTACGACAACCCGGTGATGAAAATGGTCCACGGCCTAGGTGAGAAGTGGGAAGCCGAATACAAGCACCTGCCGAAAGAGCAGCAGGACGCGGTGATCAATAGCCTCGTGCAGTCGACCACCCCAAGCATGCCACCGCGCGAGCGCAGCACCTTGCAACGCACCGTCGACTTCGCAATCGGCCGCGGTCAACTGACGGCGGTGCGCGCCACCGTGCACGGCATTACCCCTTACATCGCCACCGGCGCCTTGCATGCGGCAGCCGTGGTCAAGCTGTTGAACAACGACAGCGCTAAGGTCGGTTTTGCCTCGGCGTCGAAAGCCTTCGGCCATCGCTACCTGCTGGGCTTCCTCGAACAGCGTGGCCTGGCTCGCGCAACCGTTACCCAACTGTGAAGTGACCGACATGGCGATTATTGATTTCTTCGACCGTGGCTGGCGGATCAATCCGCACGGCGCGGCGTATATCCAGGACGACCGGGTATTCACCTTTACCGAAGTTCGCCACTTGTCATGCCGTATCGCCAACGCGCTATTGGCCGAGGGTTTGCCCAAGGGCACCAAAGGTGCGATCTGGTCGGCCAACGATGCCGTGGCCTGGACCTGCGCGCTGGGACTCTGGCGCGCCAACTTGTGCTGGATTCCCGTCGGCGCGCGTAACAGTGCCGAAGAGAACCGCTACGTACTCGATGCTTTCGATTGCGAAGTGTTGTTCTTCCAGAAGGAATTCGCACCGATCATTGACTCGTTGCGCGAGAGCCTGCCGAAGATCCGCTTGTGGATCTGTATCGACGACCACCTGCCCGAGGCACCTTCGCTCAAGGCCTGGATCGAGGGGCAGCCGAGTACGCCGCCCAAGGTCGAATACCAACTTGACGATGTGGTGGCGATCTCGCCAACCGGCGGCACCACGGGTCTGCCGAAAGGGGTGATGAACACCCATCGCAGCCTGCAGACATTCTGCGCCCACTTCATGATCAGTTGCCCGTACGAGGGCGATCATCTGCCGGTCAATCTAGCAGCCGCACCAATGACCCACACGGCCGGCATGCTCGCGGTGCCTTGCACCGCGCGCGGCGGTACCGTGGTCGTGATCACCAAGCCGGATCCGGCACTGATGCTGGGGATGATTGCGAAGTACAAGGTGACCGAGATCTTTCTGCCGCCAACGGTGATCTATCGCCTGCTCGATGTGCCCGACCTGGCGCAGAAGGTTGATTTCAGTTCACTGAAATACTTCCTCTACGGCGCAGCGCCGATGTCGGTGGAAAAGCTCAAGCTGGCCATCGAGACGTTTGGCCCAGTGATGGCCGGCGGTTACGGCCAGACCGAAGCACCGGCCGCGATCTCCAACCTGCCACCCAGCGAACATCTACAGGGCGGCCGCCTGGCACCTGACGAGCGCCTTTCCTCGGTCGGCCGGCCCAACCCACTGGTGCGCGTCGAGATTCTCAACAATGACGGAGAAATCCTCGCCCAAGGCGAAACCGGTGAAATCTGCGTGCGTGGCGACTTGGTAATGAAGGGCTACTACAAGGACCCGGAAAAAACTGCGGAAACCATCATCGACGGTTGGCTGCACACCGGCGACATCGGCCATCTTGACGTTCACGGCTACCTGCACATCACCGACCGCAAGAAGGACATGATCATCTCCGGTGGCTTCAACGTTTATCCGAGCGAGGTCGAGCAGGTGCTCTGGGGCCATCCGGCAGTGCAGGACTGCGCGGTGATCGGCGTACCAGATGAGCAGTGGGGCGAGAGCGTCAAGGCGGTGGTCGAGTTGAGTTCCGGGCACAACGTCAGCGCCGAAGAACTGATTGAGCTGTGCAAGGCCCGGCTCGGCTCGGTCAAGGCACCGAAAACCGTGGATTTCATTGATGCATTGCCACGCAGCCCTGTCGGCAAAGTGCTGAAGAAAGATCTGCGTGCCCATTACTGGCAAAGCGTTACTCGGCGAATTTGAGGGGAGTTATCTGATGGAACCTATCTACATTGCCGGCATTGCCATGACCGAGTTCGGGCGTCACCTCGAGCGCAGTCTTCAGGATCTGGCGCTGGAGGCATTGCAGGGGGCACTGGCGGATGCCGGTGCCCAGCGCTCCGATATCGGCGCCGTTTTCTACGCCGGCATCACCAACGGTAAATTGCAAGGGCAGCTCTCCATTCCGGGACAGGTGATTTGCAGCAAGATCGGTATTGAAGGCGTGCCTATCTACAATGTCGAGAATGCTTGCGCCTCGGGGAGTACCGCCGTTCATCTGGCAGTACAAAGCCTGCGTGCAGGTGCCACCGATGTGGTATTGGCACTCGGCGCCGAGAAGATGAATGTGCCCGATAAATTGAGAGCGCTGTCCCTCTTCGAAACCGGCTGGGATGTTTCCACTGCCGAAGAGAACTACGCCACGCTGGTAAAAATGGGCGAGGGCATCGTTCCTCCACCAGGTTCGGAGTCTGATCGTCCGTACAGCAAGTTCATGGCCATCTATGCCGCCATGTGTCGCTGGCATATGAAGACATACGGCACCACTCAGCGCCAGATCGCGGCGGTCTGCGCGAAGAACCATCAACACTCGGTGCACAACCCTTATTCGCAGTTCCGCAAGACTTTCACCATTGAAGAAGTGCTGGCGGCGCCGCCCATCACCTATCCGATCACCCTGCCAATGTGCGCTCCGTTGTCCGACGGCTCGGCGGCCGCGATTCTCTGCACGGAAGCAGGCCTGAAGCGGATCGGTGCCGATCCGAAACGTTGTGTGCGGATCGCCGCCAGCGTGATCCGCAGCTTCACCTTGCGGGGCCTGGACGAACCGCATAAGCACGTTAGCCTCCTGGCCGCGCGTGAGGCCTATGAGATTGCTGGCCTTGGTCCGCAGGATATGCATGTGGCCGAGGTGCACGACGCGTCGGCAATGGGGGAAATCATCCAGTCAGAAAACCTCGGATTGGCGCCGTTGGGGGAGGGCGGGATCTGCGCCGAGCGGGGCGATTTCACCCTGGGCGGCCGGATACCGATCAATACCTCCGGCGGGTTGGAGTCCAAGGGGCATCCGCTCGGCGCAACGGGTATCGGTCAGTTGTACGAGTTGACCACGCAATTGCGCGGGGAAGCTGGCGCACGCCAGGTACACGGCGCGCGGCATGCCATCCAAGAAAACGGTGGCGGGCTTCAGGGTGTTGAAGAAGCAGCGGTCGCTATTCACATCCTGAGTCGATAGGAGCGCATCACATGTCCATGACTTATCAAGCGCAAGAGCTGGAAAGCCACTTTGCCGGCGGGCATTTCCGCCGATTGGGTGGCTGGGTCGAGAGTCCGGTTGATTTGCAGCCCGAGCTCGAAAGCGATGTCGGTGCGGACGTCATCGTGATCGGTGCCGGTTTTGCCGGGCTGTCTACCGCCTTGGAGCTTACGGCGCTGGGTGCGAAGGTAGTCATCCTTGAACAGGAATTTGCCGGTTTCGGTGCCAGTGGTCGCAATGCCGGTTATCTGGGCGGCAGCATCGGCATTGAGTTCGAGCTGTTCTTGAAACGTGTCGGTCACGAAAAGGCGAAAAGCATCGTCAGGTTCTACGACGAAAGTGTCGCCTACGTCGAAGGCCGATTGCGCGAACTGGGTATCGACTGCGACTACAACGCCTCCGGAATCATCAGGGCGGGCATCCATCCTTCTCAGGAGAAAAAGCTGCGCAAGAGTATGGCAGTGGGTGACGAACTTGGCTCCCGTACCGAGTTTCTGGATCAGGCTCAAATGCGCGCACGGGGGATTCCACCGGCATTTCTGTTTGGCTGCCTGCAACGCCATGGCGGTACGCTGGACCCCGGCAAATACGTGATGGGACTGCGGCGGGCGGCGCTCCAGGCAGGCGTGAAACTGTATGAGAATACGAAGTTGGTGTCGTATTCCGATGGGCCGACGATCACCTGCCAAACCACGCACGGTCGTGCGACAGCCCCGAATTTGGTGCTGGCCACCAATGCCTATACGCCGCAAATCGGGCTTCTGCGCGACAAGATTGTTCCATTTCGGGTGTCGGCAGTCGAAACAGAGCCATTGTCCGCGCAGCAGTTGGCGTCATTGGGATGGGCAGGGCGGGAAGGGTTGATGACACCGCACTGGACCATGGAAAGCCATCGTCTGACGGCACGCAATACGTTGCTGCTGACCACCAAACGGCTTGGCTATGTGTACGGTTCCAAAACCCCGAACATTCCCGACGACGTCGCTTACCGCGAGCTGGAAAAGACGCTGGGCGCACGCTTCCCGACTTTGCGCGGCATTGGTATTCAATCGTGCTGGAGCGGCTACGTCAGCATGGCCTACGACGCGTTGCCGGTGGTGGGCGAAACCGGAACCCACCACAATATTCTCTACACCGCAGGCTGCTCCGGACACGGCATTGCCACCCAGTCGCTGATCGGGCATCTGCTGGCGGAAAGAATCGGCGGTATCGAGCATCCGTTGCTCGCTGCACTGCGTCACAAAACCCCGAAAACACTGCCAGAACCGCTGCAATGGTGCGCCGTGAGTCTGGCGCTGGGGGTGGCAAACAGCCTCGACGAATACACCAATCGCAAGGCTTCGAAGATTGAGGCTCGGCCTTATCGTTAGCGATTAATGGTTCAAAGAACGAAGAGTCACTGGAAAACAACACTCTGATTTGTAGTGGTGGCGCTGGCCTTGAAGTTACTGGCCGGGCAGTCGTTCGTCTGCGGAAAGTCAAAATGGATGTTTGCGTTTCTGCCACCGCTCTTTTACTGCCGCATCGACGCTCTGCAATGAGTGATTAATCCAACAATAACGTTATGTGAGGCATCGAGCATGGCCATTAAGTCCAGCACTGACGCACCCCCGGATTTAAAACGCAGGCAACTGCTCAAGTTGGCCGGCGCTTCAGCGGCGGTGGGATCGATTGGTTTGAACATCGGCCTGGCCAATGCCGCCGATGCGCTTTTGAAAGACAGCTCGGACGATGTTCTGGATGTCGTGATCATTGGTGCCGGCCTGGCCGGTCTGACGGCTGCCCGCGACCTGCATCTGGCGGGTTGCCAGTCTCTCTTGGTGCTCGAAGCGCGGGATCGCGTAGGCGGGCGCACACTCAATCATGACCTTGGCTCAGGGTACATTTCTGAAGTCGGAGGGCAGTGGATCGGCCCGGGACAAACGGCCGTAGCGGATCTCGCCCGAGAACTTGAGGTGGGTACGTTTCCCAGTTTCTACGAGGGCGAAACGGTCATCCTCGGAGGTGACGGACGTGTTGCTGTCGATTTGAAAGGCACGTTCGGCACCGATGAAACCGTTTCGGCAAAGCTCAGTGAGCTGTCGCGGGACGTGCCGTGCGGTGCACCGTGGAAGTCACCCAGGGCCGCCGAATTGGACAAACTCTCGGCGGGTGACTGGCTGGCTCAGCAGAACATCAAGCCTGAGGACCGGGCAGGGTGGAACGCCAGCTTCCTCCTGACCTGCGGCGTTACGCCTGCCAAGATGGGCTTTCTGCATTTTCTGTCGATGATCAACTCGGCCGGTTGTGAATACATGAGGCTCGACTCCATCAAGGACAGCGCGCAGGGAACACGCATCGTCGGTGGGTCGCAGATTCTCAGCAGCAAAATGGCGGAGCTGTTGGGCGATAAAGTTCGCTTGTCCTGTCCGGTTCGCAACATTGCCGATTGGAACCGCGACATCGTCAGACTGCAAACGGATAAGGGCGAGATACGTGCCCGGCGGGTCATCATGGCGATTCATCCCGCGCTCTGCCAACGCTTGCAGTTCGACCCGCCATTGCCGGAAGGTCGAGCAGCGCTGCAACTCGCGTGGCCTGCGCACTCTCCGGCACGCAAGACAGCGATGGTTTACCCCCGACCTTTCTGGCGTGACAAGGGCTTGAACGGCCATATCATCCAGGTCGGCGGCCCGGTCATTTGGGCCTACGACAATTCGCCGCCGAATGGGGAAATCGGTGTGATCAACGCGTTCGTTTTGAACGCGGCGGCGCCTTCCGATCCCGAAGCGGCGAAGCACGTGCAAACGCAAATTTATGCACGGGCCCTGGGGGAGGAAGCGCTCAACCCTGTGTCTTATCACGATCATGACTGGGCCCAATTCGATCCCTGGACGATCACTTGCGTTTCTCCGATTCCACCAGGTTTCTGGTCGAAGCATGGTGAGGCTCTGCGCCCTCCCTGCGGGAATCTGTTCTGGTCTGGTACCGAGACCGCCGACATCTGGGCGGGATACATGGATGGCGCCGTTCGCGCCGGCCACCACAGCGCCTTGCAGGTGCTCAATTCCTTGCGTCGGGTATAGGGGGCGCAGATGAAAAAAATCATAGCGTTCGGAGTCATTGCGGTCGTTGCTGTGCTGTTGGTGATTTTCGGGCGAGACCTTCTCGATCTCTATCGCTTGCAGAACTACATCACCACGTCTACCGAGGCTTACCAAGCCGATCGCGGAAACTGGCCGCATTTGACCGATGCCTGCACCGGTTGCCATGGCAGCAAGGGCAACTCGCTCAATTCGCGTTATCCAAGCCTGGCAGGGCAGCCGGCCGCGTACCTTGCTACGCAGTTGCACAGTTTTGCCAGTGGGCAACGGATCTATCCCAATATGGGGCCACTGGCGATGACCCTGAGCGGCGACGAAATCGACCTGCTGGTGAATTTCTACGCCACGCAACCTGTCAGCAAAAACGCCTCTTCTTCTCCTGGTGAGGGCTCGAGGGAAACAGGCAAACAGCTGGTGCAGACACGGGGCTGTGTCGCCTGTCACGGCGAAAACTTGATGGGTCACGACTCGTTTCCGCGTTTGGCAGCACAAGGGCACGATTACCTTTTGGCGCAGCTCAACGCTTTTGCCACCGGAGAGAGACGCGAGCCAACCGGTGCAATGAAAGCGGTAGCGGCTTCGCTGTCGGCAGATGAGCGCAAAGCGATCGCCACCTACCTTGCCGAGCTTATTCCTGAAAACAAGTAACTCATCAATCTTCCTGTCAGATGCATCGAGGCTATTGTTATGGATCTCCGAAATGCTGTTCTCTGTATTGCTTGCTTTTTGCTGTTCGCGTCTGGGCTTGTTTATGGGGTCAAGTTTCTTAAAAAACGAAACTATTTACTTGCTCTTGAGTGGTTTGTGGTGGCGTTCTCGGCGACAAACTTCCTGGTCTTCTTCATCACGGGCTTAAAGTTTGCTTATCTCATCTCCTATTTTTGCGACGCCTTTTCAAGAGCCTTTGGCATTCCAATTATTACTGTCCTTGGACTAATGGCTGTTACTCATACCTATAAGCCGTCAGTTCGTAACGATGTCATGATGTTTGCGGGTGCTATAGTGGGGACGTTGGCTCTAATTTCGACCACCGTTCTGGCCACGCTCCTTCCGTATTATTACGTAATGATGTGGGTCGGTTTTTCCATTTATCTCGTTTATTTTGCGCTCAGGCTGGTCAGCGCCAGGGAGACTTTCCATGCTATTGGCGTGATGCTGGGAATGCTCGCCTCGCTGGCTATTGCGTGTATCTACGACTTCTACAAAATCCCCGGTGACGATACCAACGTGCTGCTGAACTTCTACGTTCTCGCACTGACGACCTGGGCCTACCTGTTGGTGCACTTGTATTACGCCTATTGCGCGCTGGAGCGCTCGAAGGGCTCGATGGCACTTTTGCAGGCACATTGACGGGCCTGCTTGTAGCAATAATCACGCTCGATAAGGGTTGAGTCTTAAGCCGCCATTCTGGCGGCTTTTGTCGTATTTGAGAGGAGGATGACGCCGCGAGCATCCTTGCCCACCTTTGTAACAATGATTACTGGCCACCCGGAATCGCGGCAGCTGTCAGATTGGCCAGATAATGCGCCACAGCCCTGATATCGTCTTCGGACAACGAACCGGCCAGGGCATTCATCGCTTGGGTCGGGTCTTTACGTTGGCCAAGTTTGAAGGCCATGAGCTGATCGGTCAGATACAACTGCCCCTGGCCTGCGATGCGCGGAGCAAGCGGGCCGCCCGACAGCTTCTCGCCATGGCAAGCCACACAACCGTTGGCTGCAACTGTGCGTTGCCCGTGTTGTTGAAGGGATTCATCAGTCGTCGTGACTTCAGTCACTCCCGGTTTCTGCTGAGCGAAATAGTTGGCCAGATACTTGATTTGCTCGTCCGTCAGATTCGCTGCGAGTGGACTCATTTGCGCACTGTGTCGACGCCCTTCGGCGAACGCCTGTAACTGGGTTTCGATGTACGACGCAGGCTGACCTGCAAGGGCTGCGTACTGAGCATTTCCGGGCTGACCTCTGGCACCATGGCAAAGGGTGCAAGTGTCCTGCCGCTGTGGCCATGCACCACCATTGGCCTGGTATTCGGCGTCATGCTGATCCACGGCATTCATGAAGCGATAACCCGCCAGCAACTTCGGACCATAGACTACTGCCGATCCAGCCAACGCCGTTGCCGCGACGATTGCTCCGATAACGATGACTCGCTTCATCAAGCACTCCTCCCAGGTTGAACCAGCGCCTGTAGCGCTTCCATGGCGGCTCGATGACCGGCGCGGATCGCGCCATCCATGGCCCCGGCCCAGATATCCGCCGTTTCGGTACCAGACCAGATGAGGCGGCCGACGGCCGGATTCAGGTATTCACCCCATTGGGTCCAGAAGCCAGGGGGCATTGGTGAAATGCAGCTAAGGGTCCAGGGATCGATTTTGCCCCAGTCCTGGTCATGGAACTGGATCGGGTGCAGTGCTTCCACGCCAACGGCTTTGGCGTAGATAGCCGACAAGATGTCCTGCGCAGCTTTGGGGTCATGGGGCAATTGCCCTGTCCTGATGAAGCCGCTGAGAACGCCTAGGCTGCCGTCTGGCGGGGAGTTGTCGTAGGCCCAGATCAATGGCCCGTCTACTTGCACAATCTGGCCGTTGAGGCCTTTGTCCCTCCAGAAAGGCCGTTCATACACATGCACCGTCTTGCGCATCGGGGCATGCGCTGGCCACCGCCGCTGCAACTCGGCACGTCCTGTGGGGAGAGGCGGCTCGAAGGTGATCTGGTTGCACAATGCCGGGCTCAAGGCCGCAATTACTTGGCGCGCACGGATGACTCCTTGATCGGTATGCAACTCGACGACATCACGATCCCAGCCGACAATTTTGCGTACCGGGCATGCCAATCTGACCTTGTTCCCCAAGGCTTGTGCCATCTTCAAACTGAGGATCTGGGAGCCGCCAACCAGTCGCGACTCTTGCGCGCCACCTTTTACTCCTTCGAGTTTTTCGAGGCTGCAATCGGAGGAGTTGATGAGCGACAGGTAGTGCAACAGTCCCATACCGGCAGGCGTCGTGCCGAAGGTCAGGCTGACGGACATGTTGAATCCGATCTTGTCTGCATTGCTGATCCCTTGTTCAGCAAGCCATTCGCCGACCGAGAGCTTATCGAGGGCGACAGCGTCCTTTGCTTTCCAGGGGGCCCTGCTGGGAACGCCTTTTGCCAGCTTATTCAGTTTGGTGACGATTTCGGTGTTGGAATTCGGGCCATCGCTGACGTCCTCTTCAACCTTTTCATCGCCGATCAGATAGACCGCATTGCCCTTGTAATACGTAGGAAAGGTTGCGACGTCGAGCTGCCTTGCCAGATCCGCAATCGACGTTTGGCCAGGGCCAATCCACTGGCCACCGGCTTCAGAGATGACGCCGGTGCCAAGCTCATGGTTGTAGGTACGGCCGCCTACGCGATCCCTGGCTTCAAGAACAACGAACGACTCGCAGCCGGCGGCTTGAAGATCCCTGGCTGATGTAAGCCCAGACAACCCCGCCCCCATGATCACCACGTCAAGTATCGAGGTGTCCGGAGCAGACCCGGCTTGGGCCATGACGCGCCCGCTGATACCCAGCCCCCCGACGAGGGCTGCTCCTCCAATCGCTTGTAACAACAATCGTCGCTGGCGTGCTTGCGCCGACAGATCATCGAGATCCGAGTCCATCTTCACCTCCATCAAGGTTGCTTTTTTATTTATAATTACAGATGTTATTTAAATATATAACGGAAGCAGGATTCAGCAAAGTGAAATGAAGAGGAGGGCGTTAAAAGCTGATGTCGGGCTTGAGCAGGAGGGGAACTGTTGGTGCAGGAGGGTTTGCTTCGCGGTTGAAGCGAACCTGAATACTGAGGGGAATAAGTGTGTGAAGACAGGGTAGGGCGGAAACGGGTTACGCCGCTGGCCGCCCCTGATGACTTATCGAGAAGGGCTGATCAGCGTGATGACGGCATCCATCAACGCCTTTCTGCGTTTTGGCTGAAATCGTTCCGGTTCGATCGGCAGCATCATCATCCAGCCGTCGCTCAGCGCGCTGAGCTGGTCGGCGAGCAAATCGGAAGGAACGTCCTTGCGGATAATGCCTTGAGTTTGCCCCTTGGCCAGAATTACTGCGAGATCCTGGCGGAACCGGGAGTAACGCTTCTGGATGACGTCCGCGAACACCGGCTCGTGCCGGGCATGGGCCAGCATTTGAAATAGAGCAAGCCAACGGGCCGAGTCATTGGCCTGAGTCAGGTTCAACCACTGCTCAATCATTGCCCTGACATCGACCTGTTCCTGATTGGGCTCCAGCAGATTGTCGAATTCGTCGAATAGACTCTGTGCAGCAGCGGTAATCATTTCTTCCTTGTTGGCAAAGTAGTAGGTCACAGCGCCTGTCGTGCACCCGGCATGGCTGGCGACCTTGCGTAGAGAGGTTCCGGCATATCCTTCCTGGGCAATTACCTCGATGGCGGCTGTCAACAATTCACCGCGCTTTTCCAGACGATTGCCTACGGGACGTCCACGGCGCGCAACGTGCCCGGAATCACTGTCACTTGGCGTTTGGTGGCTATCCGTAGAAGGAGCTTGGGCGTCATGCATGGGAGAAAGTGATTCCGTTGTGAAGTGATGAGCCGATGGCGATTGTATGAGAGTCGCCAATCTACCGTTGCTCCGTCATTTTGGCTTGGCATGTCGTGATCATGCAATTGAATTGCCGGTTTCAAGGCCCCCTGGCTGCCAAGCGCAGGCCAGGGGCAGGGTGGTGATCAATCGTTCTCTGTCAGACCCGACCGCTATTGATCACCGCGACGGCTCGCACTTCCACCTGTAGCCCGGGAAGGGCCAGTTGCGAGATGCCAACAGCAGTCCATGCAGGGTAGCGCTCGGGGAAGTACTCATCCTTGACCTGCCCGAACGCATGGACTTCGCCCTGGAGGTCCGTGTGGAAGGTCATCAGTTCGACGACATCGGCCAAGCTTGCCCCTGCGGCCTCAAGGATAGTTCTCAAGGACTGAAAAGCCAGATGGGACTGTGCCTGGATACCTTCGGCAGGAGTCATGGACGCATCGATACCGACCTGGCCGGACACCCAGATCATGTTCCCGACACGCGTCGCCTGGGAAAAGTGGAAGTTGTCGTAGATGGCCTGGGTGTGACCAGGGTTGATGGATTGACGCTGCAGGTCTTGAGTGCTCATGGCGTTGCCCCTCTTATATTAATTGGTGGAACGTTGGGTGGCGGAAAGAATCTCCGGCTTTCAGGTTCGACAGCTCCTCGCTGAACAGCACGCCTTGTTGCGGGTAGCCGGCGGCACTGTGCTCTGGCAGCGGTCGAAAGGTCGCGTCGTCTCCAAAGAAACGAAAGACTAAGGTATGGCGATCCGGGAATGCCTTATCAACGGGGGCACCGCCGTGGAGCGATCCGGGGTGAAGCACGACGATATCGCCGGGTTCGGTGGCCCAGGACAGGATTTCGTAGGCGTTCGGGTCCACCTTGCGCCGGGCCTCGATGTCAGGGAGACGCGGCAAGGCGTCTCCACCGTGTAGAGGCTGAGTCGGATCTTTTGGATCGAGAAAGGTGGTGCCGTCGTAACGCGGCCCCTTGTGCGAGCCTCGGATAATCTCTAGTGCATTTTGCTTGGGCACCGATTCGAAACTGATCCAGGCATTTCCCCACTGCGTACCGGCCCAAGGCAGATAGGAGGTGTCCTGATGCCAGAGCGTTCGCGCCCCATGTCCACCAGCCTTGAGAAATACTTCTTCGGCGAAGTACCACACATGCTCCGAGCCCCAGAGCTGTGCAAACAGCTCACCGAAGGGCAGGGAAGTCACCAGTTCCTCAAGGCGAGCCTTGGCGATCGGATTCGCATTGTCGACGTGCGACTGTTGTTCAGTTCCGTCAAACATCCTGAAAGCATTGGGGCCGTGATTCTCGACAGCCCAGTCGAAGGCCGCCCGACACTCAGCCAATTGATCTTTGTTCAGAAAACCTTTGATCAGGACGGCCCCGTCTTCCAGGAACGCCTTTCGCACAGAGAGTTGCATGGGAGCTTTCTCCTCGAAAATGCCACTTGGCGATCTGGATGCTAGCAATTACCCTCAATTAACACAACTGGCGTTATGTTAATTTTGAAGCACTCAAATAGCCTCGTATCGCTGGGGGATTGCTGGGGCCGGCAGTGCGTGTCGGTGATCGTAAATTGCGTGCTTGGTGGTGACCGGGAGATTCTTTGAACTAGTCGCTCCTAGGCGATCGTGGGGTTGCCATTTTTTGGTTAATGGCTAGCTAGATAGCAGCTTCCTAGAGCTTTTCGGTGAGAACGTTGGAACGTTTTCGAGGAATTGGCGAAGGAGGGGACGAGTGCGCCATAGCAAACTCCCCAAATGAATCGGCCGTATCGATGTAGCGCATGGCCGAATCCGGGTCTGACAGTTATCGGATATTGCTTTTGTATCGAACCGTAGAGGTAGAGTCAGTTGACATAGGACTATCAACACCGGGTCCAGACCTATAATGGTTTTTGAACGCTGACAGAACAGCTACCGTCAACGCCGGCTGGACGCTGATACAAAGTCCCGCTCAAATTAGGCTTCAAACTCTTTGATTCCCTATAGATCTCATCAAAGGCCAGCAATGTCCCAGAAAAATTTTTACCGCCGCCGGGCGCTGGCTGCACGGCTTACTAAGCTGATAACGCAAGTGGCAGTGGGCAGTGCTGCTGCGTCAGGTGTCTTCCTGACAGCGCCACGCCGAACCGGGAAGTCCACTTTCGCCCGCGAAGATTTGAGGCCTGCCTTGGAAGAGGCGGGAGCCATTGTGTTGTATGCCGATCTTTGGAAGGACCTGACGACAGAGCCAGGAGCTGTCATCGTCGAGACTGTCCGAGAAGCTATTGGACGTGACGAGAAACTCATGAGCCGATTGGCGATAGCTCCCGGGCTGGAACCGGTAAGTGTCGGTCGCGTGAATTTCAACGTGAACAAAATTGGGCTCGGGAAAGAAATCGGTCTCACCAAGGCATTTGAAGCGCTGTCCGATGAGGCGAAAAAACTCATTGTTCTGATAATCGACGAAACTCAACATGCGATCACGACAGACGAAGGCGTCGCAGCGCTCTTTGCGCTAAAGGCGGCCAGGGACGAACTTAACAGCTCCAAACATTATGGTCTTCGCATCGTTTGCATCGGATCAAACCAAAACAAGCTTGCCATGCTTCGCAATAGCAGCGATGAGGCGTTTTTTGGGGCCTCAATGCTGCAGCTCCCAATGTTGGATGAAGACTTTGTTGACTGGTATTGCAAGGCGCTTGACCTTCCAAATAATCTCGACCATTCAGATGTATTCCAGTTGTTTCAAGAGAGTGGTTATCGGCCCGAAATTCTCAGCGCAGCCGCAGACGGTATCCGTTTCAATCTCACCGTCGGCCCTAAAGCCATCCTGGTGCGTTTTGCCGATCTTGTCCGAGCGCAAGCGGAAGCGCTCAATGCGAATCTTAAGATGGTGATTCATAGCCTCACACCGATCCAGTCTGCCGTCATTTGTGTGATGGGTGCAAAGGGTGAGGGATTCGCGCCCTTCGAATCTTCGACTATGGAGTTGTATGCCAAAGCGATAGCGAACGCTGGCATAGCCACAAGCGAGCCGAAGGTCGAAGTGCCAGATGTGCAGCTAGCGCTCATGGCACTGCAGGAAAAGAAGCTGGTTTGGAAAACTTCTCGAGGTGTCTATACGATCGAGGAGCAGGAGATAGTAGACCTTCTACGCGAAGATGGTCTGTTGGATGACCTAGTGTGAACCTCATCATTATCGTTGTGGCCGTGGAATTGGTGAGTTGCCACGTAGAGCCGCTTTGACAAATTCCGCCGCAAGTTCAAGGCTTTCACCATCATTCCGGTGGTTCCATTTGTTTTGGTGTTGAAGTACTTTGAAAGTAGCGCCTAGATCCCGCAAAAACGATCACTTCAATCGTAATACCGGAGTTTCGTGTACGGCCGTTTGACCTATCAAAGTAAACCCGCGCAGGAGGTCTGAACGATGACTGATAAGCCCGTTGGATGTCGTCCCTATAGCCGGTTTGAAGATGGGTACGAGGATCTTCCACTCCAAGCTCCACAGAGGGATAACGATTTTTGCATCCACGAATCAGCTTGGGGCAGGGGATAAGGGGCGTGTCCGAACGAATCAAACGTATCTTCTTGAATCTGAGTTTTTCCGTGGCACTCTTGGATATCACCGTTCTGTCCCACCCAGCCAGATTTTTAGCTCAGACCGAGTGAGCTGATCATTTACGCTTGATGAATCTGATGACGATTAGAGTTTGGTAATCCAGACTAGATGGATTCAATTCCAAGGGCAGGGTGAACACATGGCTGATCCCAAAATCAAAAACGTTACCGCTGACCGGGTTTTACACGCAGTCACCGAGCTGAAAAAGCAAGGGCTTAAGGTAACTGTCGGAGCCGTACGCGCGCAGATCGGTAGTGGTTCGTTATCAACGATTTCAAGGTTTCTCAAGGATATTCCTTTAACACAGAAATCTAATGTTTCACCAGAAGAATACCTCAGTCAATTTCCTGAGCGACTCAGAGCGTTGATCCGGTCTATGTACGCCGAAATGGCTGAAGCGGCAAGCTCGGTAACAGCTGAGGAACGTCGAAAAATTCAGGAACTCGAGGATAGGCTTCGATCTAGATGGGCTGCAAATGTGAAAGACAAAATCAGGGTCTCGCGCAGATTAGAAGTTGAGATTAAACACGGCGTAGAGGTTAGAACTGAACTCAAACAAGCGACCCAGAAGATTTGGAATGATCAAGAGCTGATCAATAATCTGACCGCACGCATAGCAAAAGCTGAATCTGAAAATAAACAGTTGCGGGAGCTCACAGTGAAGCTGGAGAAAATCAGCGATAACCTTAAGAGACAAATCGAGCATTTCGAGCAACATACTCTGCAACAGAGACGCGCGGACAATCAGATGCACTTACTCAAAGTCACAAAGCTTGAGCAGGACCTGGCGAACAGCCAAGCGCGAGTGATGGATCTGTCGATGGAGCTTGCAAAAACGTCAAAGCGCGATAAATAGGCGTGAGCATCACTGAATGAAAGAAATATCCAAAATGGGGTAGCAAACCTAGATTTGGATATTTAGTGTCCAAAAATTTGGATGTTTACTTCCGGGTACTCGGGTACCAGCGACAGGAGGAAAGTTCCGCTCAGACACATGATTTAACATAATATACATTATGCGCCTATTCGCATTCTTACGTGGGAGGCTCGGGTGGTCACATTTGAAGCCTGGCACTGTCTCTCACCGGCGTTTTCGCGGATGCGAAAATCAAAGCCCTCACAACCGGATTCTGACGTTTCCCTCAGCTGGTTGGCCAGATCCGTGGGAATGGCATTGTACAGATCGATCAGACCATGCCTGTTTCCAGGCAAGCCGGCGATTAAACGCAGATGCCCCTCAGGATCATATTCAGTCCTTGGAAAACGAGGGTCAGCCTCAAAAGCACAAGCTCTGTACTGCTTGATACCGTCGAGCTGCTGGTAAATAACCATTTTAAGCCTGGAATCTTGCCCAAAAACGGAACACTTTTAATGACTGTGGTATCGACGTCAGAATAAATCCCCCCCAAACAATGGTCTGGCCGAACGGAGTAAAAACCGGGAAGTCAACGAGGTTGTGTTGATTGGCGGCACGCCGTTCGTGGTGTAGGGATAATCAGGCTCATTCTTTGAAAGAATGACATCGAGCAGCACACCTTTACCGTTAACGATCGGCGTCACGTCAAGCGACAGTGCAGTCTCCTCAAAAGATGTAGACGTTGATCCTTCACCGGCTGATTGCTGATAAGGAACTTAGGATCCTTTAACTATCTTGGCTTGATGACGGTCGGAAGTATAAACACGAGGGCTGGAAATTACCTTGCCCCTGCCCTCCTGTACCATAGCTGAAAGCCTGACATCGAGAAATTACCGTTGGTTGTACTTTCTTGTAATTGCGGTAGCCGTGGCGGGAAAAAATGCGCGCGGGTTCGCGCTAACACCAGTCGGTGAGTCAATTCTGTTTTATGTAAGGCAACTGAAGCAGCATGCAAGGGAAGCTCTGGGGTACTAATCGATACCCCAGAGTTTTGCGTGATATAAATCTATACCCGGACGCTGGCAAAGGTTGATTCGTTGCGGGCCTGGCTGAGCGTCGACATTGCTCTAGATAATGGTGACAGTACCAAGGCTTGTGGCAACGGAATCAACGCCACTTGTTGCGCGGTGTTGGAGCCGACGCGCTCGTCGCGTGGCGGAATGCCGTAGTATTCGCGGTAGCACTTGGAGAAGTGTGGCGTAGATATGAACCCACAGATAGACGCCACTTCAATGATCGACATGGGTGTCTGCTTGAGCAACTGCCGCGCACGCACCAAACGCAGTTTCAGGTAATAACGCGACGGCGAGCAGTGCAGGTATTTCTGGAACAGCCGCTCCAGCTGACGACGTGAAACAGCGACGTACACCGCCAGTTCATCGAGGTCGATCGGCTCTTCAAGGTTGGCTTCCATCAGCGCGACAATTTCCTGCAACTTCGGCTGATTGGTGCCCAGCATGTGCTTGAGCGGCACGCGCTGGTGATCCTGTTCGTTGCGGATGCGCTCGTAGACAAACATTTCCGAAATCGCTGCCGACAGTTCGCGGCCGTGGTCGCGGCTAATCAGGTGCAGCATCATGTCCAGTGGCGCGGTGCCGCCGGAGCTGGTGAAGCGGTTACGGTCCAGGGTGAACAAGCGAGTGCTCATCGCCACCCGCGGGAAAGCTTCCTGCATCGACGCCAGACATTCCCAGTGCACGCTGCAATCGAAACCGTCCAGCAGACCGGCGCAGGCCAGGGCCCAGCTACCGGTGCAGACGGCGCCAAGGCGGCGCAACTGACGGGCCTGGCTTTGCAGCCACGACACGTGTTCACGGGTTACGCTGCGTTGAATGCCGATGCCACCGCAGACAATCACGGTGTCCATGGGCGGGGCTTTGTGCATGGACGCATCCGGTGTGATTTGCAGGCCGTCACTGGCCCAGACCTGACCGCCGTCAGCGGTGAGGGTGCTCCAGCGATACAGCTCACGACCCGATAGTTGGTTGGCCATGCGTAGCGGCTCGACCGCCGAGGCCAGGGAGATCAGCGTGAAATTGTCCAGCAACAGAAAGCCGATGGATTGAGGGATGCGGTTCTGGGGTTGGGCCCCGGAGTTTTGCGACATCATTGAGGTATCTCCTCACACAGGACAGATTACGGCCCCAGACGCAGGCTCTTTTTATTACCTGTCCAGCAAATGGCGGGCTACTGGCAACGACGTGAGCAAGCGTCATGCCAAAGTCAAATTGAGCTCCAATGACTTTTAGAAATTAACCCCCACCATTTTTTGATTATAGAAGGTCGCAAGAGCAAATAGTTACAAGCGGAAAGGCTGAGTTAGCACCATTGTTCATGAACAGTGAGCAATTCCGTACTATTAGGCACTACCATCCCTCGCCGGATTGCAGTGCAGGTGCCTTCAAGCACCCGGTAACGCGGGTCAGCAACTTATGCGCCGCGCTTTCCAGGTGAGGCCCGACAAACTCATGCACCCAAACTTCCTTGAAGCGTACTGACTTGCGCGAGGCCAGTGCATGCCTGACATCTATATCCGGACGCTGGCAAAGGTTGATTCGTTACGGGCCTGGCTGAGCGCCGACAGCGGTCGGGACAACTGCGACAGCACCATCGCTTGCGGGATCGGCATCATCGTCACTTGTTGCGTGGTGTTGGAACTTACACGCTCGTCGCGTGGTGGAATGCCGTAGTACTCGCGGTAGCACTTGGAGAAGTGTGGCGTGGACACGAAGCCACACACCGAGGCCACTTCGATGATCGACATTGGCGTTTGCTTGAGCAACTGTCGGGCGCGGATCAGCCGTAGCTTGAGGTAGTAGCGTGACGGCGAGCAGTGCAGGTATTTCTGGAACAGCCGCTCCAGCTGACGCCGCGACACGGAGACGTACACCGCCAGTTCGCCGAGGTCGATCGGCTCTTCTAGGTTGGCGTCCATCAGCGCCACTATTTCCTGCAACTTCGGCTGATTGGTGCCAAGCATATGCTTGAGCGGCACGCGCTGGTGATCCTGCTCGTTGCGGATGCGCTCATAGACAAACATTTCCGAAATTGCCGCCGACAGCTCACGGCCGTGATCGCGGCTGATCAAATGCAGCATCATGTCCAGTGGCGCGGTACCGCCGGAACTGGTGAAACGGTTACGGTCCAGGGTGAACAGACGCGTGCTCATGACCACCCGCGGGAAAGCTTCCTGCATCGCTGCCAGGCACTCCCAGTGCACGCTGCAATCGAAGCCGTCGAGCAAACCGGCACCTGCGAGGGCCCAACTGCCGGTGCACACCGCGCCCAGGCGTTTGGACTGACGCGCCTGACTCTGTAGCCATGATACGTGCGCGCGGGTCACCGTCTGCTGAATGCCAATACCACCACAGACGATCACAGTGTCCAGAGTCGGGGCTTTGTGCATGGCGGCGTCAGGGGTGATCTGCAAGCCGTCGCTGGCCCAGACCTGACCTCCGTCGGCGGTTAGGGTCGTCCAGCGATACAGCTCGCGACCGGACAATTGGTTGGCCATACGCAAGGGTTCGACGGCGGAAGCCAGAGAAATCAGTGTGAAATTGTCCAACAGTAAAAAGCCGATGGACTGAGGCGCATGGTTCTGGGGTTTAGTTCCGGAGTTGAACGTCGTCATCGCGGTATCTCCTAACACAAAGCAGGTGAATGGCCTCAGGCAGAGGCTCTTTTTATTGCCCATTCAACCAAAGCTGGGTGGGCTTTTTGTAATTGCCTGCAAGAGTCACACCCAAGTTAACTGGACCTTTCCACACATTCAAAAAACGACACCGCGATGTCTCTATTTGGAGGGTCGCAAGGGCTTGGGTTAAAAGTGGAAAAACCTGAGTCAGTGCCTCTGCTGATAGGCGGTGGGCATTACGGTAGCAGTTGTAGGAAAAGGACTCCCGGGAACGACAACGTGTTTGTCACCGACACGCAGCGGTCGGTTTTCAAACAACACATCTGCCCATTCCTGATCCAACACGAACCGAGCAAAAAACGCTTGCTGATCCCCCAAATGCACTGACGAGCAAAAATGCTTTGAATGCGACCATCACCCCTACAGCCCGCCCGGTGAAATCCGGTTCGGCGGACGACGCCACTTTCCTGCTGACCAACGCCGACACCGTGATCATCGTTCCAGGGTATTCGAGATGGAAGACATCAACTCCGAGTTCGGCCAGGCCGATGTGGTACTGGTGCTCGGCGCCAACGACGTGGTCAACCCGGCAGCGAAGAACGACCCGAAATCGCCAATCGCCGGCATGCCGATTCTTGAAGCGTTCAAAGCCAAGACCATCATCGTCAACAAGCGCTCGATGGCCAGCGGCTATGCCGGCCTGGACAACGAACTGTTCTACCTGGACAAAACCATGATGGTCTTCGGTGATGCCAAGAAGGTCATCGAAGACATGGTTAAAGCCGTCGAGTAAGCTCCCCACATACATTCTGCGAGGGCTATGCTTTCGCAGAATGTCGTGCGACCTATCCAGAATCGGTCGATAGCGGCCATAGGGAAAGCTTGATGCACCTTAGCCATCGACTTTTTTTGCGATAGTTGCTCGAGCAGCATCCAGCTCTTCTGCCAGTTCGTTCGCCTCTAGTGATCTCTTCTCCAGAGCATCAGCCAGCTCATTAATGTTGTGCTGCAAAGTGCTGACCTGATCCAGCAACACCTGTTTGCCACCCTCGCCTTGCGCGACCAGGGTTTTGAGCGAGTTTATTTCACCCGTCTGGCGCTCCTTGACCAATTCCTGATCCAGATACGCCTTCTGCTGCTGGCGAGCTTCTGTTAATAAACGCTCGTTATCCCGATTCAACTGAGTCAGCTCATCCTGTTTGATGATGAGAGTTTGCTGTAGGTGACGCAGCTCCATCTGGATCTGCTGCAACTGCCCTTCATGGCGGCGTTGTTCCTGCTCGCGCTGCTCCTTGATCGCTCCACGGTAGTGCTCTAGCGCATCACGTGCGTGCAGGTGTTTCTCCTCCAGCGAACGAATCTGTTCGTCTTTCTCTTTCAGTCGCACTTCAATATCCAGATTGGACTGACTCAGCCGGGCATTGCGGGTTTGTTCGGCCTGTAATGTCGTACGGCAGGTCTGCAGTTCAGCTGACTCCGTATCCAGGGCGCTGCACTGGATATCGAACTGCTGCTGGAGTTGTCGCAATGCATCTTGACTGGCCTGAAGCTGTTCGAGTAACTCGCTTTTCTCGGCCCGCGAAGCCGCCAGTGCCTGTTCAATCTGCTCCTTGCCCTCCTCTGCCAGGCGCTGCGCCACCCGCGCCACCAACTCGTTCAATTCGTCACTCAGCCCCTGTTGAGGCGCTTTTCGGCGCTGATCAACCTCATCCAGCTCCTTCAGATAACGATGAATTGTGGTTTTCGAGCCGGTATTTCCAAGCTCAACCCGTACGGCATCAATGCTCGGATTCTCTCCGCGAGCCAGCAGCGCCTCGCGTGCTTTCTGCACGATTGCCTTGTTTACGCCGCCACGGGCCATTTTTTGCTCCTACGATTTCGTACTGTTTTACATACCATGTATTTACGTTCTATTTCCGTGTGAAGTAAAGGCCTATAAAACCGCAGTCATCTGATAAAATAATTGAGCGTTATCGCATCAGATAGGCAAAAATCATCTTTTCCAAGGTCGGAAAAGGTACGTTCGCGGGGGGATGGGTCGAGATGAACAAGGTTGATCGCTACCTGCAGGCTGGTACTCGGGAAAACACCCGGCGCAGCTACCGCGCCGCAGTGGAGCACTTCGAAGTGACCTGGGGCGGGTTCCTGCCCGCGACTGGGGACAGCATCGTGCGCTACCTGGCGGAATACGCCGACCAGCACACCGTCAGCACGCTCAAGCAGCGTCTGGCCGCCCTCGCCCAGTGGCATATCACCCAGGGCTTTCCCGATCCGACCAAGACACCGGCCGTGCGGCAGATGATCAAGGGCATTCGGGCCTTGCATCCCGCCCAGGAAAAGCAAGCGACGCCCCTGCTCCTGCAGCATCTGGAACACGCTGTTCAGTGGCTGGAGCGAGAGGCGGAACAGGCCGCCGCGCGGCACGACCTGACGGGGATGTTGCGCAGTCGGCGGGATATTGCGTTGATGCTGATCGGGTTCTGGCGGGGTTTTCGCGGCGATGAGTTATCGCGAATACAGGTGGAGCACACCCAGGCGCAAACGGGTGTGGGCATCACCTTCTATCTGCCGCACAGCAAAGGCGATCGCCAGCACTTGGGAACGACCTTTCGTACACCGGCCTTGAAGAAGCTCTGCCCCGTCCAGGCTTATGTGAACTGGATTACCGTCGCCGGCATTGCGCGAGGGCCGGTCTTCAGAAAGCTCGATCGTTGGGGACACCTGGCGGAGGATGGCCTGAATGCCAACAGCCTGATCCCTTTGCTGCGTCGAGTGTTTAGCCGAGCAGGCGTGCCCGGCGAGCTGTACACCAGCCACTCATTGCGCCGAGGGTTTGCGACCTGGGCTACCGCTAATGGCTGGGATGTCAAAGCGCTGATGACGTACGTCGGCTGGAAGGACATGAAATCGGCCATGCGCTATATCGACACGGCCGATTCATTTGGGGAATTGGCTATGGAGCATTCGCCCTCTCCTTCGCCAATGCCTCGAAAACATTCCAGCGTTCTCGCCGAAAAGCTCTAGGAAGTGGCATTAATTCAGGTTGCCTGATAATCGCTCAACAGCTGACCTCACTCCTGCCTGACAATATCGACCGATATCTCCACCGCCGCAATCGTTCCTCTGTTCTCAAGCCAGTGCGTGGTGTTCCTGTCCTCGGGCCAGCCCACTCCGGGCCCATAGTCCGTGGCGACTCCATTTCGATGGTCAGTGATCGTGCCTTGCAGAATGTAGACGGTGCCCGGTCGGTCTTTATGGTTGTGAACCGGCCCGAAGACGCCTCCAGGCTCGATGGTCACCATACGCATTCTAAGCTGACGCCCTGCCATGCCCTCGATCTCTGGGCCAAGGTCAACCGTGGCAAGTAGCTTCACCGCAACGCCTTTCGTTTCAGGTGCAACCTGTTCGTTGCTCATCGTGTTCTCCTCTCTGTGCAGACAGGGACTAACTGGAAGTAGGCCCCCAAAAGGTTAACCGGGTATCCCATCGTAACGCTTCGGGCCATAACTTCGCTGATGTCGTTGGCTATATTCGCCTCACCCAACAGCACGAACACTGGATTCTTACACGATGGATGCATCTACCCTTTTCCTCTACATCATTACGGTAAGCGTGGTCATGATGACGCCGGGACCCTCAATGCTCCTGGCGCTGAGTAATGGCGCCTCTAAAGGTATGCGGGTGGCGTCTTTCGGCATGGCAGGCGCGGCATTGTCGGATCTTGTATTGATTGGTGCGGTGGGCTGCGGTCTGGGCGCCTTGCTTCAAGCCTCTGAGCAGTTGTTCATCCTGGTGAAATGGGTAGGCGCCGCCTATCTGCTCTATTTGGCATGGGTACTCTGGCACGCGCCGACACGGGCGCTCTCCGAGGCGTACACGCCGAGTGCGGCAACCGGGAGGTCAGCCTTCCTGCGAGCGCTCCTGGTTGGCTTGTCCAATCCCAAGGGTTTGCTGTTCTTTGCGGCCTTTCTACCGCAGTTCATCCGTCCCTCTGAGCCCATCGCCCAGCAGTATGTGCTCCTCGCCATAACCAGTGCCTTGGTCGATGCGTGATGATGAGCATGTACGCGTTTGGTGGACGACTCGCCATGCGCCGGTTTTCCTCGAAGGTCATGCAGTGGATCAACCGCAGCTGTGCCGGAATGCTTGCTCTACTCGCGCTGGGCCTGACCTTGTACCGGCGCAACCCGTCGCATTGATGTTCAAGTGAGCGCGTGTCCGACTGCTTCATGGCCACGCGCAACGATCTCCTGATCCCCTTACTTCACCATGCCGAGCTGTTGCAGCAGGGTCAGGTTATCTTCGAGGTGCCAGTTCTCGGCGATACGACCCTCGACGACGCGGTAGATGTCCGCCGCGATGAAATCGATCGTCTGCCCTGTGCCCTGAACGCCCTTGAACTGGCCAGTAAAGTGACCGGTGAAACGCAAATGCGCGATGACCCGGTCGCCGACCACCATCATCTGTTCCACTTCGCACTGGATATCAGGAATCGCCGCGTGCATGGTTTTCGATGCCGCGATCGGTCCGGTAATGCCTTGGGGGCGACCTGGCGGCAGTGTCGAATCCTTGAAGTCGGGTGCCAGGGCGGCGCGAGCGAGCGCTTCGTCGCCGGTGGTCCAGAACGTGCCGTAACGGCGTGCGGCCAGGATCTGCGCGTCGGCCTGCGCCTTCGCAAGACTATGGTCGACGATCACCGTGCGGGGCTGGACGAGCGGATCGGTCGCGGCGAAGACGGGGCTTACCGCGATGGCGAGCAGGGAAGAGAGCAACCAGCAACGTGCGTGGGTCAGGCGTGCAACGGGGAAAAGTGACATCAGGAGTCTCCAATCGTTGATTGATGTCGCCATTCTGAGCAGTTCCAGTTCATTTGATAATTGACGTACTATTTGAATCACTTTCAAAAAATATCGAAATATCATGGGCTACCTGGGCGACATCCGGCTGTTTGTCGAAGCAGCCAATCTGGGCGGTTTGTCGGCCGCTGGTCGCAAACTCGGACTATCCCCCGCTGCCGCGAGTGCGCGCCTGGTCAAGCTCGAGTCGGTGTTGCATACGCGTCTGTTCGAGCGCACGACACGCCACCTGCGCTTGACGGATGAGGGGCAGGCGTATTTGGCCTATTGTCAGCAGGCACTCCAGGCACTCGACGATGGCCATGCCTTTCTACAAGCCGGGAAAAGTGTCGTGGGGGGGAAGGTGCGAATTTCCGCGACCTCGGATTTTGGTCGCAACGTACTGAAGAACTGGCTTGACCAGTTCAACACCCAATACCCCGAGGTGAAGTTCGCGTTGGTGCTGTCGGATTCGCTGTCGCATTTGCTGCAAGACGATATCGATCTCGCCATCCGATTCGGTGTGCCGCCGGACAGTTCCTTCGTTGCCCGGCCCCTGGCACCCAACCGGCGCGTGTTGTGCGCGTCGCCCCGGTATCTGGCAAAGCACGGCGCCCCCGAGCACCCACGGGATCTGGAGCGTTTCGACTGTATTGTCCTCAACTCTGTTGCTGGGCCGGCGAACGACTGGCGCTTCACCCGCAATGGCAAAGTTGAAAACTATACGGTCCCGCTCGCAAACGCTCGCGAGACGAATGACGGCGCGGTCGCCCGAGAGTGGGCAGTTCACGGTTACGGCATTGCAATGAAATCGCTGTGGGATATTGGCCCGGACCTGCGAGCAGGACGCTTGAATATCCTGTTGCCGGAGTGGCGAACTGCGGAGGCGCCGGTACATGCCCTGTATCAACGCAACCGGTACATGGCGCCCCGCGTACGTGCCCTTCTGGATTTTCTGGTCGAGCGCTTTGCAGAAGAATCCAGCCACCTGGACGACTACTTGAGCTGACAGCTAAGCCAGATCAAGAACCTTCAAAAGGACTGCAAAGAGGATGTACAGCAACACCATCGATGCCAATAGCCAGCGCGAGATGATGCCCTTTCGGAAAGCGAAGAACATGACGCCGACACCTATCAAGGTGATGATCGCCGCCAGAACCAGCGACGTGTCCAGCGCCCAAGGCGTAAAGAACAGCCCGAATGCAGTGGGCACTGTGGCCTGAATCATCATGGCGCCACTGATGTTGGCCAAGGCTAGTCGGTGTTTACCCTGGCGGACCCAAATGATCGCATTCAGCGTTTCAGGTAGTTCGGTAGCAATCGGGCTGAGCAACAGGGCCAGCAGTTGAGGGTGGATACCCAGCATGGGGCCCAGGGCATCGAGTTGTCCGACAAAGAAGTGAGAGGCCGCAAAGATAACCGCCAATGCAATAAGCGTTTGAATCACCGCCGCCGAGGTCGACGGAGTCGCTTTGCCTGGCGCAAGTTTCAGGGGCTCGAGTTCATACTCTTCTTCATCCTGCTCACCGCGCATTTCCTTCCAGAAATACGCCGCATAGGCCGCCAGGAAAAGAATACCCAACCAAGGTTTGTAGGCAAACACGACAAGACCGAGCGCAATCTTTGCCACAAAGATTACGAGGAACCATCCTTGATCGCGGCTGAGTCGTTTGAAGTCCTGACGGATGGCCTCGGTATTCGCCAGGCGCTGACGACACACCAGCAGCGTCACGCCGACTACCGCATAGGCGATCGTCGCCAAAACCAGAGGGCCGCCAAGTGCAGCACCGACGCCGAGGGATTTCTGCTCTGGCGTGTCACCAAACACAACGGCAATAAACGTGATGACGCTTTCCGGTAATGCCGTACCAAAGGCCGCCAGAATGGACCCCGTGGCTTGTTGCCCGACCGCAAGTTTGCGACCGACCCACTCGATGCCATTAACGAAGTATTCACAAGCCAGATAGATGACAACCGCGGAGCCCAACAGCAACGCAAACGTCATGGGCATAGAATGCATGAGGAAACCTGAGGGGCCGGACACAAGAGCCAATGGTTCAGACACCCGCGTCCGACCCACAGACAGGTATCTTCACCAATGGTCTTGCCAAGTCATATGACCGGTCACGCCATGGCTTGCGAGCCAAGTATGTTGACGTGACCCCTTCCGGAAACGAAGGCGGCTACTCCCCAAGGGAGCGGCGATCCTAAAGACCAGGTACTAATGCGTCAACGGCTTAGTTGCGAGTTTTCAAACTCTGAACCTCATTATTTTGCTGCAAACTCATATATAGCTAGAGCGTGCGGCACTTTAAACGTTTGGTGCAAGTATTTGTAACATGCTATGTCTTGAAAGACCTTCAGCATCACTTTCTGAATGAACGCTGAACACTATCGATCGAGTGGGTTACAGCAAAAGCAATCCCTCTTATTCTTGTTCCGGAAGTAATCCTTCAGGGAGTTATCAAGTACCCTTTAATGGCAATTGTTATTCAGGAGGTCATTAAACAGCAGCAAACTCACACCGGCGCTGCCCGACTCCAGATCGGCACCGCCCTGGTTTATTTAATGTTGCAGTATCTCGTTCGGCGAGGCTCCTGTACAAACACAGGTCACTGATCTGACGACGTCGAGAGACGCCCAAGGTTAAGACAGGCTCTATCGGATTAAGGTTTAGCCCAAGTGACTTCCGGCCAGCATGGCCCGGATACGTTGTACAGTGCCAAAACCTAGACGTGGAGATCGCTTTCTGCACTCTCTTCTCTGGTTTACGCCCCTGTGTGAGATCTGTTTGTGGTCAAAACAGCTATGGGGACTACCTCAAATGTCAATGGCAAGCGCTACCCCTTCCACCTTCAAGGACATCCGCCTGAAAGACACAGTAGTGTCTTACATGAGCCCTCTGCTCATTACCGTGACCGGCAACATGACGGTCATCCAGGCCAGGGAACATCTGCTCAAGCAACTGCCGGACGATGATATTCCGGCCCACATCTTTGTCACCGACCCGCGCAGCGCTTTGCATGGCCAGCTGTCGGTGAAAACACTGCTCACCGAGAAAAACACTGACCTTTGCGTTCGCGATCTGATGCTGCCCATCCGCTATTCGGTTTCGCCGAATCAGCTCCGGCACGATGTCGCGCCCGAGCTGATCGAGAAAGGCGTGGACATCGTTCCCGTGGTCAGCGAAGGCCGGCTACTGGGCGTGCTGTATGAAAAAGAAATCGCGACGCTGATTCAGGACGAAGGCACCGACGACGCTCAACGCCAGGGTGCCAGCCTGCCGCTGGAAACGCCCTACCTCAGCACGAGCCCGTGGAGTTTGTGGAAAAAGCGCTTGCCGTGGCTACTGCTGCTGTTTCTCGCCGAGGCCTACACCAGCACCATCTTGCAAGTATTCGAAGAGCAGCTTGAAGCCGCCATCGCCCTGGCCTTCTTCATTCCCCTGCTGATCGGCACTGGCGGCAACAGCGGCACCCAGATCACCTCCACGCTGGTACGGGCCATGGCCCTGGGCGAAGTCAGCCTGCGCAATGTCGGCACGGTGCTGCGCAAGGAAGTGACCACTTCCTTCATGATCGCGCTGGCCATCGGTGTCGTGGCCTGGATTCGGGCGTGGATGCTGGGAGTGGGATCGGAAATCGCCATGGTGGTCTGCCTGACGCTGGTCGCTATCACTATCTGGAGCGCCGTCGTCTCATCGATCATCCCGATGCTGTTAAGAAAACTGCGCATTGATCCAGCCGTGGTTTCTGCTCCCTTCATCGCGACCTTTATCGACGGTACCGGCCTGGTCATTTATTTCAACATCGCCAAACTGGTGATGACCGACCTGCCGGCTTAAGCCACTCACCAGACAGCCCCGAATCGCCAGATGCCGGGGCCGTCTTGTTTTTGAAAAAAATGGCGGAAGGCAGCAGGAGTCGAACCTGCCCGGGAACGGCTGCCGTCCCCAACCGGGTTTGAAGCCCGGCCGCGCCACCGGACGCGATTGCCTTCCTTGATGTCAGCTCTCAGGTCGCTGTGCCAGGGCATTGTCCGAACGGATAAGACGCTGGTCGCCAAGTCTGCGGGTCAAGCCGATCCGGTCGAAGAACTCGAGTATCTGGATGCAGCGCTTGCGACCGATCCCTACCCTGTCGCGAAACGCCGCCACCTGAATCAACGAATGGTTGTCGACCAGTTGCAACAGCATAGCCGCCAGTTGGTGCACCGACGCGTCGAGGTAAAACAAGTCACGGACGACCTGGTGAACCAGCCCTAATCTCGCCATTTTGCGCAGCAGCAAGCGCACCGCCGCTTCGTCACGGCCGATGGCGCTGGCCAGGTTGCGCACCCAGGGTGGATCGAAGCCCGCTTGCTCGAACAATGGCTGCAACTGCTGCCACATGGTCTCGTCTGCTTCGCTCAGTAGCACCTGGTGTTCGGGTAAGTGCAGCCAGGGTCCACTGACTGCAATGGCACCGCTGGACAGCAGTTCGTCGAGCAGACTGATGAAGGTTGGTCGGTCCAGCGACATGGCCGAAAACCGCCGTAAGCGATCCCGGTCCGGGCCCAGCTCATCCGGTTCAAGTTGATGAAAGTGCGCCAGGTGTTCCAGCAACGAAACCTTCAGCGCCTCCCAGCGTTCGGAGTTGAACACTAACGGACCTTGGCGTGTGGCAATGACACGGACATCTGCCGGTAAATGCCAGGTGCTGCGCAGGCGATTGAACTGGCGTTCCAGGCGCACTGGGTCAAGCCCCGCCTCACTGTTGGCCAGCAGCACTGGCAGTATTTGCTCCAGGCTTTCGCCAGTGGCCAGCGCTTGCAACTGCATCAGCCTGGCCGGAACGCGACGTTGGCGGGCCGGTGCAAACGGATCGAGCACCCGTCCTCCGCCGAGGGTGCGCCGCGCACTCTGGTCGCGCATGACCAGACGGTCGCCATGCACCGCCTGCAACGGCGCGTTCAGTAACAACTGCGCGAACATCCGCGCCCCCGGTTCCAGGCGTGTGCCCTCCAGCAAGGCGACCCGGGCGGTGACATCCTGAGTGCCCAGATGCACGTGCACCGGGCTGAAATGTTCGAAGGCGCGTGGTTCGCTGGTCAGCAACTGCATCTCGATGTCCAGGCGCTGCGTGGGTGCGAACAGCCACTCGGCCAGCAGCCAGTCACCGCGATGGATCTGTTCCAGGGCAAGGCGTTCGGCACTCAGGTTCAACGCCACCCGCTGCCCGGCCCACGCCTCGACGACCACATGATTCTGCGCATGCAAATTCCGCACTCGCACAGGCTTGCCTGTCTGGCCCAGCAGGAGTGTGTCGCCCACCCTCACCTGCCCAGCCAGCGCTGTGCCGGTGACCACAATACCGGCGCCGGCGACGCTGAAAGCGCGGTCGATTGCCAGACGGAATCCTCCGCTGGCGCTGCGCTGCCGGACCTCATGCTGGGCGGCCAACAATGCCTGGCGCAGGGCTTCAACGCCCTCCCCGGTCAGGCTCGACACGGCGAACTGCGGCGCGCCGCAATAGGGCCCCGGCGCCAGCAACGCGGCGACCTGGGCGTGTACCGACTGCACCTGTGCCGGCTCGACCCGGTCGATTTTGCTGATCACCACTAGCGCCTTTGGGATCCCCAGCAGCTCGACAATCGCCAAGTGCTCGCGAGTCTGGGGCATGACCCCGTCATCGGCGGCCACTACCAGCAACACCAGATCAATGCCCTGAGCGCCGGCGAGCATGTTGTGGATGAAGCGCTCATGCCCCGGCACGTCGATAAAACCGGTCATGTCCGCCCCAGGTTCCAGCGGCGCATAAAGGAAGCCCAGGTCGATGGTGATACCGCGTTCGCGTTCTTCCCGGTGGCGATCGCCGGCCTGTCCTGTCAGGGCTTTGAGCAAGGCCGTTTTGCCGTGGTCAATGTGTCCAGCGGTGCCGACGATCACCTTGCCTCCCCCACTCCTTGCAGCAGCTCGAGTTGAGCGAGCCAGACCGCTTCGTCGTCGAGTTGGCGCAAGTCCAGCCACAGCGCATCGTCGTCGATGCGACCGAGCACCGGAATGGGCAAGGCTCGAAAAGCCGCTTCCAGGCCATGCAGTTGCCGACCACGCAAGCGTTTGGACACGTGCGGACGCAGACACAACGCGGCGCTTGGCAAGCGGGCAATCGGTTGGCTGCCACTGCCGATCATCCCCAACGCCGGCAGCGCCGCTACTGCCCAGCCGTCGCCCAGCACACCTGCCAGCAGCGGACACAGGCGTTCGGCCTGAGCAAGGATATCGGCTTGCGGGCGGGTGAGCAGGCGCAGGCTGGGCAAGCGTTCGGCCAATCGATCAGGGTCGCGATACAAACCCAGCACGGCTTCGAGGGCGGCCAGGGTCAGTTTGTCTACGCGCAACGCCCGCTTGAGCGGGTTCTTCTTGATACGGGCGATCAGCTCCTTGCGACCGACGATCAATCCCGCCTGAGGACCTCCAAGCAATTTGTCACCACTGAAGGTGACGATATCGGCCCCGTCAACCAGCGCCTGGCGCACTGTCGGTTCGGCGGGCAGGCCCCAGCGGGTCAGGTCCAGCAGACTGCCGCTGCCCAGATCTTCCAGCAATGGCAGCCCGTGCCGGTGGGCCAGTTGCGCCAGTTCGGCGGTCGGCACCTGGGCAGTAAAACCTTGAATGCTGTAATTGCTGGCGTGGACGCGCATCAACAAGCCGCTGCGTGGGCCGATGGCGGCTTCGTAGTCGCGGGGATGGGTGCGGTTGGTGGTGCCGACTTCATGCAGTCTGACCCCGGCCCGCGCCATGATGTCGGGGATGCGGAATGCCCCGCCGATTTCGATCAGCTCGCCACGGGAGATGATCCCCTCTTTACGCGCGCCCAGGCTGTTGAGTGCGAGCAACACGGCGGCTGCGTTGTTGTTGACCACCGTCACCGCCTCGGCACCGGTCAGCTCGCGTATCAGGCCTTCGATCAGATCATCACGATCACCGCGCTTGCCACTTGCCAGGTCGAATTCCAGATTCAGCGGATAACGGGCAGCCTGTTGCACCGCCTCGATCGCTTCCTCCGGCAACAGTGCCCGACCGAGGTTGGTATGCAGTACCGTGCCGGTGAGGTTGAACACTCGCCGGACCCGACTGCGGTACTGATTTGCCAGGCGTTCGCCGGCCCTCCCCGCCAATACCTGAGCCGTGAGCTCAAGGGCGTCAAGCTGACCCCGTTGCACCGGTTCACGCACATCGTCGAGCAACTGTCGCAGAGTCGCGAGCAAGGCATCGCGGCCATAACGTTCAGCCAGCGGCTGGCAGGCGGCGTTGCGCAACAGGCTATCGATGGAAGGTAAACGCGCGGGGACGCTGGCAAGTTTTGCGGGCATCAAGGGGGCTCCCTGAAACGGTTGGCCGTCGCGGGAGTGGAATGAAACAGGCTCCGGTCCCGGAAACCTGAGTGTAGCCGCTGAGATCAATCTCCCCCTGGCGCCAGCATCAGGTTCGGTGCCAGACGCTGGTAGCCGTCCAGGTCCAGGCGCATGTCCAGCATCAAGCTGGCGAGGTCCGCCGACAGCGCTTCGGCGTCAGCGTCGTTTTCCAGGTACAGCAGTTTCAGGTAACTGTTGCAGCCGGGGCAGATTTCAGCCCGCAGTGGCGCCTGGTTGGCCGTATGCCGATCATCCTCGAAACTGACGTATTTGAGTCCTTTGCTTTGTTCGCAGTAGACGCATTTGACCCGCACCACATGCCATTCGCAGGCACACAGCGAACACACCAGGTAACGCAACCCGTTGTATTTTCCCCGCTGGTGAATCACCCCGGCCATGGCCGGCGAACCGCAGGCCGGGCATTGGCCAAGGCTGGCGCACGGCTTCAGTTCACTAACCGGCATGCCGAGCAGCCAGTGGCTCCATGCCGCCTGCAAGGCCGCACCGAGAAACGGCACCAGCGCCGCTGGCAGCCCTGCATACTGGCCGTTGAGCAAGGCAATCGCCCAGACCTTGCGCTGCCCGACGCTAGCGGAGTGCAAGGTTGCCACGGCACTTTTCACAGCCGAGCGCGGCGGTGCCTGGTAACGCCGCAGCATGGTTTCCAGGTACGGCAGCCAACCGTCTTCGCGCACCAGACTGTCGGCAGCCAGCGGTGGCAATCCGTGCTCCTGGCACAACAACAGACGCTCAGGGTCTGGGGCCAGGGCCAGCGGTGGCTCGTCCAACAGGCTTTGCTGGACGTAACACAGGTCGGCGACCAGCCGCAGGAAATCGGCCAGCGGATGCCCATTGGCCAATCGCTCCAGGCGCATCGCACGCAAGGTGAACAGGTTGGGCGGCGGCAGGCGCAGGAACGGCGGCGTGCTCGCCGCCGCCTCGATTTCTCCGGGCTTGAGTATCGTGCTCAAGGCATCATCCTTTCTTGCTTATCTGGCTGTCAGGGTTCTCGTCGTGCGTCACCTCGCGGTACCAGAGCGCATGATGTTTCTTCGCCCAGGCACGGCTGACCCCGCCATGCAGCATTGCGCTGACCGAGCCCTTGATCCAGAGGCCGGCGTAGATGTGCACGATAATGCTCAGCACCAGCACGAAAGCCGCCAGCGCATGCAACAGCATCGCCAGGCGAATCGAGGTGATGCCGAAGTACTGGCTGAAATAGGCCCGCCAGATCACCACACCGCTCAGCAGCAATATCAGCATGCAGGCCAGCAAGGTCCAGAACAGCAGCTTCTGCCCGGGGTTGTATTTGCCGATGGGCGGTACGCCTTCCTCCTCATTGCGCATCACCCGGTTGACCCGTTTGAGCCACAGGCGGTCGTTGGCAATAAAGACATTGGCCCGCCAGAAGCTGATCACCAGCCCCAGGAACAACACGAACATCAGCACGCCCATGAAGGGGTGCAGGATGCGCGTCCACGGCCCGCCGCCAAACAACTCGCTGAGCCAGAACAGCGACGGGTGGAACAGTGCCAGACCCGACAGGGCCGCCATGAAAAACAGAATCGCCACCAGCCAGTGATTGGTGCGTTCGTTGGCGTTGTAGCGCAGGATCGTTTTGTCTTTCATGGTCGCCTGTCCTCCTGCGATCCTGGCGTGTTCGGGTCATAGACATGCACCGTCGGGTCGACTTCATGCACGCTGGAATCCTTGCCGGGCGGGTGTTCGTCTTCCTCGACACGCTGCGGGCCGATGCGCACGTAATGGAAGAAACCCGCCAGCACTGCAGCGCCCATGGCCAACAACGCCAGTGGTTTGCTCACGCCTTTCCACAGCCCGACCAATGGGCTGATGACCGGCTGGTTCGGCAAGCCGGCGTACAGCGATGGCTGGTCGGCGTGGTGCAGGACGTACATCACATGCGTGCCGCCGACGCCGGCGGGATCGTACAGGCCGGCGTTGTCGAAGCCCCGTGACTTGAGGTCGACGATGCGCTCGGCGGCGTGTTCCTTCATGTCCTCCTTGCTGCCGAACACGATGGCCCCGGTCGGGCAGGTCTTGACGCACGCCGGTTCCAGCCCGACCGCCACCCGGTCCGAACACAGCGTGCACTTGTAGGCCTTGTGGTCTTTGCGCGAAATGCGCGGAATGTTGAAGGGGCAGCCAGTGATGCAATAACCGCAGCCGATGCAATGGTCCTGATCGAAGTCGACAATGCCGTTGGCGTGCTTGATGATCGCCCCAGGACTTGGGCACGCCGCGAGGCAGCCAGGTTCGGCGCAGTGCATGCAGCCGTCCTTGCGAATCAGCCATTCGAGGTTGCCGGCATCGGTTTCGTGCTCGGTGAAGCGCATCAGGGTCCAGGTCTCGGCGCTGAGATCCTGCGGGTTGTCGTAGGTTCCATGGTTGTGGCCGACCTCGTCGCGCAATTCATTCCATTCCGAACAGGCGACCTGGCAGGCCTTGCAACCGATGCACTTGGTGGTATCGATGAGTTTGGCGACTTCCTCCTGTTGACGTACCGAGGGCGGCAAGGTGGTGGTGGCCGAACGGGCAATGATGTCTTGGTTGGCCATCAGATTTTCTCCACATTGACCAGGAACGACTTGGATTCCGGGGTCTGTGTATTGCCGTCACCGAGGAACGGCACCAGGGTGTTTGTCAGGTAGCCATGCCGGGTTGCCCCGGTGAACCCCCAGTGCAACGGAATGCCGATATGGTGCACGGTCTGGTTGTTGACCTGCAGCGGACGAATCCGCTTGGTCACTACCGCCACCGCTTCGATATGCCCGCGCTTGGAGCTGACCCTTACCCGGTCGCCAGCGGCAATCCCCTTCTCCTTGGCCAGGGCTTCACCAATCTCGACGAACTGCTCGGGCTGGGTGATGGCATTGATCGGGCAATGCTTGGTCCAGAAGTGGAAGTGCTCGGTGAGCCGGTAGCTCGTGGCGGCATAGGGGAAATCCTTCGCCGTCCCGAGCGACTCCCAGACCGAATCGAAGATGCGCCCAGCCGGGTTGCTGGTCGCCTTCTTGTTGGTGGGGTGCAGCGGGTTGATGCCGATAGGCGTTTCGAACGGTTCGTAATGTTCCGGGAAGGGACCTTCGTTCATCTTGTCGAGGGCGAAGAAACGCGCCACCCCTTCGGGGTTCATGATGAACGGGTTCATGCCTGCTTCCGGCGGTACGTCGGCCTTGTAGTCGGGCACGTCGGTGCCGCCCCAGGACTTGCCGTTCCACCACACCAGGCGCTTTTTCGGATCCCAGGGTTGGCCTTTCGGATCGGCTGAGGCGCGGTTGTAGAGGATGCGCCGGTTCATCGGCCAGGCCCACGCCCATCCCAGATTCTGCTTCATCCCGAAAGGGTCGCTGTTGTCGCGGCGGGCCATCTGGTTGCCCTGCTCGGTCCAGCTACCGCAGAAAATCCAGCAGCCAGACGCTGTGCTGCCGTCGTCCTTGAGCTGGCCAAAACCGGATAGCTGCTGCCCGGCCTTGAGCGTCGCGCCCGTAGCGTCGGTGACATCGGCAACCGCGTAGCCATTGAACTCCTTGGCAATCTCTTCCGGTGTCGGATCGTCAGGCACCTTGTAGGGCCAACTGAGCTTGAGAATCGGCTCGGCGAAGGCGCCGCCATTGGCCTGGTAGCGCTGACGCAAACGGATGAACAGCTCGCTCATGATCTTGATGTCGGTGCGTGCTTGTCCCGGGCCATTGGCGCCCTTCCAGTGCCATTGCAGCCAACGGCCGCTGTTGACCAGCGAGCCGTCCTCTTCAGCGAAGCAGGTGGTGGGCAGGCGGATGACTTCGGTCTGGATGCCGGCCGTTTCAACATCGTTGTAAGGCCCGACATTACGCCAGAATTCCGAGGTCTCGGTGGCGAGCGGGTCCATCACCACCAGCCACTTGAGTTTGGCCAGCGCGGCCATTACCCGGTTCTTGTCAGGTAAGGCGGCAATAGGATTGAAGCCCTGGCAGACGTAGCCGTTGACCTGCCCGCTGGACATCATGTCGAACACTTTGAGGATGTCGTAACCGGGGATATCGAGCTTCGGCAGCCAGTCGTAGCCCCAGTGGTTCTCGGCAGTAGCGTTGGCGCCGTACCAGGCCTTCATCAGGCTGACGTGGAACTTGCCGTAGTTCTGCCAATAAGACAGCTGTCCGGGCCGAAGTGGCTTGAGCGCACGCTTGGCAATGTAGGTGTCGTAGTCCTGTTCGGCATCGCCCGGCAAGGTCAGGTAGCCGGGCAGCAGGTTCGACAGCAACCCAAGGTCGGTCAGGCCTTGGATGTTGGAGTGCCCCCGCAGGGCATTGACGCCCCCGCCCGGCATGCCGACGTTGCCCAGCAGCAACTGCACCATGGCTGCGCTGCGAATCATCTGCGAGCCCGTCGAATGCTGGGTCCAGCCCAGTGCGTAGAGAATCGTCATGGTCTTGCCCGGTTGCGAGCAGGTGGCGATCTCTTCCCAGATCTTTTGCAGGGCATCTTGCGGCATGCCGCAGATCTGGCTGGTCAGCTCCAGGGTGTAGCGGCTGTAATGCTGCTTCATCAACTGGTAGACACAACGCGGGTGCATCAGGGATGGATCGACTTTGGCAAAACCGTCCTCGCCGATTTCATAGCCCCAGCTCGACTTGTCGCTGTAGGTGCGCTTGGTCGCGTCGTAGCCGGTAAACAGCCCGTCCTCGAAACCAAAGTCGGCCTTGACGATAAACGCCACGTCCGTATAGGCGTGCACGTACTCGTGCTGGATCTTGTTTTCAGTGAGCAAATAGTTGATCAGACCGCCCATGAAGGCGATGTCGGTGCCGGTACGAATCGGTGCGTAATAGTCGGCCACCGAGGCGGTACGGGTGAAACGCGGGTCGACCACGATCAATCGCGCCTGGTTGTGCGCTTTCGCTTCGGTCACCCATTTAAAACCACAGGGGTGGGCTTCGGCGGCGTTACCGCCCATGACCAGAACCAGATTCGCGTTGGCGATATCGGTCCAGTGGTTGGTCATCGCACCTCGGCCATACGTTGGGGCAAGACTTGCCACCGTCGGGCCATGTCAGACACGTGCCTGGTTATCGAACCCCAGCATGCCCAGACTGCGAACGACCTTATGGGTCATGTAACCGGCTTCGTTGGAGGACGCCGAGGCAGCGAGAAAACCCGTCGTCAGCCAACGGTTGACCGTTTGGCCCTTGGCATTCTTCTCGATGAAGTTGGCGTCACGGTCGGCCTTCATCAGGTCGGCGATGCGATCCAGCGCTTCATCCCACGATACCCGCGTCCACTCCTTGCTACCCGGCTTGCGTACTTGCGGATATTGCAGCCGGCTGGGGCTATGGACAAAGTCCAGCAGGCCTGCGCCTTTGGGGCACAGCGTGCCGCGATTGACCGGGTGATCGGCATCCCCTTCGATGTGGATGATGCTCTGGCTGACGTTCTTGGCCGCATCGCCCTGGCTGTACATGATCAAGCCGCAACCCACCGAACAGTAGGGGCAGGTATTGCGGGTTTCATGGGTATGGGCCAGCTTGAAGTGGCGGACTTGCTCGGCGAAGGCTGGCGCGGGTGCCATACCCAGCGCGGCCAGGCTGGAGCCTCCAAGGCCGATAGCGGCGACCTTGAAGAACTGACGACGGTTGAGGTCCATCGTGCGCTCCTGATCAGGTGGAGTTACCCGGAACGTGCCCGGGAAATCTTGGACGAACACGGTGACTGAACGACGGCCGCCGACACTTGAAACTATAGTCAAGATTGCACGGGATGTAATGGAACCCGGTCGTCGGCGGTGTACTCAGAGCTCCGGCGCGTCATTGCCTCTTTTCCCGATCACATCATCCACCCAGCTCATCGCCGCAATGACTGTCGGGAAGCCGATCGTGCTGGTCAATGCGATCAGTGCGTGATGGATCTCCTCAGTCGTCGCCCCGGCTGCCAGTGCCCGTCGGGTATGACTGTGCACTGCGCCTTCCGAGCGGATTGCTGCCGCGGCACCGAGCTGAATCAGTTGGACGGTTTTCTCTTCCAGCGGCCCAGCATGATGCACCGCTGTACCCAGGGCCTCCAAGGCACTGAAGTAATCAGGATATAGATGCTTGAGACGTTGGTACGTGTACGGGTTGTGGCTGTTCTTGTTGTCCATCGTTGTCTCCTCGCGTTGACGGTTTGATTCAATTCCGGCTCTTCACTTCAGGCAGCACTCTACAAGCTCCTCGGCGCTGGTTACCGGGGGTTCGCACGTGCGGTTTCGGCAGACATAGGCGCTGGTTTGCCCCGCGAGCGGATGCCGACCCGCGCCGATGGGCACATCCTCGGCAAAGGCCAGGACGCGTGCCGGCAGGTAGCGGCGCTGCAGCTTCACGACCAAGGTGCTGGCGGCGGAACGCTCGCCGGCAACGACGATGCTGATCGGGCCACGTTGCATCCAGTCCTGCGCCGCCAGCAGATGGGCGAAACCGAAGGGATTCTGCGCGGCTGCGGCGCGGTACATCGCCAAGACCTGCTCGGCACGCTCGTGGGAAAGCTCGCGGCCGGTCAGTTCAAAAAGTCTCAGGAAAGCCAACACGCAGGCCGAAGTTCCTGACGGCCAGGCACTGTCGTGCGGTGCCCGAGGCCTGTGCACCAGCGGCTCGCCATCGCTGGGCGTGAAGTAAAGTCCGTCCTCCCAGAACTTGGCGAGGATCACCTCGACCAGTTGCGTGGCGCGTTCGACATAACGTTTATCGAAGTCGCACTCGTAGAGATCGATCAAGGCGTTGGCAAGGAAGGCGTAGTCTTCGAGGAAGCCTGGAACCTTCGCCGTGCCCTCCCGCCAGGCCCGGTACAGGCCACCTTCGGGCGTCGAGAGTCGGTCCAGAATGAAATCGGCGGCGCGCCTCGCGGCGTCCAGATACGTTGTGGTTCCGGTCGCCTGGTATGCCGCGCAGAGCCCCTGGACCATTAACGCGTTCCAGCTGGTGAGGATGTTCTCGTCGCGCCCCGGACGAATACGCTGGGCACGCGCCAGCAATAACCTGCCACGCAGGCCCTTGAGCTCTAGTTCCTGCACCGCGTCCAGTGCGACTGCGCGGTGCAGCACCGTGCTGCCATGCTCGAAGTTGCCGTTGGCGGTGACGCCGTAAGCCCGGCAGGCCAGCGCGGCATCCGGCTCGCCGAGCGCGGCCTGCACTTGAGCGAGTGTCCACACGTAGAACTTGCCCTCTTCACCCTCGCTGTCAGCGTCTTCACTGGCGTAGAAACCGCCGTCAGGGTGAGTCATGTCACGCAGGATGTAGTCGATGGTTTCCTCGAACACACGCCGCCAGGCAGGCTTGCCGGTCTCGCGATAGGCATCGGCATAGAGCTTCACGAGCTGACCGTTGTCGTAGAGCATCTTTTCGAAATGAGGAATGGCCCAGTGTTCATCCACACAATAGCGAGCAAAACCGCCGCCGAGGTGATCATAGAGCCCGCTGGCGGCCATGCGATCAAGGGTCAACTCTACCGAATGCAGCAAATCCGGCTCGTGCAGACGCTGATAAAGACGCAGGACCAGATCATGGCAGGCCGGGTTGGGAAATTTCGGCGCGTTGCCCAGGCCGCCGTTCACCGGGTCGGTGTTTCGGGCAAACAACCGGGCAGCGGCAGCCGGCTGGTCTGGCTCCAGCGGTGTATCGCCCTCCAGCATTGACGCCTCCAACTTGCGGTAACCCTGAAGGAACTGCTCGACGTTCTGTTGCAGCGCCGCGCGGTTGTTCTGCCAGGCTTCACTCAGACCGAGCAGCAGTTGAGTGAAGCCCGGCCGACCATAACCGTCGTCTGGCGGGAAGTAAGTGCCGCCGAAGAACGGCTCGCGCTCGGCAGTCAGGAACACCGTTAACGGCCAGCCGCCGCCTTGCCCCATCATCTGCACGACTTGTTGATAGATGTCGTCGAGGTCAGGCCGTTCCTGGCGGTCGACTTTTATATTGATGAAGCGCTCGTTCATCAGGCGCGCGGTCTCGGGGTTCTCGAACGACTCGTGGGCCATCACATGACACCAGTGGCAGGCGGCATAGCCCAGCGACAGGTGAATGGGCTTGTCCTCGTCGCGCGCGCGGCGGAACGCTTCCTCGCTCCACGGATACCAATCGACGGGGTTCTCTGCGTGCTGCCGCAGATAGGGCGAAGTCTCTTTGGCGAGTCGATTGCTCATGGCTGGCTCCTCACGCCGGGTTCCTCAGAACAGCCCCAACTGCAAACGCGCCGCCTCGGACATGCGGCTTTGATCCCATGGCGGGTCCCAAACGATCTCGACTTCGACCTCGCTGACCCCAGGGATACTCCGGACCTTGGTGAGCGCCTCTTCTTTAAGCACGTCGCCCATTCCGCAACCGGGCGCGGTCATGGACATCTTGATCTCGACTCGCTGGCCGCCATCGGCAAGCAAACGGGTTTCACACTGATAGATCAACCCGAGATCGACCACATTGACCGGGATCTCCGGGTCGTAGACGGTGCGCAGCATGTCGAACACTTGCTGGACGTCGAACCCACCACTGCTCGTCTGGGGCTGCTCCTGCCGCTGAGCATCCCGCCCTAACGCATCGGCGTCAGCGGCGGCGATCCGTGCCAGCCGGCCCCTGGAGATTTGCACCGTGAAGCTGCCACCGAGCGCCTGGGTTACCACCACTCGCTCGCCACGGCCCAGTTGCAGTCGCTCCCCGCCCGGAATCAGGGTCACTGCGCAATCGCGCGTGAGTTCGATCGGTTGCAGGTAGCCCGGTTTATTCGGGTTATCGAAATGGAAGCCGGCGCCATGCAGGTCATACGTAAAATCGACGGACAAGCCATCCGCGCGCTCTGCGCTCGCGGGATCGAGCAACAGCTTGATGCCGTCTGCCTCAACCGTGATATCGCCTTCGGCAGCGCGTTCGAAGAAAAACTCATGCGCGAAATGCTCATCGATCCTGAGCCGCACTCCGCGCACATGCCCGTCCGCCAGGGCATCGAGCAAGACTTTGCGTGCCGGTTCGCGCAGGTGAATACGCGGGATTGATAATGTGGCTGCCATGGCTGATTACTCCGTCGTGACCTGCGAGGCGCCGCCTTCGAGGGCGCTACGCAGCGTGTGCCAGGCCAGAGTGGCGCACTTGACCCGCACCGGAAACTCCCAAACGCCTGAAAGCACCGCGAGTTTACCGAGCTCTGCGGGTGTTACCCGGGCGTTTGGCCCTTCGGTGAGCAACGTATGCACCCGGGCAAAAAGTGCCTGCGCCTCCTCCGGTTTTTTGCCCTTCACCGCCAGCGTCATCAGGGACGCCGAGGCCTGGGAAATGGCACAGCCGACGCCCTGAAAGCTGATGTCCTCGATCACCCCGTTCGCCAGCCGGAGATAAATCTTCAGCTGATCGCCGCACAGCGGATTGAAACCCTCCGCCGTACAGGTCGCGTCCGCAAGCGGGTGAAAGTTACGCGGCCGCTTACCGTGGTCGATGATCACGTCCTGGTAGAGGTCGCGCAGTTCGTCGCCACTCATCGGAACACCTCCTGAACTTTGGCCAGCCCGGCCACCAGTGCATCGATATCACGCTCGGTGCTGTAGCAGCCGAGCGACGCGCGAGCCGTGGCGGGCACGCCGAAACGGTTCATCAAGGGCTGTGCGCAGTGGTGCCCGGTGCGAATCGCGATCCCTTCGCGGTCAAGGATGGTGCCGATGTCGTGCGGGTGGATGCCGTCGAGGACAAACGAAAGAACACCGACCTTTTCTGCTGCCGTACCGATCAACCGCAGGCCGGGCAACGCCGCCAACGCCTTGGTGGCGTAGGCCTGCACGGCCTGCTCGTGAGCCGCAATCGCCCCAGGCCCCAGTTCAGCGAGAAAGTCGATCGCCGCACCAAGGCCGATAGCGCCGGCCATGTTCGGGGTCCCCGCTTCAAACTTGTACGGCGGTTTGTTGTAGACGGTTTTCTCGAAGCTGACCGAGAGAATCATGTCGCCGCCGCCCTGATAAGGCGGCATGCTTTCGAGCAGCTCGTGACGGCCGTAGAGCACGCCGATGCCGGTGGGGCCGTACATTTTATGGCCAGACAAGGCGTAGAAATCGCAGCCCAACGCTCGTACGTCGACCTTGAGGTGCGGAGCTGCCTGGGCGCCGTCGACCAGCACGCGTACGCCCCGCGCGTGGGCGAGCTCGACAATGCGCCGGATCGGGTTGATGGTGCCCAGCACATTGGAGACATGGGTCACCGCCACCAGTCGGGTCCTGGGCCCGATCAGCCGTTCCAGCTCATCGAGCAGCAGTTCGCCAGCGTCGTTGATCGGCGCCACCCGCAACCGCGCGCCAGTCTGCTCGCAGAGCATCTGCCACGGCACGATATTCGAATGGTGCTCCATGGCCGTGATCAGCACCTCGTCGCCTGCGCGGAGCTGAGTCTTGCCATAGGTTTGCGCCACGAGATTGACCGCTTCGGTCGTGCCGCGGACGAAGACGATCTCTTCGACGGATTCGGTATTGAGGAAACCCTGGACCTTGGCCCGAGCCTTCTCATACTCCTCGGTGGCGCGCACCGAGAGGTAATGCACGCCGCGGTGCACGTTGGCGTTCTCCTTGGAAAAGAAGTGCGACATGGCATCGATGACCGCCTGCGGCTTCTGGCTAGTCGCGGCACTGTCGAGGTAAATCAGCGGCTTGCCGTAGATCGTCTCCGCGAGGATCGGGAACGCCTGGCGCACACGTTCGACGTCGTAGCCTGGCGTAAGGTGGAGCGGTTTCGATAGCCCTTGAAGGCGGTTTTCGAGGTCGCTCATGCCGACACCTCCAGCCCGCGCAACTGCGCGGTGACCAGTCGCTGCACATGCTCGCGCAACGGCTCCAGTTCAATGAGCTCGAGCATCTCGCTGACGAACGCAAAGGTCAGCAGCGACCGCGCCGCCGCCAGCGGAATACCCCGTGAGCGCAGGTAGAAAATAGCCTGCTCATCGAGTTGGCCGACGGCGGCACCGTGAGCGCACTTGACGTCATCGGCGAAGATTTCCAGCCGGGGTTGGGTGTTGACCTGGGCCGACGTCGACAACAACAGATTCTTGTTGGTCTGGCTGGCATCGGTCTTCATCGCTCCCGGACGCACGATGATCCGTCCGTCAAAGATTCCATGCCCATGATCATCGATCACGCCTTTATAGCGCTCGCGGCTGGTGCACCGCGGGGCCCGATGCTCGATGGTCGTCTGATTGTCCAGGTGTTGCTGGCCTCGCGGCAGGTACAGACCGTTCAGCGCGACCTCTGCGCCGGGGCCTTCGAGTACCACGCGCAGCTCTTGCCGTGCCAGAGTGGCGCCCAATGCAAAAGAGTGCGAAGCGAAGTGACTGCCCGAAGCCTGGCGCACGCTGAGCAGCGCGACATGGTACGCCGCCGTGCTCTGGTTCTGCAGCGTGTAATGTTCAAGTACAGCGTCCGCGTCGAGCACCACCTCGCTGACAGCGTTACTCAGGTAGACCTCGCCCTCGCTGCCGACGTGGCTTTCCACCAGAATCGCCCGGCTCCCCGCCCCCACCCGCACCAAAACACGCGGATGTGTCACCCGTGGCGTAGTGCCCGGCTCCGAGAGGAACACCAGATGGATCGGTGCTTCGAGCGTCGTGTGGGCGGGTATCTGCACCAACGCCCCATCCTCGGCGAGCGCCGTATTCAGCGCCGTAAAGGCTTGCGATTGCACGCCGAACGCATGGGCAAACAGGGTTTCGAGCGTCCCACTGTCGGCGCGCAGCAGCGGCGCGAAATGGGTCACTTGGGTGCCTGGAGGTAGCCCCTTGAGTGCCGAGAGTTCAGTAGCGAAATAGCCATTGACGAAGACCAGCCGCGGGCCACGATAATCGCCGGCCAGCCGCTCGACACTGGTAGCAGACGGGTGCCGGCTCACGCCCGGTTCGGCAGGCTGGAAAGGGATCTCCAGGATGGACGCGACTCGCGTGTGCTTCCAGGCTTCGTCCTTGGCCGTGGGAAAGCCCAGTTCGGCCACCCGCTGGAACGCCTCGAGGCGTAACGCCTGCAGCCAGACAGGATGCCGGGCATCGGCCCGGGGCTCGAGCCTGGCGAGAAGCGCCGCGCTGTTCATGGCCTGGCTCCGGGCGCTGCAGAATCCTGCTCATAGCTCGCATAGCCGTGTTTCTCCAGCTCGACGGCCAATTCCTTGCCACCGGACTGCACGATTCGCCCGTTAGCCATGACATGCACGCGATCCGGGACGATGTAGTCGAGCAATCGTTGATAGTGGGTAATCACCAGCAGCGCACGATCCTTGCTGCGCAGCGCATTGACGCCGGCTGCGACTGTCCGCAGCGCGTCAATGTCGAGGCCCGAGTCGGTCTCGTCGAGGATTGCCAGCCGGGGTTCAAGAATCGCCATCTGGAAAATCTCGTTGCGCTTCTTCTCGCCGCCCGAGAAATCGACGTTGAGCGAGCGGTTCATGAAGCTTTGGTCCATCTCGACCAGTGCCATGCGCTCCTTGGCGAGCTCAAGAAAATCCAGCGCATCGAGTTCTTCAAGCCCGCGCTGCTTGCGCACGGCGTTGAGGGCCGTGCGCAGGAAGTAGAGGTTGCCGACGCCGGGAATTTCCACCGGGTACTGGAACGCGAGGAAAATCCCGGCGACCGCTCGCGCTTCCGGCGGCATGGCGAGCAGGTCCTGACCGTCATACAGCACCTCGCCGCTGACTTCATAAGTTTCAAGGCCTGCGAGGACCTGAGCCAGCGTGCTCTTGCCGGAGCCGTTTGGCCCCATGATCGCGTGCACTTCGCCCGCTTCCACCCGCAGCGTGATGCCCCGCAGGATTTCACGGCCGTCGACGCTGGCGTGCAGATCATTGATCTCGAGCATGCTCCCACCCCGGGCCTTAGCCCACGCAGCCCTCCAGGCTCACACCCAGCAGTTTCTGGGCTTCTACCGCGAACTCCATCGGCAGTTCCTTGAGCACTTCGCGACAGAAGCCGTTGACGATCATCGGCACCGCATCCTCCGCGCTGATGCCGCGCTGCCGGCAGTAAAACAGCTGCTCGTCGCTGATCTTCGACGTCGAGGCCTCATGCTCGACCTGGGCGCTGGGGTTTTTCACGTCGATATAAGGAAACGTATGCGCGCCACACTCGCTGCCCAATAGCAGCGAATCGCACTGCGTGTGGTTGCGAGCGCCGGTCGCGGCTTTCTGGATCTTCACCAGGCCGCGGTAGGTGTTCTGTCCATGACCGGCGGATATTCCCTTGGACAGAATGGTGCTGCGCGTATGCCGGCCGATGTGGATCATCTTGGTGCCGGTGTCCGCCTGTTGGTGATTGGCCGTCAGGGCGACTGAATAGAACTCGCCGACCGAATAATCGCCCTGGAGAATCACTCCCGGGTATTTCCAGGTGATAGCGGAGCCGGTTTCAACCTGCGTCCAGGAGATCTTCGAGTGTGCGCCTGCGCACTTGCCACGTTTGGTGACGAAATTGAAGATGCCGCCGCGTCCTTGGGCATCGCCGGGGTACCAATTCTGCACCGTGGCGTACTTGATCTGGGCGTTATCCAGCGCAACCAGCTCGACCACCGCCGCGTGCAACTGGTTATTGTCGCGCATCGGCGCGGTGCAGCCCTCGAGGTAGCTGACGTAGGCGCCCTCCTCTGCAATGATCAACGTGCGTTCGAACTGGCCGGTGTCCGCGGCGTTAATGCGGAAATAGGTCGAGAGCTCCATCGGGCAGCGCACGCCCTTGGGCACGTAGCAGAAGGAACCGTCGGAAAACACCGCCGAGTTCAATGTGGCGAAGAAGTTGTCGCTGTAGGGCACCACCGAACCGAGGTACTTGCGCACCAGTTCTGGATGGTTTTGCACGGCTTCGGAGAACGAGCAGAAGATCACCCCGACTTCGGCGAGTTTGTGCTTGAAGGTAGTCGCGACCGAGACCGAGTCGACCACCGCATCCACCGCAACGCCGGTCAGGCGTTCCTGCTCAGCGAGCGAGATGCCAAGCTTGCCAAACATCTCGCGCAGCTCGGGATCGACCTCGTCAAGACTGCCGGGCCCTGGCGTTTTCGGCTTCGGCGCCGAGTAATAGATGATGTCCTGGTAGTCGATGGGCGCGTAATGGACGTTCTGCCAGGAGGGCTCGCGCATCGTCAGCCAGTGGCGATAGGCCTTCAGGCGCCAGTCGAGCAGCCACTGCGGCTCGTTCTTCTTCGTCGAGATCAGGCGAATGAGGTCTTCGTTGAGCCCGCGCGGGGCCGCGTCGCTCTCAAAATCAGAGACAAAGCCGTACTTGTAGGCCCGGTTGCTGAGTTCGCGGATCCTCGAATTGTCAGTGCTCATCGCGGATGCCTCCTGCTGTTGGCAGGACGATGTGATCGTTTAACTATACTCCTTCCCTGTTCCTTACGACCCGAGCTAGCCCCTGGCGTTCAAACATCCGACGATTGCCGTAACAGGATGTCGTTTCCGTCTACCCGGACCTCGAACTGTTCGACCTGGTAAGCCGGTTCGGTGAGGCACTCGCCGCTGGTCACGTCGAATTCGTAGGCGTGGACCGGGCAAATCACCACGGTGTCGCACAGGATTCCGTCCCCCAGCGAACCGTCTTCGTGCGGGCAGGTGTTGTGGATGGCGAAGTACTGGCCATCGACGTTGAACAGCGCGACCGGCGTGCCCCCAAGGTTCACGGTTATGCCGTTACCCGGTTCGACATCCCCCACGCAGGCGACCTTGACGAACTCACTCATAGTGCCACTCCCTCTTGAGTGTCATTTTAGCTGCTGGATCTGCTGCCGACTCGTCGGGAACCAATCACCGAGACTTGCGTCCGGCAGCAGTAGGCTAAGCTTTCAGCAGCTCATTGCTCACGATGCTCGCGCCTGCAGGTTTTGGTTTTTTCTGAAGAGCGTCTGCAACAGCTATTTCAGACAGGCCCAAACCATTCACGCAGGACTGACGTGATGACCGAGCCCCTTCTCAGCTTCGAAGAACTGAAACTCGCCGCTAGCGCAGGCGATATCGATACCGTGCTGGTCTGCATGGTCGATATGCAGGGGCGACTGGTCGGCAAGCGATTCCAGGTCGAGTTTTTCATCGACAGCGGCCATGAAGAAACCCACTGCTGCAATTACCTGCTGGCTGATGACATCGACATGGAACCGGTGCCGGGTTACGCCGCCGCCAGCTGGAGCAAAGGCTATGGCGATTTCGTGCTCAAACCCGACATGGCCACCTTGCGCCGCGTGCCGTGGCTGGAATGCACGGCGCTGGTGCTCTGCGACGTGCTTGATCACCACCACCGGCGGGACTTGCCCCATAGCCCACGGGCAATCCTGAAAAAGCAGATCGAGCGACTCCGTGAGCGCGGCTACAGCGGCATGTTTGCCTCTGAGCTGGAGTTCTATCTGTTTGACGAGAGTTACGAGGCCATCCACGAGCGCAATTACCACAAGCCGAAAACTGCCGGCCACTACATCGAGGATTACAACATCCTCCAGACCACCCGCGAGGAGCCGGTGCTGCGGGCGATTCGCAAGCATCTGCAGGCATCCGGCATTCCCGTGGAAAACTCCAAGGGTGAATGGGGCCCGGGCCAGGAAGAAATCAACGTCCGTTATGCCGATGCCCTGACCATGGCCGACCAGCACGTGATCATCAAGCACGCCTGCAAAGAAATCGCGCAATTGCAGGGCAAGGCGATCACGTTCATGGCCAAGTGGCGCTATGACGCCGCCGGTTCCAGTAGCCATATCCACAACTCGTTGTGGGACAAGAATGGCAAGAAGCCGCTGTTTTTCGACCCCAAGGCCGAGTTTGGCATGTCGACGCTGATGCGTGCCTGGGTGGCCGGGCAGCTCAAATACGCCAACGACATCACTTGTTTTCTTGCGCCTTACATCAATTCGTACAAGCGCTTTCAGGCCGGCACTTTCGCACCGACCCGGGCGATATGGAGCCGGGACAATCGCACCGCAGGTTTTCGTTTGTGCGCCGAAGGCAGCAAATCCATCCGTATCGAATGCCGCATCGGCGGCGCCGACCTCAACCCTTATCTGGCCTTCGCCGCGTTGATCGCCGCAGGCCTGGCCGGTATCGACGAGCAGCTCAGCCTGGCGCCACCCTTTGAAGGCGATGCCTACCTCGACGAACACTTGCCGGAAGTTTCGAAGACCCTGCGCGAAGCCTGCGCCGCGCTCAAGGCCTCGAGCATGTTGCGCGAGGCGTTCGGTGACGAAGTGGTCGACCACTACGTGCACACCGCCGAATGGGAGCAGAAAGAGTACGACCGACGGATAACCGACTGGGAACTGCAGCGCGGCTTTGAGCGCTATTGAGCAATCGATTATTGAGGCAGCCATGACGACGATGATTCAACTCATCTCCCCGGTCGATGGCCGGGTCTACGCCGAACGCCACTGCGCCGATGCGGCGCAGATCGAGCAGGCTCTGACGGCTGCTGCAGCCGCCCAGGCGTTATGGAAGCGCCGGCCACTGAGCGAACGCGCCGCTTTTTGCAGCGCCGCCGTGGACGCGATGTTGGCCATGAAAGACGAAATAGTCCCGGAACTGGCCTGGCAAATGGGCCGCCCGGTACGCTTTGGTGCCGGCGAGCTGCGTGGTTTCGAAGAGCGTGCGCGCCATATGATCGCCATCGCACCTGAAGCCTTGGCTGCGGTCGAACCTGCGCCTGTCGCGGGGTTTCGACGCCAGATCAAACGCGAACCGCTGGGTACGGTGCTGGTTATCGCTCCGTGGAATTACCCCTACCTGACGGCGGTGAATACGATTATTCCGGCGCTGATGGCCGGCAACAGCGTCATCCTCAAACACGCCTCGCAAACGCTGCTGGTCGGCGAACGTTTCGCCGAGGCCTTTCGCCGCGCCAACCTGCCCGAAGGGCTGTTCCATAACCTGCTGCTCAATCACACCTATACCGCGGCGATCATTGCCTCGGGACGGGTGCAGCAAGTGAACTTCACCGGTTCGGTCGAAGCCGGCAAAGCCATCGAAATCGCCGCCTCCGGGCTCTTCCTTGGTATCGGGCTGGAGCTCGGCGGAAAAGACCCGGCCTACGTCCGCGCAGACGCCAACCTTGAGCATGCCGTGGAAAACCTGGTGGACGGCAGCTTCTTCAACTCCGGGCAAAGCTGTTGCGCCGTCGAACGCATTTATGTCGATCAAACAATTTACCCGGCATTTGTCGAGCGCTTTGCCGCCCTGACCCGCCAATACGTGCTGGGCAACCCGCTGGACGATGCCACCACCCTCGGCCCGTTGGTCAATCCGGGAGCTGCGGAGTTCGTGCGCGGGCAGATCGCCGAAGCGCTGGCAAAAGGTGCAAAAGCACTGATCGATCCAAAGGCTTTTCCAGCGGACGTGCCCGGCAGCGCCTACCTCGCGCCGCAGGTGTTAGTCGATGTCAGCCATCACATGTCGGTGATGCGCGAAGAAAGCTTTGGTCCGGTGGTCGGCATCATGCCGGTTGCCAGTGACGACGAAGCCATCGCCTTGATGAACGACAGTGAGTTCGGGCTCAGCGCTTCCATCTGGACCACCGACCTCGCCGCCGCCGAACGCATCGGCGACGAGATCGCCACCGGCAGCGTCTTCATGAACCGCTGCGATTACCTGGACCCGGCGCTGGCCTGGACCGGGGTGAAAAACAGCGGGCGCGGCGTAACGCTGTCGCGCATCGGTTACGAACACCTGACCCGAGCCAAATCCTTCCATTTGCGCCATGAGATCTAAGCCATGAGCCTGACTGCGAACTGGAACTACCCCACGAGCATCCACTTCGGTGTTGGCCGTATCGCCGAGCTGGCCGACACCTGCCGCAGCCAAGGTATCCAGCGACCGTTGCTGGTCACTGACAGTGGCCTGGCGCGCGCGCCGATCACCACTGCGGCGCTGGAATCCCTACGCGCCGCCGGCCTCGGCGTAGCGCTGTTTTGCGACCTCAAGCCGAATCCGGTCGAGGCCAACCTGGCGGGAGGGCTCGACGCCTGGCGCGCCGGCAAGCACGATGGCGTGGTCGCCTTTGGCGGTGGCAGCGGGCTGGATATGGGCAAGCTGATCGCCTTCATGAGCGGCCAGACCCGGCCGGTGTGGGATTTCGAAGACATCGGCGACTACTGGACCCGCGCCGACGAAAGCAGCATCGCCCCGATCATTGCAGTACCGACCACCGCGGGTACGGGCTCCGAGGTCGGTCGTGCGGCGGTGATCATCGACGAGCGCACGCACACCAAACGGATCATCTTCCACCCGAAAATGATGCCGCGGGTGGTCATAAGCGACCCGGCGCTCACCGTCGGCATGCCGGCAAAAGTTACTGCCGGCACCGGGATGGATGCCTTTGCCCATTGCCTGGAGTCGTACTGCGCCCCCGGTTTTCACCCCATGGCCGAAGGGATTGCGGTAGAAGGCATGCGCCTGGTAGCCAATGCGCTGGTACGGGCAGTACGCACTCCCTCCGACCTTGAGGCGCGTGCGGAAATGCTCGCCGCCGCCGCGATGGGTGCAACTGCCTTCCAGAAAGGCTTGGGCGGGATGCACGCGCTCGCGCATCCGGTGGGCGCCCTGTACGACACCCATCACGGCATGACCAACGCCACGTTCATGCCCTATGTGTTGAAATTCAATCGCCCAGCCATCGAGGAGCGCATCACCCGCCTGGCGGCATATCTGCGTCTGCCGACCCCAGGCTTCGACAGTTTTCTGGCCTTCGTCCTCAAGTTGCGCAAGGACATCGGCGTGCCGCATACGCTGTTTGAGCTGGGAGTGGATGATCGGCAGGCCGAGCTGATCGCCGACATGGCGATTGTCGACCCCTGCGCCGGCGGTAACCCGCTGCCCTTGACCCGCAATGGCGCGATGGAGATTTTCGAAGCGGCGTATCACGGCCGGCTCTAGGGCCAATGCCTGTCAGTTAAGGTGCAGAACCTGTGGGACCAAGCCCGCTCCCACATGAATTTCGCTCGGCTCAAAGTCCTAGGGGTTGCCTCACAGCCAGTACTCCCAGAGGTGCGCAAACTGCTCCTTGGCTCTTACGTCAAGGGAACGACGCTGCCACTTCTCAAGCGTAATTTCGTTCGACTTCAGCAGGTCCGCAAGGAACGCCGCGCGCATTTTCTCGCCGAATCCGCTGCCCAGTACCACAACGTTGACTTCCTGGTTGTGCAGAAAACTCCGCCAATCAAGATTGGTAGAGCCGACCGTGGACCAGACGCCATCGATCACTGCAGTTTTGACGTGCAGCAAGGCATCGCGGCGTTCGTAGAGCTTGACGCCGGCCTCCAACAGCTCGGTGTAGTGCCTGCGGCCAGCGTTGAATACCAGCCAGGAATCAGTGCTGCTGGGCAGCAGCAGCTTCACATCGACGCCGCGTGCCACTGCGTTCTTGAGCTCCGTCAGCAACTGCGGATCGGGCACGAAGTAGGCGTTAGTCAGCCAGATTTCGGTTTGCGCACTGCGCAGCGCCGAAATCAGCGTGGCGTAGATCAGGCTGTAGGGTTCGTCTGGCGAGCTGCCGATGGCACGTACGACCTCGTGGCCTTTGCGTTCGGTTTGCGGGAAGTAATGACGTGCCGCAAGCGGCTTGCCTTTCTGCTTTTGCCACGTCTCGATAAACAGCTTTTGCAGTTCGGCCACGGCCGGCCCTTCAACCCGCAGGTCAGTGTCGCGCCAAGGCAACTTGCCGCCGGGCCTGACTTTGGAGTTCAGGCTGAACGAGTTGCCTGAATGGACACTGCTCACGTTGATACCGCCGAGGAAGGCAACGCGGCCATCAACGATCAGTAGCTTACGATGATCCCGCTGGTTCACTTGCCACCCAGCCTTGGCGGTCGCGGGATTGACCGGATTGAATTCCAGCACATTGAGGCCTGCGGCGGTCAGGCGGGTAAAAAAAGCCGAAGGTGTGCTGAGGGTACCAACGCTGTCCCGGATCAGATTGACCTGCACCCCAGCCGCCTGTTTGGCAATCAGCGCTGCAGCAAAGCGCTCGCCGACTTCATCGTCGTCAAAAATGTAACTCTCGATATTGATGTGATCACGCGCGCTGCCAATCGCAGAGATCATTGATTGGTAGGTAGTCGGACCGTTCTGTAACAGTTCGACCGTGTTGCCGTCCGTCAGCGGGCTGCCGACGATGGCCTCCTCGATCGCCATATGCAGGTCGAAGATGTTCGTCTGGACGCCATTGGCCTTCAAACGGTCAATAACGGCCTTGCTGCGTTCGGCTGACAGCGGTCCATGCGTACTGTCGATCTTCACAGAGGCCGGATTGGTGTAGGCCATATCGGGAACGATGGTGGGCAACGAACCACACGCCACCAGCAGTGCCAGGCTCAGCACTGTCAGAGTTCGCAGCAAAATCCGCATTGAAAACAGGTTCATGCAGCCTCCGCCCGAAACTGAAGGGATGCGCAGTAAATGTGCACAGTTTCGGTGCGATAACGCTCTTAAATCTAGACTCTGCACCGCAGCCCTGCGGCTTTTTTATCGCTGACAGCGGGTTCGAATGCGAGCAGTAATACCGACAGACGGTTAAGCGCGGTCATGTACACAGCACGCCATGGATTAATCTGTAGATATCGGGAATCTCAACTTCGGACGATGGCTGACATGCTTGATGCTCCCAAGCCACAACACAACCATCTTCTGGCGGCCCTTCCCCCGCAAGCGCTGGAACGCTTGTTGCCCAGCCTCGAACTAATCGACCTGCCACTCGGCAAGGTGCTCTTCGAATCAGGAGAAGCCCTGCGACACGTCTACTTCCCTACTGACTCCATCGTGTCCCTGCTGTACGTGATGGAAAACGGCGCATCGGCGGAAATTTCAGTGGTCGGCAATGAAGGCCTGATCGGCATCGCCGTCTTCATGGGCGGCGAAAGCACGCCAAGCCGGGCGATTGTGCAGAGTGCAGGAAATGCTTTCCGGTTGCCTGGCCAGCGACTCAAGGACGAGTTCGATCGCCACGGGGAAATGCTCGAGTTGATGTTGCGCTACACCCAGGCATTGATCACGCAGATCGCCCAGACGGCGGTGTGCAACCGGCACCATTCCATTGACCAACAGTTGTGCCGCTGGCTGCTGGTGTCCCTCGATCGACTGCAAGACAATCAACTGACCATGACCCAGGAATTGATCGCCAATATGCTCGGCGTACGCCGCGAAGGCGTGACCGATGCCGCCGGCAAGCTGCAACGGATGGGGGTCATCGAATACAGCCGTGGCCACATCACGGTGCTGGACAGGGCCGCACTCGAGCAGTTGAGCTGCGAGTGCTATGCCGTGGTCAGAAAGGAAACCGAGCGCCTGCTGCCTTACGTTCCATTTCAGCCGACTCGCTGATTATTCATTCCAATGCAAGTTCAGCGTTCCGATGGACTTACCATCAAGTGCAATGGTGTGGCGCTCTTCATGGCCATTGAAACTGGCAATGACCAGGTATTTGTTTGCCGGTAACTGGACGTAAACGATCGGGCCGACCTGACTCAACGACAACAGGGGGTTACCTTTTTCGCTTTGGATCACCACGTCGACATTGCTTTGGTACTGATTTTCCTTACCTGTTGAAAAGGTTATGTGAAGGTTGTAGCCCTGAGTCTTGAGCAAGGCCTCTGACTCATCCAGGCCGATACCGCCTGATACATAGTGGATGCCGTTCTGTTCCTGCGGATTCAGCCGTACGACCGACAGGTCGGCCGATTCTTCGGTGGCGGCATACGGCACCACGGGCGACAAACCCAGAAACAGGGCTAATGCGATTCTAGAAAGCGCCAGTGAATGACTGAACATCATGATGGTTTTCATATTTTCTCCGGTAAAAGGCCAGCAATCCTCTGCCTGACACCCAGATTGCGCGCTGTGACCGGACGGGGTCTGTGCGCTAGAGCACCGATACCCGTTTGTTTGATGAACAGGCTAATGGCAAAAAAATGCTCATTAACGAACGGGGATGCAGATGCAGCCACGCAATCGACGGCGAATTGCCAATATGGAAGTCCGGGAGAGACTGCCTGGGCAGTCTCTCTAACCCGGTTGATCGATCACCAAGGGCTTATCGCTTGATCAGCGAAATCTTGGTGCCTTCAATGCTGACGCCCGCCATCAGGCCTTCCTGGTCAAAGACAAACGCATAGGCATCGTCCTTCAACGTCGAGCTCGACAGATTTTTCGCCAGCCCTTGGTCAACCAGAACGACGGTCGGACCTACGCCAATTTCCCAACCCTTGGTTTTGTGCACATAGTCGATGGCCTTGTCAGTCATCAGGAACACGGCATAAGCATAGGCTTGGGCACCGGCCTGCAAGCCCCATGAGCCGGTCACGGTGTTGTAGTAATTTTCTACTTTTGAGCCTTTGAACATGACCCCTTCACCATAACTGCCACCAAATACCAGGCCTGCCTTGATAACTTTAGGGAACACCAGCACCGCCTTGGCAGTGCGCGACATGGTCTCGGCCACCGGATTGGTTTTGTAGAGGATTTGCAAGGCATGCCGGGAATCCTGGTCCAAATCCTGGGCCGTTGCGGCGCTTGCCATATTGAGCAAACCTGTTGAAGCCAGCGACAGGGTGGTGAGAGCGATAAACAGAAGTGAGCGTAATGAGCTTGTCATGGCCGTACTCCGATATCAGCGATATACACGACGCGGCGAGTCAATAATCATCAGGATTCGCCGCACCCGGCTTTCCGTCAGATTGAAGTAGCGACCGGGCAATGTCTGTTCGGTGGCGCACACTGCCTGCTGCTGAAACGGTTCAATCGTGGCGTAGCGAGTTGATGAGGCGAACATCACCCCACAACTGTGGGAGGGTCAACGCAGCCCGTAGCAGCTGTCGAGCCTGCGAGGCTGCGTTCGGCTCGGTCCGCGCTCGGGCGAAGCAGTCGTAAATCCAGGTATCTCGGTCTTCCACGCATACCGCGTCGGTTGGCTTTGCGAGGACTAAGTCCTCGAACGCAGCCTCGCAGGCTCGGCAGCTGCTACGACGGTTACGCCAGCCTTCATCTGTGTCAGTCGAGGGCTACGCGGCCTTGCGATAATGGACTGACACAAATTGATCGTTCCCACGCAGAGCATGGGAACGATCAGGTTAAGCCTCGGTAGCGGCCGGCTTATACAGTGGATACAGCTGTTCATCGAACTGCGACAGCCGCGGAAATTCCAGCGATTGTTCATCGCCAAGGTGCTCCAGGCGCAGGCGATAATCTTCCAGGAATGCCTGGCGCGCTTCATCGCTGATGTATGGCACATGCCAGGCCACGAACGGTTCCAGCACCTCAAACCCGACGTAGGCCAGCGTGCCGCGCAGGATCGGCCGCAGCATGTCCTGCAGCGGGCCGTGAATCGCGTCGTCACCAAACATATGCTCACGACCACCCAACGTTACGCTCACCAGAGCCTTCTTGCCGCTCAACCCGCCCTGATCGTAAAAACGCTTGCCGCCGTAGCAGACACCGGACACCAGCACCCGGTCGATCCAGCCCTTGAGCATGGCCGGGGCAGAGAACCAGAAAATCGGGAAGTTGAGGATCAGCAAGTCCGCCCACAGCAGTTTGTCGAGTTCCGACTGGATATCCGCCGCCAGCGACTGGCTCTTCACGCCCAGACGTTGCTCCAGCGCATAGACCAGATACTCCGGGTTCTCCCGTGAGGAAAAGTCATTGCTGCTTGCCACCGGGTTCCAGTTCATCGCGTACAGGTCACTGACCTGAACCTCATGCCCTTGGGCTTCAAGGGTCGCGACAGCCTGGTCACGCAGCGCAGCGGTAAAGGATTTCGGCTCTGGATGGGCGTGGACGATCAGTACTTTCATGGCAATTCCTTGGACGTTTGCACGCTGTGTGTTTGAAGGCAGTAAAGGGTACGTGGACTCATCGCGAGATCACACCTGGATCGCCTTCACTTCGACGAACTCGTTGAGCCCTTCTTCCCCCCATTCGCGACCGTTACCGGACTGTTTGTAGCCACCGAACGGTGCCTGATAGTTGAACGCTGCGCCATTCAAGAAACACTGGCCCGCACGCAATTGCCGGGCGAGTTGCAAGGCGCGGTCAGGACTGCCGGCCCAAACACCGCTAGACAGACCGAACGGCGAGTCGTTGGCGATTTGAATCGCCTGTGCGTCATCGGTGTAAGGAATCAGGCACAGCACCGGGCCGAAGATTTCTTCCTGAGCGATGCGCATCCGGTTGTCGACATCGGCGAACAGCGTCGGGCTGACGTAGTAACCACGCTCGAACGCTTGCGTCGTGTCGCCGCCACACACCAGCCGAGCGCCTTCCTGCTGACCGACCTGAATGTAATCACGCACAGTACGCCGTTGGGCCGCCGAACACATCGGGCCGAGAAAACTGTGCGGGTCGAGCGGATCGCCCATGCGCAAACTCAAGGTTTCTGCCAGCGCCAGCTCCACCGCCTCGGCGTAACGACTGGCCGGCAGCAACATGCGGGTCAACGCGGTGCAGGTCTGCCCGGAGTTGATCATCACGTCCTGCACGCCGTAGCGCACGGCGGCGGCCAGATCCGCGTCCTCGGCAATCAGCAGCGGCGACTTGCCGCCCAGCTCCAGGCAAACGCGTTTCACCGACGGTGCCGCCGCTTGCGCCACCCGCACACCGGCGCCGGTGGAACCGGTGAACGACACCATGTCGACGTCCGGGTGTTTGGCCAGTGCTTCACCAACCTTCGAACCCGGCCCGCTGACCAGGTTGAACACCCCGGGCGGCAAGCCGATGGCCTCGATCATCTGCGCCAGTAAAAACGCGTGCAGCGGGGTTTCCTGACTCGGCTTGACCACCACAGTGCAACCGGCGGCCAGGGCTGGTGCGAGCTTGCCGATCAGTTGATGCAGCGGGTAGTTCCATGGATTGATGAAGGCGCAGACGCCCACCGGTTCGCGAATGACCAGCGAATTGCCGACCTCGCGCACTTCATCCATCAAGCCGGCGAGTTCGACGTATTGCTCCAACCCGATGATTGGCCCGTCCACCTGAACCGAACGGCACCATTGCACCGGCATCCCCAGCTCGGCGGTAATGACCGCCGCCATTTCGTCGGCCCGTGCGCGCAACTGCTCGGCGAGGGCGCGGATGTAGTGGGCGCGTACGCTGGATGGTGTCCGCGACCAAGTACTGAAAGCCCGACGTGCTGCGGCCACGGCGTTCTCGACATCGCGCTCATCACCCAACGGCACCGAACCTGCCACTTCCTCAGTGGCCGGGTTGATCACCTCGGCGATGCCCTGCCCCGACGGCGTTTGCCAGCGGCCATCAATAAACAGCGCGGTGTGGTTATGCATGGACTTGGGCCTCCATCAGTTCACTGGCACACCGGGCGATCCGCTGGCAGGCGTCGCGCAACGGTTCCGCCCCCACCACCAACCCCAAACGAATATGCCCGGCGGCACTCGGGCCGAACGCTTCACCGGCCAGCACCGACACGCCATGTCGGTCGAGCAAACGATCGGCGAACGCCTGGGCGCTGAGCCCGGTTTCGCGAATGTCGACCATCACGAACATCCCGCCATCCGGCTTCAACGGGCGCACACCTGAGCAGCCAGCCAAGGATTCACAGACCAGATCACGGCGCTGGCGATAGGCGTCGCGCATGGCGGCCAGCTCCGGCAAGTTGCTTTCCAGCGCCACGACGGCGGCGTCCTGAACGAAGTCCGGCGAGCCGTAAAGCATGCACAGCGCAAGGTTTTCCAGATGCGCCGCGAGGGATGGCGGCGCCACCACCCAGCCGACGCGCCAGCCGGTCATGGCGTGGGATTTCGACAGGCTGTTGAGCGTCGCGGTGCGCTCGGCCATGCCCGGCAAACTGGCCGGGCTGATGTGTTCGCCCTCGAACAGTAACTCGCTGTAGACCTCATCGGAAATCAGCCACAGATCATGGGCGATGCACAGTTCAGCCAGCGCCTGCCAGGTGGTGCGCGGCAAACTCGCGCCCGAAGGGTTGTGCGGGCTGTTCAGCGCCAGCGCCCGAGTGCGCGGGGTGATGCGGGCGGCAACGTCTTCAGGTAGTACCCGAAAACCGTTCTCGGAACGCACTGGCACCGGGACTACCACAGCGCCGCAAGCACCGAACACCGCTTCATAAGTGACGTACATCGGTTCGGCGACAATCACTTCATCGCCTGGGTTGAGCACGCACTGGGCGACGCTGAACAGCGCACATTGCGCCCCGGCCAGCACCGTGACCTGATCGGCCGAAACCGGTTGGCCGCTGCGTTGCTGGTGGCGCTTGGCGATGCTTTCACGCAGTGCGCGTTTGCCACGCACTTCGGCGTAGTGAGTGTTACCGGACAACAGGCTGTCGATAGCCGCCTGCACGATCGGCACCGGCGTATCGAAATCCGGGTCGCCCACTGACAGCAGCAGAATGTCTTCGCCCTGTTCTTGCAGCGCCAGTGCGCGGTAATGAATGTCCCAGGCGGCGGCGCCGTCACCGGCAATACGTTGAGTCAGATCGGAAAAGCGCATGGCCCCATCCCCTTTTAAAAAAGCCCCGAAACAGTGTTTGAAAGCAACAGTGTTTGAAAGTCAGCGCGCGCACGCATGCTCGAGTTCAATCAGGGTCACGCCGTTGCGTTTGAAGCCGTGGCGCAAATCGGTTTGCAGCTCAGCCAGACTCTGCGGCTGGCTCACGCTGCAACCAAAGGCCCGGCCAAGGGCGGCGAAGTCCGGGTTGCGCGGCAGCACGCCAATCGGCTCGATATCCAGCCCGAGCATGTCGTCGCGAATCTGCCCCAGCGCGTCGTTGTTCCACAGCAGCACCACCAGCGGGCTGTCCAGCTCCTCGACGGCAGTCGCCAGTTCCTGCGCGGTGTAGAGAAAACCGCCGTCGCCAACCAGCACCAGCCCCGGCCGTTGCGGCGCACCGAACTTGGCACCGATGCCCGCCGGCAAGCCATAGCCCAAGGTGCCGTAGCCGGTCGGATGCAGCCAACTGCGCGGCGCCAGGCTGTTGAAGGCGTAGTTGCCGGTGTAAGCCAGTTGGGTCATGTCGGTGCTGATGAACGCGTTGTCCGGCAGCTCGGCGGCGATACGCTCTAGAATTGCCTGATGAATCGACTGCAACGGACCGTGGCCGGCCTGCACCGCTTCTCGCAAAGCAGCGACTGCCGCTATCGGCGCGCTGGCATCGCGCGTGGCGGGCGACAGACGTTCCAGCAACGCTGCGAGGGTTTGTTGCGCATCGCCGTGCAACGCCACCGCGCATGGATAAAAGTCGTTGAACTTGCGCGGGTCGATGTCTACGCGCAGCAGTTCGGCCTTCAGTGGCAGACGCTCGCGCCAGAAATCGGTGTCGGCCATTTCGGTGCCGACTGCCAGCACCACGTCGGCTTCGGCGATCAGTTGCCAACCCGGCTCTACGCACAAGGTCGAGCCGGCATTGAGCGGTGCATCCGGCGGCAACAAGCCTTTGCCAGCGACACTGGTGAAAAACGGCGCCGCCAGCCGGGTGCTGAGGCTCTGAAGTTCCTGCGCAGCGTTCAGTGCGCCACCACCGGCAATGATCATCGGTCGCTTGGCCGTCTGCAGCTTGGCCACGGCTTGCTCCAGCGCAGTGGCTGCGGGCACGCCGCGTCCGGGGCGACGCACCACTTCATGGCTCCAGTCTCGGGTCACTTGCGCCGACAACACGTCCAACGGCACCGAAATATGTACCGGGCGTGGCCGTTCGCTGTCGAATACCGCGTAGGCACGGGCGATCAGCTCGGGCAGGTCCTCGGTGCTCAGCGCCACCGCCGAGAATGCGGTGATCGGCGCTGTCATGGCGCGCTGGTCCTGGGTTTCGTGCAGGCAACCCCAACCCTTGCCGAGGCTGGCAGTGTGGTTGACGCTGGAAATCACCAGCATCGGAATCGAGTCGGCATAAGCCTGGCCGATGCCGGTCGCGGCGTTGGTCACGCCGGGGCCGGTGATGATGAAGCACACGCCGGGTTTGCCGCTGACCCGCGCATAACCATCGGCCATGAAACTGGCGCCTTGCTCGTGGCGGGTCAACACGTGGCGAATGCCGCTGCCGGGCAGGCCGCGATACAGCTCCAGGGTGTGTACCCCGGGAATCCCGAATACGGTGTCGACACCGTAGTTGGCCAGCAGGCGTACCAGGGCCTGGCCGCCGGTCAAAGTTGTGGTTTGCATGTTCATATCCTCACTTGTGGCCGAGGCGAATCAACGCATCGACCGCTGTCGTGCCGTGGGCACCGACCAGCAATGGGTTCACATCGAGTTCCAGCAACTGTCCGGCGTTTTCGCAGGCGTAATCGGCCACGGCACGAATCGCCGCCACCAATGCGTCCAGATCTGCCGCTTCACGACCGCGAAAGCCTTGCAGCAACGCGGCACTGCGCAGGCTCAACAACGCTCTGCGAATCGCACCATCGGTGGTCGGCAGCAGCAGGCTGCGGCTGTCCTTGAGCAACTCCACCAAAATTCCGCCAGCACCGATCACCAAGGCCAGGCCAAAGTCGTTTTCACGTTTGATGCCGACAATCAGTTCGGCCAATGGCGGTGTGGCCATGGGCTCCAGCAGCACCCGATCGAACGGCACATTCGGTGCGTAATCGGCAATGCTCGCGCGCATCTTTTCCAGCGCGGCACTCAGGGCCGCGCCATCCTTGAGGTTGAGCGCCACGGCACCGGCTTCGGTTTTGTGCGGCAATTGCGCGCTGAGCGCCTTCAGCACCAACGGGTAACCCAGCGCATTGGCGTCATTCAGCGCCTGGTCCGGGATGCTTAACACGCCGTTTGGAGTCGGCAGACCAAATGCACGTAGGGCCTGTTTGGAGTCCCACTCATTGAGCAACTGGCCTTCACCGTCCAGCGCCTGCGGACACAGCGGCACCAGCGCCGATTCACCAAGGGCCAGCAACGCCTGGCGATTGCGCTGATAACCGGCGATTCGGCCCCACGCCTCCAGCCCATCTTCCACACCTTGCAACGCCGCCACGCCTTGAGCGTGCAACCGCTCGCGGGCACTGGTCGGTAGCAGTTCGGGAAAGGCCGAGGTGACGAAACCGGTCTTGCCGTGACGGACCAACGCCTGGCAGTACAGCTCAAGCAGCAAGTCGCACTCTTTGCGCTCGCCGGTGAACTCCGCCGGATAGTCCAGCACCAGCATCGCCGCATCGGCTTCAGTGCGCAGGGCACTGTCGAGCATGTGGTTCAAGGCATCGCCGTCACCCCAGATTGCGGTGGTGAAATCCAGCGGATTGACCAGGTTGGCGTAGCTCGGCAACACCTGCGCCAGCTCATCGGTTTGACGCTCATCAAGCTTAGGCAGGCTCAGCTCATTGCGTTCGGCGTAGTCGGCAATCAGCCCGGCATCGCCGCCCGAACAGGCCAGCGCAATCAGGCTGTTGCCCGCCGGCAGCTTGCCGCACGCCGCAGCCTTGAGGGTTTCGACGAAACTCACCGGACCGCTGACGCGAATCACCCCAAGCCGTGCAAACAGGCTGTCGTACAGCGCATCGGAGCCCGACAGCGAGCTGGTGTGACTGAGGGCCAGTTCGGCGCCGATCTGCGACACGCCGGTTTTCAAGGCGATGATCGGAATGCCCTTCTCCAGCGCCTTGTGCGCCGCGCGGGCGAAACCCGGAACGTTTTTCAACCCTTCCAGGTGCAAGCCAATGGCGGTGACCCGAGGTTCGTCGAGCAGCACGTCCATCAACTCGGCAATACCCAGTTGCGCCTGATTGCCGACCGAGGCCATGTAGGCCACCGGCAACGAACGGTCGCTCATCGACAGGTTGTAAGCGAAGTTGCCGCTCTGGGTCAGCACCGCAACGCCCTGCTCCACCGGTTTACCGCCGTGGGCCACCGGCCACAACGCCGAACTGTGCAGATAATCGAGCAAGCCGTAGCAGTTCGGCCCGAGCAAAGCCATGTTGCCAGCAACCTTGAGCAACTGTTGTTGCAATGCCTGACCTTCGGCGCCGGTCTCGGCAAAACCCGAGGCATAGCAAATCACCCCGCCCGCACCTTTGGCAGCTAGTTCGGCGACGCAGGTCAGGGTCAATTCACGGTTGGTCGCGACGAACACCGCGTCCGGGCCGCACGGCAGTTCGGCGATGCTGCGCACACACGGCACGCCTTCAAGGCTTTCATGTTGCGGGTTAACCAGCCACAGTTGCCCAAGGTAGCCACCTTCAGCGCAACGCTTAAGGGCCCGAGCCATGCTGCGGCCACCGACAAACGCCAGATGGCGCGGCGCGAGCAGGCGTTTGAGGTTGTCACGAATCGTCTGGGACATGGGTATTCTCCGGGGCGATCAGCGCAACAGCGGCCGCAGCAGTTCGCGGGAAATGATGTGGCGCTGGATTTCCGAAGTGCCCTCCCAGATCCGCTCGATCCGCGCGTTACGCCAGATCCGCTCCACCGGTCCTTCATCCATCAGGCCCATGCCACCAAAAATCTGCACCGCCTCATCGGCCGCCCGACCGAGCACTTCACTGGCGAACAGCTTGGCCATTCCGGCCTCGCCATCGGTCATCGTGCCTTGATCCATCTTCCACGCCGTGTGCAAGGTCAGCAGTTCAGCCGCGCGGATCTGCGTGGCCATGTCGGCCAACTTGAACGACACACCCTGATAGGTGCCGATCGGCTGGCCAAATTGCTTGCGATCCGCCGCCCATTGCAATGACACGTCTAGTGCGCGCTGAGCCTGGCCCACGCAGTTGGCGGCGACCATCACCCGCCCGGCCGTCAGCCAGGCGTTGGCGACTTCCCAACCCTTGCCGACTTCGCCGAGTACTTTGGAGGCCGGTACGCGGCAATCGTCGAAGAACATTTCAAAGGTGTGATAACCGCGGTTGCTCACGCACTTCGGTCCACGGCGAATGGTCATGCCCGGGGTATTGCGATCCACCAGGAACGAGGTCACGGCGTTGCGCTTGCGGCCATTGTGTTCGTAGGTGTCGGTGACCGCGAAAACGATGGCGAAATCGGCGTGCCCGGCGTGGCTGATGAAGTGCTTGCTGCCGTTCAGCACGAAGTCATCACCGTCACGCACCGCGCGGGTCTTGATCGCGTTGGCATCGGAACCGGCACCCGGTTCGGTCAGCGCGAAGCAGTCGATCTTCTCGCCCTGGATGCACGGCAACAGGTAATCGTCGACCTGCTGGCCGGTGCAGGCCATGAGGATTTTCGACGGCCGTGCGACAAACACATGCAGCGCCCAGGAAACCTTGGACAGCTCCCGTTCGATCAGCGCCTGTGACAGGTAATCAAGGCCGCCACCGCCGACTTCTTCAGGCATGTTGAAGGCATAGAAGCCCGCCGCGATGGCCTTGCCGCGAATCTGTGCCGCCAGCTCCGGAGAGACTTCGTCGGCGCGATCGACCGCTTCCTCGTGGGGCAGCAATTCCTTGGCGACAAAGCTGCGGACCGCATCCACCAACATTTCTTGTTCTTGGGTCAGTTGGAAATTCATGGTGTTACCTGTTGTTCGTTCACTGAATAGATGAGCTGCGCGGGCCTACTTGCCGACAAACTGTGGCGGACGCTTTTCCATCGCCGCGCGCAACGCTTCGGCGCCGTCTTCGCTACGACCGCAGAGCAAACCCGCCGCCAGTTCGGCTTGCAGTTGCTCCGGCAGGCTGCGCTGGGCGCCTTCGCGCATGAGTTTCTTGGTCTGGGCGAACGCGAAGGTCGGGCCGTTGGCCAGGCGCGTGGCCAATTCACTGGCAGCGCCGAGCAGTTGTTCGTCAGCGCAGACTTCGCTGACCAGCCCCGCTGCCAAGGCGCGATCGGCGCCCCACAATTCGTCGAGAAACAGCAGGCGTTTGGCTTGTTCGGTGCCGATCAGTCGTGGCAGATGCCAGCTGGCACCGGCGTCCGGCGAATACGCCATGCTGGTGTAGCCGGCCTTGAACCGCGCCGATTGCCCGGCGATGCGCAGGTCGCAGCACAGCGTCAGGTCCATCCCGGCGCCGACGGCGGTGCCGTTGATCGCTGCGATGGTCGGCTTGTCCAGGCTGTACAGCCGGCTCATCAGCGCGTGGGCGGTTTCGGTCCAGCCGTAACTTTCCAGCGCGCCACGGGCTTCGGCTTCAGCCCATTCGGCGAGGTCGGCGCCGGCGCAGAAACTGCGGCCGCTGCCGGTCAATACAACGACCCGAACGGCCGGATCGGCATTGAAGCCATCGAGCAAGGTGTGAAGATTTTTCAGGGTTGGAATGTCCAGCGCATTGCGCTGAGCGGTGCGATTGAGGGTGATCCAGGCAACGCCCGCTTCGACCTGACTGAGCAGAGAAGATTGAATAGTCATGCGAGTCCTCGAATTATTGTGTTTGGCATGAGGTGATGCGACTTGAGGCCATACTAAACGACTGTTCAGCAAGACGGCAATCTGCGATGGGATTGGCTGTAACAGCCTAAAATCGTCTTCATCACTTTGTATTTAAAGGGTTTCTTTATGCGGGGGGATCTGGAGGAGATTGCGCTGTTACAACTTTGAACAACTGGATACAGGGTATAAGCGTGCATCGACTACCCGCCGAAAAACCATTGTGGGAGCGGGCTTGCTCGCGAAAGCGGAGTGTCAGTCACCATTAATGTTGACTGACAGGACCTCTTCGCGAGCAAGCCCGCTCCCACAGGGAATGTGCTTAATTAAAGGAATCAAACGGTCGGCAGGCTCGGTGCCAACACCGCCTGGCGTTTGCGCTGAATCAGGAAATACGCGCCGTAGCACAGCGCCATGAACCCAAAGCCCCAATACAGCGAAGGACGCTGGGTCTCATCCATGGCCAGGAACACAAACAGCGAGCAGCACAAGGCGATGCACAGGATTGGCAGCAGCGGGAACCACGGCGCACGGTATTTCAGGTCGCTGAGCTTGCCGCCATCGCGGATATAAGCGCGGCGGAACTTGTACTGCGCCAGTGCGATAACGATCCAGGTCACGGTGCCGGACATCCCACTCACCGCCATCAGCACCATGAACAGTGTGTCGGCAGCGATGAAGCTGGTCATCAGCGACACCAGCGCGAAGCACAAGGTGATACTCAGCGCCCGCAATGGCACGCCGCGTTTGCTCAACGGCGACAGGCTCTTCGGCGCCATGCCGGTCTTCGACATGGCCCATAGAATCCGCGTCGAAGCGTACAGGCCGGAGTTACCAACCGACAGAATTGCCGTGAGGATCACGAAGTTCATCAAGTCGGCAGCGTAAGGAATACCAACCATGTCGAACACCTGCACGAACGGGCTCTCCATCAACCCAGCCTGCTGCCATGGCACGATGGCTGACAGCACTACGATCGCCAGCACGTAGAAAATCAGCACGCGGAACACCACGTTGCGCACGGCGCGCGGGATGCTTTTTTCCGGCTGATCGGTTTCGCCGGCAGCCACGCCCATGATTTCGCAACCCTGGAACGCGTAGACCACAGTCATCATCACCGCGAACACTGCGGGCAAGCCGTTGGGGAACAACGAGTCGCCGATCAGGTTGCTCATCATCGGTGCCGGCGCGCCGCTGGTCAGCGGGATCGCGCCGAAGATCACCAGGACGCCGACTACGATGAAACCGAGAATCGCCGCAACCTTGATCCCGGAGAACCAGTATTCCGCTTCACCGAAAGCACGGGTCGCCAAAGCGTTCAGGCCGAACAGCACGACCACGAACAGTGCCGACCAGTACCAGATCGGCACTGTCGGGAACCAGCGCACCATCAACATCCCGGCTGCGGTGAACTCCAGGCCGACAGTGGACGCCCAGCTCATCCAGTACACCCAGCCGATCATGAACCCGGTGGCCGGGCCGATGAACTTGGTGGCATGGGTCTGGAACGAACCGGACACCGGCATCTGTACCGACAATTCACCGAGGCAGACCATCACCAGGTACATCAGGAAGCCGGCGATCAGGTAGGCCAGAATAGCTCCCACCGGACCGCCCTGATTAATGGTCACGCCAGAGCCCATGAACAGCCCGGTGCCGATCACGCCGCCCAGCGAGAGCATGAATATGTGCCGGCTTTTCAGGGCGCGGGTCAGGTGTATGCCTTTACGTTCGATAGTTTCGCTCATGTCGGCACCTCAGTAGTCGGCGAGGTGCGCGGCGGATGACAGGACGTCATGGCGCTGGGAAGGATCAGCTTTACGGCAGTTCATTATTATTATCTCCAATAAGCTTCGAAGACCGCGCTGACGGCGGTTGTGTCGATTATTGGAAACCCGTGTAAGTTTGCGTTGAACGTAAAGATCAAAGATGTAAAAAGTCGTAACGATCTTGTATGTCAGGCGTTCAACAGCTCGGCCAGCGTCTGTTGCGAATGCTGCAATTGCTCATGCACCTGCGGCGCCAACGCCCGCAACGCTGACTCATCGTTGACCAGCGCCGCCCCTTCCAACAAGCGCAGCACATTGGCCAGTGCGCGAAAGCCCAATGAGTCGCTACTGCCAGCCAAGCGATGCGCCAGGTGGGCGACTTCGGTGCAATCGTCGGCCTCGATGGCCTCCGTTAACGCCTCTTGATGCTGAGTGATCGAATGGCGTAACACCGCGAGCAAGCCCTGAACCTTCTGCTCACCGAGCAAGGTCCGGTGAGTCTGTAACAGTGGCCAATCCATTGCCTCGTCATTGGGTTGCGGCTCGGGAGTTGGCGACTGCCCGGCCAGCGCCTGCCGCAGGTTTTCGAGCTTCAAGGGTTTGGCGAGAATGCCGTCCATGCCGGCATCCAGATAGCCGCGCACCAGGGCTGGTTGCACACTGGCAGTCAGGGCGAAAATCCGGCTGTGGCGGTTCGGACCGGCGCTGCTGCGGATCAGTTTGCACAACTCGACGCCGCTGATACCCGGAAGGTGTACGTCGAGCAGGATCAAATCGAAGGTCTGGCTCGCGCATTGCGTCAGTGCTTGCTCGGCCTCTTCGGCGAGCCAGACCTGGTGCCCGTCGCGTTGCAGCAAACCGCTGACCACTTCGCGGTTCAGCGCCACGTCCTCGACCACCAGAACGTTCAGCACGTGACCCGCTGCGCTGCTCGACACCACATTGCTCATGCCAGTGGCCGGTTGCAACGTCAGCTCGAACCAGAAACAGCTACCCTGCCCTATCTCGCTCTGAACACCGATCCGTCCGCCGAGTTGCTCCACCAAATGTTTGCTGATGGCCAGGCCGAGTCCGGTACCGCCAAACCGTTGCGCCACTTCTTCGCTGGCCTGAGTGAAGCGTTCGAAAATCTTTGCCTGCATCGCCGGGGCAATGCCGATGCCGTTGTCGGTCACGCTCAGCCGCAGCCGTTGGCCGGTTTGCCCCGAATCTTGCGCCAGCAACGTCACCTCGACGCTGACCCGCCCGCCTTCGGTGAACTTGATCGCGTTGGCCAGCAGGTTGCTCAACACCTGACGCAAGAACTGCTCGGCGCCGTGCTGCCGGTCGGCGACCTGCGGATCGATCCGGCAGTGCAGTGTCGTGTCGTTGCTCAGCGCGCGCGGTTCCAACAGCGTCAGCACCTCATCGAGCAAGTGCCGGATCGAGAAGTCGACCGGTTCCGGGTGGGTTTCGCCCTCTTCCAACCGGGCGAAATACAGCACTTCGTTGAGAATCGTCAGCAACCCTTCGCCGGCCTTGTACAGCGCATCCAGACGTTTGCCGTCGCGCTCGCCAAGACTTGCACCGCGCAGCAACTCGGCCATGCCGAGGATGCCATTGAGCGGTGTACGCAGTTCGTGGCTCATGGTTGCCAGAAACCGCGACTTGGCGAGGTTGGCCGCCTCGGCTTCGTCCTTGGCACGCATCAGGCTGGCGGTACGGCGCTCGACCATTCTCAGCAGTTCATCGCGGTTATCCTGCAACGCCAGGCGATCGGTTTCGCGCCGCTCAATGTCACTGAGGATCGCCCGGCGCATATCGTCCAGCGCATGGGCCACCGTGTCGATTTCGTCTTCGTTGACGCCACGGCTCTTGTCCAGGTGCAAAGGCTCATGCCAGTCACCGGCGGCAATACGTCGGGCAAACCCGGCCATGACTTGCAGGTGCCGCGTGACCAGACGGTAAAACAGTCCCGACAGGGCCACCGCCAGCCCGCAGAGAAACACGCTCATCCACAACAGACTGGTCAAACCGGTGGCGAACAGCCGCTGATGCACCGCGCCCAAATCAGTGCTGACTTCCAATTGCCCCAGATGCCGCACGGGACCTGCCGGCGGTTGATAGTCCAGTTCAAAGCGCTCGACGCGCAACGGTCCGATCGGGGCCTGGTTGCCTTGCAGCAGATCGAAGTCCGGGCTGGTCAGACGAACCCGAGCCACGTCGGAAAAGTCCACCAGGCCGCGCAGTTGCACATTCAACTGTTCCTGGTTCAGGTCCCAGAGGCTGCGCTCCAGGCTGGCCAGGTAACCGGCGCGAATCAGTTCCATGCGCGAGTCGATGTCACGCATCTCGCGGCGGTACTCGAAATACAGTTGCACGGTGCTTGCCAGTACGGTGAAGCACAGGCTGAACAACAGAATGAACAGCAGCAGGCGCCGCAACAATCCGCCGGGCCGTGCGCGGATCATTGCGCATCTGCCGGCAGGTTGATCATGTCGCGATAGGTGACTTCACTTTCGTTCAGCCAACGGTCGATTTCCCCGGCATCGACCATGCGCTTCAACTGCGCATCGATGTCCGGCATGCGGCTGGCCAGCGGAGAACGGCGTGACACCGCAACCCGCAGATAATCCACGCTCAAGGCGTTAGGCAAGGCCACGATGTCTTGCGCCCCTGGCAGGTTTTCGACGTACAACTGCCCGGTGCGCCGTTCCGATGTGATGAAGTCGATGCGCCCGCGAATCAGTTTGCCGAAGTTCTGGCTACTGTCGGACACCCATTCGATGTTCTGGTGTTGGCCGACCAAGCGATCGAAATCCACGCCGTAGCTTTCACCGAACAACAGCCCTCCACGGTAATTGGCCAAGTCCTCCAGGCGTTCGAACTTCACCGGATGCTGACGATTGGTGAACAGCGCGACCTCTTCGCGCAACACCGGCACCGTCGAAAAAACCATGCTCTGCTCGCGTTGCACAGTGCTGTAGGCCAGCACCACGTCGACCCGGCCCTCGGCAGCGTCCAGCAGGCAGCGTTTCCAGTTGCCCAGCACGACGATCTCGACCTCGTAGCCCAGTTGCCCGAAAAGGTTTTTCACCACGCTGGGGGCCAGGCCGCGGACCTGTTTGCCGTCGCTCCAGGAGATTGGCGGGTACACCGGATAATCGCAGTAGCGAACCTTTTCCGCCGCTATCGCGCTGTTGGCCACCATTGCCAACATCAGCCAAAACAGCCGCAACATATGGCTCAGGCCGCGACGCTGGCGGTGAACAGGTAACCGGCGCCGTGGATGGTGATGATCAATTGCGGCTCGGCCGGATCGTCGTTCAACTTGCGCCGCAAGCGCCCGACCAGCACATCGATGGAACGATCGTTAGGCACCCACTCGCGGTTGCGGATCTGGTCCATCAATTGGTCACGGCTCAAGGTGTGGCCGCTGTTGCGCAGGAACACGCTGAGCAACTGGTACTCGCCATGGGTCAGCATAGTTTCGCTGCCGGCGTGGTCGATCAGTCGTCGGCGGTCGGTGTCCAGCGCCCAGGCGGCGAACTGCTTTACCGGCCGAGGGATCGCTGCAATCGGTTGCGGCGTCTGGGCATGACGAACCCGGCGCACCAGGTTTTTTGCCCGGGACACCAGTTCACGTGGATTAAGGGGTTTGATCACATAGTCATCGGCGCCGCATTCAAGGCCGACGATACGGTCGATTTCATCGTTGCGCCCGGTGATCAGAATGATCCCGACTTCCGAACGGACCCGCAGCTCCCGGGTCAGGGTCAGGCCGTCCTTGCCCGGCAAGCGAATATCGAGCATCACCAGATCGACCGTCTGGCTCGCCAGAAAGGTTTCGGCGAGTTCCGCCGTGGCGGCGCAATGCACCTCATAACCTTCCTGGGACAGGTAGGCGTGCAGCAGTTCGCGAATCAGCGGATCGTCATCGACGATCAGTACCCGAGGAGCCATCGCTTGGAGTCCTGCGTATGCCCGAAGGCGTGTTTCTTATTAGAGTTTTTTTCCTGCACCGGCGCCAGAGAGTATCCATTGCTGAACAGGCGATCAACAGTCAGTCGTCTGCAAGCAAAAACGCTGGCGCCCACCGGCCTGTAAACCGTCGACCCAGGCTTCGCAAATCTGCATGCCCTGCTCCGGGGTAAAGGTCCCCGGGTTGAGTCCCGACTCCAGCCACAAGCCGTCGAGCAAGGCACTGAGGCTGATGGCCGCAAGATCGGCGTCGAAGTGTTCCCAGCCCTCCTCCTGCGCCAACTCCATCAGCACCTTGCGCAGTACGCCGCGGTACTCGCCATAGGATTGATCGTGCGCCTGGTTGATTGCCTCTGCGGTCTTGACCGCGCCCCAGAACGCCAGCCAGGCGTCCAGCAGTTGCGGGTCCAATATCTCGGCGGAAAACGAGCCGCGGAAGAACGCCGACAAACGCTCGCGGGCATTCGGTGCAGCCTGTTCCATGGCCTCGCGCAGCAGGCTCATGACTCGTCCGGTGATCGACATGTAGGCTTCGGCCACCAGTTCGTCCTTGCCCGAATAGTGATGGCTGATCAGCCCGACCGAAACCCCGGCCTCGGCGGAAATCTTGCGGATTGATGCGCCCTGGAAGCCATGCCGCTTGAGGCACACCAGCGTCGCCTCGATCAGATTGGCCTTGCGCAACTCCGGCTCCATGCGGGAAAAACGGGCTTCCTGACTCATGCGCGACATTCTCCTGGATCAATCGTTGGGGCCACGGTCGGGAAGACCGCGAGCTAAACGACTGTACAGCAAGAGCGACAAAAGTCTCCAGCGTCAGATCCCGGGTTTTCCCGCACGGCTCGGTTAGTCACCCCGTTGCAATTACTTGCTGGCCCAGGCGTTGAAGCGCTCTTCAAGTTCCTCGCCGTGATCGACCCAGAACGCCACGTTCATCGACAGCGCGCCCGCAAGATTCTGCGGTGCGGTGGGCACCCATTGCGCGAGTTTGCTGTCCAGTCGCGCTGCGGCCTGGGTATTGGTCGGACCGTAGGGAATCTGCTCGACGTACTTGACCTGGGCATCCGGCTGATTGGCGAAGGCGATAAAACGCTTGGCCTGATCGACGTGTCTGGAGCCCTTTATGATCGCCCAGTAGTCCATGCCGTACAGGCTCCCCGGCCAGACCAGCCCGAGGTGACTACCGTTTTGTGCGGCAGCAGCCACGCGCCCGCTGTAGGTCGAGGTCATCACCACATCGCCGGCGGTCAACCATTGCGCCGGTTGCGCGCCGGCTTCCCACCACTGGATATGCGGCTTGAGTTCAGTGAGCTTGGCGAACGCCCGGTCGACGCCTTGCGGGGTGCTCAGCACCTTGTACACGTCCTCGACTTTCACCCCGTCCGCCAGCAAGGCGAACTCCAGGTTGTACACCGCACGTTTGCGCAGCCCGCGTTTGCCGGGAAATTTCTGCACATCCCAGAAGTCGGCCCATGAGGTCGGGGCCTGCGCCAGCTTCTGGGTGTCGTAGGCAATCGCCACGCTCCACACCAGCGCCGCGGAACCGCATTCCTGCGCAGCCTCGGGGATCAACTGCTCGGCGTGTCCCAGCGTCTTCCAGTCCAGGCGTTCGTACATGCCTTCGTCGCAGCCGCGCATCAGGTCCGGGCCTTCGATCTGCACCACGTCCCAATCGACGTTACCGGTGTCGACCATCACTTTGATCCGGGCCATTTCGCCGTTGTATTCGCTCTGGATCAGCGTGCTCCGATCCGCCGTGCTGAAGGGTTGGAAGAACGCCACATCCTGGGCTTTTTGTCCGGCTCCGCCGTAACCTACCACCACCATCTCCGGTGCTGCCTGAGCGTTGCCAAGGCCAATGGCCAGGGTCAACAACAAGGGATAAAAACCGTGCTTGAGCGTGTTCGATTTCATCAGTGGTTCCTCGTGCAGGTGTCACTCAGGCAATGCCGGCATGACCCATTTTTTATTGTGGTGAGGTTCGCCCCAGGAGTGGGCGCCAAAACAAGCTACTGCAAGCATTAGTAAAAAAACAAGTTGATTTTTTACTGGCGGTAAATTTCTATAGGGCAATAATAACAACGCCGAAAACCCGGCCTTTCGGCTTCAGCCCGCCTGGAGTACCCGTACCATGCCGACCTCGACCCCAGCCTTTGCGCATCTGTTCGAACCCTTGCAGATTCGTGGCAAACGCCTGAAAAACCGCATCATGTCCAGCGGGCATGACACCTCGATGCCCACCGACAACCTGGTCAACGAACAACTGATCGCCTATCACAAGGCGCGCGCCGAAGGCGGTGTCGGGTTGATCGTGTTGCAAGTGGCCGGTGTGCATGACAGTGCGCGCTACACCTCGCATGTGCTGATGGCGACCGACGACGCCTGTATCGAGGGCTACCGGAAACTTGCGCAAAGCTGCCACGCCCACGGCACCGTGGTGCTCTCGCAGATCTTCCATCCGGGACGCGAGATCATGGAGTCCAGCGATGGCCTGCTGGCGGTTGCCTATTCGCCTTCGGCAGTACCCAACGAGCGTTTTCGGGTGATGCCGCGCGCGCTTGATCAGGCGATGATCGACGAGATCGTCGCCGGTTATGGTGCCGCTGCCAGGCGCCTGTATCAGGCCGGGCTGGACGGTGTCGAAGTGGTCGCCAGCCATGGTTACCTGCCGGCGCAATTCATCAACCCACGGGTCAACCGCCGCACCGACGACTACAACGGTGACCTGCAACAGCGCCTGCGCTTTTTGCGCGAAGTGATCGCCGCCGTGCGCGCCAACACCGACGAGCAGTTCATCATCGGCTTGCGCATTTCCGCCGATGAGCGCGACCCGGAGGGGCTCACTGAAGACGAGTCGTTGCAAGCCGTCCAATCGCTGCAAGCGCAGCTGGATTACGTGCACATCGTCGCCGGCACCTCGGCGTCGTTGGGTGGCGCGGTGCATATCGTGCCGCCGATGGCGATCGAAGCCGCCTACCTGGCCAAGGAAGCCGGAACCTTCAAGGCCAGCCTGAGCATTCCGTTGTTTGTCACCGGGCGCATTAACCAGCCACAGGAAGCCGAACTGATTCTGGCGCGTGGCCAGGCCGATGTGTGCGGCATGACCCGTGCGCTGATTTGCGACCCACAAATGCCCAACAAGACCGACGCCGGGCGCGCCGAAGATGTGCGGGCCTGCATCGCCTGCAATCAGGCATGTATCGGGCATTTCCACAAAGGTCTGCCGATTTCCTGTATCCAGCACCCGGAAACCGGTCGCGAGTTGCTGTTCGGCCAGCGGCAAGCGACCACTCAGCGCAAACGCATCATGATTGCCGGCGGTGGTCCGGCCGGAATGAAAGCCGCGGCGGTGGCTGCACAACGCGGGCATGAGGTGACGCTCTACGAGGCCAGTTCGCAACTCGGTGGGCAAGTGCTGCTGGCGCAACTGTTGCCACGGCGCAGCGAGTTCGGCGGTGCCAGCACCAACCTCCAGCGCGAGATGGAACTGGCCGGCGTGCGCGTGGTGCGCAATACCCGCGTTGACCGGGCGTTGGTTGCGCGCGAACGGCCGGACATGGTGATCGTCGCCACCGGCGCCGAGCCCTACTGGCCGGCGTTCGAACGTGGCGGTGAGTTGCAGGTGGTGGACGCCTGGCAGGTGCTGCGCGATGAGGTGCAGATTGGCCGTTCAGTGGTGGTGGTCGACTGGCGCTGCGACTGGATCGGCCCCGGCATTGCCGAACGCCTGGTGCGCGCCGGGCATCAGGTGCAACTGGCGGTCAACGGCACTCATTGCGGGGAAAACCTGCCGCTGTACGTGCGCGATCAACTGGCCGGCGAACTGCATAAGCTGGGCATCCCGATCACGCCTTATGCGCGGCTTTACGGTTGCGACGACAACACCGTCTACTTGCAACACACCGCCAGTGGCGAACCGATGCTCTTCGAAAACGTCGATACGCTGGTGCTGTGTCAGGGCCATCAGCCGGTGGACACCTTGGGTCTCGAGCTGCAAGGTCTGGTGGAGTTTCGGCGGATCGGCGACTGTCTGGCCCCGCGCACCGCGGAAGAAGCGATTTATGAAGGCTTGAAAGTCGCCTGGGAGCTTTGAGGCTGTTTATACTCCGGGTCCGTAAACCTGTGGGAGCGTGCTTGCTCCCACAGCGATTGCGCTCATCAGCCCGGTTCGGAACTCACCATGAGCAACAACAGCACGACACAGCCCGCAACCGGCAGCGCCGAACCGCATTTTCTCGGCACGCGGATTCGCGGCCTGCGCAAACGTCGGGGCATGACCCTGGCGGAGCTGGCGCACATGAGTGAGTTGACGGCAGGCTACATCAGCCAGCTCGAACGCAACCTCGCCTACCCGTCGATTCCCGCGCTGTTCAACATCGCCCGAAGCCTGGGCGTGACCATCCAGTGGTTCTTCGCCAGCGAAGCCAACACCGCGCCCGAAGACCACGGTTACGTGGTGCGCAAGAACAGCCGCATGAGCGTGCATTACGAAGACGGCATCGTCGACCAACTGCTGACCCCGCAACCCAACCGTCAGCTGGAAATGCTCCACTCACGCTTCCCGCCAGGCACCTACAGCCAGCACAGCTACAGCCACGAAGGCGAAGAAGCCGGTTATCTGCTGTCGGGCACTTTCGAGTTGTGGGTCGCAGAACGTCATTTCCAGCTCAACGAAGGCGACAGCTTCAGTTTTTCCAGCCAGGAACCCCACCGTTATGGCAACCCCGGCGACGTCGATGCAGTGGTGATATGGGTGATTACCCCGCCGACATTTTAACGGCGCAGGCGCGCATTCGGCTGAGTGGCGCAAGCGCGCTTCAAGGTGTCACTCGGTAATTCCTTGAACAGCGCCCGGTAGCTGCTGGAAAACCGCCCAAGGTGCCAGAACGACCAGTTCATCGCCACTTCGGCCACCGTGGTGTCGGTCGCGGTGCGGCTGAGCAATTCGCGACGGGCGCTGTTGAGCCGGCGCAGGCGCAGCCATTGCGTCGGCGCCATGCCGGTGTAGGTCTTGAATGCGTGTTGCAGCTGGCGCAGCGAGACTTCGGCGACCTGGGAAAGCTCCAGCAAATTGAGGTTCTCTTCCGGCGTATCCGCCGCCCATTCACCGATCCGTTTCATGATCGCTCGCTCCCCTGTCCGGCGCTGCAACGCGCCCTGGTCCAGGCACACGCAGGCGTTGTCGAGAATAAACAGGCAGTCGTCCAGCAGCTGTTGAGTCAGCGCGTCCTTGCTTGGCGGATCGATGGTGTGCGACAGCCGGGTCAGGGTGCCGCTCAGCCAGCGGCTGAACAATGCGTTCTGCTGCGAGTTGAGCGGCGCCATGAACAGGCCTTCCAGCCGCTCTACATTCAATCCATTGCGCTGAACGAATTCCGGGCCGAACACCACGGCCACTTCCTGATAGTTCTCTGGCGTGATCCAGATGTTGCGACTTTCGCCGTTCAGCACATACAGCGCGTTGTCACTGCGATCGAAACAGAACGCCAGCGAGCCCGGCGGCGCGCTGAAATTCTGCTCGACGCGGGTGTTCATGCACTCCTCGTAAATCTCCACGCCTTGCAGGTCCAGATAACGCACCAGGCCTGCGAAATGCCCGGGCGACATCTGCTGATAGTGCTGCACCCACCCAGGCGTCGCGCGGATCTGTTCGGCGACATCAGCGGTGTTGAAAGCCTGCACGTGCAAGGGGTTTGACTCTGTCATGGAATGACCTGTGCGCACTTTTTTGGTGCGTTTTGGTTCTGCTTAAAGTGGATAGATGGAACGAAACGCGTCGACCAAGATAGTCGTCAACGCGCTACAGGGAAAGTCTCTCGCCACTTGTACGAGATGCAGAGACCGACTCTGGCGCTGATAAAACCAACAACGAGGTCTTTATGAATGCCCCTTTCGATCAGCTGTCCTCATGGCTGAAAGAACACAAGATTACCGAAGTCGAATGCGTGGTCAGTGACCTGACCGGTATCGCTCGCGGCAAGATAGCGCCCACCAACAAGTTCCTGCATGAGCGAGGCATGCGCCTGCCGGAAAGTGTGCTGTTGCAAACGGTAACCGGGGACTTTGTCGACGACGACATTTACTACGACCTGCTCGACCCTGCCGATATCGACATGGTTTGTCGGCCGGATTCTTCAGCGATTTACGTGGTGCCGTGGGCCATCGAGCCGACCGCCATCGTGATTCACGACACTTTCGACAAGCTCGGCAATCCGATCGAACTGTCGCCGCGCAACGTTTTGAAGAAAGTCCTCAAGCTCTATGCCGACAAGGGCTGGCAGCCGATCGTGGCGCCGGAAATGGAGTTCTACCTGACCCAGCGCTGCGAAGATCCGGACTTGCCGCTCAAGGCGCCATTGGGTCGTTCGGGCCGCGCCGAAAGCGGTCGCCAATCGTTTTCCATCGATGCGGCCAACGAATTCGATCCGCTGTTCGAAGACGTCTACGACTGGTGCGAACTGCAAGGTCTGGACCTCGACACGCTGATCCACGAAGACGGCCCGGCGCAGATGGAAATCAACTTCCGTCACGGCGATGCGCTGGATCTGGCCGACCAGATCACTGTGTTCAAGCGCACCCTGCGCGAAGCGGCGCTCAAGCATAACGTCACCGCGACCTTTATGGCCAAGCCGATCGGCGACGAACCGGGCAGCGCCATGCACCTGCACCAGAGCGTGGTCGACATCGCCACCGGCAAGCCGATCTTCGCCACAGACGACGGGCAGATGAGCGAGCTGTTCCTGCACCACATCGGCGGCCTGCAAAAGTACATTCCGAAACTGCTGCCAATGTTCGCACCCAACGTCAACTCGTTCCGCCGCTTCCTGCCGGACACCTCGGCACCGGTGAACGTCGAGTGGGGTGAAGAAAACCGCACCGTGGGGTTGCGCGTACCGACTTCCGGTCCCGAGGCCATGCGCGTGGAAAACCGTTTACCGGGCGCCGATGCCAACCCGTACCTGGCCATCGCTGCCAGCCTGTTGTGCGGATACCTCGGCATGATCGAGCGCATCGAACCGAGCGCCCCGGTGCAGGGCCGCGCCTATGAGCGACGCAACCTGCGCCTGCCGATCACCATCGAGGATGCACTGGCGCACATGGAAGACTGCCCGACCATCGAGCGTTACCTGGGGGCCAAGTTCGTCCGCGGCTACGTCGCGGTCAAGCGCGCCGAGCACGAAAACTTCAAACGGGTGATCAGTTCCTGGGAGCGCGAGTTCCTGTTGCTGAGTGTTTAACCCGCAGCGCTGATCGGTCCCGCCCACAGGCCAATGTCACTCAGTCAGGGCATGAAACCTGTGGGAGCGGGCTGTGCCTGGCATTGGCCCGGAGGGCGGAACTAACAAATCCAGAACATCGAAAACAATCATTCAAAGGGGTGTCGAAATGCGTCTATTGAAATCAGTTGTTCCCGCAGCGCTCGCGCTGTTCTGCAGCCTCGGCGTGCAAGCGCAGCCGAGCGTCAGTGTGTACAACTGGACCGACTATATCGGTACGACCACCCTCGCCGACTTCCAGGCGAAAACCGGTATCAAGGTCATCTACGACGTATTCGACTCCAATGAAACCCTGGAAGGCAAACTGCTCGCCGGGCGTACCGGGTATGACGTGGTGGTGCCTTCCAACCATTTCCTGGCGCGTCAGGTCAAAGCCGGCGCGTTCCTCAAACTGGACCGCTCGCAGCTGCCGAACTGGAAAAACCTCGACCCTAAATTGCTGGCACTGCTGGAGAAGAACGACCCAGGTAACGCGCATTCGGTACCGTACCTGTGGGGCACCAACGGCATCGGCTACAACGTCGACAAGGTCAAAAAAGTGCTGGGTGTCGATCACATCGACTCCTGGGCCGTGCTGTTTGAACCGGAAAACCTGAAAAAGCTCAGCCAGTGTGGCGTGTCGATGATGGATTCGCCCGACGAAGTATTCCCGGCGGTGCTCAACTACATGGGTATGGACCCACTCAGCTCGAATGTCGAAGACTACAAGAAAGCCGAAGCCAAGCTGCTGACCATCCGCCCATACATCACCTACTTCCACTCCTCCAAGTACGTGTCGGACTTGGCCAACGGCGATATCTGCATCGCCTTCGGCTACTCGGGGGACGTGTTCCAGGCGGCAAACCGCGCCAAGGAAGCGAAGAACGGCGTGAACATCGCCTACGCGATTCCCAAGGAAGGCGGCAACCTGTGGTTCGACTTGCTGGCCGTGCCCGCCGACGCCGGTAACGCCAAACAAGCCCACGAATTCATCAACTACCTGCTCGAGCCGGAAGTGATCGCCAAGGTCAGCGCCACCGTCGGTTACGCCAACCCCAACCCTGCGGCCAAGCAGTTCATGGACGCGGAACTGGTGAACAATCCAGAGGTTTACCCCTCCCAGGCGGTGCTGGACAAGCTGTACATCTCGACCACACCGACAGCGGAAATCATGCGCGTGATGACCCGCTCCTGGAGCAAAGTGAAGTCCAACAAATGAATCAGATCGCTATAAACCTGTCGGCGGAACACGCCCGCTCCTATTACAACGCCTCGGCCAATGCGATGGTGCAACACCCGACGCTGACGTCGGATCTGCAAGCCGACGTCTGCGTGATTGGCGGCGGCTTTACCGGCGTCAACACCGCGATTGAGCTGGCCCAGCGCGGACTCTCGGTGATTCTGCTGGAGGGGCGGCGGATCGGCTGGGGTGCCAGCGGCCGCAATGGCGGGCAGTTGATCCGCGGCATTGGCCACGACGTTTCGGGTTTTGCCCGTTATGTCGGCCAGGAAGGCGTGCGCTATCTGGAGCGCGCTGGCATCGAATCGGTCGAGGTGGTGGGCAATCGCATCCGCGAGCATGGCATCGACTGCGACCTGCGCTGGGGCTTCTGCGAACTGGCCAATACACCCGCGCAGTTTGCCGCGTTTCAGCTGGAGCAAGAAACCCTCAGCACCCAGGGTTATGCCCATGCAACCCGGCTCGTCAGGCCCGAGGACATGCGCCAGGTGGTGAACTCCGGTGTGTACGCAGGCGGACTGGTGGACATGGGCTCCGGCCATCTGCACCCGCTCAACCTGGTGCTCGGCGAGGCTCGGGTCGCCGAGTCGCTGGGGGTGCGGGTTTTCGAGCAAAGCCCGGCGCTGGAGATCATCCATGGCAGCACCGTGCAGGTTCGCTGCGCAGGCGGCACGGTGCGCGCCGGGAGTCTGGTGCTGGGCTGCAACGCGCACCTGGAGGATCTGGAACCACGGCTCAGCGGCAAGGTGCTGCCGGCGGGCAGTTACATCATCGCGACCGAGCCATTGTCAGCGCAGGCTGCCGCCGAATTGATCCCGCAGAACCTGGCGCTGTGCGACCAGAAAGTCGGACTCGACTATTACCGATTATCAGCAGACCGGCGCCTGCTGTTCGGCGGCGCCTGCCATTATTCCGGGCGCGATCCAGCGGACATCGCCGCCTACATGCGCCCGAAAATGCTCAAGGTGTTCCCGCAGCTGACCGATGTGCGCATCGACTATCAATGGGGCGGCAGGATCGGCATCACCGCCAATCGTTTCCCCCAGGTCGGGCGGTTGTCGCAGTACCCGAACGTGTTTTATGCCCAAGGCTATTCCGGTCATGGCCTCAACGTCACACACTGGACCGCGCGATTGCTGGCCGAAGCGATTCATGCCGGACACAGCCACGGCCTGGACGTCTTCAGCGCAGTGCCGCACATGACCTTTCCGGGTGGCCGTGCATTGCGTACACCGCTGCTGGCACTGGGCATGTTGTGGCATCGTTTGCGTGAGGTGCTAGGTTAATCGCCATCGTCATCGAATCGTCTGGAGCTTCGGGCAATGGCCGCGATCGAACTGCACCGCGCACAACGGGATGAACTGGACTGCATCGAAAACCTGATGCAGTTCTATCTGTATGACTTCAGCGAGTGGCTGCCGCTGAAGATTGGCGCCCATGGATTCTTCCCCCTTCAGCCCATGCTGGACTACTGGCGAAAGCCTGCGACGCAAGCGTTCCTGATCAAGGTTGACGGAGATATCGCCGGGTTCGTGACGGTTGACGATGCAGTTCGTTTCGACGACGTGCAGTACAACATCGGTTATCTCTTCGTCAGCCGCCGCTATCGCGGGCGCGGCGTCGGCAGGTTTGTGGTGTCTGCCCTGCTCCAGCAGCTTCCCGGTCAGTGGCAGATTTTTCATATCGACGCCAATCAGCCGGCGCAGGCGTTCTGGTCAAAAATCATCCCCGAGCTGACCCAGGGTCAGTTCACTCTTCATCAGCTTCCCGTCGACGGCTACCCGTGCACGCTGTTCAAGTTTCGGTTCACTGAGGCTTGAGCCGCTGACTGCATCAAATCGGCAGGCAACGGCTGGCGAAGTCCAGTCCCTGCGTCCAGACTCAGAGCAATAGACGATCCCCAGCGCTGACGACTCGAGGCTTTGAGCATGCTGCTTTTCCTGTTACCTCAGGCTGACTACGACCCCACTGAAAGCAGCGTGCCTTGGCAGGCGTTGCATGACGCCGGAATCGAGGTGTGCTTTGCGACACCAAAAGGCTTGCCGGCCTACGCCGACGCACGACTGGTGGACATCGGTTTCGGGCCACTGAACTCGCTGCTGATGACCCGCAAGGAAGATCTTCAGTGTTACGCGGCCATGACCGCCGACGAAGGTTTCAAATCACCCATGGCCTACGCCGAAGTAGACCCCGAGCAGTACGAGGGGCTGGTGATCCCGGGCGGCCACGCCAAGGGCATGTGCAGTTTGCTCGAATCCGAAGACGCCCGGCGGATTGTCCGGCACTTCTTTGATGCACAGAAACCGGTCGCGGCGGTCTGCCATGGCGTATTGCTGCTGGCCCGCACGCGGGATACCGATAACGTCCTTTCGGTGCTGCACGGGCGCAAGGTGACCGCGCTGCTGGCCAACACTATGGAGCTGCCCGCCTGGTGGATCACCGCACCATGGCTCGGCCGCTACTACCGCACCTATTCGCAAACGGTGCAGGCCGAAGTCACCGCGGCATTGGCCAGCGTCCATGACTTCTTGCCGGGGCCAAGATTCTCGCAACGTGATTCGACAGAAAACCCGCAATACGGATTTATCGTGCATGACGGCAACCTGTTGACCGCACGTTGGCCGGGCGACTGCCACCGTTTTGCCGCGGAGCTGGTCAGCATGGTGCACCAGGCACGCAGTGTTCAGAACTCGCGCCGGGCCGACCGGACAGTCGGCATGCATTGACGGCGGCGGCGCGTCTCACGCGCGCCCGCTGACCGACCACCAGCGCGGCAACAACTGCTGGACCTTGCTTTCGCCAAAGCGGTCATCGATCAGCATCACCACGCCTTGATCCTGCTGGGTACGAATCACCCGCCCGGCGGCTTGCACCACCTTTTGCACACCGGGAAACAGGTAGGTGTAGTCGTAACCCGCACCAAAGATCGCCGCCATGCGCTGTTTCAGCTGCTCGTTGACCGGGTTCAGTTGCGCCAGCCCCAGCGTCGCGATGAACGCACCGATCAAGCGTGAGCCCGGCAAGTCGATACCTTCGCCGAACGCCCCGCCCAACACCGCAAAACCGATGCCCTGGCTGGTGGGTGTGAACTGCTCCAGAAATGCCTGACGCCGGGCTTCGTCCATGCCGCGTGACTGTGACCACAGGTTGATCTGCGGCCAAGTCTCGGCAAACAGCTGCGCCACCTGTTGCAGATAATCAAAGCTGCTGAAAAACGCCAGGTAATTGCCGGGACGCTCAATGAACTGTCGGGCCATCAACTCGACAATCGGCGCAAGCGAGGCCTGCCGGTGCACGAATCGGGTGGAGATCCGGCTGACAATCTGCACCTTGAGTTGCTCGGCGTTGAACGGCGACTCAACGTCGATCCACACCGTGGTAGCCGGCAACCCGAGCAGGTCGGCGTAATAACGCTGCGGGCTCAAGGTCGCGGAAAACATCACCGTGCTGCGCGCCGCCGTCAGGCGCGGGCGGATGAAACCGGCTGGCACCACATTGCGCAGGCACAGCTGCGAAAGGCTGCGCGTGTTGCCGAGGTCGCGCTTGCTGATGTCGAACAGGAAATGCTCATCGAACAGTTCGGCGACCCGGCTGAATTGCAGCGCATCGAAATAGAAACTCTGCAAAGCAGCGTCCAACCCTTGCGGGTGATCGTTGAGGTAATCGCCAATGGCGGTCGTGCAGAGCGACAGCGCTTGCAACAGTTTTTCCGGGGCCTTGGCATAAGCCTGATAAGGGCTTATCTGTGTTTTGTGCAGCGCGTTCCATTCACGGTTGACCCGCTGCAAGCTCTTCTTCAGCACCTCGGGAGCGCTTTTGCGCAGCGTATTCAAGGCGAATTGATCAAGGCTGGCGCTGTACATCTGCCGACCGCGCTCCACCAGATTGTGGGCCTCATCCACCAGCACGGCGACTTTCCACTGGTTGGCCTGGGCCAAACCGAACAGCAACGCACTGAAGTCGAAATAGTAGTTGTAGTCGGCAACCACCACGTCAGCCCAACGGGCCATTTCCTGGCTCAGGTAATACGGACATACCTGATGTTCAAGGGCGATCTCGCGCAGGGCCGCCTGGTCGAGCAAGGTCACCCGGCTCGCCGCCTCACGGGCCGCCGACAGGCGATCGTAAAAACCTTTCGCCAACGGACAGGATTCGCCGTGACAGGCTTTGTCCAGGTGCTCGCAGGCTTTGTCGCGCGCAATCATCTCAAGCACTCGCAACGGTAAACCGTCGCTGTTGTCGACGATCACCTGTGCCGCATCCAGCGCCAGTTTGCGTCCGGGAGTCTTGGCGGTGAGGAAGAACACCTTGTCCAGTTGCTGCGGCGCGAACGCCTTGAGCATCGGGAACAGCGTGCCGACCGTCTTGCCGATGCCGGTCGGAGCCTGGGCCATCAGGCAGCGACCGGTGCTGACTGCCTTGAACACCGATTCGGCGAGGTGACGTTGCCCCGGGCGGAAGTCCGGGTACGCAAAGCCCAGTACCTGCGCGGCCTGATTGCGCGCTTCGCGATGGGCCATTTCCTGCTCGGCCCACTGCAGGAACAGCCCGCACTGCTGCGTGAAGAAACGTTCCAGTTCAAACGCGCTCCAGGTTTCGACCAGGCTGGTTTCCTTTTCGCTGACGATATCGAAATACACCAGCGCCAGCTTGATCTCGGCCAGCTGCAATTTCTGGCACATCAACCAGCCGTAGATTTTCGCCTGGGCCCAATGCAACTGGCGGTGGTTGGCCGGCATCCGCTCCAGTTCGCCACGGTAGGTTTTGATTTCCTCAAGGCGGTTCTGGCCGGGGTCATAACCGTCCGCCCTGCCCCTGACCGTCAACTGCCGATATTCGCCTTCGAGGGCCACTTCGTTTTGATAGGTCTCGCTACGCCGCGAAGCGACAGTGCGGTGACCGACGATGCCTTCCAGGGCAGTCGGCGACGGGGTGAAGCGCAGGTCGAGATCACCGACCTTGGCGGTGAACTCACACAACGCACGTACCGCTACGCTGTAGCTCACGCCTCGTGCTCCACCCATTGCACATAACAGACAGCGATAGGCATCTGGTGCTGGTGGCAGAACTCCAGCCAGCGCAGTTGGTTGTCTTGCAGGCGATCGCCCGGGCCTTTGACTTCGATCATCCGGTAGGTCTTGTGTTGCGGCCAGAACTGGATCAGGTCCGGCATCCCGGCGCGATTGGCCTTGATGTCCAGCAACAGTCGATGGAACCAGTGCCTGAGGTGTTCAGCCGGCAGACAGTCCAGCGCCTGCTCAAGCAGCTCCTCGGTCAGCACGCCCCAAAACACGAAGGGTGACTGCACCCCCGACTTGGCGCGAAAGCGCTGGCGGATGGTCTCGGCATAACGCCCATCGTCCAGCTCTGCCAGGCACGCCTGGAACAGATCGGCACGCCGGGAATGAAAATCCTCGCTGAGCAGGTCCACCGGCCCACGCTGGAATGGGTGAAAAAATGCGCCAGGCAACGGTGCGAAAATCGCCGGCCAGCAGAGCAGCCCGAACAACGAGTTGATCAGGCTGTTTTCGACGTAATGCACTGGCGCCGTGGGTTCATCGAGATGAGCCTGGACGTAGAACTCAACTGACAGTGCCGGGTCGATTCGCGACAGACTCAAGTCCAGGCGCTCAACCTCGCGCGTCTTGACCCGAGGCGCCGGCGGGCCGCCGAGTTTGCGCCGCAACCGGGGCAGCACACGCAACAGTTGCTGTTGCTCGGCGGCGCTCTCCGGCGCGTGTTCGGCGTGGGTCGCCAACTCCAGGGCCAATTGAAACTCGGCGCAACGTTCCAGTACCCGGATCAAGCGCAACCTGGCGCCGGGGTACGCACATTCGCGGTAGATCGTCAGCGCTGCCGGGAAATCAGCAATGCGCTCGCAGTGTTGCCCGATCTGAAACAGCAGCTTGGCGCGTCGCCGCTCGAGCCAGGGGTTGGCGGTTTGCATTGCCTGGATCTGTTCGACGACCTGTTCCAGCGGCTCCCCGGTTTCAAAACGCAGCTGACAATCGTGCAGATAGAGAAACGCCTCGACGTCGTCGCGGCTGCGCAAGCCTCGGGACTCGGCGCAAAACTCGACTTTCTCGTAGGTAAAGATCCCAAGATCGGCCAGGACAAACTCCGACCAGTCCTGATACAGGTTGCCGAAAAACATCAGCCGCAGCCGATCGCACAGATCCATGATGGTCAGGCTCAACAACCGGTCATCCAGCGTCGGGCACCAGTTCTTGAAGGACTGCGCCTCGGTGAACTGCTCGCTCAGTGCGGCCAGCCACTCGGACTTCTTCGCTTTGGGTTGTTCCATTGCCGTGCTGAAGCACTGAAGGATTTCCGGTTTGAGTAGCACCTCGAACAGTTGCTCAATCGAAAGTGGCGCCTGTTCGTCAACCCAGCCAAGGGTCAGCAAGGGTTCTGCCGCGCTGGCGATCTCGCCTATTTCGGCGTAATGCAACTTGCCGAGGCGAAAATGCTCGCCCTTGCGCATGACCATCCTGACCAGCAGTGCCTGAGAGGCGCGCGGCAACTGGCCAAAATCAACGATAAATTGCTGCTCTTCCAGGCTCAGCACATCGGCATAGCGCTGCTCAAGCCAGGCGAGCACTTGTTGGAAGTTGTTCAGGTAATAGAACGGATCTTCGAGCGGATTGACTGTCACGAATAGAAAGCGCCATGGCGAGCAGATACTGGTTATGCGTACAGATATCAGCTGAGCCCGGTGCTGGCAAACGGAAAAAGATCGGCGGCCGGTTTTGCGTAATGAAGGTCACCATGTCCGGCTCGTGTTACGGCTTAACTGATCGTCATCATTCGGCTTTCGACTTTTTCCGTCATAAACCGAACTTTCCTGGAGTGAGTGACACCAACAACGGTCGGTATCGAAATGACGCACCTGTGCGTCGAGACGATCAAAAGAATTTTGTAAGCGAGGTTTATTGATGAATATCCGCATTCTGAGCATGCCCTTGGCGATTGTAGGCTTGCTGGCATTAGGCGGTTGCGCGTCGCCAACGGTGGTGACGTTGCAGAACGGCACCCAATATTTGACCCAGGACATGCCGAAAACCAAAGGCACAGACGGTTTCATTGAGTTCAAGGACATTTCCGACGCCAAGATCAAGGTCAAGGCGGACGATGTCGCCACCATCCGCACCGGAAAATGATCGAAAGCCTTAGGGCATCTGAAATGCAGGGTCTTGCCGCCGGATACTGTTATCACAGGAAATGACCTGCCCACCGCGTTGCAGCAATTGCCCCCTGATCATTTGGCAGCGCTCGTATTCCCGGGCATTCGCGTTGTCGATGCTGATATTGCCGGTCACGGGCGGTTGCTTACCATTACCCGTGCTCAGTTTCACCCAGGGTTGTTCCGGCTGAATCTGGAAATGGCTTTTCTCGGGATCAGGCTCGGGTTGTTCAACCTGTGCGGGTGTCGGCAGTTGATCGGCGGTCACGCCGTACCGGTTCAAAATCGAACTATGAGGCAACTCCTCAGCTATCGCGCTCGCCGATAACATCATCAGCGCCGCTACGACTGCCTGCCTCTTGCTGTTACTCACTGTGTTCAATCTCCTGTTTCGGTTCACCGCGCCTGGTGTCTGTACTGCTCGAAGGTGGCGCCCTCTGGAAACGCATGGCCTGCCCGGTGGTTTAGTGCCATGGCAAAAAAATACCGGGGCACACGCGCAAAATTCTGATTTACGCCTGGCTCACCGGAACATTGTGGCTATGCTTTTCAGAGTCGACGGGCGCTTTCCTGATCCCGGGGAAATGCTTTTGTCCGGTATTTGAGCCTGCCGTGTAGCGACAGGTCACCTTTTTCAATCAGAAGGAATTACCAGCGTGCAGCCCCTACAACGCCCATTGAGCGATAAGGACTTCGCGCTTCCCCTGCCCGGCTTCAAAGTTCTGGCACTGGCCCTTGCCGTCTTCGGGCTCAGTGCGTGCAGCAGTATCCACGCACACACCACCGAATACGCCGGGGCCCAGCACACAACCGCGACGTCCCCGGACTCGGTGCAAATACTGCGTACCGCGCCGACACGACCGTACACGCGGTTGGGTGAAGTGATTCTGCACACACGCACGCAGCCGGCCCCGCCCGTCAGCGAGTTCGAGCAGAGACTGCGTGAAGAAGCGGCGAAAATCGGCGGCGATGCGGTGGTGGTGATCTACGACATGACCCTGCCCATTTCGGATTACGTCAGCGTCGCGCTTCCGCTGGACCGGGATCTCCATTCCGAGCAGAGACGCAAGCTCAAGGGCATCGTGATTCACTATGAATAAACGCTGAAAAGCCCGACGCGAACCGCAATGCTGTTCACTTAAGGAAGTCTGGAGGCCTGAGAAGTATCTGTGGCGAGGGAGCTTGCTCCCTCGCCACAACTGCGGATGAGCCTGAAACATCGGCTTAAGTGAACAGCATTGCGACGCGAACCGAGGTTCGCGCCGGGCTTTTTGGCGTCAGGCGATCACCACGCCTGAACTGGCCAGGTGATCGAGCCCAACCCCGACCAGCGTCACCGAGTCATTACCGAAGCTCAATACGGTATCGGCGCCAACCGCTTTGGCGTGGTCACGTACGTCGTAGTTTTGCCCCACGCCTTCGACGCCGAGGAAGACCAGCTTGTCGCTGCTCTGGTAGCCGAGGATCCGGTCGTTGCCGAAGTGGCCACTGAACAGGAAGGTGTTGCTGCCGCCTCCCGACTCCATCAGGTCATTACCGGCACCGCCGACAAACACGTCATTGCCCTTGCCGCCGATCAGATGATCATTGCCGTCCAGGCCAAACAGCCAGTCGCCAGCTGCATGCGCCGTGAGGACATTGTCTCCCGCGTCGCCCTTCACCGATGACGCGTACTGGGTCAGGTTATTGCCGACCTGCAAGCCTTTGTCGGTGACGCTATGGGTCACGTCATCCTTGAGCAAACCCCAGAGAAAACCCGGTTCTTTACTGATGATGCTGCCGATATCGCGGGTGATGCTAATCCCGCCGTTCGCATCGCGCACGTACAAGGTGCCAGCGCCATCGTTGGCAAAATCGAAGTTTTTCACCGACTGCTGCAAGTCCAGCGTGTTGCTGCCCTTGCCGCCCAACAGGATGTTGTAGCCGCCGGCATCCCTGAAGGTGTCGTTGCCATCGCCGCCCTCCAGGTAGTCGTTGCCTTTGCCGCCCTGGATCAGGTCGTCGCCGTTACTGCCGATAATGAAGGTGCTGCCCTTGTGCGGCTCGGCGTTGCGGTTGAGGTCCTGAACCCAGGTGTTGCTGCGCGCCGGGTCCGACAGGTTGGCGACGATGATCGTCGAGTCCTTGTTGGTCAGGTCGTAGAACTGCGACTCCAGCACCCGGGTCATGCCATCGCCGTAACCGGTGGGCAGATGGGAAATCCAGGTCGGGACATTGAGGATCGAAAACGGCAGTACGTTCCACGCCGCTGAGGCGTAATGGTCGTTGAAGCTGACGATGTTGTTGGTTGCCGAATCCTGATGCGCATCGTGTACGCCGACCGATGCCAGGTTGAACGTTGAACCGTCCAGCGCACGGAATACCGGGTCGTTTTCGTAACCGATGTTGAGCACCTTGTCGGTGTTGCTTTGGGTCGGTGACGCGTAGGCGATGTAGTTGGAATCCTTGTAGAAGCCGTTCCAGTGATCGCCGCTCAGGTCCGCCAGGCTATTGACCGCCAACCCGCCGAGGCTGTGGCCGCTGACCAGTACGTCCTTGCCGCTCAGGCCATTGGCGGTGGCAAATGCGGCGACATTCTTGAGCAATGAACCAAAGGCTTCACCGACGTAGTTCTTGGCGTAATCCTTGGGGCCCAGCGCCGCCATCAGGTCGTTGATCACATCGCCGATGGAGTCGCTGATCTGTATTTCACGGGGGCCACTGGTGCCGCGAAACGCGATGCCGATTTCGGTGAGATGGCCTTGAGCGTCGTACTTACCGAGAATCTCGACCTGAGCGCTGGTGTAACCGGCTTTCTCGCCGAAGAAGGTTCCCCGCACATCGACCTTGCCGCCATAGCCTAACTGGCTGGCAGTGATCGGGGTCCAGCCGGCCTTTTGCACGGCGTCCAGCGCGGCTTTTTCCGAATCGGGATTCCAGGGAACGCCGGGAATCACCCCTTGCGAGTCGGTGCCGCCGATCAGCGCAGTGACCAGCGTCGCCGGCAGCCCAAGGCCGAAACCATTGTGCTGATAGCCCGTGGCAAAGCCATTGTCGAGGTTGTGATAGGAATACAGCGTGATCGCCAGCGCATCGGAAAACAGCGCTTTGGATTCGGCTGAGTTGTGGTTTTTGTAGTCATAGACACCCATGGTATTGCCTCTCTTTTGTTGAAATTGTTAGAGATAGCTCACGCAGCTGGAACGCCCTGCAGCGCAGGGCGTTCCATTTAATGCTTCTGTGGTTTAAGCAAATATGATCTCCGCACCCGACAGGTTATTCAGGCCAACACCCACCAGCGTCACCGCGTAGTCGCCGACCTTGAGCAGCGTGTCGTTACCCGATTGCGAAACGTGCTGGCTGTAGTCATAGCCCTGCCCTGCGCCTTGAACGCCCATGAACACCAGTTTGTCGCTGCCCTGGTAGCCATTGACGGTGTCGAAGCCGAACGCGCCGCTGAACAGGAAAGTGTTGTGGCCACCGGAGGCATGCATGACGTCATTGCCCTCGCCGCCGACGAACGTCACCTGACTCTTGTCGCTGCGCAGCACGTCGTTGCCCGACAACCCGAACAGCCAGTCACCGTCGGCGGTCGCCACCAGCGAATTGCCGTAGGCATCGCCATTGAGCGAGTGGTTGTAGTGAGTCAGCTCGGTGCCGGCCAACAAACCTTTGGCGGTAACGTTGTAGGTAACGTCCTTGTTCAGCAGGCCCCACATCGCCCCCGATTCCTTGCTGACCAGCGCGCCGATGTCGCGGGTGATGCTGATGCCGCCGTAGCTGTCGCGCACATACAGCGTGCCGTCGCCATCGTTGGCAAAGGTGAAGTTCTTCAGCGGCTGTTGCAGGTCGAAAACGTTCTGCCCTTTGCCGCCCAGCAGGATGTTGTAGCCACCCGCGTCCCTGAAGGTGTCATTACCGTCGCGGCCTTCAAGGAAGTCATTGCCCTTGCCTCCGCGCAGCAAATCGTTGCTGTCGGTGCCGATGATGAAGGTGCTACCGGTGTGCGTTTCACCACTGCGGCCCAGGTCTTCGATCCAGGTGCTGGCGCGCAACGACTCCGACAAGGTCGAGACGAGGATCGTCGAGTCCTTGCTGGTGAGGTCGTAGAAGCTCGAGCCGATCACCCGATTCAGGCCGTCGGCATAACCGAGGGAACTGTGGGCCGCCCAGTGTTGCGGGTTGGCAATGCTGAACGGGGTCATCTGGGTGGAGACGTAGTGGTCGTTGACATTGACGATGTTGTTGGTCGCCGAGTCCTGAACCTTGTCGTGCTTGTACAGCGATGAACTGGTGAAGGTGGTGCCGTCGAGCACACGAAACACCGGGTCGTTTTCGTAACCGATGTTCAATACATGGGTGCCCGCCGGGCTTTGCGTCGGCGAGGCGAAGGTCATGTAGTTGGCATCCTTGAAGTAACCGCCCCAGTGGTCGGCACTCAATTCGGCCACGCTGTTGGCCCCCAGGCCACCGAGGCTGTGGCCGGTGATCAGCACGTCCTTGGCATTCAGGCCCTTGGCACTGGCGAACGCGGCGACGTCCTTGAGCAAGGTGTCGAAGGCACTTTTGGCGTAGTTCTTCGCATAATCCTTCGGGCCGATAGCGGCCAGAAGATTGTTCTTCATGTCGCCGTAGGTGTCGCTGTAACCCAGGCCTCCGGTCCCGCGGAACGCGATGCCGAGGGAAATCAGCTTGCCTGCCGCGTCGTACTTGGCCAGTACTTCGGCTTCGGCGCTGGTAAAACCTTCCTGCTCGCCAAAGAACGTGCCCTGGGCGCCGACCTTGCCTTGATAGCCCAATTGCCCGGCGGTGACCGGCGTCCAGCCGGTAGCCAATGGCTTGCCAGTCGGCGTGTAGGCATACAGCGTCAATGCAATCGCATCGCTGTACAAGGCCTTGCTGGCCTCGCTGCCGAACTTCCTGTAATCAAAAACACCCATTTTCTTGCCTCTTCATTGCTGGTACGTGTTGCGGTTTTTCAAATCAGAACTGCCAGTCGAGTGTCAGACCGACGCCGTGGGTCTTGTCCCGCGAGCCCAGCAGTCCGTTGTAATCCAGGTTCAGCGAGACATCGCGTGCCAACGCCAGCCCTGCACGAACACCGACCACCGCCGCATTGCGGTCCATGGCAACGCTCTGCACAGCGAACGGCGTACTGCCGGAGGCAAACGCGAGGTTTTCCTCGGAGTGGATGTTGCTCAGGTTGTGCTGCCAGCCGAGGGTCCCGGACAGGTCGAATTGCTGATGTTCGGTGAGTGCCAGGCGTTTGCTCGCTCGCAGACCCAGTGTGGAAAGCACCGCGTCACGATTGTCGTCGCCGCCCTTGAGCGCCGCCGCACCGCCCTTCTCGGTGAAACTGTCACTGTCCAGGTGCACGTAGGCCAGATTGGCGAACGGCTCCAGTGCCAACGGCTGCAGGTCCAGGCGATAAGCCGCCTCAGTGAACACTTGTGTGGTGTGGGCATCGCGCTTGGATTTCTGCTTGGCACTGACATCGCCGAACTGCAGGTCGCGTTTGGCATCGATGCGGTGCCAGCTGTACGCACCGCCGACGCTCAGACGCAGCGCATCCATTTCATGCCCGGCGTACAGGCCCAAGTGGTAGCTGTCGACCGTGGCGGAAGAATGGGTGCCATCGCCCATGTTCAGCGAACTGTTGCTGTAACCGGTGACGAAACCCAGGCGCGTGTGGTCGGCAATCAAACCGTCGGCCCCGGCCAGCAGACCGCCGATGGAGCTGGTGTAGTTGGCGTTGTCGTGGCCGCTGTCAGTCTTGCCCCAGGCGCCCAGCACTTTGACCCAGGCGTTGTTCTCGGCGCCGTTCGGCGTTGCGGCGTTATACAGACCACCATCGCGCAGGCGCTCACCGACGGCATCACGCAGATAGCGCGAGTCGTTGACCAGCAAGGTGCCGATCGCCGGATGAATTTCTCCGGACAATTGCTGGAAGGCTTGCTGCGCGCTCGCCGCGTTCGGCGACAACAGCAGGCTTTCATACACGGCGTTGCCCGCGCCCAGAAGTTCGGCAGCGACAGCCACGGAGCGTTGATTCGGGGTTTGCCCGACGCTGGCGAAGGCGTTGCCATTGCGCTCGATCGCCAATTGCACGCCGGTCGCCGAGTAATCGAGGCTGCCACCGATAAACGCGTAGTTCGGCAACACCGCACCGAACTGACCCTGGATACCGCCGGCCGCTTGCAGGATGTTGTATTGATGACCGATCAGGCTGCGGACGTCGCCGGGGCTCAACAGCGTCGGACTGTTTTCCCGCGACAGGCTCACGGTCGCGCCCTGGATCGTGGCTTTACCGCCGGCAACGATGCTGTCGCTGCTGGTCGGCGACAGCTCGACGGCATAGGTCGAGCCGGGCTCGAAGGTCACATCGCCGGCCACATGCAAGGTGCCGATCGAGTTGCCCGGCGCGACGGTGCCGCCGCTTTTCGCGGTCAATGCGCCGACCTGCCCGGAGCCACCGAGGATGCCGCTGTCGTTGACCGTGACCGCCGACAGCAACGAACCGTTGACCGCCAACCGCCCCTGATTCACCAATGTTGGCCCGGCATACGTGTTGCTGCCGGTCATCACCAGCGTGCCGATGCCCTGCTTGGTCAAGCCGCCGTGGCCGGAAATATCGTTGCGCCAGACGTCAAACCCGCAACTGATGTCGTTACAGATCCGCTGCGTTGGCTTGCCGGCATCGATAACCGCACCAATGCCTGGCAGGTCGGCGACAAACTGGCCGGAGCCATAGGACCCGTCCACTCGGAATTCCTGCGGAATGTCGGCATCGGCGACAAACATGGCCGGACCGTCGATGCCCTTGCGCAGGTTGATCATGCCCCAGCCGTACAACGAATCGATGCCCGGTGCGCCCATGTCGGTGGCGGTGGTTTTCAGCACCGTGGCGACCTGCGCGCCGGTCATGTACGGGAAACGCTCCATCAACACGGCAGTGGCGCCGGCAGCGTGTGGCGCGGCCATCGAGGTGCCGTTTTTGTTTGCATAGCCCACGGTCAGGTCATCGGCGTTGGTGCCGCCGATCACTGCGCTGTAGATCTTGGTACCCGGTGCCGACACACAAAAGCCTGCGGTATAACCGCAACGCGACGAGAAGGTGCTGATGATGTAGGGATTGGGACTAGTGGTGTCCGGATTCATTTGCAGCGCCGCGACCGTGACCCAGTTCGCGGCAATGTCCGGCACGTAGTAACCCAGCCCGGCAATCGCGTCCGGGTTGTTGAGGTTGTAGTCGTTACCCGCGGCGAAGATGGTCACGATACCGCTGCGCGCCGCGTCGATGGCGCCCCGGTACGCACCGCCCTGTTTGGTGTTGAGCAGCGGCTGGATCTGATCGAACTGTGCCTGGCCGTCCTGCACGGTGAAATGCGGGAACGCCGGGTCCTTGCCGCCCTTTTTGAAGCGATCGGTGATGCCGATGCCCCAGCTGTTGTTGATGATCCGTGCGCCGCTTTCTCGCAGAGCATCCCAGCCGGCTTTGTAGACCGCGCCATCGTTGCCGAGAATGATCCCGTCTTCAGGTCCCGGGTCGCCGTTGTCGGCGCTGATGATTTGCGCGTTGAACGCCACGCCGTGCATCGGGCTGCCATCGCGGCTGCCGGCGGCAATCCCGCCAACATGGGTGCCATGAGACCCCAGCTTGCCGTCGGAACCTACCGTCGGTGTGCCGTCATACCGAAAGGCATCTCCGGCTTTGACCGGAATGTAGGGGTCGGTGTATTCGCGGATACCGCTGGTGACTAGCGTCACTACTTTGTCCACACCGGAAAACTCCGGGTGTTTGGCGTAGACCGGTTGATCGAAGATGCCCAGCTTGACGCCTTTGCCAGTGTACCCGGCCGCGTAGGCATCCTGGGCGTTGATCGCGCCCAGCCCCCACTCGGCGTTGAATTCGGGACTGCGCCAGCTGTTCGGATCGCCGAGCTTGGCGCTTTCCACATAGGGCGCGGCCTGAGCGACCCCGATCGCCGCCATATAAGCGATAAAGGCTCCATTGAGAGCTTTGGCCTTGCGGCTGATGCCGATTTGCACAGGACAGTTGTTGCGAGATTTACCTTCCATCCAGCGACCTTCCTTAGTTGACTTGCTTGAATCCCTTCGTGTTTATCCGCACGCATCTTGTTGTGTTCCACGCTCCCCCGTAGCAGCGGCCGCAGGCCGCGTTCGGCTCGGTCCGCGCTCGGGCGCAGCAGTCGTAAATCCATGCCCCGCGGTGCAACAGGCTCACCGAGTCGTCCGCATCGGCGAGCGCTTCGCCCTCGAACGCCGGCTGCGCCAGCTGCTACAAAAGCTGCGCTGTACACAACCCTGTAGCAGCGGCCGTAGGCCGCGTTCGGCTGCGAAGCAGTCGTAAAACCATGCCCCGCGGTGCATCAGGCTCACCGAGCCGTCCGCATCGGCGAGCGCTTCGCACTCGAACGCCGGCTGCGCCAGCTGCTACAAAAGCTGTGGTGTTCTTTAGAACTGCCAATTCAGGCTCAGGCCTACTCCGTGGCTGTTTTCGCCGCTGGTCAGACGGCCGTTGTAATCAAGGTTCAAACGGACGTCTTTGGCCAATGCCAGCCCTGCCTGAACCCCGATCAGCGCCGCGTCGCGGGCCAGTGGTGCGCTTTCGACGGCGAACGTCGGGCCGCCACTGGTAAAGGCCAGATGGTCTTCCGACCGGGTAGCGCTCAGGTTGTGCTGCCAGCCGAGGGTGCCGGCCAGGTCGAGTTGTTGCTGACTGGAAAGGTTGATGGTTTTCAGCGCCCGCACGCCCAACGTGCCGAGCACCGCATCACGCGTGTCGCGACCACTTTTCAACGCTGCGGCATCACCTTTTTCAGTGAAGCCGTCAGTGTCCAGGTGCACATAGGCGAGGTTGGCGAACGGCTCCAGTGCCACGGGCTGCCGGTCCATCCGGTAGGCAGCTTCGGTGAACACTTGCGTGGTGTTGGCATCGACCTTGGCTTTCTGCCTGGCGCTGACTTCGCCGTAGTGCAGGTCGCGCTTGATGTCTGCCCGGTGCCAGCTGTAAGACCCGCCAAGACTCAGACGCCACGCGCCCAGTTCGCGTCCGACGTAAGCGCCCAGGTGGTAGCTGTCGACCTGCGCCCGCGAATGGGTGCCGCTGTCCAGGTTCAGCGAGCTGTCGCTATAGCCAGTGACGAATCCCAGACGAGTGTCTTCGTCGAGCAAGCCGTCGACCCCAGCCAGCAAGCCGCCAATCGAGGTGGTCGAACCCGTTGTGTCATTGCGCGTATCGGTCTTGCCCCAGGCGCCCAGCGCCTTGACCCAACCGCTACCACCCGTTGCCGGATCGGCCTGCAAACGCTCGGTCACCACATCACGCAGGTAACGGCTGTCGTTGATCAGCAAGGTGTCGAGCGCCGGATAGATTTCCCCGGACAACTGCTGGAACGCCTGTTGCGCAGACGTTGCCGACGGCGAGAGCAAGAGGCTTTCGTAAACCGGATTGCCGGTGCCCAATTGCTCGGCGGCAGCGGCCACGGAACGTTGGTTCGGGGTTTGCCCGACACTCGCAAACGAAGTGCCGTTGCGTTGAATCGCCAGCTCCACGCCCGTCGCCGAGTAGTCGAGACTGCCGCCGATGAACAGGTAGTTCGGCACTACCGCACCGAATTGCCCCTGAATACCGCCCGCCGCTTGCAGGATGTTGTACTGGTGACCCAGCAGGCTTTCGACCTGGCTGGCACTTAACAGTGTCGGGCTGTTTTCCAGCGCAAGGCTGACGGTGGCACCAGTAACGGTCGCCGTGCCGCTGGCAACTATGCGGTCGCTGCGGGTCGGCGACAGCTCCACCGCATAGGTCGAACCGGGGGCCAGCGTCACATCACCGCTGACCTGCAAGGTGCCGATCGAATTGCCCGGCGCGACGGTTGCGCCGCGGTTGACGATCAATCCACCGACTCGCCCGGAACCACCCAGGGTGCCGCTGTCATTGACCGTCACCGCCGAGCTCAGCGAACCGTTGACCGTCAACAGGCCGCCATTTACCGTGGTCGTACCGCGATAGCTGTTGTTCCCGGCCAGTATCAACTGGCCCGCACCGGATTTGATCAGGCTGCCTTCATACAGTCGTGTCGCGGCAGCCGCATCCCTCGCCGTACCCACCGCGTAATCGGTCTGGTCCTGCTGACTGGCGTTGGCCGCAATGCCGTTTTCCCAACCTTTGTCTTTCAAGGTCTGTTGCCAGGCGCCGTGTTCGGCGGCATCTTCGCTCTGACGCTGGATCAGTGCTTTGTCCGAGATGTCATTGCTCCACACATCACGCTGACCGGCGGCAAGATTGGCGTCGAATGGACCGAGCAATTGCCCCGGCCCTCTCATCGCCCGCGCAAGGTCGGGCACGCCCCAACCGACCCGAGCGGTCGGCGCGTCGGTGATCGAACCGTCAAGCTGGGTCGCGGTGGTCAGCAACACCTGCAAGGCTTGCTGGTTGTTCATGTACGGATAGCGTTCCATCACCAGCGCCAAGGCCCCGGTTGCATGGGGTGCCGCCATCGACGTGCCGTTGTAACTGGCATAACCGCCACCGACGATGGTGCTGTAGATCTGCGCCCCCGGCGTGCTGATGCACCAGTACTTGGCGATCCCGCACTGGTTGTATTTTTGCTGGTTGTTTTTATCCAGCCCCGAGACCGCCAGCCAGTGGCCTTCCAGGTCCGGCTCGAAGTACGGCAGGCTCGCACGCACGCTGGCGTTGGCGTACCCGCTGTTGCCGGCGCTGAACACGTTGATCACGCCACGCCGCGAGACATCGGCGGCCGCATCGATCCAGGTGTTGCGGTTCCAGTGCTGGGCATAGGCGGCGTGCAGACTGTCGATCGTCTTGTAGTCGACGTCCTTGGGCTGGCTGCCCCAGCTGTTGTTGATCACCCGTACGCCGGCATCGGCCAAGGCGTCATAGGCCGCCTTGAAATACTTCGGATCGGGGCCGGGGCCAAACAGGAAGCTGTCGTTCTGATTGGTGTTGGCGACGTACACATCCGCGTTGAACGCCACGCCGTGCATGCCGACACCGTCGCGCGCGGCGCCCATGGTGCCGGTGACATGGGTGCCGTGGGAGTCGTTGTTGGCGTTGTGAATGCCGCTGACACTGAACGGTGTGCCGTTGAGGTCGTTGCCGGTGGCCGTGACCGCATGAAAGCGTGCGGCTTCGGGATGGTTCGGATCAAAACCCGAGTCCAGCGCGCCGATCTTCACCCCTTTACCGGTGAATCCTGCGGCGTAGGCTTCATTCGCCTTGAGGCGATCCAGTCCCCAGTCGCTCTGGTACTCAGCGGTGCGCCAACTGGCGGGATCCCCCACTTGCCCCGGATCGAGATAAGCCGCATGAACTGCTGCAGGCAGTGCGGCAACGAGCAACAACAATGAGCCGGTGGTGATCGGCTGGGCACGATTACGACGTACGTCCGTGTTCATAAATACTCGCTTTCCTGGCGTTATTAGACTTGTAGTCCCCTACCCCGGGGCGGTGCAGCGGTGTGGCGTTTATCGGGTGGTCTTACGCGGGCCAAAGGCTTCATCGACCTTGGCCAGGTCCTCCTCGCGCAAGTTGCCGGCGTAGTAATGCAACTTGGTCCAGGCCATTAAATAGTCATAACGGGCCTGGGCCAGGTCGCGGCGTGTGGTGTAGAGCTGCTGTTCGGCGTTCAGTGCATCAAGGTTGACCCGCTCGCCACCGAGGATGCTTTGCTTGGTCGAGACCACCAGCGCTTCGGCCGAGGTCAGGGCCTTTTGATAGGCGCGCAACTTGCTGACCCCCGATAGGCAGGCGCTGAACTGGCGACGCAGCTCGATCAGGGTTTCGCGGGTTTTCGAGTCCAGGTCGTATTCGGCCTGCTCCATCGAGCGACTGGCCTGACGCGTCGACGCCGACACCCCGCCGCCGGCATACAACGGCACGCTGATCTCTATACCGATGGTGTTGGTGTCGTAACGCTGGTTGTAGGTGTTGCCGCTTTCCGACTCGTTCTTGCGTGCCGTCGCGTAGGCGTTGACCCTGGGCAGGTGCCCGGCGCGATTGCGCTCCACTTCGAACCGCGCCACTTCCACCGCCTGACGCTGGGAAGCGAGGTTCGGGTTGTTGCTCAGTGCGAGCTCATGCCAGCTGTCGAAATTGGCCGGTTGCAAGGAGAACGACTCAAAGGACTCGCTCAACGGCTCGAGGTCCTTGATATCGATATCCCGCGTACCGATCAGCGCGCCCAGCTCACGCAAGGAAGCGTCTTGCTCGTCGCGGGCCTCGATTTCTTCGGCGGTGGCCAGTTCGTAACGCGATTCCGCTTCGAGAATATCGGTGCGGGTGCCCTCGCCCTGACGGAACATCTGTTCGTTCTGCTGGAACTGTTGCTCGAAGGCTTTTTTCTTCGCTTGCGCGATATCGATCTGATCCTGGGCAAACAGCGCCTGGGTGTAATAGGTCAGCACCCGGACCAGCAGTTCCTGGCTTTTGCCGCGAAAGTTCTCATCGGCAAACAGCGATTGCGCCACGCCCTTGCGATAGGCCGCGTATGCCTCGTAGTCGAACAACGGCTGTTGCAAGGTGAACGTCGAGCCGTAGCTGTTGTAATTGCGGTCTTCGGTCTGGTTGCGACGGCGTTCGTCCAGGGACGTGGCCTTGGAGTTGTTGCGGCCCTTGTTGTAGTTGTACGAGAGTTTTGGCAGTAGGCCCGCGCGACCAATTGTGCGGTTTTCCAGGCCGGCGTCGCGTTCCTTGATCGCGCCGAGGAAGATCGGATCATTGCGCAGCGCCTGTTCGTAAACTTCAAAGGGCCCCATGGCGTAAACGTTGGTGCAGACCAGCAATGCAATAGCGGTCCCGAGAATGGAATGCTTGCTCATACGACGGAACATCCTTATTCCTCGGTCAATGCGGAGCCTGCCCGGTCGAGCAGAGGTTTGAACAGATAGTTGAGGAGTGAGCGTTCGCCGGTGCGCACGAACATCTCGGCCGGCATGCCCGGCTTGATCACCAGACCGTTGAGTTTCTCCATGGCGACATCGCTGACGCTGCTGCGCAGCACGTAGTACGGCACGCCGGTTTTCTCGTCGACCATCTGGTCGGCGGAAATCAGGCTGACTTCGCCCGGCACACGTGGGGTCTTGCTCTGGTTGAAGGCAGTGAACAGGATGTCCACCGGCAAGTGGCTACCGACCTTGTCGATCAGGTTCACCGGCAAATGACCCTCGACCTCCAGACGCGTGCCTTGGGGCACGATTTCCAGCAAGGTTTCGCCCGGACGAATCACTGCGCCTTCGGTGTGCACGCCGAGGTTGACGGCGATGCCGTCGGCCGGCGCGACGATTTCACTCTGTTGCAGATTAAAGCCGGCCGAGGTCAGTTGCTGCTCAAGGGTCAGGCTCTTGAGCTGCGCGTCCGCCAACTGGCTGCGTACCTCTTTCTGGTATTCCTCGCTGTGCTGTTGCAGCTTCAAGCGTGTTTCAAGAATGCCCTGCTCCACTCGCCCGCTTTCGCCGCTGTTCTGCGCCAGCTGCTGTTGCACCTGCGAGAGCTGACGCTGGAATTCCATCAGCCGGTTGCGCGGGATGTAACCGTTGTCCGCCAAGGGTTGCAGGTTGGTCAGTTGCTGGCGCAGGGATTCAGCCTGCGCGGTCAGGTCGGTGCGCGCCCGGCGCATCCCGGCCAATTGTGCGTTGGCACCTTCGATGTTGGCGCGCATCCCTGCCTGCTCACGATCAAACGCTTCGCGGCGGCTGCTGAACAGTTGCCTCTGACCTTCCAGCACCAACGCCAGACGCGGGTCGGGGTCGTTGCTCAGCTCGGCGGGGAAATTCACCTGCTTGAGGTTGTCACGCTCGCTCTGCCAACGGGCCAGGCTGGCCCAGGCCATGCGGTACTGGGCTTGCAAGGATTGCACATCGGCTTCGACCTGAGTCTGGTCGAGGCGAAACAACGGCTGGCCTTGCTTCACCGCCTCGCCTTCACGCACCAGAATCCGGCTGAGCACCCCGCCACTCATCGATTGCACGGCCTTGCGTTTGCCGGACACCACCACCGTGCCCTGCACCGGAATGCCCTGATCGAGGGGCGCCAGGCTGGCCCAGAGAAAAAAGCTGCCGGCGCCGACCACGGCGAGCATCCAGCCCAGGCGGGCAAAATAACCGGCGCCGCGTTCAGGGCGCTCCGGTGCGTAACCTTGTTCGATTGTCATGCCGCTGTCCTTGCTCATACACCGCTGCTCTTTGTCGAGGCCTGATACTGGCGGCTCATGCTGAGCCCGGCCGGTGCTGCGACGGTTTTTTCCCGTGGCTGTTCCTGTTGTGCGCCAGACTGTTGTGCGCCAGACAGCGCCTTGAGCACTTCCTGACTCGGTCCAAAGGCTTGCAGGCGGCCTTCGTTGAGCACCAGTAACTTGTCGGCCTGGGCCAGCGCCGAGGAACGGTGGGTCACAAGAATCACGCTGGTGCCCTGGGCTTTCATCTGCGCGATGGCGCTGGCCAATGCAGCCTCGCCAACGGTGTCGAGGTTCGAATTCGGCTCATCGAGCACCACCAGGCTTGGCTTGCCATACAGCGCTCGGGCCAGGGCCACGCGCTGTTTCTGGCCGCCGGACAAACCGCTGCCATCCTCGCCCAGCACGGTGTCGTAACCCTGTGGCAGGCGCAGGATCATCTCGTGCACACCGGCCTGCTGCGCGGCCTCGACCACCTTCTGCGGGTCGGCTTCGCGAAAGCGCGCGATGTTTTCGGCGACGCTGCCACTGAACAGTTCGATGTCCTGTGGCAGATAGCCGATGTAGGGACCGAGGTCGTCGCGGTTCCAGCGATGGATGTCCGCACCGTCCAGCCGCACAGTGCCGGCCAGGGTTGGCCAGACACCTACCAGCACCCGCGCCAGGGTCGACTTGCCGGAGCCGGAAGCACCGAGCACACCCAGCACCTCGCCGGCCCCAAGGTTGAAATTCACCATGTGCAAGGTCGCCGCGCGCTTGCCCGGTGGGCCGGCGCTGACCTGTTCGAAGGTCACCTGGCCCTTGGGCGCGGGCAACTCCATGGCGTCTTCATTTGGAGGGAACTCTTGCAGCAAAGCGTCCAGCCGTCGGTAGGCCAGCTTCGCCCCGCTCCATTGCTTCCAGACAGCAATCAACTGATCAATCGGGCTCAGCACCCGGCCCATCAGGATGGAACCGGCGATCATCATCCCGGCGGTCATCTCACCCTTGATCACCAGCAAGGCGCCCAGCCCCAGCACCAGTGATTGCAGGCACAGACGCAGGGTCTTGCTCAAGGAGCTGATGACCGCACCGGTATCGCTGGCCTGGTTCTGCAAGCCGAGAAAACGTGAATGCACCTGGAACCAGCGTTTGCGCAACGCTCCAAGCATGCCCATCGCCTGGATGGTCTCGGCGTTGTGCAGGTGACTGGTGGCCAGTTGCGTGGACCGTTGCGAGTAACCGCCAGCTTCACCCAAGGGCTTTTTGGTGATCGCTTCATTGAGGAATGCCAGACTGATCAACAGCACCGCGCCGACGGTAGCGAATACCCCAAGCCAGACGTTGAACAGATAAATCACGAACAGGTAGACCGGAAACCACGGTGCATCGAAGAACGCGAACAGCGCAGGTCCCGTGACGAACTGGCGAATGTGGGTCAGATCGCCCAACGATTGGCCGGCGTTGCCCTCGCCCTTGAACAGGTTGCGCTCGAATGCGGCCTGATAGACCCGCAGATTGAAACGTCGCTCCAGTTGGCTGCCGATGCGAATCACGATGAAGCTGCGCACGGTCTCCAGCAAACCGATAAACGCGAAAAAGCCCACCACCATCAGCGACAGCATGGCCAGGGTAGTTTCATTCTGCGAGGAGAGTACCCGGTCATAAACCTGGAGCATGTAAATCGACGGCACTAACATCAGTACGTTGATCAATGCGGTGAAACAACCGACGCTGATCAAAATACTTTTATAGTCGCCCAGCGCCTTCAATAGCGGTGCAGTGGGAGTGGTCTTCGCCATTCTCATTGATCTTCCCTGAGCTGATAGCCCGCGCGGTAGTTCGACACGGTTCCAATAAACTGCCCCCACTCTGGCGGGGGCATGCTTTTAATAATGCAACTGACAAGCGAACGAACTCTATGTCATGACGATATAGAGTTCAGGTTATTTACCGGTCAGCAAAAAACTGTGAGGGAGTCGTTATTCCATGACTGGAAAAGACTCGACTTACCCTGGTGTTCTTAGTCTGGAGCGCGTTGCAGGACAATCTGCGGATCAGAGTGTTTGGTACTTTCGTAGCGCCCTTCCTGCTGTCGGCCAAGATGAATAATTCTTGAACCTTCTTTACCGGTCAGCGATATACCGTCGGGTTCCGGGAACCAACCGACAGGTGTTTCACTCAGCCAACCGGCGAGGCATTGAATATCGCCCGCCAATGTTTGATTTTGCACAAGTTCCAGTGAACAGGTGTTCTGCGGCTGTGCCGTCAGGTAAACCTGCCATTGCCCGGCCAGTTCTGACGGGTCCGCTAATCTCAGGCTGCTTGCCATGACTACATCTCCAGAAAACATCATCAGCGTGGCAATCAGCCACGCCATTGCCCTGTAGGTAAAGGCGTTATGGGTCATAAGGTGCTTCGTTCCAGGTTGTAGCCTATGCAGGCTCGCCTACTGCAGCGGCGCTGGCAAGGACAAAGGGCAGCGCAGATGCGCTGCCCCCATAGTCATCGACTCAGGCCACGATGTCCGTGGTAGCTGCCTGGCCAATGGTGGTGACCAGGAAATCAGCCACGCCATGCCCGGAGAAGTCGATGGCAAGGCTGCTGCCACCGGAGATCGAGCTCAATACCGCGTCGCCCGCTGCACCGGTGAACGAATTCACGAAGTGCAGGCCTGCGCCGTTGGTAATGGCACTCAGGTCGATTTTGTCCAGACCGCTGGTGAAATCGAGGATCTGATCGGCCGCCCCCGGCTTGGAGTCGGAGCTTGCTGCAAACACGAAGGTGTCGGAACCGCTGCCACCCCAGAGTTTGTCCGCGCCACCGGCACCGTAGATGATGTCGTTGCCGGCACCGCCCTTGAGCTCGTTGGCCACGCTGTTACCGATCAGCAGATCGTTACCCGAACCGCCGATGGCGTTCTCGATGATCACACCCTTGGCAATGGAAACGTTGCCTACCAGGCCACCAACGTCGGAGAACGAGGCCTCATTGAGGTTGATCTTCTGGTTTTGGGTAAAGCCGGAGAAATCCAGGGTGTCCTTGCCGCCCGCGTCCCACACCGAGAACACGACTTTGTCCGACGACGAGGTCGCGCTGTAGAAATCGCGGCCGGCGTTGGAGTTGAAGCCATAGGTGGTGTCACCGGTACGGGTGCTCATGTTGGCGCCGTAGAGCTTCTGCACCGCAGCGATATCGTCCATCAACGGACCGGACGAATAAGCCTCGACACCGCCCTTGCTGAAGTTCTGGTTGGTGTTGCTTTCACTCCAGTAACTCATGAGGCTGTAGCCGCGCGTGTCCTGGCCATAGACGGCGTCGTTGTAAGACGGAGTGCCTTCGCCGGCGTTGTAGTCGCCAGGGTGAGACAGACCGAGGGTGTGGCCGATTTCGTGAGTCAGGGTCTGACGACCGTAGTTGTTCACGCCCGGGGTCTTGTTGACGTTGTAGCCACTGCCGGTCAGGTACCACGACTGGCCGTCATAGCCAGGCTCGCTGCCAGGCAGGAAGGCAAACGCGGCCGCACCTTCCTGGCCGCCACTGTAGTTGCCGAAAGTCATGTGACCGTCACCGCCCTTGGCGGCTTCAGTGAAGGTGACATTGGCAACGTCGCCCCAGGATTGCATGGCGAGCACGGCCTGAGATTTCTGCAAGGCACTGAACTGACTGAAACCAGTAACACCCAGGCCGCTGAAATTCGACGTCGGGGCCGTCAGAAACGTGTAGGTGAGTTCGATCTTGCCGCTGCCGTTGAGATCGTGCCAAGCATAGCCATCTCGCAACAGTTGAGTCGCCGCTTGATCTACCGAGTAGGAGGGTTTGCCATTGACCGTAAGATTGCCGCCACGGTCATACTGATGGCTGAAACTATCGATCTGCGACCAGGCGCTACTTGTGGCGGCCAGTGAGTCAATAGCGTTCACTTTTACTTTCGACATAAACACACTTCCTTGTTTAGCAATGGAACAGTTTTTGTCAGACAGCGACAATCTCTGGCGAGATCGTCCTATCACTCGCCCAATGAAGGCGTAAGAAAGCTGACACATTTCGAAATCAAACGTCTACTACTTTTTTGACGTCAAATTGAACTGCTCCACAAAACTCCCGAAAACAATGACCGGCGGGTCGAAATAATCTTTGTAGTTCAATCCCCTTGATGGATTGTCGGACAATGATCTATTTAAATATTAAATAACAGTACAGTTGTATTTGATTGCTACGTCGCAGTTTTATGTGCCTCTAGGTGCACACAAAACATGCCGTAAATGCTCAAGTAAAAGTGCATCAACTGCGGGGTTTACGAAACATTCGAAAACCATACCCTGCGGTGCGTCAGATTCACCGAGTCGCCCGTATTGGCGAGCGCTTCGCCCGAACGCGGACCGACTCGAACGCCGGCTGCGCCAGCTGCTACAAAAGCTGCGGCGTACACAACCCTGTAGCAGCGGCCGCAGGCCGCGTTCGGCTGCGCAGCAGTCGTTAAAACCAGACGCTGCGGTGCGTCAGATTCACCGAGTCGCCCGCATTGGCGAGCGCTTCGCCCGAACGCGGACCGACTCGAACGCCGGCTGCGTCAGCTGCTACAAAAGCTGCGGTGCGCACATACCCCTGTAGCAGCGGCCGCAGGCCGCGTTCGGCTGCGCAGCAGTCGTAAACCAGGCGCCTCGGTATTAGAGCCAGCACGCATCCCATAACGGATAATCATGCGCCCGCTCAACCAACCCGGCACGAATCGGGTTTTGAATGACGTATCGTGCAAGGGTTTTCACGTCTTCACCCTTGCGAACAGCGCGATCGTGATACCCCTTCTGCCACAAACGCCCTTTACGCCCCAATGCCTGATTCACCGCCAAACTACTGCGCGACTTGATACGACACATCACTTGCGCCAACGTCTTTTCTCGCAGTTCAAGCACACAATGAAAATGATCTGGCATCACGACCCAGGTCAAGAAGTCTGCCCAGCCATCTTCCTGAACAAGCTTAAGTTGCTCCACGACCAACCGCCCCAAGCGCCAATCCGCAAAAACCGCACGGCGCTGATAGACGACTGTAGTCAGCAAATAAATCCGCCCAACCTCCGACACCCGTCCCTTGCGCAATCGCCCAGCCTTCGTTGAAACAGGCATTCCTTGCCCCTTCATCCATTCATAGGAGGCTCAGAACTTACAACGTTGACGACATTCAGGCTGGCGCAAAGCTCAACCGGATGTAACCCCTCAACTCCCCGTCCAAATCTTGTTCCCCAACCGTGTACGAACCCGGTCGATGTTCAGCGGGATGGACAAACAGCTTGTCGATCATTTCCGGGCTCGGATACACCTTGGTGCCGTAGACGTCATAGCTGAAACCGATGCCGGTTGACGCAACGAGCATCAGCGGCGCTCCGCCCGATGCCCTACAAAACATGATCCAGATCAATGACAGCGCTTCAATCGCCAAACGGCCTTAAAGATTTCACGGTCCTTTCACCAACGAGTGCTATTTTTAAAATTCAAACGGTTGGGCCAATGAGGGCCCATCCCTCCTAAACACGGGCTAACGGACGCGCTCGATGAACAAGGCGGGCAGCACATGAATAGAGTGTCGTTGAGCAAGGTTACGTTTCCAAACGCCTGCCAGCTGATGCGCTGGTATTTTCATCCCATGGGATTCGAGGCGAGCATGGATGCCCCGGACAGCATGATTGCCCGGTTGTTTGATCGTGCCAGTGGCGAGACCATGATCGCCATTGCCGGAATTCCCTGCGCTACCGTGATGAACGCCGCCGATGTCGAGCGAATAATCGAAGCGGTGGAGGATGAGCTTGAAGCCTTTGCTCCTCCTGCCCTGAAAAGTGCTTCTTGAACCACAGTCCTTTGGAATCAAAGCCCACGCAGCGTGGGCTTTTTCATGTTCGAAGGTATTCCAGGTTTCTGCACCTGCCAGTTCAGGCTGACTGCTTGCCAACGCGCTGATCGGCGAAGAAAGGCTTGCCCTGCGCGATCCTGTCGGATGCCTTGGGCATATTGATCGATTGATTGTCCTGGCCATCGACGTACCAATAGCAGTGCGTCACTGCCCGGGTGATGCCGACGTAAGCCAACCGCAGAATCTCGTCTTTCTGTGCACTGTCATAAGGCTCCGCGTCGCCGTCCTTGCCCAGCCCGGCCATGCGATAGACCTGATTCTTGTACGGTGAACTGGTCAGGTGCTGGCAATCGCCGAGCAGGAACACCGCGTCTGCCTGAAGCCCCTTGGCACTGTGATAGGTCAACTGCTTGAGCCGTCGAGCCTCGAATGGCAAGCTAGAATCAGCATTAACTACAGGTGAAATATGCTCTTCAATCAATGATTTATCGCTACTTCTTCGATACAACATCAAGATTGAATCACCGTTTCGATAGTGTTCTGTCAGACGCTTGGCCATGGCCGAATCATCCCGATCATGGACGTTGACCGGCAACAGTTCCCCCGGCTCACCACTGGCCTTGGCTTTTTTGCCGGGAATCGCCGGTGCGGCGCGCACGATATGCTCGGCAGCGTCGATGATGTGCTGATGGCTGCGGTAGTTTTCGCTGAGCATTACCCGCGTGGTAGCGGGTGACGGAAATTCCTTATTGAACTCCATGAAGTACTTCGGCGAACTGCCGCGCCAGCCATAGATCGACTGCCAGTCGTCGCCGACACACAGCAGCGACGAACGTTGCGCCCCGCGCCCGATGTGCATGGCCGGACCACGGCTGCGGATTTCCATCAGGGTTGCGCGAATCCAGGAGACGATTTGCGGGGAAACGTCCTGAAATTCATCGATCATCAAATGCGACATCGGTCGCAGCAACTCATCGCTCAGCAGCTTGAGATTTTCTGGCGAATGCTCACTGAACAAGGCGAACATCCGGTTGTAGGTCATCACCGGCGGCGACTGATCCAGCAGGTGATCCTCCAGGGCTCGCCAGTACAGGCTGAGCGCTTCAAAGAACAAACGGTCCGGATCGTCCTTGGCGAAACTCATCTGGCCCACGGCAGCCGGAACATCCAGCCCGAGGTTTTCGATAAAGCTGGCCGCCGCGACAAAACAATCGAGCAGTGGCGCGGAACCCAGTTCGCCCTTGACCTTGTAATCGAACCCCGGTCCGGCACTGGCATCCCCTGCCAGTGTGGCTAATACGCGCTTTGAAGATTCGTAGCTATCTAACCAAATCAAAGGCTTACGACAGAAAGCTTGAAACAGGGTGCGTTTGACTGCCCATTCGGCGCGAACCGTCAGTTTGGCGTTGGGACGGCTGACTTGCGGGTTTTCACGGGGGTCGAAGCCCAGTACGACCCAAGCGTCGAGGGTCGGGATGTAACCGTGACAATGGAAGGTCGAACCGTTGATCTCGAATGCCTGGCGGCTCGGCTCAATGCCCTTGATCGGCCAGGCGCCTGCACGGATCCATAGATCTTCGACGACATCGCAGAGTTCTTCATCGCGCTTGGCCGCCAACTCGGTCACCGCCATGCGCTTTTGCACATCCGGGTGATCGCGTTCCAGCTCCTTGAGCTGCAAGGCATGGCGGGACAGCGGCGTGATCAGTTCGCGAAAGCGCTCATTTTGAATAAACAGCTGGTGAAAACAGGCATTGAGCTGTTGGCGCTGAGTGTCGTTGATCCGCAGATCGAACGGGTTGCTGTCGACCTCTGCGTCATCGAACAGCGAACGGCCATTAAGGTTTTCGAAAGCCTGCAGCCGCTCGAATCCCGGCAGGCTACGGACCATCGGCAGAATGCGTGAGTGGAAGGTTCGCACCAGGTCGCGGGCGTCTTTCTGGGAGAGCGCTCGGCCCCACACGGCAAACAGCCCGATCAACTTGTTAATGAAGTCCTTGCGCGATTCCCGGGTGAAGGTCACCACAGTCAACGAATCGAGTTCAAACCCCAGGTAATGGGTCAGCAGTAAAATGCGCAGCGCCAGGGTTGTCGACTTACCGGCACCCGCCCCGGCAATCACCGAGGTCGAGGGGGTGTCGCTGAAGATCATCTTCCACTGGGCGGCGCTCGGCTGCGCCGACTCCGGCAACAAGCGGGCGACATCGGCCTTCATGCGTTTCTTGATCTCGGCACTCAGGGGCAGCCGCCAGTCGTCAAACAGGTTTTCATCAATGCGCGGCGCCGGGTGCTCGGTGGATCGGCTGTCGCGAATCAGCAGCACCTGACGGCCTTCTTCTATTCCGTCCAGCTTGCCTTCCTTGTAGCCGTAGTCGACGCCCGCGCTATGACCGCTGCGAAAGCCGTCAGCCTGGCCATGCAGCCAGGACGCCCGGTGCTGCGCGCGCAGGCGATTGAGGCCGTGGCCAAAGAAACGCGCGGCCAGGCGTTTGAGCAACGGCATCTCGGCCAGGGGCAAAAGCTCGGAAGGAAGATCGGGATTGTGACGCGGCACGCTGACTCCAGGGTGTGAGGCTGTTGCAGGCTATGGTGTCTTCATTTGCCGGCGAGTTCTAGTCAAATGCTTATCCATCATTGGTTTAAGCGATGAAGTGAATGCTGGAACGTAGAATATAGCCTTTAAATAATATCTAATAAACTGATTGGATTAAGGCATTTTTTACGCTTTTTATCGATTGTTAACTGATAGATGATGCTTGCCATCAACCACCGGTTCTCGTTTTGCGGCTCAAGCGTTCCGCCCCATGACGAACCTTTTCAGGAGACGATCATGCTTGAACTCAGACCCTTCAATTCCCTGGGCGGCGCCCACCATGGCTGGTTGGATGCCCATCATCACTTTTCGTTCGCCGAGTACCATGACCCCAAACGCATGAACTGGGGCAACCTGCGAGTATGGAACGACGATGTGATTGCGCCGGGCACCGGATTCCCGAAACACCCGCATCGGGACATGGAAATCATCACCTACGTTCGCGAAGGCGCGATTAGCCATGAAGACAACCTGGGTAACAAGGGCCGCACCGAGGCCGGTGATGTACAGGTCATGAGCGCCGGCACCGGGATTGCTCACAGCGAATACAATCTGGAATCGACGGCAACGAAGATTTTCCAGATCTGGATCATCCCGAATGAAACCGGACTGGCGCCGTCCTGGGGTGCCAAACCGTTTCCTCAAGGTCAGCGCGAAGGTTTCGTGACCCTGGCCAGCGGCAAGGCCGGCGACGATCAAAGCCTGCGGATCCGTGCTGATGCAAGGTTGGTGGCTGCGAACCTGAAGGCTGGCGAAACCGCCGAGTATCGACTGGACAACGGTCGCCGGGCGTACCTGGTGCCTGCCACTGGAGTCATTGAAGTCAATGGCTTGCGTGCACAAGCTCGAGACGGTGTAGCGGTTGCGCAGGAGCAGGTGCTGCGGGTGACCGCCATCGAGGACAGTGAAATCGTGTTGGTGGACTTGGCTTGATGCGCTGAAAGCCAGATGCAAAAAGGGGTGACCATTGAGGTCACCCCTTTTTTTCGGCTGTGTCTCGTCCTGAATAAGGTTTACACCTTCTGACCCATTCTCAGGAGGGAGTAATGAATACAGGAAAAAGGCGCAGTCAGCGTGACTACACGCGGACCTTTAAATTGTCTCGTCCTGAATAAGGTTTACACCTGTTTCAGGACGAGACACTGTAAATGTGGCGAGGGAGCTTGCTCCCGTTGGGTTGCGAAGCGACCCTAAAATTAGCCACCGCGAGTATTCAGATGGAATACGATTACCGGATTACGACCGCTTCGCGGCCGAGCGGGAGCAAGCTCCCTCGCCACAGGCTCTCTATTATTTCGTGCTGATTGCGCTGTCCACCAGTGTCTGGGCTTCGCTGACCAATTGCTTGAGGTGATCGTCGCCAATGAAGCTTTCGGCGTAGATCTTGTAGATGTCCTCGGTGCCCGAAGGACGGGCTGCGAACCAGCCATTTTCGGTCATGACTTTCAGCCCGCCGATCGCCTGGTCGTTACCCGGCGCCTTGCTGAGAATGCTCTGGATCGCTTCGCCAGCCAGTTGTGTCGATTTGACCTGATCTGGTGACAGCTTGCCGAGCAAGGCTTTTTGCTCGGGGTTGGCCTTGGCATCGACACGTACCGAGAACGGCTCACCCAGTTCATCGGTCAGTGCGCGATAAGCCTGGCTTGGATCGCGTCCTGTGCGAGCGGTCATTTCAGCCGCCAGCAAGGCTGGAATCAGGCCGTCCTTGTCGGTGCTCCAGACGCCGCCATCCTTACGCAAGAACGAGGCACCGGCACTTTCTTCGCCACCAAAACCCAGCGAGCCGTCGAACAGGCCATCGGCAAACCATTTGAAACCGACCGGCACTTCGTACAGGCGACGGTTCAGGCGCTTGGCAACGCGGTCGATCAAGCCACTGCTGACCACGGTTTTACCCACCGCCGCATCGGCGCGCCATTGCGGGCGGTTCTGGAACAGATAGTCGATGGACACGGCCAGGTAGTTGTTCGGCGCCAGCAAGCCGCCGGACGGGGTGACGATGCCATGACGGTCGTGGTCCGGGTCGCAGGCGAACGCCACGTCGAAACGCTCTTTCAGACCGATCAGGCCTTGCATGGCGTAGCTGGACGATGGGTCCATGCGAATCTGGCCATCCCAATCGACGGACATGAAACGGAACGTTGGGTCGACCTGGGTGTTCACCACCTCAAGGTTCAGGCGGTAATGCTCGGCAATCGCCGACCAGTAGCGCACCCCTGCTCCGCCCAGCGGATCCACGCCCAGGCGCAGGTTGGCGCCACGGATGGCGTCGAAGTCGATCACGTTGACCAGATCGGCGACGTAGGTATTGAGGTAGTCGTGACGATGGGTGGTGCTGGCCTTGAGTGCCTGCTCGTAGCTGATGCGTTTGACACCTGCAAGCTTGTTGGCCAGCAACTCGTTGGCCTTGGCCTCGATCCACTTGGTGATGTGGGTATCGGCCGGACCACCGTTGGTGGGGTTGTACTTGTAACCACCGCTTTGCGGTGGGTTGTGGGACGGCGTGATAACGATGCCGTCCGCCAGCCCCGACGTACGGCCGCGGTTGTAGCAAAGAATTGCGTGGGAAATAGCCGGCGTCGGCGTGTACTCGTCGCCTTCGGCAATCATCACGGTCACGCCATTGGCGGCGAGGACTTCCAGCGCACTGGCGCCGGCCGGCGTCGATAGCGCATGAGTGTCGATGCCGACAAACAGCGGACCGTCGATGCCCTGCGCTTCGCGATACAGGCAGATGGCCTGGCTGATGGCCAGAACGTGCCATTCGTTGAAACTCAGCTCGAACGAGCTGCCACGATGGCCTGAAGTACCAAACGCAACGCGCTGGGTTGAAACAGAGGCATCGGGCTGGCCGGTGTAATAGGCCGTTACCAGTCGCGGGATGTCGACCAACAACTCTACGGGTGCCGGTTTGCCCGCAAAAGGACTGAGTGTCATGCAAAACCTCTGAAAAAGAGTGGTTCAGGAATGGGGACGCAGTTTACTGGCAGTTTGACCAGAGAGCGACGATATCTATCCAGACAAAATCTATCCAGACATCAGCTGGGTATATTGACGCCCGGTCAATCCATGAGTTCAAGCCTCAACGCATCTGCCAGCATCGTCAATGCAGCCTCCAGGTCATGCTGCCCACTGAATGTGTGGCTGAGCCTGACGTTCTGCGAATACAACCCATGCAGGCTGAACAGTTCGCCGGGGGCAATCACCACCTGTTGCTTGAGCATGCGCTGGAAGACCCGCCGCACATCGACCGGCCGTAACGAACGCGCCCAGATGGTCGCCCCGCCCGCCGGCTCGACAAATTCCAGCGAGTCGCTCAAACGGTCCTGCAGCATTTGGATCATTCGGCTTTTACGCTCTTTCAACAGCCGGCGCAGTACTAGCAAATGCTGGTCGATACGGCCGCTGCTGTACAAGCGTGCGATGGCTTTCTGACGAATCGGCGACAGGCGAAACGCGCGCAGCAAAAAATGCCGCTGCAACTCCACGCTCAAATGCCGTGAAAGCAGATAACCGTAAGGCGCCTCAGGCCCCATGAGCTTTTCGAAGGTGGAAAACACGATCAGTCGATCAGGATCGAGCACATCGCGAAAACGACGTTCATGCGGCTCATGAGCGAGTTCGCCGTACACGTCGTTTTCCAGTACCCAACTGCCGTGTTGTTCCAACAGCTCGGCGGTGGATTGCCGGTTGTCCGACGGCATCAGGCTGCCGCGCGGCATGCTCACGCCCGACGACAGCACCACCAGGCGAACCGCCTCGGTCCGGAGCAAATGCTCGAGTAACTCAAGGTCAAGGCAGCCGTTGCTGTCTATCGGCAACTCGATCACCTGCACGCCAGCGGTCTGGAACAAGCGCAAAATGGCCCAGTCGCAGGGCGATTCGACCAGCACGGTCGCATCCTTGAGTTCGAGCACTGCGATCAGTATTTCCAGCACACCTCGCCAGTCGGCACCGATGTAAACATCATCGGCATGCCAGCAGCGTGCCGGTGAAGTGGTGTAGCGTGCCGCCAGCGCAGTACGTAATTCCAGCTCGCCACACGGCTGTGAGTGAAGCTGCGGCTGGCGCGGATATTGGCGTACCAGTTCCCGCTCCAGCAGTAACAGCGGACTGTCCAGCGACTGCAAAAGCGCGGGCTCGTCGATACTCAGGACCAGCATTCCCGGGCGCCTTGCGCTGACATAGACCGTTTCAAGCAGGTCGTTGCCGCTGCTGAACGACGTATTCAAGGAAACCGGCAACGCGTAGTAGCCGGACTTTGCCACCGAATACACTCGCCCTTCTTTCTCCAGCAGCGAATAGGCGTACTGGATAGTTGAAATCGACACGTTCAACCGGTCTGCCAGTTGCCTCAACGAAGGCAGCTTGATCGGTGTTTCAGTCGCCATTTCATTAATCAGGCTGGTCAGGTATCGGTACACGGCCTGGTAGGCAAAATCGGTTTCCCTTTGCCCCTTCATGAACGCTGGCCAATCGCTGTGCAGGTAGTGTTTGAATCGGTCAAACCAGACTCCTTCAACGTCTCGCTGACCGTTCACTCAGCGCATCGTCCACCTGAAACTCTCCCGCGCCTTCGGCACTCAAGCCCGAATCACCCGCCTCGAGCCCGATCCCGGACACCGAGCGCATGCCGTAGAGCTTGCAGATCAGGCTGACCGACAAACCGCTGACGTCGTTCATCCATTGCATGACTTGCTCAGGAGCGGCATTGCCCTGCATCGCCTTGTGCAGTTCGGGCATCGCCACCAACATGCCGGGATGGCAGCGGCGCAAAAAGTGCTCAAGCCCGGCACCGGCATCGACAAAGGGGGCGAACAGCAGGCACAGCTGCTGTGTTTCATTGAGGCCCAGTGCTTGCTGAGCCTCGGCCGACGCCAGGGTCCGAAGCTCAGCCATCGCGCGTGGACTGCCGTAGACCTCCAGCACCTGCTCGCAAAGCCGCTCGGGCAGACGTCGTTTACGCATCTTCAACAACGCCCGTTGTATGTACTCGCTGAATCCGTTTTCGTAGGCCAGACCGCTCACGAAGCAGGCCTGCAAGCCCCGCAGATGGGCCGAGAGCAAAGGACTGGCGAATTCGTTTTCGCGCAGGTGAACGTCAATTTCATCCGGTTGCAGCCCGAGAAAATCGGTCAGTAATGGCCAGCGCTCCTCCATGTTGCCGGTCACCAGGTCCTGGATATCGATGTAGTCTGCGCCGCGTCGCGTCTCAAAGCTCTCGCGTGGCCGCCACTCGACCGTTTCATGGCCCGCATAAAGCTCGCGATAACAATCGCCGCCCAATTGTTCGAGCGTTGAGAACAATCCTTCATAACTGAAGGCCGGATGTGTGATTGTCGGCAGGCCGGCCTTTTGTGCCTCGCGCATCAGGCCGGTCAAAAACCGCTTTTGCTGACGCACGGCTTCACCGCTTATCAGCGTATCGACACCGCCCTCCCATCGGGCCATCTGCAAGTAGAACTCGCCTGTCGCCAGATAGCCGTCGTCACACGCTTCAAACACCCCGTGAGCCCCTCGCAGATGGCCGAGCATCAGCATGTTGGTGCGATTCAAATCGCGACCTGCCTCAGACATCGGCGTCAGATGGCTGAAGGGCAACACCTCGCGGTTATCGACCATCACCACCTCTACCCGAGGATCGTCATAGACAAACAGGGCGCCGTAGCTGCTATGAATATTCTCCATGATCATCGGCGTCGTCCCGCCCAGCCGTAGCGTGGCGACACGCAACTGGAAGGTCGCTGGCGCTCTGCCCGCGATACTCAACTGCGCGGCACGCAGGAATGCCAATGTGTAGCAACTGTCGCGCGTTCCCGAGTGCATCATCAGCACCTTGTAAGTACCGATTCTCTCCATTCCCCCGGCAGCCACCACCAGACGCTGGATCAACAACTGCAATGCCGTACGTTCCGCGCGAGAAAAGAAACTCAGCAACCGCTGCAAAACTTGCTGATAGACATAGTTCATCGCTTGATCATGAGTTGCGCTCATTGTCATTTACCTGATATTCAAAAAGTCGGCATCGCACAAACAATCATTTGCTTGCACGATCTGCGATCGGTGATGGCTGATTACGGCTTATCGTGAGTATCTGCTTTCAAATGCTAACACTTTGGTTGTGGTAACTATTTGAAACGATTGTTATAGAAATAGCATTCACGACCGAGTCAATCGCCCACAACCCCCGAGGCCAAGCGCTCCGACGGGCCGGATGGGCGGCCTAGGATTTTTCCGACAACGTCCCACAGACAATGAGCACGAGAAATAAGGAAACCAGAGCAAGGCAATACTTCCATAACTAACAAGCGAACCGCTTACTTGCCGCGCTTCAACGCGAAGCGCAGGCGAGCAATGGTCAGAATACATAGCACCCAAAGCAGTACCCATTAAAAAAACATGCCCAGCCATGACTCATTCCTTGAGATGAAATTAATCATTCAATTATCAGGGCTTATATGATGATTAGAAGATACAGATCAGGAGCAAAAACCAGTTCAGTTGCTGAACCGGCAGATGACAAAGGGGGATGAGAGGTTTACCCGTACAACAAAAATGCAAGAGTCCGTCAACACGGACTCTTGCGCAAGCGTCATGCAGGTTCTACTTGAAGCGCCACTCGTTCGTGACACGGACACTCATCCATGTAACGGTGCGCCTGGACAAACTCGCTAAACGGGAAGACCCGGGTCTTGAGTGGCAGCAGTACACGGTCAGCCGTCAACTGGTTGATATCGCGCAAGGCCCGTTGCAGTGCAACCTGGTCCTGAATGATCCCCAGTTCCGGTTTGCCGGTGAAGTTACCGATGCAATGCACGAAGAACTGAATGTTTTTCTGGAACGCTGCACAGGCCGGGAACGGAGTCTGGTTGCCGCCTTGCAGGCCATACAGCACCAGGCTGCCACGAGGCGCCAGCACGTCACCGAGCATCGACATCTGCGGACCACCGAGGCCGTCGAATACCACGTCGACACCGCGGTTGTCGGTGAGTTTGTTGATCTGCATGAGCAGATCCTGCTCTTCAGTGACGATCACCTTCTCGGCACCCAGAGATAACAGGTATTCGCGCTCGCTGGCCGTTTTGGTCGCGGCAATGACCCGTACACCCAAGGCCTTGCCCAGTTGCACGAAGGACGGGCCGGCACAATGGCTCGCATCGGTGACCAGGGCAAACTGGCCAGGCTTGACCCGTGCCAGATCGGCGTAGGCAAAGTAGGCAACCAGCAGCGGCGTGTAATGCACAGCGGCTTCGATCGGGCTGAGCACATCCGGATAGCGCGTCAGCGCCGAACGCGGCAGCACGATCTGCTCGCCGTAGACGGGATAGTCATTGGGACTTTCTGCCGGGAAGCTGGCGACCTTGTCACCCACGGCCAGATCATCGACACCTTCGCCGACGGCGGTGACCACGCCGGCCATTTCATGGCCAAGGCCCGATGGCAACCGGGCATGGGAAGACGCCAGGTTCTGGCGCCAGAGGATGTCATACCAACTGATGCCGATCGCTTCGACACGCACCTGCACTTCGCCCGGCGCTGGCAGAGCTGCCGCATGCTCTTCGCATTTGAGCACCTCGGCAGGACCAAACTTGTGAAAACGGATCGTGCGGGACATCGCAAACCTCGTCAAAGTAACCTCTAATGCCCTGAACTCTATCTGGGCTTTCTGACCAAGACCATCAGTGGCTATTAATAGTCGACATGCCTGTCATTGATTCCGCAGCCCCGGCAATACGTCAATCAACGTAGAAAACCGAACCAGCATTGTGGGAAAAATGAATTACTCGGTGCAGAGTAACAGCCTTTCCCCGTAAGATTCATGCCGGCCATTGTTCTCATATGGCCGCTCTCGTCAAGTTTGCTGACTCTGCCAGGACTCCAGATGAATCGTAATGACCTGCGTCGTGTCGACCTGAACCTGTTGATCGTGTTCGAAACCCTCATGCATGAACGCAGCGTGACCCGTGCGGCGGAAAAGCTGTTTCTCGGCCAGCCGGCCATCAGTGCGGCGTTATCGCGCCTGCGCAGCCTGTTCGACGACCCGCTGTTTGTGCGTACCGGTCGCAGCATGGAGCCTTCGGCCCGGGCGGTGGAAATCTTCGCCCTGCTCTCTCCGGCGCTCGATTCGATTTCGACCGCTGTCAGTCGCGCCGCTGAATTCGACCCGGCCACCAGCACCGCGGTGTTTCGCATCGGCCTCTCGGATGATGTCGAGTTCGCCCTGCTGCCGATGCTGTTGAAGCGCTTGCGTGCGGAGGCGCCCGGCATCGTGCTGGTGGTGCGACGCGTCAACTATCTATTGATGCCGAGCCTGTTGGCATCGGGCGAAATCTCGATTGGCGTCAGCTACACCACAGACTTGCCGGCCAACGCCAAGCGCAAAGTCCTACGACGCAGCATGCCGAAACTGCTGCGCGCCGACTCGGTCCCCGGCGCCTTGAGCCTGGACGACTTCTGCGCTCGCCCCCATGCGCTGGTGTCCTTCGCTGGCGACCTCAGCGGCTTCATCGATGAAGAACTGGAGAAACTCGGGCGCAAGCGTCATGTGGTGCTCGCGGTTCCGCAGTTCAATGGTTTGGGGACGCTGTTGGCCGGCACCGATATTCTCGCCACCGTGCCGGACTACACCGCCGATGCACTGACCGCCGCCGGTGGCGTACGCGCCGAAGACCCGCCGCTGCCGACGCGAACCTTCGAGTTGCACATGGCCTGGCGCGGCTCGCAGGACAACGATCCGGGTGAGCGCTGGCTAAGGTCGCGGATTCAGATGTTTTTTGGGGACCCTGATAGTTTGTAACAAACCCCCGCCAGGCTCAAAAAAACCTTTTATAAACATAAAGTTATAGGTTTTTTTCAGTCTAGGGCCGTCCGTCCAATCCCACTGGATTCCGGAGCGTATGGGGGCATAACTGGGGCAAGTCTCGCTGGTCTATCCGGGTCGCCCCATCAACCCGACGTCGATGCCTTCCCTCTCACTCACCTCTTAATTCACAACCGACTGTTGACGCCACACTCAAAATTCAGGCTCCCAGCGGCGGAACAGGACGCTGGCGTTAACACCACCAAACCCGAACCCATTTGAGAGCGCGTGCCTTATCAACGTCTTCCGGGACTTCAGGCCGACCAGATCGAGCCCGACGGCCGCCTCATCGGGATGAACCAGATTCAACGTGGGGGGCACGACCTGGTCACGAAGCGCCAGCACGGTGAAGATGGCTTCAATACCACCGGCCGCTCCCAGAAGATGCCCGGTGGCGGACTTGGTCGAAGTGATCGCCACGCCCGAGTCACTCCCGAACAACGAGCGAATTGCCGCCAGTTCCCCTTTATCGCCAACCGGAGTGGAGGTCGCGTGCGCGTTGATATGCTGCACGTCCGCAGGACTGACAGCGGCCTGCCGCAGTGCTTGCTCGATGGCGCGCCGTGCGCCGTTGCCATCTTCCGGACCTGCCGTCAGGTGATAGGCATCGGCGCTGGTGCCATAGCCGACCAGTTCCGCCAAGGGTTTGGCTCCACGTGAGAGGGCATGCTCCAGCGACTCGATTACAAGCAACCCGGCCCCCTCAGACATAACGAAGCCGTCACGATCGCGATCAAAGGGACGTGATGCCTCCTGCGGACGCTGGGCAAAACCAGTGGATAGTGCGCGGGCGGCAGCAAAACACCCCAGAGTCACACGGTCTATCGCTGCTTCGGTACCGCCGCATATGGCGATGTCCGCCTCGCCACTTCTGATGAGCCTGGCCGCATCGCCGATAGCCTGCACCCCTGCAGCACAGGCCGTTATGGGCGCCCCGAGCGGCCCTTTGAAACCATGCCGAATGGAAACGTGCCCGGCCGCCATATTGGCGAGAAATGACGGTGCAGTGAACGGCGACAATCTGCGAGGGCCGCGCGCGTCGGTGGTACGTACAGCGTCGGCAATCGCGCCAAAACCACCTACGCCCGATGCAATGATCGTAGCGGTACGCTCCTGGTCTGCGACATCCGTCGGATGCCAGCCGGCCTGCTCCAGAGCTTCGTGCGCGGCCACAAGCGCAAACTCGATGAAGCGATCCATCTTCTTGCGATCCTTGGCCGAGATAATGCACTCCGGGTCGTAACCAGCGATGGCATCATCTTCTAAAGACGGCACCTGGCCGCCTACTGCAACGCCCGTACCCTCAGTAATATCGTAGGGCAGGCTACGGATGCCAGAACGTCCGGCCAGCAATCTCTTCCAGACTTCTTCTACTCCGCATCCCAGAGGTCCGACAATTCCGGCGCCCGTGACTACGATTCGCTTCTGACTTTCGAGATTAATCATTGAACCCTCTTCATTTTTCAGTCGACACCCAATAAAAACAGCAAGCTATGGCGTACGGCTAAAGCTTTGTGGTGAGGTGAGTGGCGAGAGGACGGGGTGGCGTCCTGTCCACTAGGCTTGCTTGCCTTTTCGCTGGTTCAGGTTGATCCGTATTGTCAGGACGGATCTTGAACCAGATGGAGTACATCGCTGGCAGGAACACCAGCGTCATGATGGTTCCGATGAACGTGCCTCCGATCAACGTGTAGGCCAGCGTCCCCCAGAAGACGGAGTGTGTCAGGGGAATGAACGCCAGGATTGCCGCCAGCGCTGTCAGCAGTACCGGGCGGGCACGTTGGACCGTGGCTTCGACCACCGCGTGAAACGGATCCAGCCCTTCTTGCGCGTTGTGATGGATTTGGCCAATCAGAATCAGCGTATTGCGCATCAAAATGCCCGAAAGGGCGATTAGACCTACCAGAGCGTTGATACCAAACGGCTGCTGGAAGATAAGCAGTGTCGGCACCACACCAATCAACCCCAGTGGCGAGGTGAGGAACACCATGATCATCGCCGAGATCGAACGTACCTGCAGAATAATGATCAGTAGCGTCATGGCAATCATGATCGGGAACAACGGCAACATCGCTTTACCGGCTTTGCCCGACTCCTCGATTGCACCCGCCTGCTCGATCCGGAACCCGTCAGGCAGCTTGTCGATGACCGGCTGCAGCTCTTTCATGATCACGCTCGAGACGTCCGGTGGCTGCAGGCCTTCGGCAATGTCACCGCGCACGGTAATGGTCGGCGTGCGATCACGACGTCGGAGGATTGGATCCTCCATACGAACATCGACCTCTCCCACCTGAGACAGCGGGATCCGCTGACCTGCCGTGCCTACCAGAGTAAAACCTTCTATCTTGGCGGGATCGAGCCGGATATCACCCGCTGCGCGACCAACCACCTGCACCGAACGAATGTCCTCACGAACTGCGGTGATCGGTACTCCGGCCAACAGGAACTGCAGTTGCTGCGCGACTGAGTTTGACGTCAACCCCACCGCCTCCAAGCGATCCTGATCCAGAGCCAAATGCAGCGTCGGCGTCAGTGGCCCCCAGTCAGTGTTGACGGTTCTCATCATCGAGCTCTTTTGCATCACGTCCTGTACCTGGCCCGCGATCTCGCGCAATTTCGACGGATCAGACCCCATCACCCGATAGGCAACAGGGAACGGCGAATACGGACCAAACACAAGCTGAGTCACCCTGACACGCGCTTCTGGGGCAAGTCCCTCGGCAGCGGCCTCGCGGAGACGGAACTTGAGGGCCTCGCGCTCCTCCTGGCTGTCCGTCAGCACCACAATCTTCGCGAAAGACGGATCGGGGAGTTCCGGCGCCATCGCCAGATAGAAACGCGGCGCGCCTTGCCCGATATAAGCGGTGACGATTTTTGCCTCATCCTGCTTTTGCAGCCAGGCCTCTATCTTGGCGGTAGTGGCACTGGTCTGTTCAATGGAGGTTCCATAAGGCATTTGCACTTCAATCAATACCTCTGGACGGTCCGAGGTAGGGAAGAACTGTTTCTTGACCAGGCTCATGCCGAGAATCGCCACGCCAAACATTGCGATAACAGTACCGGCTACCAGCCATTTGCGAGCGATGACACGCGTCAACACCTGGCGGAAGTGGTTGTAATTTCGGGTGTTGTAGATGGCCGCATGACCACCCTCCACCTTCTTGATGTTCGGCAACATCTTCACACCCAGGTACGGGGTAAAGGCCACCGCAACCACCCAGGAGGCAATCAGGGCAATGCCCACGATCCAGAACATGTTGCTGGTGTACTCGCCGGCTGTCGACTGCGCGAAGCCGTTGGGCATAAAGCCGATAGCCGTCACCAGCGTACCGGAAAGCATCGGTGCGGCTGTATGACTCCAGGCATACGCGGAAGCTTTGATGCGGTCGTAGCCCTCCTCCATTTTCACCACCATCATTTCGATAGCAATGATGGCGTCGTCCACCAGCAGTCCGAGCGCCAGAATCAACGAGCCGAGGGTGATACGGTCAAAGTTCTTTCCAGTGGCCGCCATCACCACAAACACCACCGCCAACGTCAACGGTACAGCCGCAGCGACCACAACGCCTACACGCCAGCCCATGCTGAGAAAGCAGACGAGCATCACCACAAGCAGCGCGACGAAAAACTTGACCATGAACTCGCCGACGGCCGAACTGATATTTACAGATTGATCGGTGACCTTGGAGAGCGTCATGCCCAAAGGCATGCCTTCATTTATCTTGACCGTCTCCGCGTCCAACGCCTTGCCGAGGTCAAGACCGTTCCAGCCCTCACGCATCACGATCCCCAGCAACAAGGCCTCTTCACCGTTATTACGCACGAGAAAGGTTGCCGGATCTTCATAACCACGTTCGATCGTCGCCACGTCCGAGAGCTTCAGCGTCCGCCCCTGAACCGCAATGGGTGTGTCACGAATCTTTTGCACCTTGTCGAAGGCGCCATCCAGCCGGAGGAAGACTTGTGGCCCGTCGCTTTCGATCGAACCGGCAGGCGTGAGCACGTTCTGATTGTTCAGCGCGGCAAAGATGTCCTGAGGCGATACGCCCAAGGTGGCCAGCCGATCATGGGAAAAGGAAACAAAGATGCGCTCGGGTTGCTCCCCAATGATGTTGACCTTCTTCACGCCCGGCACATGCAACAGTTGTTGGCGCAACGACTCTGCATCACGCACCAACAATCGCTGCGGTTCGCCTTTGGCTTTCAGGGCGAACAGTGCAAATGTCACGTCCGAAAACTCGTCGTTGACCATTGGCCCGATGACACCCGCCGGCAGCTTCCTGGCCTCATCGTCGAGCTTTTTACGCGCCTGATAGAACTCCTCCTGCACTTGCGAGGGCGGCGTGCTATCGCGCAGTGACACCATCGTGAAAGCGAGGCCTGGACGGGTGTAAGTTTCCGTGCGGTCGTACCATTTCAGTTCTTGCAGGCGTTTTTCAAGTGGCTCTGCTACCTGATCCTGCATCTCCTGCGCCGTGGCGCCCGGCCACGCGGTAATGACCGTCAATTGCTTGACCGTAAACGGAGGATCTTCCGCACGCCCCAGTTGGAAGAACGACAGGATGCCCGCAACGGCGATCAGGAAGATCAGAAACACCGTGATGGAGCGCTCACGAACGGCGATCGCGGAAAGATTGAAGCGCCCCTCGCTCATGGATGACTCCCGGCAACCTTGACGTCACCCGGTTGAGCCAGTCTCACCTCCTCACCATCGCGCAGCAGATGCGCGCCTAACGCTACAATCTGCTCGCCGACCTTGAGATCGCCTGCGACTCGCGCTGCGTCGTCGCTCAAGCCCAGGACCTGAACAGATCGCCAAGTCACTTTCGCCGGTGTACCGGCGATGACCCACACGCCAGTGCCTTGGCCTGGGTCATAAACGGCAGCGATCGGTACTTGCAGTCCCTGCCCTAGCGTGGTGCTTTCAGCGATCCGAAGTGTGACGGTCGAACCTAGCGGTGCATTGGCCAGTGCGCCCTCAAGCACATACCGCGCCTCGAAGGTGCGCGTCATACGGTCGGCCGAGTCAGAAAGCAGCCTCAGCTTCGCTGTAACTGCACCCGTGGTATTGCCATAAAGCGTCGCCTGCGCAGTGGATCCTGCTGTGGGGCGTAGCGTCTCGGGCAGATGCACGATGGCTTCGCGTTGCCCTGCCCGCGCCAGTCGAACCACGGGCTGTCCCGGGCTGACAACTTGTCCGGGCTCGGCGAGCGTCTCCACCACTACGCCGTCGGAATCCGCAAACAGCACCGCATAACCAGAAGCATTGCGGGCAACGTCAGCCTGCGCTTCAGCAGCGCTGAGCTGTGCTTTTGCGGTATCCGCTGCGGCTTTGATCTGGTCATAGGCCGATGCAGAAACAGCACCTGCGGCGACCAGGTCGCGATATCGCGCCTCGTCATCTGCAGTCTGCTTGGCTCGGGCCCGAGCGGCTATGACTGACTCTTGCTGTGCTCGCGCCTGCAACCCCAGGTCGATTGGGTCAAGGCGCATGAGTGGCTGCCCACGTTTAACGGTCTGACCGGTGTCAACCAGACGCTCAAGCACCTTGCCTGATACCCGAAAACCCAGATCGCCCTGAACGCGGGCAGCCACGACACCCGTGAAAGAACGTGAGACGTCGGACGAAGCCTGAACCGCAGAAGACCTCACCAAAGGGGCCTGCGTGCGTGGATCTTCAACGGTGGATGAGTCGCCACACGCCGTCAGGACGAGAGGCAACAAGCAAGCGGCAATGGGGATAGGTCGAAGCCGGCGCATAGGTTCCCTTACTTAAAAAATAGGACAGGCGCCACATTCTCAGTCTGGTGACCATATCTGTCAATGGTCACACATTATGAAATACCGAGCCCATTAACCTCAGCACTAGTATCGCCGCACGCTGATGACCAACCTTGAGCTTAGCCCAAAGAGTGTCGATTGACAGAAAGTGACCGTAACGTAATATGGTCACAAACATCCTCAATTGAAGGAACCTCAATGCCTACCCTCCGTCCCGTTGCTCTCTTGGTGAGTGCCAGCTTGATGACAGGTTGCGCGGTCGGTCCGGACTATCACCGTCCGGACGCCCCACTTTCGGACCATTACCTGGGGCAGTCTTCCGTCGAACAGAGGCCTGGGGCGACGCCGGCCGGTCTTGTCGCCTGGTGGGAAGGCTTTGGTGATCCACTGTTAGCCGACTTCGTCTCCAAGGCACTTGAGCAGAACCTGGATCTGGCGCAGGCGTCGGCGCGAGTCACGCAGGCACGGGCCGGACTGGGCGCCGCAAATGCCGCTTTACTGCCCTCGGGGAACATCAGCGGACAGGCCGCGCGCTCCTACCAGTCAATCGAGACGCCGCTCGGCCAGGTGTTGAACTCAACGCCTGGCTATGATCGGTACGGAAGTTCCTACGAGGCCAACCTCGATGCCAGCTGGGAGGTAGATGTCTTTGGCGGATTGCGCCGCGGACGCGAGGCTGCTCTGGCCGAGTACCAGGCGTCCCAGGCGGGCGTCGCTGCCACACGATTGGCCATCGCCGCGCAGACCGCTGATATCTACATCACTGTCCGCGGACTGCAGACCCGGCTGGACATTGCTAACCGACAAGTCAAAACACAGCAGGAGCTACTAGAGAAAGTCCAATTGCTCTACAGCAAGGGGCTCGCCGCCAACTATCAGGTTCGCCAGGCCGAGGGAGCGCTATCGCAGGTCCAAGCGACAGTGCCGGTCCTGCAGACCGGTCTGGATGCTGCCATGAATGCGCTGGATGTCATGCTCGGCACGCCGCCAGGCACTCACCGCACACAACTGGCAAGTGCGGGGAGCATTCCTGTAGCGCCGCAATTAAAGGCGATGGGAACGCCGGCCGATTTGCTGCGCCGCAGGCCAGACCTCATTGTGGCTGAGCGCCGTCTTGCGGCCTCAAACGCACGCATCGGGGAGGCGATTGCCGAGTACTACCCGAAATTCTCCCTTAGCGCATTGCTGGGCAGTGCCACGACTGTATCCGCAGGCAACCTTTTTACTGGCGGCGCCAGCCAGTCGGCGGGCGTATTGGGATTGCGCTGGAGGCTCTTCGATTTTGGTCGCATAAACGCCCAAATCGACCAAGCCAAGGGACAGGAAGCCGAAACCCTGGCCGCTTACCGTCAGTCTGTGCTGCGCGCCACCGAGGATGTGGAGAACGCGCTCTTCTCACTGGTGAACCGGGAAGCTCAAGCAACCACCCTCACCGGGGGAGAGGCGTCTCTGACACAGGCTCGCCAATCGTCGTTCATTGCCTATGAGAAAGGCACTGCCAGCCTGATCGACGTCCTGCACGCCGACGAGACGATGCTGCAGGCTTCCGATGCTCGGGCACAAGCACGAACGGAATCGGCACGGGCGGCGGTCGCGGCATTCAAGGCGCTCGGTGGTGGCTGGCAGCCTCCTGAAGCCCAGCCTGTTGCGACACGATGATTTAACCAGGTGACGTAGCACTTGATGCACGCACCTCCCCCTCCTCTTTCAGCTACTACCCAATCCGAGAGCGGGTTCGTTCACCGACTGACGCGGTCAGTAGCCAATTGCTCAATAGAAACCAACCGGAGTACAGCGAAATGAAGTCGAACGAGAATTCCTGGGTGCTCATCACCGGAGCATCAAGCGGATTTGGCGAGGAGTTTGCCCGGCAATATGCAGCACAGGGAAAATCGCTCGTTCTGGTAGCAAGAAGACTGAGTAAGCTCGAAGCACTATCGGCGCAGTTGCGCGAACGCTTCGGCGTTGATGTGATCGTCGAACAAGTAGACCTGTCCTCGATCCCGGCGATCATCGAACTGCATGAGCGACTCAACGAACGCAATATAGTGATCGATGTGCTCATCAACAATGCGGGTCATGGATTGCAGGGGCCTTTCCTGGATCAACCTCTGGATGAGTCTCTGACCATGATTGATTTGGATATCGCCAGCCTGACAGCCCTGACACGCCTTTTCGCGGCCGACATGCGAGCCCGCAAACGTGGGCACATCCTGATGGTCGCCAGCTTGCTGTCCTTCCAGGGCGTGAAGAATTTCGCCGTTTACTCTGCCGCGAAAGCCTATGTTCTTCGCTTCTCTGATGCGCTTCATCGCGAACTGAAAAAAGACGGCGTCGTCGTTACCGCACTTTGCCCAGGAATGTCGGATACCGGATTTGCAGAAAGCGCCAAGCAACGGATCACACCGGCCTTAAAAATGGTGATGATGCAGCCTCAACCCGTCGTGCGTGCAGGAATCCGTGCACTGCAAGCCGGACGCATGAGTGTGGTGCCGGGTTTTGGCAACAAGGCCATTACTGTCTTGACTTGGGCCACGCCTCGTCGGTTTCATCAGAGCCTTATGGCGCAGGTGATGGGAGTCTGAGGGGGCGACAAAGAGGCCTTTTACCTCAGGGGAAAGGCCCGAGATATGTTCTTAAAGGTCGGGAGGCAACGCATGCTCCCGACAGGACATTTATCGTGTAACAGCACTTAATTAGAAGCGGTAACTAACGGACGTACCGAGCCCGCTCGCACTGTTCTTGAATTTGGCACTGTATGCACCTCTGTTCGCAGAGGTGTCGTTGATCTGCACGCTCTCCTCCCAAAGGTAGGAATAAGCAACATCGATCGTGACATTGTCCGCCGGAGTCCAGCCAGCACCGAAGCTGATAACCTTCCGGTCGCCCGTGGGAATACGTGGTCCTCGGTTGGTGTTGTTGGTGGGCGACTGGTCGACCGAGAAGCCTGCGCGAAGTACCCATTGGCTGTTCAATTTGTACGCCGTGCCGATAGCGTGAGCCCACGTATCATGCCAGTTCTGTTCTTCGGTAATAGTGCCCAGCGAGCCGCTCAACAAAGGGGGTAAACCCGTGTTCTCGATGGTTAATTCTTTAAAGCGACTCCAGCGTGTCCAGGTACTCCCTAAATATAGAGTCCAGTCATTATTGAGCTGATGAGTCACCGAGAAGTCCACAGACTCTGGGGTATCCACATCCAGCGAAGCGTCATAACTCCGGCCGCTGACCCCCAACACGCTAAAGATGCCGTCAGAGACCTTGGTCTTGGCGTCCAAGTGGTAACTGACCTTGGAATGGTAGGTCATTCCCAGGCGGGTTCGGTCTGTAGCCTGCACCAGGATACCGGCGTTGAAACCGAGGGCCATGTCGTCGCCCGTGCTTTTGAGTTTTCCGTCATTGCGACCTGGGCTCAGTGGATTGGGCACCATTCCGGACAGCTCACCGGTGATGCGGTTGATAGTCGGACCGAACCCGATCGAAACTTTGTCGTTAAAGGCATAGCTGATGGTGGGCTGGAACGTAAGCGTCGTGACCTCACTTTTGTTGGCGTAGTAACGCCCGGCAAAACCGCTGCCATAGTCAGTCATCAGACCGAAAGGTACATAAAAACCTACACCGAACGCCCAATGCTCATCGATGGGTTTGACGTAGTAACCCATAGGCACTGTGGTGGTTGGCACCATGTCGCCGTCTTCCTGGCCTCCGAATGTACTGCGGGTTTGGCTTATGTCGGTCTTCGCGAATAGAGTCGCCGCGCCCACGCTGACCTGCTCTCTTTTCAATCGAGACATGCCCGCCGGATTACCGAAGACCGTGCTCGCATCTTCAGCGGATGAGGAGCGCCCGGCAAACCCGGTCCCCATCCCGCTGACGCTTTGTTCATTGAGAGCGAAACCGCTTGCAAACACATTTGAAGATGCGAGCACGACAGCGAGGCCAAATGGGCTCTTGAGCACTATTTTTTTCATTGTTTGAACTCTATGGGGATCACTGAGATGAAGCAGTAGAAGCAATGGCTCACCATACTTATTCATGTGACCAATTCAGTCAACGGTCACAATGCGAATAAATGAAATGCCCTTCGACGACTGGAAGAAGGGCAAAGTGAAAAGCCGTTTTGGTGATGTGTCGCTTACACAGGCATGACGTAAAACCGTTAGCCGAAGGTCAAGGCATGAGGCTACGCAAAATGAGGTTGGAGGTGAGCGTGGGCGCCTCCTCGACATAATCGAGGTTGTACTGCAGGAGTAAAGGATTGACGAAAGGCCGCAAAGCCAGATGTATGGCTTCTACTGTTTCGTCCAAGGGAGTCTTGCGTTCAAACTCACCGATCTCTCGCCCCTCCCGCACGATTTGCAACACGAAGCGTTTGATCTGTGCGTCATAAGCCTGCGTACTGGGCCAGCTTTCCGACGCCGCGAATGCTGCAATGTCATAGAGTTTTCGGTCGTTAAAGAACAGATTCACACCTGTGGCGATCACAGTTTTGACCAATCGTCGAAAGCGCTCCGTCGGCGACAGGTCTTCTATATTGATCGCCTGCCCCACAGCCGCGACGATTTCTGCCAGACAATTTGCGCAGATGGCTTCACCGATCGCCTGCTTGGAATCAAAAAATTTGTAGATGTAGGCCTTGGAAAATCCGATGGCCCTAGCCAGGTCGGAAACCGTGGTTTTGCCGTAGCCGTATTGACTGAAGTGTTCGTTGGCCGCCGCGACAATCTGGTCTCGAATGTCGTGATCGGCTGGGCCACGGGGGCTGGGGGAAGCTGAAGATATTGATGGCTGATTCATGGTAACAGCTTACTCATCCTATCGAGGACTGACAACTTGTGACCGACAAGATATATAGTCACAAATCGACCATGAAGAATCTAACGCTACATTACCTAGCGACACTGTGTAGCCTGCGTGTAAATGCCCGGGCCACACTGCAACGCAGTCCTGTTTGTGCGGATGTTGAGTGGCCTTGACATGTTCGCTCAATTGAAACAGTCATGGCGCACTCAACAGCAGATTACGATCTCCACCTCGCAGCATCCGAGGCTAGACCTCTGATTCCTTCAGACTAAAACCTTGTGGCATCACACTCACCACTCCCCTATAAGGCTCAAACCAATTCGGCTAAAGATGCCGGGTTGAAGCCCTTCAGATCTGCGTAGTCGCCTTTTTCCACTTTGGCGGCCCAGCTTGCTCCCGCTGGACTGCGTAGCAGGCCCAATTCAGGGCCGCTTCGCGCCCCAGCGGGAGCAAGCTCCCTCGCCACAGATACTTCTCAGACCTCCAGACTTCCTTAAGTGAACAGCATTGCCGATCAATCGGGGCTTTATCGTTAAATCCAGCGAAAATCACGGTGCGCCGTGTCGTTCAGCCAAGACCTAAGAAAGTCGTAGAACTCTCCCCCCGCCTCTTGGCTAGCCGACTGTCAGAAATCAACCGATGCTGAAAGCTGAAGGGTGCGTGGAGCGCCCAGGCCGCCGGACAGGCCACTGCCGTCGCCGCCACTGTAGGAGCCGAGCCAATATGCCCGGTTGGCGAGGTTCTCTACGTTAGCCCGTAAGGTCACAGGTTTGGACATGACCTTGGTGGTGTACCGACCGCCCACATCGAAAACGGTGTAGGACGGCAACTCCATCCGATGGTCGTCCGTAACGTAGCGGCTGCCTACGTAGTTCGTGCCTGCCGTCAGGGTTAGCCCAGGGACCCTCTCCAGATCGTACTCGACCCCAAGTTTGCCGATGATTTTCGGAACGCCGGTCACCTGATTGCCTTCGTTCGCCGCTACCTGCGCCTTCGTCAACACCGCCTGCGTGTAGGAAACACCGCCCATCAAACGCAGATCTGGTTGGGCCTCACCGAAGAAGCTCCATTCCACGCCGCGGTTACGCTGCTCACCATTGACGCCAAAAATACGGGTGACCGGGTCGGTAAAGGTGCTGGGTTTTTCGATCTGGAACACGGCCAACGTGGTGGCGAACGTACCCAGGTCAAGCTTGGCGCCCACTTCATACTGCTTGGTCTGAATCGGGCTCAGGATTTCACCCGGGTTGGCTGCCGTCGTCGGGGCCGTCCCCCCCTGAGACAGCCCTTCGATGTAGTTCGCGTAGACCGATACATCATCGGTGACCTTGACCAACAACGCGGTAGCCGGCGAAACGCGGCTCTCGTCGTAGTGAGAAGTCTTGACCCGCGCCGGGGTCAGGTTGGAGCTTTCCACCGACTGACGTCGTACGCCCAGCGTCCATTGGATGCGATCATCAAGGAACGAAAGGGTATCGAGAAAAGCAACACTGCCCAGCTTGGCTTCGGTCCTAGAGGTGACCGCACCGAAATTATCCAAGGGCGGTGTTTTGCCAAAGTCGAGGTTGTAGTAGTTGGTGGTGACGTAGTTGGCTATCTGTTTATCCTTGAAGCTCATCTCCGACTTGTACTGTGTAGCCGCCAGCGACCATTGGTGGCCTACGGGACCGGTGTCGAATCTGCCCTTCAGGCCAGCCTCGCCCGATTTCTGGATGCCCTGCCCATCCGAACGATAAGCCAGAACACTGATATCACCGGCGTTGTTGATCAGCGTGTCGCGGGTCATCAGGGAGTTGCGGCCACCCTCCCTCTGCCCATAGGCCGCAAAGGCGGTGAGCGAGTCATTCAAATCGACCTCGCCTCTGAGCAAGAAGGTTTCGGTGTCGTTGGTGGTGTATGCCCAGTCAGGTGCCAGCGCGTAATCACCCTTCTTCGCGCGGGGTACGTTGGTGACTGTGGGGTTGATCGAGGAAATACCGAAGTAGTTGGTGCCCTCCAGATGTTCACGGTGCTTGTAGGCGTCCAACGACAGGCGAATGCGTTCGGCGCGCCAGTCCAGGCCCAGCGCGTTGAGTTGCATGTTTTGTTTCTGATCGTCCACAGCGGTGTCGCCGTCGCGGTACGCCCCGTTGTAGCGGATACCAAACTGATTCTGCTCGCCAAAGCGCCGCCCCACATCGGCATGTGCACCGTATAAACCATTGGATTCAAAAGAGGTCGTCAGGCGTGTCAGCGGTTCGTCGCCAGCGCGCTTGGGCACCATGTTGATGCTGCCTGCGACGCTGCCATCCGGCGGCATGCCGTTCAGCAGCGCAGACGGGCCCTTGAGCACTTCGATGCGTTCGGCCAGCTCGGTCGCGCCGCGCAGGTTTGGCGCCATGCCGATCAGGCCGTTGTAGGTGATGTCGTTGGCGCTGGTATTGAAACCACGAATGAAGAAGGTTTCGAGGATGGCCCGTTTGGAGGGGACGTTCACCGATGGATCGGTTGCGCCGATTACCGAACCGATGTCCTTCGCCTGGTGGTTGCGCACGAAGTCATCGGTGTAGCTGATGGCGCTGAACGGAGTCTCCATAAAGTCCTTGGTGCCCAGCAGCCCGACTCGACTGCCAGTAGCAACCTGGCCTCCCGCATAGGCGGGAGGCAGGTCGGCGGACGCACCCATAGTGCCCTCCACCGTTGTTTCAGACAGGACGAGGCTACCTTCGCCAGTGCCCGTCGGAGACTGCGGCTCAGAGGCAGGCGCAGCGGACACAGCCATCGCGCCCCCGGTCAGCCCAAGCAATAGCGCCATGTGTACGGCAGAGAAAGTGCGATTCAAGGTAAACGAAAAAGCGCGTTGCGTAGCCTGCGATGAGTCAGGATTGGCGCTGTGTGGGCGGCCGTGTTCCGACATGCTGGATTCCTTTCGATGCGAAGAATTGAAGTTCATTCATTAGGTTTCCGTACCAGAACGCCAATTCCTCAATCCAAATGATAATAATTTGCATATACCACACCAAGAACACTCCAGGGGCTGGCTCAGTGGTGATCCCCCGATGACCGAAGCAACATTCGAAAGCCACAAAAAAGGGCCGGTACCTGAACAGGACCAGCCCTTTGTGCTGCAGATACACGTCGTGAATCAGCCCTTGTAGCCCTGAACCACCTCGTCAGCCATTCGATTGAGACAGGTCACGCTAGCGGTACACAGATACCAGGTCTGAGCATCGACAAAGATGACACGGCCGTTGTTCCAGGCCTTGGTCTTGCGCAGCAGTGGGTTATCCAGGCTCTTGATGTCCAGTGCCGGACGATGTTCCATCACCGCGGTTCGGTCGATTACATAGAGAATGTCGGGATCGGCCTGCTGGATAAACTCATTGGAAATCGGCTGTCCATGCAAGCCGGCTTCGATATCAGTGCTGGCCGGTTTCACGCCCAGGGTGTCGAAGACAAAGCCGTAGCGCGACTTCACGCCGTAGGAGGTGAAGGCGCCGTTGTTATGCAGCACGATCAACGCTTTCTCTGGACGCCCGTCAGTGACACGGCGGGTCTGTTCCACCTTGGCGTCCATTTCCGCGACTTTCTGGCGGGCCAGTTCCTCTTTGCCGAGGATGCGTCCCAGGAGGGTCAAATGCTCCTTGGCTGTGCCGATGAGATTGCCGTGTTTGTTGGTCAGGTCCACGTCGTCATAGACGGTCGGGGCGATCTGGCTGAGTTCCTTATAGCTTTGTGCCTGGAGCGGAGAGATCAGAATCAGGTCGGGCTTGAGCGCATGCAACCGCTCGAGATTGGGCTGAATAGTCGCCCCTACATCCATGACATTCGAGTCGTCACGGTATTTGGCGAGAAAGCTGGTGACGTAGTCCTTGGCGATGCCCACCACCGGTGCCTTCAATTGATCGAGTGTATCGAGTTCGCTCATATCGAAGGCCACTACACGCTCGGGCAGTTTGGTCACCACGGTTGTGCCCAGAGGGTGCTCGATCTTGATCGGCTCGTAGTGCGCCTGTGCACTCACTGGCGGCGTGGCCTCTGCCGCCGGCTTGTCACATCCCTGCAGCCCGGCCGCTACGGCCATTGCCAGTAGCACTCCACAGAATTTGTTCGCGTGATCCGTGCTCATATCAGTTCCCTTGAAGGTGATGGGTTGAAGTAGTTGCAGACAAACCCTTGTTCGCTCTGCAGGATTTCGAAATCCAGATCAAAAAGTTCCCGCAGGTGCGCCTCGGTCACCACCTCCGCGACCGGGCCGTGGCGGTGAATTCCCCCGCCTTTCATGGCAACGATATGATCGGAATAGTTGGCCGCGAAGTTGATGTCATGGACCACCAGGATCACGGTGCGGCCTTGCTCATCACACAAACGACGCAGGGCACGCATGATCTGTACGCCATGCTTCATGTCGAGGTTGTTGAGCGGCTCGTCCAGCAACAGGTAATCCGTTTGCTGGGCAATGGTCATCGCCAGGAAGGCCATTTGCCGTTGTCCGCCGCTGAGCTCGTCAATGTAGGAGAGGCGCAGGGACTGCAAAGACAAGAACTCGATGGCTTCATCGATTGCCTCGCGATCCTGGGCGGTAAGCGCTCCACGGCTGTAGGGGAAGCGCCCGAAGGCGACCAGTTCCTCGACGGTCAGGCGCAGGTTGAAATCCGGGGACTGGCGCAAGGTGGCCACGCGCTTGGCATAGTCGCGAACGGGCACATCCAGAATGCTCCGCCCGCCAATCAGCACGTCACCCCGGGTCGGCGCCAGCAGGCGAGCAATCAACATCAGCAGCGTGGTCTTGCCCGCCCCGTTTGGGCCGATCAGCGACGTGACCTGCCCCGGTGGAAACCGGACGCTGACGTCACTCAGGACGTGCCGGGTGCCATAGGCCTTGTAAACGTGATTGAGGGCGATCATGAGGTGCCTCGGGTTCGAATCATCAGCGCAAGGAAATACACACCACACACCAGGTTGATGAGAATGCTGACGGAGGTGTTGTAGTTGAATATCTGCTCGACCAGGTATTGGGCGACAATGAAAATGCCAATGGCGATGGCGCAACTCATGGGCAACGTGACCCGGTGCCGAGCGGTTCGGGCAAGCGCATAGGAGATGTTCGCAACGAACACGCCCATGAATGCCGTCGGCCCGACGAGGCTCGTCGAGATCGCCACCAAAATGGCGATAAGTGCCAGTTGAAGTCGCACGCTGCGCGGGTAATCGACCCCCAGGGAAATAGCCTGGTCACGTCCCAGGGAAAGCACATCGAGCACCGGCAGGGTTCGTTGGGCGATGCAGCACACCGCCGCGACCAGCACGCCCGAATAGATCACTTGCCCAGGTTGCGCCTTGTTGAAGGAGGCGTAGTTGAACCCTTGGAAAATCGAGAATTCTCCGGGGCTGATCTTCAGCTGGATGAATTGGGTAAACGTCCCCATCACCATGCTCAGTACCAGTCCCAACAGGAGCAGCAGGTACACGTTGTTGCTCCCGTCACGGAACAGCCACCGATGAATAAGCCATGAATAGCCGAGCATCAGCAGGACCGACAACAGGACGTTACCGTCACGCCCCAGCAACACCAGGCTCTGGGTGCCCAGCAGCAGAATAAGCAGTGCCTGGAACAGCAGGTAGATCGCCTCATACCCCATGATCGCCGGCGTCAGTATTCGGTTGCCGGCGATGGTCTGGAAAATCACCGACGAATAGGCAATGCACACCCCGGCAATGCACATCGCCGCCAAACGGGTCAGTCGCTTGGGAATGACGTAGTCAAAGTCCAGGCCGGCTCCCAACAACAGGAACGCGATCGCCAGCACCAGAACCAGCAGCCAGAGACCATAACGGGTAGCCACGCGCCTCATGTGTACTTCCTGATCAGCAGCACCAGAAATATCAGCCCGCCCACACTGCCGGCGGTGAGGCCTATGGGCACTTCGAAGGGGTAGATCAGCAGGCGGCCGAGGATATCGCAGGCCAATAACAACGACGCGCCACACAAGGCGACGATGGGCAATGTTCGCTCCAGGTTTTCGCCGTAGTGCAGCGCCACCAGGTTGGGAATCACCAGTCCGACAAAGGGGATCGCCCCCACCGTGATGACCGTGGCGGAAACGGTGACCGCCACGAGCATCAGACCTAGCGCCGCATTGGCCGCGTAGTTCAAGCCCAGACTGCTGGCCATGCCCTCACCCATCCCCAGGACGGTAAACCGGTGCGCATACAGGTAGGTGAGCACGACAATCGGCAGGATCAGATAGATGATCTCGTAATTGCCCTGCACGATTTTCGAGAAGTCACCGAGCATCCAGCCCTGCATGCTCTGCAAGATGTTGTGACGGTAGGCGTAGAACTCGGCGACGGCGCTCAGTACGCTGCCATACATCAGCCCTATGACCGGAATCATCACCGTGTTCTTGAACTTGATACGGCGGATGATCGCGACATAAATCAGGCTCGCGGCAAAACAGAACACCAGGGCAAACAGCATCCTGCCGACAGTCCCCGCGGCGGGGGCTACCGTCAGTGAAATCAGAATGCCCAGCTTTGCCGCATCCAGCCCGCCGGACGTGGCGGGCTCGACGAACCGGTTACGCACAATCTGCTGCAGGATCACGCCGCAGACGGCCAGCCCTACCCCGGTAAGTATCAGGGCCGCGAGACGCGGAAGGCGGCTGGCGGTCAGTGTCAGCCAGGCATCTTCGGAAAATGTGAAAAGTGCTGTCCAGGAGACCTGCTTGACTCCCACCATCAGCGAAAGGCAACAGAGCACAACAAACAGGCTCAGTAAGGCTGCACGACTCAAGAATCGTCCTCACTGCCAAGCACCCCGGCAATGCGCCAGCCCTTTGCGGCCCGGCGCTGAGCGAGAAAGTGCGCGTAGAGCCCTGGCTTGGCACTCAATTGCGCGTGGGAACCTCGCTCGCTGATCTGGCCATTATCGAGCACCAGGATCTGGTCGGCCATGGCCACCGTCGAGAGCTGGTGCGCGATGACGATCAGCGTACGCGTACCACGCAAGCGTGCCAGTGCCTCGGCAATAGCGGCCTGGTTTTCGGCATCGAGCGCAGCAGTGGCCTCATCGACCAACAGAATCGGTGCATCCTTGATCAGCGCACGGGCGATGGAAATCCGCTGGCGTTCGCCGCCGGACAGGCGGGCGCCGCCCTCGCCCACGGGTGTATCCAGGCCTTGAGGCAGTCGTTCGATGATCTCCACGACACCGGCTTGTCGTGCCGCTTCCATCACCTGGGCATCACTGGCATCGGGCTTGCCAATGCGAATGTTGTCGGCGATGCTGCCCTGGAACAGGTAAGCATCCTGGAAGATCTGGCTGATCTGGCCGGCCAGTTGCTCGCCGGACATCTGGCGCACATCCACACCACCGACGATCACAGAGCCTTGAGTCACGTCGAAGAAACGCGCGATCAGCCTCACCAGCGTGGTCTTGCCCGAGCCGGAAGCGCCGACCAGAGCGGTCATGCTGCCCGGCTCGATACGCAGGCTGACCTCATGTAATACATCAGCCTGATCTTCGGCATAACGAAAGCTCACGTTGCGCAGTTCGACGGACCCATCGACGGGTGCCTGTGGCGTTTGCGGTTCAGGCAACGGCTTGACCGCAAAGATCTCACGCACGGCTCCCAACTGGCCACGCGCACCACGCAACACCTCGCTATAGCCGGCCACTTCCAGCAACGGATCGATAAAGCGGCTAACCAGCAGCAGTGAAACAATGACCGCGATGACCGATCCCGCCTCCAGGCTTGCGCCCAACAGCTCACCCAGCCATAGCGTGGCGGCCACCAGCAAGGCGGCGAAGCTCACTTGTACAGCCCAGGCATTGAACACCACCGACATCGCCGAGACGTGAATCAGCTGTCTTGCAGAGCGCTGCTGGCGCCCGATGGCCTGTTCAAGAAACCGGGTACCACCGTCCTCGCCATTGAACGCCCGCAGCACCGATTGCGCTTGGGCGAACTCGACCATGCGCTGGCTGGTGTGGGCAGCGTTGTGCTGGAAGTCCTGGTCGGCACGCTGCCCCAAGCGGGCGGTCAATACAAAGACACCCAGCAGGATCGGCAGCGTCACCAGTGCGATCAGGCCCATCTGCCAGTGCAAGGCGAACAGTGCAATCAGGATCACTACCGGCGTGATCACGCCGGTAATCAGCGGCGTGAAAACGTGGGCGGGAAGCTGCGCCATTTCCATCATGCCCTGGGACGCGACATGGTTTAGCCGCGCGGTGTTTTGCGCGGTGAACCAACCCACCGGCAAACGCGCCACATGGTCGCCGAGCCGATGGCGGCCCCGCTGGAGAACGGCGATGCCGACACGGATACCGGCTTTCTCCACTGTGCGTCGTAGCGCCCAGCAAATCACCATGCCGATCACCAGCGCGATCAACCATTGCCCTGCTGCGCGAGTCTCACTGCCCAGCAAGCTGGTGAGTATCGGCACCAGGGTGACAATCGTCAGCCCGCAGAGCAGGCCGTAGACCAGCGTCATATAGAGATAGCGCCGCAGCACCGGGGCATCGTCACCCAACAGTTGAATAAAGGTTCTCAGCATGACGGCACCGCCTGTTCCTTGGCCTGTTCGTAGCCGCCCAGTGCCCACAGTCGGGCGTAGCGGCCTTTGCGGGCGAGCAGTTCGTGATGACGTCCCTGCTCACAAATCGTACCGTTGTCGATCAGAATGATCCGGTCTGCGTGCATCACCGTATCGAGCCGGTGAGCGATCACCATCAAGGTGCGGCCCCGGGCGAATCGCGATAGCGCTTGCTGGAGCTTCACCTCGTTCTCGGCATCGGCTGCCGCCGTGGCTTCATCAAGCACCAGCACCGGCGGGTCCAGCAACACGGCGCGGGCGATACTCACGCGCTGTAACTCGCCGCCGGAGAGTTGCACATCCTCACCGATCACCGAGTCATAACCGCGCGGCAAGGCGAGGATGCGCTCGTGAATATTCGCGGTGCGCGCGGCGTCTTCGATTTCCTGCTGGCTGGCCGACGGCCTGCCCAAGGCAATGTTGTCGCGCAGGCTGGCATGGATAAGACGTACTTCCTGCAACACAAAACCGATGCGCCGGTACAACTGCGCGCTCTCGATCTGCCTGATGTCGACGCCGCCCAGCGTAATGCGCCCTTCAGTCGGATCGAAGAAGCGCAGCAGCAGGCGTGCCAATGTCGACTTGCCGGAGCCGGAAGCACCGACAATCGCGGTCACGGTGCCGGGCTTGAGGGTGAAGCCAATGTCCTTGAGCACCGGGCTCTGGCCGTCGTAGCTATAGCTGAGTTGCTCGACGCGAATTTCGGCATTTTCAGGTAACTGCTGGGATTCGCCCGCCAGGGTTTCCAGCACCGGCGTTTCCAGTAGCCCATGCACACGCTGGGCAGCGGCGGTCGCATTGTTCAGGTCGTGAGTGATGTAGCTCAACAGCAGCAGTGGCGCACAGATGCCCGGCGCCACCAAGGCGAAGGGCAACACCTCGACCGGCGTGATCCAGCCCAGGCTCACCAACAAAGTGCCAAAGGCCAGCACCACCCCGAGTACCGCAACCGGGGTAACCATGGCATGGGCGTTGGCCATTGCACTGACCAGCGGCCGCGTGAAGTCGGTGAACGCTTCGGCGAAGGCATCCACCGCCTCACGGTAACTGCCATGGGCCTTGCCCTCGACACCGAAGGCCTTGACCACGGGAATGCCGTTGACGAACTCAACCACTGCGTTGTTGATACGCGCCATACCGGCACCGAACGATTGCATGTTCGCCCCACTGGCCTTGGTTGCCCTGGAGAAGAACAGGAAAAACAGCGGAAATGGCAGCAGGGAGACAATCGCCATGCGCCAGTCCATGGCAAACAGGTACAGGATGGCGATGAGGATCGCACCAACGGTACGGCCCAGCGTGGTAAAGAAATGCGCAGTCAGGCTGTGCAGCGTACCGATGTCATCCTGCATTGCCTGTTTGACTTCACCCGAAGCCCGACTGGTAAACCAACCCAGCGGCACCTTGGCCAGTCGACGAGTAATCGCCAGACGCAAATGGCCGGTGATGTGATTGTCGGCCAGGTGCGCAACCATCTCGCCCACCGAAATCAACGTCATGCCGAGGAACAGGCACACCAGGCTGACGCTGATAACCCGCCAGACCTGACTCTGCATCTGGACCCAGCCGGTAGCGACCTCGGCCTGCCCCATCGAGAGCTGTGCGATATGGGCGATGCCGGCCAGTGGCACCATCGTCAGCATGGTCCCGATGGCGGCCAGTACCGCGGCGACAATCAGCCGGCCGCGTACGGGTTTCAGTACACGGGATACCGAGCCGGCGGCGGGTTGGTCTTTATCACTCATGAGCTCTCCTGAATTACCACTGGTGACAGCCTGAAGGCATGCCTGACTTCCTTTGTGTTCGAGCGTTTTGCGCGTTGCGTACCTTTATTCCGAACGGCGACGCAAAATCCTCAATCGAAATGCGGATTAATCCGTTCGCCGTCGTGAACCGAACGACCGGTCACAGGCCAGCCCCCGATGCAAATGGGTGACAGGCCCGAAGGCCCGCAGCGATGTATTTCTCGACGGAGGACACCGACACCTTCAACTCGGCCGCGATATCCCGGTGGCCCATGCCATGCAACTTGCACATCAGCAACGCTTCGCGGGCCTTGAGTGGCTTGTTATGCAAGGCAACATCGATCTGTGACAGGGCCTCGGATGCCAGCGCACGAACCTCTTCTGATGGCACCTGAGGCTCGGCTTGCTGCATCAGCCCTTCCAGATGGCTGGCCTCAAGATGCCGGCGGCGATACAGATCTATCACCATGCCTTTGGCGATTTGAGTCAGATGACGGCGTGAGTTCTCGGTCGAGGGAACCCGGCCCTTCCTGATGAGATTGAGATAGACGTCATGGGCCAGATCCGCGGCATCCACCGAATTGCCCAGCTTGCGACGCAACAAACTGCACAACCAGCGGTGGTGATCGACATACAGCTTTTCAAATTGCTCCTGGGACGCGAACGCTCCGTTGTCCACAACACCTCTCCTGAGACGATGGTCTTCGCGATCAGATTTTGACTAATGCGAATAGGTATGATTATTATTTAACATCATACGGTGTTCATAGAGCCCCTGCAATGCGACCTCATTGCAACTCCTTTGACGCCCGGAGCCTGGGCGTTACACCAGACCGAGGATCGGTCTGTCGGCACTCGGTGCCACCTCTACTTCTTACTGTTCAGTTTGATAAGGCGGGAAATTTCCATGATGGAACTCAGTCCAGATTCGTTACCGAAGCTATCTGTCAACGGTCACGAGGAACATATCTGGCTCTTGCAGCAGCAATACCCCGAACGCATCCTCAAACACCTCTGCGCCTGGCGGCTCGACGCTGATGTCGATCTTTCAAGGCTCGAGTTGGCGATCAAGGCCGTCATCGAAGCACTGCCTGATTTGAATGCACGCTATCAATTCAACGACGACGGCGAAGTGGACAAGGTCCACGCCAGTGACTGGAAATCCTGTGTCGAACTCATTCGCTCACACTCCGACGCCGAAGCCACCGAGCAATTGCTCTCGCGGCAAGCGGCATCGTGGGATGCGCAAAGCCAGCCGCCATTCAAGGCGCTGATGATTCAAACCAGGCAGAACGTTATCCTGGCGTTCGTGATCCATCAGATCCTCGACCAGACCTGCCAGGAGATCGACCTGTATCGCGGGGTCCTGAACGCCTATGTCGGACACTCGACCAGCGACACCCCGTGGTTGCGCCGTCAGGCCGATGGCAAGGATGCAGCGCCAGCAGCCAGCGCACCCAACGCCCGGCCAGCGGCCAACAGCAGTGAAGTGGCGACGATTATCCTTGGTGAATTCCGTGGCGCCCTGGCTGAGCCCGACATGCAACTTACGGATGACTTCTTTGATTTCGGCGGCCACTCCCTGCTGGCCACCCGCATCATTGGCAAGCTATTGAGCAGCCACGGCATCGAAGTCCAGTTCAATGATTTTTTCAGCGCCCCTACCGCCGAGGCCCTGGCATCACGGGCCCACGTCATTGCGCATGACAACCCGGCAGCGTCTGCGCATGGCCTGCCACAGGACGTGCAGCGCGCGCCTTTCGCGCTGGCCCAGGCCTCCCTCGGGCGGGCTTATGTCGCCTATGGGTTCGGGACAATTTTCAACCTGCCCTTTGCCTTGGATTTCCTCGACAACGTGGATGAAGCGCTGTTCGAGCAAGCCTTCCGCGACCTGCTCATCCGCCATGCCAGCCTGCGTACGACCTTCCACTTCCAGGACGCTGAGGCGTATCAGCAAATCGTGCCGATCGCGCAACTGTCCCACTACAAATGGTTCTGGCCCAGCCATGAGAGCCGAGGGGCAACACTGGAAAGCGAAGCCGCTTATCAGTTCGACCTGGCCCGCGAACTGCCCCTCAGGGTTCGCTTCATTTACGACTCGCAGCGCAAGCGCCAAACCCTGTCTTTGCTGATCCATCACATGGCCATTGATGAATGGTCGCTCAACGTCATGATGGAAGAACTGGCCCAAGCCTACCTCGCCCGTGCCGCCGACAAAGCGCCGACCTGGGAAGCGCCTGCCCGCTCATTCCACGAGTTCGCCGTGCAAGAACAAAGTACCGGCGTCAATCAGCAGCATCTCGACTATTGGACGAGCCTGTTGCGTGATGCAACCCGCGGTTTGACACTGCCCTCCCCTGATCATCAGGCGAGCGCGCCTGCCGAAGCCGCTTCGACGAAGGCTCAATGGTTCGAAATCAAACCCGACCAGGACCTCACCGATAACCTGTATGCCTTCGCCAGACAGAACAACTCGTCGCTGTTCGGCGTGGTCTATACGGCCATCGCGCTGTCCCTGCACAAACTCGGTGACTTGCAGGATCTGGTGATCGGCACATCGGCTTCCGGGCGCACCGACCCCGGGTTTTACGAAACGGTCGGTTACTTCACCACCATGGTCGCGCACCGGGTGCAGTTCGATCCTCAGCAGACAGTGGGCACTCTGATCGAAAACGTCACCCACCTGATCAATGACTCCATGGCCTATGCCGATGTGCCGATGGAGACGATTCAACAAGCCTTGGGCATGACCGCTGAGGACGGCCTGCTGTTCGACGTCTATATCCAGATTCATGCCAACAACGCATTGAACGGCACCCTGAACACGCCAGACGCAGGAGCGATCCGCTACCGACAGATTGACCCGGACAAGAACCAGTCGATGTTCGGTATTCAGTTCGAGATCCTGGAAAACCTGATCGACGGCAAACGCTCACTGCGCCTGGTGATCACCTACCGTTCGGAGCGTTACAGCGCCGAACAGATGGCACACCTCAGCGCAATGATCGATCACGTGTTTGCACGCTTCACAACGCCAGATGCAGCCGGTATCGCCCTGAATCATATCCGCGCATAACCCTCAATCAGGGTCTTGGTAACGCTAAAAGTGTTAACAAGACCCTGCGCATCAAGCTCTACGCTTCATGCATGCCGTAGCGCTGGAACGATGAGCGCTCGGGCAAGCGGTAGTGCGTTCGACCGAGTAGCCGGTTGGCAATTGTCGCATTGCGAATGGCCGCTACCCCGAGATCCGGCGAACCCACACCGTGCTGGAAGATCTCCGCGTTCTGCACAAAAATACGGCCCGTGCCTTCGTCGCAGCGGCGCGCCGTAAAATCTTCCTGGACGATACAGTCGCCGAATTCATCGGTTTCAAGCACAACGCCTTTGAGCCTTTCAAACCACTGCGGCCAGGCATGCCCGTATCCCGTCGCCGCAACAATCGCATCGGCCTCAAGGGTGCTGGTCTGGTCCAGTTCGCGGTGCCGGTATGCAATTCGCAGCGTGCCGTCGACATCCTCCACAGTCTCGACCTCGCAGTTGGAAAGCAACGTCAGACCTGTATCAGCGCCGCCAATCGAGCGCTCGTAGATCAGGTCGTAGATCTGGGCAATGGTCGAAAAACTGATGCCCTTGTACAGCAACCCCTGCCCCGCAACGATGTCTCGGCGACGTTCCCGTGGAATACTGTGGAAGTACTCCATGTAGGATGGGGTAAAACACTCCTGCCCAAGTTTTGAATACTCCATGGGATGGAAGCCCGGCGAACGCGTGATCCAGCGAATCGAAGCTCCGGCCGCAATCCGTTCGGGGGTCAACTCGTTGAACAATGCCAGCACGCACTCCGCCGCACTCTGCCCGGAGCCAATCACCGTGACCCGTCGGCACTGCGCCAACTGCTCCTGCCTTTTGCCGAACTCTGCCGAATGCATGACCGGCGCCGTGCTCTTGAGCTGGGCCCATTTCGGCAACAGCGGCACGGTGCCGACGCCAATCGCCAGGTCCCGGCTGTAGTAACGGCGTTTGAAGCCGGACACGGACTGGCTCTCAATCAGGAATCGGTCAACGCTCGCGTCATAGCTCACATCACAGATGTCTTCGCCGAAGTGGCAGGCGGGCAACTGCTGCGACGCCCATCGGCAGTAATGGTCGTACTCGCGCCGCGGCACCTGAAAGTTCTCGTAGTAATAGAACTGATACAGGCGATCGTGCTGATGCAGGTAGTTCAGATAACTCAGTGGATGCGTGGGGTCAGCCATCGTCACCAGGTCCGCCAGGAAGGGAACCTGAAGCGTCGTGCCTGGCAAGAGAAGTCCTTCATGCCAGCGAAATTCCGCTTTGCGATCAAGGAAAATACCCGTCACGCCCGTGTGCCTGGACAGTAATGCAGCCAGCCCGAGATTAAAGGGCCCAATGCCAACACCGGCAATATCTACAGTGGGTATATCCGTCATCCGATCCATCTCCAAAGGGACTGCTTTTTGGATAGAAGGGAGCACGCTCTGTGGTGCCCCTCTCCATTCATTTCACTATTATTCAGAGGCACTCACGAACCTTCAGCCATGAGCAGCCGTTCGACGTCGTGTGCATTGCGGCAGCGCAGCAATTGCCCGGGTGAAAGCACCACCGAAAAGTCTTCCTGGAACCGCGCCGAAATGGCTTTCAAATGCTGGGGACGCAACCCCAGGCTGATGAAATCCACCGCGTCATTGACCCCGTCTTCCAACGGGCGGCCCAATACACTCAAGTAGAGGTCCAGCACCTTGTTTCTCTTGGTCGAGATGATTCTGGCGGCAGGCTCGACCACTTCATTCGCCGGCGCAGTGAGCAGGCTGCGGGCACGCTGGCGATCAGGCTTGCCGTTTTGCGACAGCGGCAACTCACCCACGCTCAAGAACCGTGTGGGGACATGGGAGTGCGGCAGATGTTGGCGGGCATAGTTGCGTAACTCGGTTGCCGTCAGCTCCGCGGCACCCTGCTGGCCGACATACAGCGCACCGATGCAGACCTCACCTCGACGCTGCTCGCCATAATCCACGACCAGCACGTGCCTGACCGATGGGTGATTGATCAACTCGATCTCGATATCCGGGAGCGACACCCGTACACCGCGAACTTTCACATAGCCGTTGACCCGACTGTCGAAGATCAAGGTGCCATCGCGACGGTAGCGACCACAGTCACCGGTGCGGAACGCACGAACGGCCTGGCCATGTTCATCGTTGACAGTCACGAACTCGCTCTGTGTCAGCTCGCCGTTTTCCAGGTAGCCCAGTGCGAGATTGACCCCGGCCGTGTGAATTCGGCCGACAACGCCCGCCGGGCAATGCTCACCCTGTGAATCAAGGGTGAAATAACGGTTACCGGGCAAGGGCCTGCCGTAGGGGATCAGCGCTTGGTCATCGGCAGTGATCTCGTGCCAGATACTCCAGATGGTTGTCTCCGTCGGCCCCCCAAGGGAGATCAACCGGGAGTCCGGCAGCAGCGCGCGCAGCTCGGCGATCACGGCGGGCTTGATGTAGTCCCCCCCCTGCGCAATCAGGCGCAGGCTCTTCAAGTCATGAGCAGCGCGGCAAGAAAGAAGCATCTCCAGGATGGCGGGCACCGAACACCACAACGTCACCTGATGCCGGGCAATCAACTGATTCCAGCGCACCGCATCCTTTTCCTCGCCATAGCCAGGAAGTACCAGCGTCGCCCCCGCTGTCAGGCAGCCCAACACGTCGAAAACCGACATGTCATGGTGAAGCGGGGTTACGGACATGAACACATCGCGCTCGGTCACGGCCCAGCGCTCAAGGGTGCTACCAATGACATTGGCGGTGGCTCGGTTGCTCAGTACCACGCATTTGGGCTTTCCGGTGGTGCCCGAGGTATAGAGGTAATAGGCCGGCGCTTCGCTTGACGACAGGTCCTCCATCACCGGTGGAACCTCGGCTTGCGCTGCCAGCAGCTCATCGGGTGTCGCGCAAGGACGCTCAACAGACTCGCCCAGGGTGATCACCACCAGATCAGGTCGACAGTTTTCCAGCAGGAAAAGCCGTCGCTCCTCAGGTGCCGAAGCATCGATGGGGACCCAGATCAAGCCCGTCAGTGCACAGGCTAACGTCACCATCGTGTGCTCCGGGCTACGGGGCAGGCATATGGCAACCACATCGTGCCGAGAAAGTCCGCGCGCTTTCAATGCAGCGATCACCCGGCATACGCCGTCGCCAAGCTCGGCATAACTGATTTGCCGGTCGCCGCTGATGAGGGCGATTCTGGCGTTGCTACGATCAAAGATATTGCTCGCGATCTGCCCAAGAAACGCTGCGTGGCACGCCTCGGTCACCGGGCTATTCAGCCGGTAGTGGCGCCTGTCGATAATCGCCGGGGTATCAATGGCAAAAACACCGTTTGCCGTGATCTGACCGATCGCCCTTTCGAAGGCACTCAAGATATCGCTGACCACCGCCGGATCCAGCACTTCGCGCGCATAGTCGATGTCGAACACCAAGGCACCCTCAGCATTCGCCGAGAAGCGGATATCCATCCCCACTTGAGGTGTCTGGGTCAGTCCGCCACACAGACTCATGGGACTGTCCGCCGGCGAGACCGGCCAGGAAAAACCGTTGGTGATCACCACGGGCAGGACGGGGCCTGGACCGTGGGATTCGAACAGCAACCGGGCAAGGTCAACCCCTGAAAAGGCCAGATGTTGCAAACCTTCCAGCACATCGACTTGCAGCTGGGTAGCCCGCTGCGCAAAACCGTCTGGATCGGTGCTCCAATTGACCGCGATAAAGCTTGAGCGATTGGCGAAGGCACCACTCGTTTGCGGAGCAACAGGCACCGCAACACATACGCCCCCCTCATCGACCCAGTGGGAAAGCACTTCCAGCACCAGCGCCATCAGAGCGGAATTCTTGAACAGCCGTTGCCGCGCTCCCAGTTTGCAGAACGCGCTGAACGCCGCTTTGGGCACCAACAGGCTCTGTCGCTCATAGCGAGAAGCGCCCACCTGGTCCAGCGGGGTGATCCACGGCAAACGTGGAGCGCCGCTCACGCTGGCGAGTTTGGCTTTCCAATAAACGGCATCCGCCTTGCGTTGGCGGGCGAGGTCTTCTGGCTCGGGCGTAACCTCGGTGAACGGCTCCTCGCCGACCACACCGTCGAACAGTTCAACCATGAGGGTTGCGATCGATCGCCCATCGAGAATCAATGCATCAAGGCGCACAAAAACCCTCAGATGACCCTCCGGGAGCAGGAAAACCGTAACATTCCAGGGCGAGCGATCCAGTTCGAACAGCGCATGTGCATAAGCCTCACGACGCTCCTCAACATAGCCAAGGGCATCGTCTGGCGACAGAGCCGTGAGGTCGATTTCCTGCAGGTTTATCTGCACCTCGTCACTGATAAACTGCACGAGCTTTTGCGCATCGATCCGTGTTCTCAGGCTTTCGTGGCGCCGGACCATCCCGGCCAAACGGCTTCGCAGCAGAGCAGGATCCAAAGAGCCGCGGTACTCGCGAAACTCCTGCATGGCCACGCCGCCCAGCGGCATCTGCGGGCTGCGTCCAAGCAGATAGGCCTGCTGAAGAGCGGTCAGCGGCAGTGTGCGCTGAGAAAACGGTTGATCCAGGACAGCGGAGCAGACAGACGCCTCACGCACGATCGCCACGAAACGATCGAACAGATCCGACACCCAGGCTTGCGGCAGAGCATCAAGGCGAATGTCCCAATTGATCAATATGCCGCCGTCGGCGCATGCGATCTGCGCGTCAAGTGCAACCTGGGGCCCTTGGGAGATCACCCAGTTCATCGGCCCGAAGACCCGCCGGACGCGCTCCGAGAGAAGATCGCCGCCCGGCATGTCCAGCGCTGCGGTAAACACCACCGGTGCCAGTTGCGGCGAACCATGATGACGAGATAAATCGCGCATCAGATTCACCCCGGAATAGGCGCTATGTTCGAGCAAGTCGAGCATTCTTTTCGCCATCTGCGTGCAAAGGGCAGCGGGGCTGCGGGCCGACTCGATATCCACATCGAGAATCAGCACATTGGCAAAATCACCGACTACCCGCTCGACGTCATCCACCAGTGGCGGACGCCAGAACGAGGGCACGTTGAGGCGGAATTTCCGGTCCCCTGTCTGCGCCCCGAGTACCGCCGCGAAAAGCCCCATCATCAAGGTCGACAGGGTCATTCTTCGCTCACGGGCCAGACGCTGCAGTGCCTGACGCTCATCGGGGCCAAGCCATGTGCTTAATCGATGGCTGCGGGCTTGATCAGGCTGAACCTCGAGAAACGGCAATGTGGGCGCAGGAGCGATTTCAGCCAGGCGCTCACGCCACCAAATGCGGTCTCGTTCCCGGGCGACTTTGAGCGAGGTGTCGGTACGCGCCTTGTCGTACCAATCGAAGAAAGAAGGCGTGTGTGGAACCGGTCCGTCGGGGTCGTCATAAAACCGTGCGAGGTCTTCGATTAACGTACGAAAACTCGATGGGTCGATGGCGATCATGTCCGTATCGACGTGCAAGCGGAACTCATTGTCCGCCAGCAGGCTGACCGAGAAACGGACGCCCGGGCAATGACCAAGATCAAGCTGCTGATGAGTCCATTCCTCGCGCTTGCAGAGCAGATGCCTCGCTACTTCCGACTCGATCATCGAGCGTAGATCTTCGACTTCCAGCTGCGGTGACTGGTCCATCGAAGCAATGGATTGCAGGCCATCCGCATTCAGCCGGACCCGCAGCATGGGATGCAGCCGGCATACCCGTTCAAGTGCCGTGCGCAGCCGTTCCAGGTCAATGGAACGACCATCGAACTCGGCATAAAGATGAGCCGAAACTCTCCCTAAAGACGCATGAGCAGCGCGCCCGATCCAACAGGCGGCTTGCATTGAAGTTAACTCTCTCATGGCTCACTCATGTGATTGACAAATCTAAATGATTAGCGTCCCATAATAGAAACGATAATGATTATATTTCAAGACTTAATTTTTCCCCATAGGCCACGGAGGCTTTCCCCCAATGAGATCGGGCACCCTAAGAGCGAATGACACGGATGAGGTGCAAGCTATTGATGAAAAAGAGAGTTTTTCATTTACCTCCGGCGATCGAGAACTAACAGTCGCCGGGATGCTTCAGCGAATCGAAACACCTGCCATTGGCGGCGAAAACGCCAATAGCCTGTTCCAGAAAACCGTGATGCAAGCCCTCGACCGGGCGCGCAAGGCCGGTCAGAGCAACCCGATAATCGTCGGCGCCATCCCCTTCGATCCTGCTGAAGCCTCTTGCCTCTATATTCCCGAACACGCCGAGTGGCGAGCACGAAGCGCCACCGTACTGACAGGCGTCGCAGCACTGCCTGAACTGATCGAGCAAAAAAACATACCGGACGAGCAAGGTTTCAAACGTGCGGTAGAGCACGCGATCGTCAACTTCCGCCACAGTGACGTGCGCAAGGCCGTGCTCTCGGTGCAACGTGAGTTGGTGTTTGCGCAGGACGTGGATGTGGGTGCCATGCAGAATAATCTGCGGGCCCAGAATCAAAGCGGCTATCACTTCCGTGTACCTATGCCGGACGGCGCTACGCTGATCGGCGTCAGCCCCGAACTGCTCGTTCACAAGGACGGTCTGAACTTCGTCTCCAACCCGCTGGCTGGCTCGGCCAAACGCATGAGCGATCCACAAGCGGATCGGCGTAACGCAGATTGGCTGTCAGCCTCGGAAAAGGATCACTACGAGCACCGCCTCGTGACCGAGGACATCGCCACTCAACTGGGGGAGCTGTGCACCCAGCTGAATGTGCCCCAGCGCCCTTCCCTCATCAGCACGCCCGCACTTTGGCATCTCTCCACCCGTATCGAAGGCACCTTGGCGGATCCGACCGTCTCGGCCTTGCAGCTTGCCTGTCGCCTGCATCCAACCCCGGCCGTCTGTGGCTTCCCCACCGAGCGCGCCCGGCGCCTGATCCGCTTTGTCGAACCCTTCGAGCGTGGCCTGTTCACCGGCATGGTTGGCTGGTGCGACGCCCAAGGCAATGGCGAGTGGGTGGTGACCATTCGCTGCGGCACCGTCAAGCGCAACAGGGTTCGCCTGTTTGCTGGCGCCGGCATCGTCGAAGCCTCGAGCCCCGACTCCGAATGGACAGAAGTCCAGACCAAACTCGGCACCATGCTGCGCGCATGCGGTTTGGCCCACTAATACGAACTTTTTCAGTAGTGACAATCATGACTATAGAATTCAATCACTGGCCCCTCGACAGAGCACAGCGCTATCGGGAAAAAGGCTACTGGATCGACCAACCACTCACACACATTCTCCAGGCACGCAGCCAGTCGCAACCTCACGCATCGGCGATCATTTGCGGTGATCGTCGTTTCAGCTATGCCGAGCTGGAGCAGCTGTCGTCCAACCTGGCTTCGCGCCTGGCGGCCAGCGGACTTGGCAAAGGCGACACCGCCTTGGTGCAATTGCCCAATATTGCAGAGTTTTACATTGTCTTGTTCGCGCTGCTCAAGGCCGGGATTGCGCCCCTCAACGCGCTCTACAGCCATCGAAAACTGGAACTCAAAAGCTACGCCCAGCAAATCACGCCAAGGTTGCTGATCGCCTCTCGCGAGCATGAAGTCTTTCGCGACGACAGCTACATCACAGACCTCAAGGAAGTGGGTTCCAGCCCTGAAATCACCCTGCTGCTGGGCGAACCGCGTGACGAAAACAACCTTACCGCCTGGATCAAAACCCCAAGTGAGCACCCCGTGGACTTCTCCCCCAGCGAACCGGGCGAAGTGGCGCTATTCCAACTGTCGGGCGGCAGCACAGGCACCCCCAAACTCATCCCGCGCACCCATAACGACTATCACTATAACGCTCGGGCGAGTGCGCAAGTATGCGAGCTCACTGCACAAACGCGCTTTCTCTGCGCCCTGCCTGCGGCGCACAACTTCTTGCTCAGCTCGCCCGGCGCCTTGGGCGTCCTGTATGCCGGCGGCACTGTCGTCATGGCTCCGAGCCCGGAGCCGTCGACGTGCTTTTCGATCATTCAGCGCCATGAAGTGAATACCGTGGCCCTGGTTCCAAGTGCAGTCGCCTTGTGGTTGCAGGCCGCGCCGGAGCACAAAGAGCAACTGCAATCGCTGGAATTCCTCCAGGTCGGCGGCGCCTGTTTCGCCGACTCGCTGGCACGCCAGGTTCCCGAAGTGCTCGGCTGCAAGTTGCAGCAGGTGTTCGGCATGGCCGAGGGCCTGATCAACTACACCCGCCTGGACGACTCTGACGAACAGATCTTCACCACTCAAGGCCGTCCGATCTGCCCGGATGACGAAATCAAAATCGTTGACGAACAAGGCATCCCCGTCCCACACGGCGAGCCTGGCATGCTCGCCACTCGCGGTCCTTACACGTTCTGCGGCTATTACCGAAGCCCCGAGCAGAATGCCCAGGCGTTTGACCATGAGGGTTACTACTATTCCGGCGACCTCGTTGAGCTCACACCGACAGGCGATTTGCGGGTCGTCGGCAGGGTCAAGGATCAGATCAACCGCGGTGGCGAAAAAGTCGCCTCGGAGGAAATCGAAAACCTCATTGTCCTCCACCCGGACGTGACCCACGCCGGTCTGGTGGCCATGCCTGACGACCGACTGGGGGAAAAGAGCTGCGCCTTCGTCGTCACCCGTAACCCCCTTCTTAAACCACCGGCCTTGAGACGCCACTTGATGGAACTCGGCATCGCCGAATACAAACTCCCCGATCGCATCCGGCTCATCGAGACCATGCCCCTGACGGCCGTCGGCAAGATCGACAAAAAACAACTACGCCAACTCCTGGCGGCGGAAACCACCCGCGCCTGGCTACACACCCGCGTACTGCAACTTGTCGAGGACTGTGAAGACCTGGACCCGGAGGAAAACCTGATTTTCTACGGCCTCGATTCCTTGCGGGTGATGAAGCTCGCTGCAGAGCTCAAAGAGCGCGGCATCGCTGTGAGCTTCGAAGAGCTGGCGGCCTCGCCCACGCTCGCCAGTTGGTGGTCGCTGGTAGACACGAAGCAAAAAGCCGCCTGACCGGGCGGCCTCTAAAAGGAGTTAGGTATGACTTTATCCACCGCCGACCAAAGCAGGCTTGAGCGCTTCTGGCAGCACTGCGTAACGAATCAGTACTTCAATATCGGGTACCCCGAATCAGCGGACTTCGATTACTCCCAGCTGCATCGCTTCCTGCGCTTCTCGATCAACAACTGCGGGGATTGGAACGAATACAGCAACTACCTGTTGAACTCATTCGACTTTGAGAAGGACGTCATGACGTACTTCTCCGAGCTGTTCAACATCGCGCTCGAAGACAGCTGGGGCTACGTCACGAACGGGGGGACCGAAGGCAACATGTTTGGCTGCTACCTGGGTCGCGAACTGTTCCCGAATGGCACCCTGTACTACTCGAAAGACACCCATTACTCCGTTGCGAAGATCGTCAAGTTGCTACGGATCAAATGTCGTGCAGTCGAGTCATTGGCCAATGGCGAAATCGACTACGACGACCTGATGGCAAAAATAACCGCCGACCAGGAACGCCACCCCATCATCTTCGCCAACATCGGCACCACCCTGCGCGGAGCCGTCGACAATATCGCCACCATTCAACAGCGTCTGCAGCAGGCGGGCATTGCCCGTCATGACTACTACCTGCACGCAGACGCAGCGCTGAGCGGGATGATCCTGCCTTTCGTCGATCACCCACAGCCCTTCTCGTTCGCCGATGGCATCGACTCGATCTGCGTCTCCGGCCACAAGATGATCGGTTCGCCCATTCCTTGCGGAATCGTCGTGGCCAAACGCAAGGACGTTGCGCGCATCTCGGTGGAAGTGGACTACATCCTGGCCCATGACAAGACCATCAGCGGCTCGCGCAATGGTCATACACCCTTGATGATGTGGGCGGCGCTACGCAGCCACTCGTTCGCTGACTGGCGCCAGCGTGTCCACCACAGCCTGGAAAAAGCCCAGTATGCAGTGGATCGATTCCAGGCTGCGGGGATTGATGCCTGGCGCAACGAGAACTCCATCACCGTAGTGTTCCCTTGTCCGTCGCAGAGGATTGCGAAGAAATATTGCCTGGCGGTATCTGGCGATACAGCGCACTTGATAACGACACCCCATCATCATGACAACGTAATGATCGACGCATTGATCGATGAGGTCATTACCGAGCTTGAGACGGATGCCTGGCAATTCGGGGGCGCGCATGTCAAACAAGGGGGGAATGAGCGACGGCCTTCAAACTCCATCAGGGAAACGTGCCCCCGATTCGACGTCATCTGAAACTGGCTATTTTCAACACACCTTGAGACAAGCACCATGTCGCCACTTAAAACACCTGAAGCCTGCGAAAACCTCAATGATATTCGGGCAGGCATCGATTTTTATGATCGCCAGATCCTCGAGTCCTTGAAACTACGCCTGGGTTATGTAAAAGCCGCTGCGCAATTCAAAGCCAATGAGCGGGCTATCCCCGCTCCAGAGCGGGTCGCGGCGATGCTCGAAGACCGTCGCGAGTGGGCAGTCGCCGCCGGGTTCGAAGTGGCCTTCGTCGAGAAACTCTACAAGCACATTATTCATTGGAATATCCAACAGCAGATTCTGCACTGGCAAGAAACCTATTCCGACCGAAATACCGCATAAGCCCATAGATGAGCGTATGACCAGGTCTACTGTGTAGACGTTTCCGAGTTTATGGTTCTGAAAGGGCGCCAGAGAGAGGCGCCCTGCCCCTTTTCCTGAATGTTCAGGACTAAAGTTCACAGGCTTTACCCACAAAAGACCTGATGACAGCAGAACCGACTATCCTTGCGGATAGTGAACGCTGCACTCTCGGCAAAAAGGGACGCCATGCCAGACTATGATCGCGCCATCGGCTCCAGACCCGGCATCACATGCGGTGATCGAACCTGCCTGATCAGGCCTTGGTTACCCTGGATGACTTCAATTGCGGTTTTCTGTCTTTTCACGGCAACTCCCGGATACGGCCAGAACCTGCCAACTGCAGCGGGTGTCGAAAACGCCACGGTTACGGTGATTCAAGCGCAGGAAATCGTTTCCAGGGCCACCCTCGAAGCCGTTCGCTGGAGCGGCCCTGAATCCGGCCCGCAAGCCCTGCGGGGCAAGAGCATCGCCCTTGTCGCAGAAGATTTGCGTAACGGTGGAATTGTCGGTGTCGCGCAGGGCGCTCGCGAGGCAGCCAAGGCGATGGGCTGGACGCTGAAAATATTCGATGGCGCTGGGTCATCGGCCGGGCGCGCCAAGGCCTTTTCCGATGCCCTGGCAGCGAAACCCGACGGCCTCATTCTGTGCGGTTCCGATGCCCTTGAGAACAATGCGGCGCTGATCCTCTTCGCCAACAGGGATGTGCCGGTGGTCGGCTGGCACGCTGGGGCACGCCCCGGGCCGATTGACGGCACGCCGGTGGCCATGAACGTCACGACCGACCCGCTCGAAGTGGCTCGCCTCACGGCCATGGCGGCAGTGGCACAGTCAAACGGACACGCCGGCGTGGTCATCCTGACCGACTCCAAATACAGCATCGCCATGGCGAAAGCCAACGCCATGGAAAACGTCATTCGGGCCTGTCGGGAATGTACATTGCTGGAAGTGCGCGATGTCGCGATCTCCGACAGTGGCGAGAAGATGCCGACGATCACCAACGAGCTGCTTCAGCGCTATGGCAAGCGCTGGACCCACACGCTGGCCATCAACGATATCTATTTCGACTACTCGATTGCCTCATTGACCAACGCTGCAATACCCAGTGACAGCATCAGTCTGTTGTCCGCCGGTGATGGCAGCGCTTCGGCTTTCTTGCGCATACAGGCAAAAACCTACCAGACCGTCACCGTGGCCGAGCCGCTAAACCTGCATGGCTGGCAAGTGATGGATGAGTTGAACCGGCTGTTTGCAGGTCAGCCGGTGAGCGGCTTCGTAGCACCGATTCACCTGGTCAATGCCGACAATATCGCCTTCGACGGCGGGAAGAAATTCCAGTACGACCCTGACAATGGTTATCGAGACATCTATCGCCACCAATGGAACCCCTGACATTGGACGTCATTTCCCGGCTCGGACGCCAGCTGTTGCCGCAATCGCTACGCGCACAGTTCACACTGGCGTTTCTGACACTGGCGCTGCTGATCCTGGCGGGTGGTGCAACTGCGGTCTACGCGTTGCGCACATCAAACAGCGCCACCCGCCAGCTGACGGATGAACGACTGGTCCGCATGCAAAATGGGCAAGACATGCTGCATCGTACCTTGCTGATCGAACGCCAGACCGATCAGCTTCTGACAACCCGCTCCCCCGACACCCTGCGTTCAAGCTATGCAGCGACCGTCGAACAGCTTGAAGCCCTTGATCAGCTGGTGCAGCAGCTGACTGCCGCGAACAGTGGCGTGGCGATACTCGACATGTATCAGTCGAGTCAGATGTTCCGCAATACCGCCAACATCGTTGCGCAATTGCGCGAAAGCCTGCTGCAAACCGAGGTCACCTTCGAGCAAACCCTGGAGGATCACACCGCCCGGTTAACCGCGGCCCAGACCCGGGTCAGCCTGGAGCTGGCGGTGTTACTTTTCGATCTGCCGCAGGCTGTTGACAGTGATGCCGTGCAACGCCTGCAGATCCGGTATGAGCACCTGTCACGCACCACAGGCAAGTTACCCGACGCTGATGTCGAGATACCCAAGCTCTTCTCCCTACGCCTGAAGCTCATCAATCAGCACAACGTCATACAGCGGTTCAATGAGGAGCTGAAGAATGAGGCCGGGGTTCTGGTCGCGTTGGCCCGTGCGCAATCCAGTGCTTACACCGAAGACTATCGCGAAGCCGTACAGCGCCTGGTGGAGGCCTCAAACCGTAGCCAGCAATGGGTGTTGATCATGTTGGGCGCCAGCCTGGTGTTCGCCTGGTTTGTGACCCGGGTCTTCATGGGCCGTCATGTGCTCGTGCGCCTGAATGCAATAAGCCGGCAATTGCGTCAGGAACACACTGACAAAACGCATTTGATGATGGCGGAGCATGGGAAGGACGAGATCGCCAACATGGCGCGCGCGGTGAATCAATTCCTCAAAGACCGACTTCAGCTGGAAAAAAAATCGGTTCAATTGAGTATCGCCACAGAGCGGCTCGCCGTGCAAAACAGTCGATTGGAGCAAGAAGCCATCATCCGTGCCGGACAAGGTCATGTCCTGGAGCTGATCGCCAGGAGTACCGAGCTTGCAGAAGTCCTCGACAGCCTGGCTCACCTGGTCGAGTCCCAACTGGAGGGGATGATGGTGTCCATCCTGGTGCTGGATGAGGATGGCAAGCACCTGCTGCACGGGGCTGCGCCCAGTTTACCGAAAGCCTATAACCAGCTCATTGACGGGATTGCAATCGGTCCGAACGTCGGTTCATGCGGCACCGCTGTGTATCGACGAGAACCGGTCATCGTCACGAATATCGAGCTGGATCCGCTATGGGAGGATTACCGTTCAATTGCTGCGCCCTATGGGTTTCGCGCCTGCTGGTCGACGCCGATCCTGTCCCATGAGCGAAAGGTATTGGGTACGTTTGCCTTGTATTCCAACACTGTACGCAGCCCTGGCTCGACCGAGACGCGACTGATCGACATGGCGACACCGCTTGCCGGCATTGCAATAGAACGCCAACTTACCGAACAGCGCATTCGCTTTATGGGCGACCATGACGCACTGACCGGGCTGCCGAATCGCACACTGCTCGAAGACCGCCTCAAGCAGGCAATACTTTATGCTCAGCGCTACAACCGCCAGGTGACGGTGGCGTTTCTCGATCTGGACAAATTCAAACTGGTGAATGACAGCCTTGGGCACAGTGCTGGAGACGAACTGCTGAAAACCGTCGCCCAGCGCATGCTGGAATGTGTACGCCGCACCGACACCGTCGTGCGACTGGGTGGCGACGAGTTTGTGATCATCCTGTTCGACCAGCCCTCAGACCTCGACGGCGTTACCCCTGCCCTGCACAAAATCCAGGAAGCCATCCTGCGGCCGATTCAGCTAAGCGGACATACACTCCACGTCACCTGCAGCATGGGGTTGGCCACTTACCCTGCCGACGGCAGCGATACCGACACGTTGCTCAGCAACGCAGACGCCGCGATGTACCGGGCCAAGGAGCTGGGTCGCAACAGTTACCAGTTCTATACGAGCGAGATGAATAACAAGGTTCAGGGCAAGCTCGCCATGCAAGACGGGCTTCGAAGTGCACTCAACAATGACGAGTTCCTGCTGCTGTACCAGCCACAGGTGGATTTGCAGTCAGGTCAGATTATCGGCGTAGAAGCACTGATCCGCTGGCAGCACCCCGAGCTCGGCATGGTGTCTCCAATCAAATTCATTCCGCAGGCCGAAGAAACCGGGTTGATCGTGCCCATCGGCGACTGGGTGATTCATACCGCGTGCAGACAGAACAAGGACTGGCAGGATGCGGGCTGGCCGCCGATCACCATGTCGGTGAATATTTCAGCACGCCAGTTTATCGAAAGGGACCTGATCGATCGAGTGAGGCATGCCTTGAAAGAAACCGGACTGGACCCGATGTACCTTGAGCTGGAGCTGACCGAAAGCCTGATCATGCAAGACCTTCAGCAAGCCATCAACAAAATGAAAGAACTGCAATCAATGGGGATCAGCCTCTCGATCGACGACTTCGGCACCGGCTACTCCAGCCTTGCAGCCTTGAAAAGCTTCCCGATTGCGAGACTCAAGATCGATCAGTCTTTCGTGCGCGATCTGCCCGACAACGAGAACGACAAAGCCATCGCCACTGCAGTGATTTCGTTGGGGCACACACTGAACCTCAGGGTCATTGCCGAAGGTGTCGAAACCCAGGAGCAGCAAACCTTCTTGCATGAAAACGGCTGCGATGAAATTCAGGGCCACTTTTTCAGCAGAGCGGTCAGTGCAGAGGAAATCAGCCTGTTACTGCGTACGCCCCGATTGCCTCAATCGAGCCGCATTGCGAGCCCTGACTCGGCAAGGCGAAAACGCGATGTAAAACGCCCAAGCAGCCCAATGCCCGGGCATTAATGACTCAGCGTGGCGTACGTTCGGCGTGGTCTTTCACATGCTCATGAAAAGCGCTCATCGGGTGACCTCATTACCATCCAACAGAGGCTCTTCACCCGTGTTCGCGTAGACGGCTTCATTGTCCTTGGGAACGAGCAACACAATCGCACCGACGATGACTTCAAAAATCCCGCTGCCGACGATGACCATGCCGGTTTCGAACCGGGCATAAAGTGCCGCACCGCAGGCCCCGGCAATGAGAATGGAGGCCCCCAGCGCGGCATAGCGTAACCTTGCCAGCCCGGCAATCTCGCTTTGCCTGAACGTGGTTTGAATCAGCAGAATGAACGAGATGTCGATCAGCGGCCCGCCGAGCGCGGCCAGGCCTGCGCCGAACATCATCCCGACCAGGACGTACTCCGCTGGCAGGTACATCACCGCCGCACCGATGGTCGCAATGCCCAGGCCGTTGACCACCGAGCCGAAGGTAAAACCACCGTACAAGCGTCGGATATGCAGGTTGCCGACGACAAAAATAGAGATCAGGTTACCGCAACCATAGGCGCCCATGATCAGGCCGTAGGCGGCAAAGCCCCGTACACCGAAACCCTGGATGTCGTACTTGACCACGGCCAGCGCCATGCCGATGGAAATGCCCAGGCTCCAGGCGACGTTGCCCAACCCCGCACACGCATACACCGCCTGCATCTGCCGACGACCGACCAGGCTGCGCCAACCGGCGGTGAAGGCGGCACGCCGGCTCGTCACCTTGACCGGTTGGCGAGGCAATGCCGTCCTCAGCTTCATCACCGCCCAGGCCGAGATCAGGAACGTCAGGCTATTGAGGGTAAACAGATGTTCAAGCGGAATCAGCAAGGTAATGGCCGCGGCCAGCATCGGCCCGATCACCCGGGCCACCCGGATAATTGCGTCGAACAGCGCGTTGACGGCCTGCAACTGGTCCGGCGCCGCGACAATGCGTGGCAGGCTGGCGCGCATGGCCGGTTCGAACAAAGAGTTGACGATCATCATGAGCATGACCGGCACCGCCAGCATCCACAGGCTCAGGATGCCCAACGCCCAAGCCAGCATCGGAATCAGCGCGAGCCCGGCCCGCGCAAGGTCAGCGCCGATCATCGTGCGTCGATGGTCCCAGCGCTCGGCCCAGATCCCTCCCAGCAACGCGCCCGCCAGCGCCGCCCCGCCGCGCAACGCACTAAGCCAACTCGCATCGGTGCCGGCGATCTGCACCGCCATCCAGGCGACAGCGATCGCGAACAATTCGTCGCCGATCGAGGATAGCGCCAGCCCTCCCCACAGCAACGCCACAGGCCGCTGAAGCAACGGTCTAAACAACTTCATATCATCAATTCCGCACATGAAGACCCGTCATACAACGGACCTGTAAGCCCACTATTGGCCAGATTGACCAAGCGCAAGGTCGATCACCGAAAAAGCCGAAAGCTGGTAACGGCTCAGGCAGTTCGGGCACAGCAAGAAGCGAGCTTGCTCACGATGACCGCGACTCGGTTTTCAACCTGACCTTTGCACTCCCCGCAACACTGAATTGTCATCAGGCACATTGATAGCCGCCTAACGAAAGCCCCATGCTAGAGGGCTAACTCGGCGCTTATATCATTCCGAATGATAGTTACCTTTGCCTCATTCGATTCGTTTGATACAGCCCCGCCGAGCATCATCCGCCCATCTCAATACAGTGGCGGATGTATCCATGGAACAGTCATTCAAACATTTGCGCTTCCCCTTGGCCGTTTTGGCCATGCTGGTGATGAGCGCCTGCGGCAAGACCCCGGGCACCGCTGCCGCCATGCCTGCGGCGAAAGTCAGCGTGGCCAAGGTGCTGGAACAACCGGTCAACGAGTGGGACGATTTCACCGGCCGCCTCGAGGCACCGGAAACCGTCGAGATTCGTCCTCGGGTGTCAGGCCAGATCGACGAAGTCGCATTCACCGAAGGCGCCCTTGTGAAAAAGGGCGATTTGCTGTTCCAGATCGACCCTCGCCCCTTCCAGGCTGAGGTCCGCCGTCTTGAAGCCCTGGTTGCCCAAGGTCGCGCCAATGCTACCCGCAGCGAAAACGAAGCCCAACGCGGTGAGCGCCTGCGCACCAGCAATGCGATTTCTGCCGAGCTGGCCGACTCGCGCAGCAGCGCCGCCCAAGAGGCCCGAGCCGCTGTCGGCGCCCTCCAGGCGCAACTGGACCTGGCCAAACTGAACCTCAGCTTTACCCGCGTCACTGCACCGATCAGTGGCCGCGTCAGCCGTGCGGAAATCACCGCCGGCAACCTGGTCACCGCCGATGTCACCGCGCTGACCAGCGTGGTCTCCACCGACAAGATTTACGCCTACTTCGACGCCGATGAGCGTGTGTACCTCAAGTACACCCAGCTCGCCCGCCAGGGCCAACGCGGTCAAACCACTCCGGTTTACCTTGGTCTGTCCAATGAAGAAGGCAACCCACATCTGGGCCAGATGAACTTCGTCGACAACCAGGTCAACCCGAAAACCGGCACCATCCGTGGTCGCGCCGTGTTTGACAACAGCAAGGGCGAATACACCCCCGGCCTCTACGCTCGCCTGAAACTGGTGGGCAGCGGGACCTATTCCGCCGTGCTGATCAACGACGAAGCCGTCGGTACCGACCTGGGTAAAAAGTTTGTACTGGTGATGGACGCCGACAACAAGTCGGCTTATCGCGCCGTCGAACTGGGACCGAAGATCGAAGGTTTGCGCATTGTGCGCAGCGGTCTGAACAAGGACGACACGATCATCGTCAAGGGCTTGCAACGGGTGCGTCCGGGTTCCCCGGTGACACCTGAAGTGATCCCGATGGCCAGCCAGGAAACCCTCGCGGCCCTCGCTCAACAACGCCAAGCGCTTGAAGCCAGCAACCTGCCCCAAGTCGCACCTGCCAAGGTTGCGCCGGGTACGGCTGTGAAACTCGCCGCTGCGACTCCACGCGGTTAAGGGACGACAACTCCGATGAATTTTTCCCAATTCTTCATTTCACGGCCGATCTTCGCAGCGGTGCTCTCGCTGTTGATCCTGATCGCCGGCAGCATCTCGCTGTTCCAGCTACCGATCAGCGAATACCCGGAAGTCGTGCCACCGACCGTGGTGGTCCGCGCCAACTTCCCGGGTGCCAACCCTAAAGTCATCGGTGAAACCGTGGCCGCTCCGCTGGAGCAAGCCATCACCGGCGTCGAGAACATGCTGTACATGTCCTCGCAGTCCACCGCTGACGGCAAGATCACCCTGACCATCACCTTTGCGCTGGGCACCGACCTGGACAACGCACAGGTTCAGGTGCAGAACCGTGTCACCCGCTCCGAGCCCAAGCTGCCCGCCGAAGTGACCCGGATCGGTATCACGGTGGACAAGGCTTCGCCCGACCTGACCATGGTTGTGCACTTGACCTCGCCGGACAAGCGCTACGACATGCTCTACCTGTCCAACTACGCCTTGCTCAACATCAAGGATGAGCTGGCGCGGCTGGGCGGCGTCGGTGACGTGCAACTGTTTGGTATGGGCGACTACTCGCTGCGGGTCTGGCTCGATCCGAACAAGACCGCTTCGCGCAACCTGACTGCGACCGATGTGGTCAACGCGATTCGCGAACAGAACCGCCAGGTCGCCGCCGGTGCCCTAGGTGCGCCGCCAGCGCCGAACGCCACCGCGTTCCAGCTCTCGGTCAACACCCAAGGTCGCCTGGTCTCCGAGGAAGAGTTCGAGAACATCATTATTCGCTCTGGCGAAAACGGTGAAATCACTCGCCTCAAGGACATTGCTCGTGTCGAACTGGGCTCCAGCCAGTACGCCTTGCGCTCCCTGCTGAACAACCAACCGGCCGTGGCGATCCCGATCTTCCAGCGTCCAGGCTCCAACGCTATCGAGATCTCCAACGAAGTGCGCGCCAAAATGGCCGAGCTGAAGAAGAGCTTCCCCGAAGGCATGGACTTCAGCATCGTGTATGACCCGACGATCTTCGTTCGCGGTTCCATCGAAGCTGTGGTGCACACGCTGTTCGAAGCACTGATTCTGGTGGTGCTGGTGGTGATCCTGTTCCTGCAAACCTGGCGTGCCTCGATCATTCCGTTGGTGGCGGTACCGGTGTCGTTGATCGGTACGTTCGCCGTGATGCACCTGTTCGGCTTCTCGCTTAACGCGTTGTCATTGTTCGGATTGGTATTGGCCATCGGTATCGTGGTCGACGACGCCATCGTGGTGGTGGAAAACGTCGAACGGAATATCGGCCTCGGGCTGACACCGGTCGAAGCGACCAAGCGCGCCATGCGTGAAGTAACCGGACCGATCATCGCCACCGCGCTGGTGCTGTGTGCCGTGTTTATCCCGGCGGCCTTCATCTCCGGGTTGACCGGGCAGTTCTACAAGCAGTTCGCGTTGACCATTGCGATCTCCACGGTAATCTCGGCCTTCAACTCGCTGACCCTGTCGCCAGCGTTGGCGGCCGTGTTGCTCAAAAGTCATGATGCGCCCAAGGACCGTTTCTCGAAGGTCCTCGACGGTATTTTCGGTGGCTGGTTGTTCCGTCCGTTCAACCGTTTCTTTGATCGTGCCAGCCATGGTTATGTCGGCACTGTGGCTCGTGTGATCCGCAGCAGCGGCATCGCCCTGCTGCTGTACGCCGGCCTGATGGCGCTGACGTTCCTCGGGTTCTCGAACACCCCGACCGGGTTCGTGCCCGGCCAGGACAAGCAATACCTGGTGGCCTTCGCCCAACTGCCGGACGCGGCGAGCCTCGACCGCACTGAAGATGTGATCAAGCGCATGTCCGACCTGGCCCTTAAACAGCCTGGCGTGGAAAGCGCAGTGGCCTTCCCTGGCCTGTCGATCAACGGCTTCACTAACAGCCCTAACGCCGGCATCGTGTTCGTCACCCTGAAACCGTTCGACCAACGCAAAGACCCAAGCCAATCGGCTGGTGCCATTGCCGGAGCCTTGAACGGCCAGTACGCCGGGATTCAGGAAGCCTACATGGCGATCTTCCCGCCGCCGCCGGTACAAGGCCTGGGCACCATCGGTGGTTTCCGCCTGCAGATTGAAGACCGGGGCAACCTGGGGTATGACGAACTGTACAAAGAAACCATGAACATCATCACCAAGAGCCGCAGCGTGCCGGAACTGGCCGGGCTGTTCACCAGCTACACCGTGAACGTGCCACAGGTCGATGCCGCCATCGACCGCGAAAAAGCCAAGACCCACGGCGTGGCCGTCAGCGACATCTTCGACACCCTGCAGATCTACCTGGGTTCGTTGTATGCCAACGACTTCAACCGCTTTGGTCGCACCTATCAGGTCAACGTTCAGGCCGAGCAGCAGTTCCGCCTCGAACCGGACCAGATCGGCCAGCTGAAAGTGCGTAACAACAAAGGCGAGATGATCCCGCTGGCGACCTTCATCAAGGTCAGCGACACCTCGGGCCCGGACCGCGTGATGCACTACAACGGCTTTATCACCGCTGAAATCAACGGCGCCGCAGCCCCTGGCTACAGCTCCGGCCAAGCGCAACAGGCCATCGAAAAACTGCTCAAGGACGAACTGCCTAACGGCATGACCTACGAGTGGACCGACCTGACCTACCAGCAAATTCTGTCCGGCAACACCGCGCTGTTCGTGTTCCCGCTCTGCGTACTGCTGGCGTTCCTGGTACTGGCCGCGCAATACGAGAGCTGGAGCCTGCCGCTGGCGGTGATCCTGATCGTCCCGATGACCCTGCTGTCGGCGATTACCGGGGTGATTCTCTCCGGTGGCGACAACAACATCTTCACCCAGATCGGCTTGATCGTTCTGGTGGGACTGGCCTGTAAGAACGCGATCCTGATCGTCGAGTTCGCCAAGGACAAGCAAGAGGAAGGCCTGGACCCGCTCAGCGCGGTACTGGAAGCCTGCCGTCTGCGTCTGCGGCCGATCCTGATGACCTCCTTCGCCTTCATCATGGGCGTGGTGCCTCTGGTGTTCTCCAGCGGTGCCGGTGCAGAAATGCGTCACGCCATGGGTGTGGCGGTGTTCTCCGGGATGCTCGGGGTGACCTTCTTCGGTCTGTTGCTGACGCCGGTGTTCTACGTATTGATCCGTCGTTTTGTGGAACGCAGCGATGCCCGCAAAGCGGCCAAGGCCCTGAAACTGGAGGCGCAACAATGAGCCTGAAAGCCTTCCTGCCGAGCTTGCTGGTACTGGCCCTGAGTGCCTGTGCCGTCGGCCCGGACTACAAGACCCCGGCAACGGAGGCGGCCAACATCACGGCCGCCACCGACGGCGCCAACGGTCAGAAGAACTTCGACCGCGCACGCTTCGAAGGTGTCTGGTGGCAGCAGTTCGATGACCCGATCCTCAATCAGTTGGTGACCCAGTCGTTGCAGGGCAACCGTGATCTGCGAGTGGCATATGCGCGCTTGAAGGCGTCTCGGGCGTTCCGTGATGACGCGGCCACCCAGACCACACCCAACGTCACCAGCCGCGCCAGCAGTGATTTGGCCAAAGGCCAGATTCCCGGCCAGACCACTCAGCGCGTCAACAGCGAGCGCTATGACCTGGGCCTGGACATGGCCTGGGAAGTCGACCTGTTCGGCCGCATCCAGCGCAACCTGGAAGCCGCTGATGCCGATCAGCAAGTGGCCGAAGCCGACCTGCACCAACTGCAAGTCAGCATGATTGCCGAACTGGTGGACGCTTACGGTCAACTGCGCGGTGCGCAACTGCGGGAAAAAATTGCGCTGGCTAACCTGCAGAACCAGCAAGAGTCGAGCAAAATCACCGTGAGCCTGCGTGATGCCGGCGTCGGCGATCAGCTCGATGTGGTTCGCGCCGATGCCCGCCTCGCCTCCGTCGAAGCCAGCGTGCCGCAACTGCAAGAAGTGCAGGTGCGTCAACGCAACCGCATCGCCACCCTGCTCGGTGAACGACCGGACAAACTGACCGTCGACCTCAGTCCGGCCAACTTGCCGGCGATTGCCAAGGCCCTGCCAATTGGTGATCCGGGTGAACTGCTGCAACGCCGTCCGGATATCCGCAGTGCCGAACGCAAACTGGCCGCCGCCACCGCGCGAATCGGCGTGGCCAAGGCCGATCTGTTCCCACGGGTCAGCCTCAGCGGCTTCCTCGGTTTCACCGCCGGGCGTGGTTCGCAGATCGGCTCCTCGGCAGCCAGCGCCTGGGCGCTCGGCCCAAGCATTACCTGGGCCGCTTTCGATCTGGGCAGCGTCCGCGCTCGTTTGCGGGCCGCGGACGCTAACGCCGAAGGCGCCCTGGCGACCTACGAGCAGCAAGTATTGTTAGCGCTGGAAGAATCGGAGAACGCCTTCTCCGATTACGGTAAACGTCAACAGCGCCTGATCTCGCTGATTCGTCAGAGTGAGTCAAGCCGTGCCGCGGCTGACCTCGCGCAAATTCGCTACCGCGAAGGCACCGTGGATTTCCTGGTGCTGCTCGACGCGCAACGTGAGCGCCTGGCCGCCGAGGATTCCCAGGCCCAGGCCGAGGTCGACCTTTACCGTGGCATCGTTGCCATCTACAAGGCCCTCGGCGGTGGCTGGCAACCCGAGACGGTCGCCAGCAGGTAATCCCCTTTCAAGAGCTCCTTTGGTTGGCCGCAACCAACCAAATTTTTTGCCCCGCGCCTCATTCGGTCGCGGGGCTTTTTTTTGCCTGCAAACTTTGGCGACTCGCCACAATCTCCCGTGTTAGCGGTGATCGTCGGATTTGCGGGTTTCCTGGACAGTCACCGTAGCCGTGGTCCCGGCGCGCAGCGTGTTTTTTCCGGCGTAGTCGGCATCGATCTGAATCCGTACCGGCACCCGCTGCGCCAGTTTGACCCAGGTGTAGCTCGGGTTGATGTTGGCCAGCAAACGGCCGCCGGGCAGGTTTTCCCGGTCGGCAATAGCGAAGGCGATGCTTTGCACGGTGCCGCCAAAACGTTCGCCACTCATCAGTTCGATGTCGACCCGGTCACCTTCCGCGATTCGTGGCAGTTTGGTTTCTTCGAAGTAGCCGCTGACATAAAACGAGTCGCTGTCCACCAGCGCCACCAGCGGACCGCCCGCAGTCGCGTAATCGCCCTGCCGAGTCAGCAGATTGGTGACGTAGCCACTGACCGGCGATTCGACCCGGGTGCGCTCCAGATCGTGTTCAGCCTCGGCCAATGCGGCGATGGCCAGTTGCACATTGGCCTGGGCAAAACCCAGGTTGGCCTGGTTGCGCAGCAAATCGGCCTGAGCCACCGACACCTCGGTACTGGATTTTTCCCACTCTTCGCCAGAGACCGCCATGCGTTCCTTGAGGGTCCGTCGACGCAGCTCCTCGCTTTGACGCTGCTTGAGCAGCGCCTGGCTGGCAACGATGGTCGCTTGCGATTGCCCGAGAGAAGCCTTCGCCACTTCCACCGAACGCTTGGCATGTTCCACCGCCAGGGCGTAACGCGAGGGATCGATTTCCAGCAGCAACTGCCCCTTCTCCACATGCTGGTTATCCTGCACGCCGAGGCGGACGATGCGGCCTGCAACATCGGCGGACAAGGTCACCACATCGGCACGCACCCGTGCGTCCCGCGTCCAGGGTGCGCGGGTGTAATGCTCCCAGGCAAACCAGCCGAGCACAAAAGCCAGCACGACCACTGCCAGTGTCGAGAGTTGGGCAAGAATCTTCTTCAAGACATCAGGCTCCCATCGCCAGAATCAACATCGCGCACACGCAGGCGTACAACGCGCCTTCGAACAAGGCTTCATGCCAGACGAACTGCAACACGCCGAGGCGCCGCAGGATCCAGTCCAGCACCAGGAAAATCGGCAAGCCCAGCAACAGCGCCTGGGCAATCGGCGGCAGATAGACACCGCCTATTTCCAGATCAATGGTCAAGCGCAGGTACTCCTTGCAAGGTGACAGGCTCAAAGTGGCCACGGTGACGCTCCAGGAACGACACCACGATCAACAACGCCACGCGCATGCGAAACACTGACCACAGGTGTTCATGGACGCTGCAGTGCAGCGCGTCCAGCTCATCGCCCAAGGCGTGCAGGCTGTCGATCACGCGATCCACTTCGATGTTCGGCCGACCGGCAACCAGCCGCCCGGCTTCCTGAACGGTGGCAAACAACCGGGTTTGCGTCTGCGGGCTCAGTAGAAGGTTGTTCTGCCCCTGCTGCCTGAGCTGGTTCAAGGCAATGCCCAGGGCCAGACAGCCGAGGCTGACCTCGAACAGGTCGCGCGCAGGCTTGTCCTGGATGGCTGGCAACAGCCCCAGCATCGTGGTCAGACGGTCGACCAGACGACTCTCGAAGGCAAACTGGTTTTCATCCGTGGCCGGTTTTTTCAGCAAGGCATAGACCTGCTCGCAATTTTCCTGGTGCAGTCGGCGAATACGCAGAACGGGCCTGAAGGGGAAGATCAAGGCATACACACTCAACGCCAGCACGGTGGCGCAGGTGTAAGCGCCAGCAAATTCAAACCACTGGATCGCGGTGTTCTGCCCCAATCCGGTGTTCTGCGGGCCCAATAACAGAAATGTCGACAATCCCAGCCCGATCCCCGTCCCCGTGGTTGGCGGGCTGGACAACCCCACCGCAACGGCATACAGCAATGGCGCCAGCAACAGGGCCAACAGCTCGAAGCTACTGATCATCGGCACCAGCGCAAATTCAAGCAGCGCCGACACCACCAGCGCCAGCCCCAGGCCCCGGGCATAGCTCTGGGCAGCCAACAACGGGCGGGGAAACGTCGCCATCAACGAGCAGAGGATCCCCGCCACAATCATCCCGCCCCGGGCGCCGTCCCAACCGGTTTCGATCCATATCAGGCCAGCCACCATCAGTGCGCAGAACGCACGGATGGCGTTCATCGTCGCCAGGGTGAAATCCAGGTGCAGAGGATTGGCCTGACCGCGAAACACGCTACTGGCCTTGCGTCCGCTCTGGATCGCATCGCTCAATTCCAGAATCGTTTCAAGCTGCTGGAGCATTCGCGCCTGTTCCCAACGCAGTGACCATGACAGCGAGCGCAAGGTGGCCTTCAAGGGCTCGGTCAGTTGCTCCGAACGGTAGGCCAGTGCATCGAAGCGCTGTTGCAATGCCGCAAACTGGTGCCGCTGCTCGCTGGACAGCGCGCGCCCCTGCCGGGCCAGTTCATCGAGAAAGGTCAGCTCTTCGTTCAGCAAATGCTGGATTTCGGCAGGGATCTCGCCTTCCCAGCGTTCGAGCAACAGCTCGCGCTGATGGCGCAATGCGGTGAGCCGCGCGGTCAGCAACAGCAGTTGATTGCCAAGCAATTGCACCAGGTCGTCGGCACTGCGCAAACGCGGCGCGTCGTAATACAAATGCCGGCGTACCCCCTCCAGCGCACTGATCTGCCCAAGTAGCTGCATTTGCCGACGGTGGAAGTCTTCCTCGCTTTCCTCGGTTCGAATGACCGCGCTGGCATGGGTTGCCAGCAGCTTGATCACCTGATCGATCCTGGCAAAGTAATCCTTGGCCACAGCCTCCGGACGCGCGGTCAGCAGGCTGACCACACAGACACAGGCAACCGCCAGCAACGTCTCGGTCACGCGGGTCACGGCCAACAGGAAGGTGCCCTCCAGATCAGGCACTGCCAACAGCCCCACCACTACTGCCGTATAGCCGCTGAGCACAAATGCCTGGGAACTGGTGTAGCGCAACAAGGTGCCACCGGCGGTGCACAGCGCCAGCCACAGGGACAACGTCATCACGAAAGGCACCGGCGCCTGGGGGAAGATCGCCATGATCACCACAGCCACGGCTGCGCCCAGCGTGGTGCCGATGACCTGGCCAAAACTGCGGGCGAGCGCCATCCCGGCCAGCGGCTGGCTGACGATGACCACGGCCATGATCGACCATTTGGGCTGGTCGAGGTCAAACACAAAGGCCAGGTACAGTGTCAGCAGCCCGGCGGTGATCGTTCTCAAGGCAAACAGCAACACCCCGGGACCGGGGTGGAGGATCGCCTTGAAGTACTGCAGCAACGCTTGCATGGAAACGCTCGTCGAGTCGTCTCCAGCAAGCGTAGTCACTGCGACGACACGTGAGAGGTTTCAGCTCGACATGTGCCCATCAAGTATGGTTTTAACCACGTCCCGGGTTTGACTCGCAGCGCCAGCTGACCGATGCTGGCAGCTTTGCAAACACTGTCAGATTCCGGATTCCTGCATGCCCATGCCTCGCCGCTACCTGTACATCAGCCTGCTTGTCCTGTTTGCCGTCGGCATTGCCTGGTTTTCTCTGCGCAGTACGACGCCAGAGGTGCCCCCCGCGATCAAGCAGGGCTATCACGACGCCATGGAAAAGGCCCGCAACGGCCAACCCGGTGCGGCGCGAGTGCTCTATCAGCAGTTGGCACGTCCGGACTTGTCGGACACGCGCCGTGTCCTGTTGCATGCCGAACTGGCGAATTACCCGAGCCCGCAGGCACTGAAACTGGCAGACGCCGACCTGCAAAGCCCCGTGGTCGAGGTTCGCCAGGCGGCGATCAAAAGCATCGTCGGGCTGGTGCCCAACGGCCAACGCAGCCTGTTGCTCGGGCCATTGCTCGAGGACCACGAGCAAGTCGTGCGTTTTGCCACCGCGAACGCGTTGCTGGGGCTTTCGCCGGATGATCTGGGGTTGTACTTCGGCCCTTTGCAGCAGGTCATCGATGAATACGAGCACTCGCTGAATAGTCAGCCTGAAAGCGCCGAGACCCAATACCAACTGGCTCGCCTGCACCTGCACAACGCTGAAGTGAAAGCAGCACAGCAGGCGCTCGATCAGACCTTGCGCCTGGACCCGGGCAACTTGCCGGCGCTGGTGATGCAGATCGAGGTACTGGATAAACAGGGCCAGGCCGATGCTGCCCAACAAATGCTCGCCAGGCAGTTGAAGGCCCAACCTGACTCCGCCTACCTGCAGCATGCTTTAGGGTTGTGGTTGCTGCATCACGGACAAAACGAGCTGGCCTTGCTCGGTCTTTCAAAAGCGGTAGAACTTGCGCCCGACAACAGGGAATACCGCTACGACCTGGCAACCACCTTGCACGGCCAGGAAGAGCTCGAAGCCGCACAAAAGCAGCTTCAGGAAATCGTTCAGCGTCACCCGGCCGATCGCAAGGCGCGAGTCACGTTGATCAACTACTGGAAGGAAAGCGGCCAGCTGCAGAATGTTCAGGTGCTGCTGGCACAGCTTGAGCAAATGAATCCGGATGACCCGGCGTTGCAGCAGGGACTCTAAAAGACCACAAGATTCGATAGACGCGCGTGGGAACGATCAACAGTGCCGCCCCCCGTAGCAGCTGCCGAGCCTGCGAGGCTGCGTTCGAGGACGTAGTCCTCGCCAATCCGGTGTACGCTGTTTTCCTGAACGAACGTGTTGCCTGATTTTACGACCGCTTCGCGGCCGAACGCAGCCTCGCAGGCTCGGCAGCTGCTACGACGGGCGTTTAAGCTTGCCTACGCGGTGCATCGTGCACTGGGATCACCTCGATACACCTGAACCAGCGTAGGAGTTGGCGCAGCCTGCGATCTTTGATCCCGGAAAGATCGTCCGAACGCGGCCCGAACCTTCGGCTGCCCAGGGTATTGCCTGGGGCTTACGAAAGCATTTCGTGCATCAAGACCTGTAATTCGTCGAGATCGAACGGCTTGGCGAGGATCGGAGCCTTTTGCGCGATCGGGCTGCCGGACTCACGAATTTCCTGCGGGTAACCGCTGATGAAAATCACCTTGAGTTCAGGTCGCAGCTTCACCGCAGGTTCGGCAATCTGTACGCCGGAGATGCCACCGGGCAGACGGTAATCGGTGATCATCATATCCAGGTGCGGTTTGCTCGCGAGAATTTCGAAAGCCTGCTCGCCATCTACAGCCTGCAAAACCCGATAGCCCTCACCCGACAGATAGGCGACCAGTACCATCAGGATCGAGGGGTCATCTTCAACGATCAATACGACGTCTTGTGCATCTTCACTCATGGGAAGCCTTTGTTCGGTCAATAGCTGCTGATACGACCCTTCGGTCACGCAGAGGTTGCGTTGCTTTGTCTGTTTTCCTGCAGCGGTAGGCAAACACGAAACAACGAACCTTGATTAATCTTGCTCTCAACAGTGATGGATCCGCCATGGGCGGCGACGATTTGCTCGGAAATAAACAGCCCTAAACCCAGTCCGGCTACCACGGTTTTCGCCGACACACGCTCGAACTGCTGAAAAATACGTTTCTGGTTTTCCTCACTGATGCCAATCCCCTGGTCCCTGATCTCCATCCGCGCTTCACCGTCCTGGCTGTACACGCGAACCTCGATCGGACGCTTGGCACCGTAACGCAGGGCGTTGGTCAGCAGGTTGGACACCACCTGCTCGATGCGAAACTCATCCCAATTGCCTTCCACCGGTAGCGGAGCGACAAACGTCACCGACGACTCGGCAGACTCCACCTGCGGTGCAAAATTCTGCAACAGGTTACCCGTCAACTGCGCCAGGTCAAAACGGCTGGGGCGAATCGACAGCTTGCCGGTGCGAATCCGCGAAACATCGAGCATGTCCTCGATCAAGCGGATCAGGCTCTTGATCTGCCGCTCATCGCGATCAACCATCGCGTGCATCTTGTCCAGGGTAAACGCCGCAGCATTGTCCCTGGCCAGGTGCATCTTGCGCAGCTGGGTTTCGAGGATCAGCCCGTTCAACGGTGTACGGACCTCGTGAGCGACGATCGACATGAAGTCATCGCGCATGCGCACGGCCTGCTCCAGCTCGCTCTGCGTGGCCTGCAATTGCTTGAGTAACGCCTCCTGCTCACGACGGCCTTGCTCCAGGGCTTCGACCTGCAGCTTCATCGCCTTGCGCTGCCGGTACAGGTCGACAAACACGTTGACCTTGCTTTTCACCGCGTGGATATCCAGCGGTTTATGCAAAAAGTCCACGGCGCCACTTTCGTAACCCTTGAACGCGTAATGACTCTCTCGCCCGGCCGCACTGACGAAAATAATCGGAATGCTCCGGGTTTTCTCGGTACTGCGCATCAGTTCGGCCAGTTCGAAGCCGTTCATGCCCGGCATCTGTACATCGAGGATGGCGATGGCGAACTCGTGTTGCAGCAGCAATGACAAGGCTTCGTCGGCGGATAGCGCCTTGTACACCGTGCGATTTTCACGGGTGATCAGCGCTTCGAGCGCCAGCAGGTTCTCTGGCAGATCGTCGACGATCAGCAATTTGGCCTGGATATTACTCAGCATGCTTGCGGTAGATCCGTTCTTGTTTGACCAAAGGTTCGAACTGCTTGCCATAGGTCGAGAAGTCCAGGGTCTCCTTACTGCCCAGCACCAGGAAACCACGATGACACAGCGACTCATGAAACAGCCCGAAGGCACGATCCTGTAATTTTTTATTGAAATAAATCAATACATTGCGACATGAAATTAATTGAGTTTCTGAAAAGACACTGTCAGTCGCGAGGCTGTGATCGGCGAAAGTCACGTTCTCACACAGGGTCTTGTCGAAAATCGCGTGGTCATACGCCGCCGTATAGTAGTTGGCGAACGAGCACTGACCACCGGCCTGCTGGTAGTTATGGGTGTAGGCACGGATGTTCGCCAGCGAAAAGATCCCCTGCTTGGCCTTTTCCAGCGAGCGTGGGTTGATGTCAGTGGCGTAAATGATGGTGCGCTCCAGCAAGCCCTCTTCGCGCAGCAGAATGGCCATCGAATAGACCTCTTCGCCCGTGCTGCACCCGGCAATCCAGATCTTGATCGAAGGATAGGTCTTGAGCAGTGGCACCACTTCCTGACGAATGGCCTGGAAGTGCGCCGGGTCGCGAAACATCTCGCTGACTGGAATCGTCAACAATTGCAGCAACTGCATGAACGCCGTCGGGTCGTGCAGCACCCGCTCCTGCAGCGCGGAAATGGTCTTGCATTCGAGTTGATGCAAGGCGTGATTGACCCGACGCTTGATCGAAGCGCCGGAGTAATCACGAAAGTCGTAGCTGTATTTAAGGTAGATCGCTTCGACCAGCAACCGCAGCTCGATGTCGATATTGTTCTCCACTTAGATACGTTCCATCTTCGGTAACCACACGCGAATCAGCGAGAACAGGCGGTCCAGGTCGATGGGCTTGGCCAGGTAATCGTTGGAACCTGCTTGCAGGCAGCGCTCCTGATCGTCCTTCATGGCCTTGGCCGTCACCGCAATGATCGGCAGCTTGCGCCAGCGCGGGTCCTTGCGGATCTCGAGGGTGGCTTCAAAACCGTCCATCTCCGGCATCATCACGTCCATCAGCACCAGGTCGATGTCATCCACCTCATTGAGTTTCTCGATCGCTTCACGACCGTTACGGCCAATCACCACGATAGCGCCCTTGTGCTCCAGTGCGCTGGTGAGGGAAAAGATATTGCGCACATCATCATCCACCAACAGCACCTTGCGGCCTTCGAAGACCCTATCGCGGCTGCGGGCAGTCTTGAGCATCGTTTGCCGCTCTTGGGACAACCGCGATTCGACTTTGTGCAGGAACAGTGTCACCTCATCGAGCAGGCGCTCTGGCGAGCGCGCGCCCTTGATGATGATCGAGCGAGAATACTTGCGCAGGTCCGCCTCTTCATCACGGGTCAGGTTACGCCCGGTATAGACGATCACCGGCGGGAACGAGCAGATATCTTCGGTGGACATGCGCTTGAGCAAGTCATTGCCGAGCATGTCCGGCAGTTTCAGGTCGATGATCATGCAGTCATAGATCGTCTCGCGCAGCAGGTCCAGTGCTTCCTGGGCCAGTCCGACAGCGGTGATTTCGATGTCATCGTCACCGATCAGCCGGGCAATGCTGTCGCGTTGCAGGTCATCGTCTTCCACCAGCAGCACGCGCTTGACCTTTTGCGTCAATTTGGCTTCCAGTCGTGCGAATACGTCCTTGAGCTCTTCGCGGGTGGTCGGCTTGAGCGCATAACCGATGGCGCCCATGTGCATGGCGGCCTCGACGCGGTCCTCGACGGAAATCACGTGAACCGGGATGTGGCGGGTTTCGGCATGTTCTTTCAGACGCTGCAACACCGTCAGCCCGGAATGGTCCGGCAGGCGCATGTCCAGCAGAATCGCATCCGGCATGAAGCGTTTCGCCAGGTCGTACCCTTCATCGGCGCCGTGAGCCACCAGGCATTGATAGCCCAGCTCGTGAGCCAGGTCGAAGAGGATGTGTGCGAAGTTCACTTCATCTTCCACTACCAGCATGCAACGGCGAGTGAACGGCGCTTTGTCACGGTCATCCGCAAAGCGCGGAATCTTCGCTTCGACGATCAGCGGTGCAGGCGCGGCAGTCACCTTGGGAGCCGTGACGACCGGTACGATCTTCAGCAGCTCACGCGGCTCATCGCCGAGGTCGACATACTGCACAGGCAACACCAGCGTGAATGAGCTGCCCTGCCCCGGTTCACTGATGACGCTGATCGAACCGCCGAGCAACGCTGCCAGGTCACGGGAAATCGACAAGCCCAGCCCCGTGCCACCGTAACGACGGTTGGTACTGCCATCGGCCTGGCGGAAGGCCTCGAAAATACTTTCCTGCTGATCACTGGCAATACCGATGCCCGAGTCACGGACGATAAAAGCGATGCCCTCGCCCGCCTGCCTGGCCACCGTCAGGCTGACGCTACCCCTCTCGGTAAACTTGATAGCGTTCGACAACAGGTTCTTCAGCACCTGCTCCAGACGCTGACGATCGGTGAACACCATCAACGGCGCATCCGTTTGCAGTTCGAGGTTGAACGCCAGATGTTTGTCCGCTGCCAACGGTTCAAACATGCCGCGCAAGCCATCGACCAGCCGCGCGACACTGGTGTTCTCCGGGCGTATTTCAAGCTTGCCGGCCTCGACCTTGGAAATATCGAGAATGTCGTTGATCAGGTTGAGCAAATCGTTGCCAGCCGAATAAATCGACTCGGCAAATGTCACCTGTTCGGCGCTGAGGTTTTGTTGTGGGTTCTCTGCCAGCAACCTGGCGAGAATCAACGAACTGTTCAACGGCGTGCGCAGTTCATGGGACATATTGGCGAGGAATTCGGATTTGTACTGGCTGGAACGCTGCAACTCTTGCGCACGCTCCTCAAGTTGTACCTGAGCCTGATTCAACTCACCGTTCTTGCGATCCATCGCATCGCGCTGTTCGGCGAGCTGTTCGTTGGTCTGCTCAAGCTCGGCCTGCTGAGTCTCCAGGTGCCATTGCGACTCTTTGAGCACCCGCGACTGTTCTTCCAGCTCTTCGTTGGCAGTCTTCAGTTCTTCTTGCTGCACCTGCAACTCTTCATTGAGTTGCTGGGTCTGGGCGAGTACTTCCTGCAATCGTTGGCGATAACGTGCCGCTTCGATGGAGGTGCCGATATTCCCGGCTATCAGCTCCAGCAACTCGACATCGCGCTCGGTCAGGGCACGCAGAAACCCCAGTTCGATGACACCGTTGACCCGATCGTCATCACGGGTCGGCACCACCAGCACGCTGCACGGCACGCCCTCACCCAACCCCGAGCTGACTTTGAAATAACCGGCGGGTACTTCATCCAGACGAATCAGCCGACCTTGTTGTGCCACCTGGCCGGTAATGCCCTCGCCACTGTTGATCGCTTGCTCGCGCCCTTCCTGCTCGCGGGAGAAACCATAAGAGGCAATACGCGTGAGGCCTCCGTGCTCTTCCTTGGCGTACATCGCGCCGACGGCGCTGCCGAGGTATTGCGCGCAAAACTGCAGAATATTGCGTCCCAACCGATTTAACGTCAGTTGTCCAAGCACCTGTTCCGCCAATTCGGTCTGGCCATTGCGCAGCCAGGCTTGTTCTTCCAGACGTTGCGCGCTGCTCTGTTGCGCCGCGAGGTTGGCACTGTACTTTTGCGACAGGCTGAGCAAATCGCGACGACCGACGTAGGCCAGCAAACCACTGATACCGGCAACCAACAGCAGATACAGGGAAATGCTCCAGATCGTCGTGCGTCGAACCCCTTCGTTGCGCGTGATACGCAACTGTTGCTCCATGTCGATGACATCTTCGTACTGCTTGCGGATTTCATCGGTCAGTCGCTTACCGCGACCGGATTTCACGGCCGCCCGGTAATCACCACTGCGGTGCTGCAAGTCGATCATGGTCTGCGCGTAATCGTTCCACTCCACCTGCAACGCCTCAAGCCTGCGCAGGCGATCAACCTGCGGCGGGTTATCGGCCGTCAGCTCCTGCAAGGTCTTGAGCGCAGCGATGATTCTCGGTTTGGCTGTTTCGTAGGGATCGAGAAAATGCTCGTCACCGGACAACAGAAAACCACGCATCCCGGTTTCCAGGTCGACGGTCAGCGTTAACGCTTCGTTGGCGTTGTTGATCACCCGGTCCGTGTGCTCGAGCCATTGGATCACCGACAACAGATAAGTGATCAAAGAGACAAAAAACACCGCGCTCAGCAAGCCCATACCCAGCGGCAAGCTGACATTGCGGCTCAACAGTTTGCGAAAACCTTGCTCATCAACCGAAGACGAAGAAGTCATTGGATGGCCTTGGTGAACCGTCGTAAGTGAAGGAGTTTGCTCCATAAACGCCCCTTGGATCTTTTATTTGACAACCTTGCCGGCAATTTCCTGCATCGCTCAGCATGATTCAGAGAGAACGGTTACCCTGTCGACTCACGCCGGTAACTACAATCAACCTGTGACCGACCGCCTTCTTCCGAGAGCCACCACCATGTCCGCCACAGCGCCCACCATCCTTGTAGTCGAAGACGATAGCATTGTGCGCATGCTGATCGTCGACGTACTGGAAGAACTCAAGTTCAAGGTGCTGGAGGCCGACAGTGGCAAAGCAGCACTTGCCCTGCTCAACGATAGCGCGCAAATCATCGATCTGCTGATGACCGATGTGGGATTGCCGGAGATGGATGGCCGGGAGCTTGCCGCTCAGGCGCGTGCACTGCACCCGGCGTTGCCGATACTGTTTGCCAGTGGCTATGCGGAAAGTATTGAAGTGCCGGAGGGCATGTCGGTGATTGGCAAGCCGTTCTCTATCGAGCAGTTGCGCGACAAGGTCCTGAGCATGCTTGCGGCTTGAGCTCAGCTTTTCTTGCGCACTTCATTCAAGGTACTGGCCACTTTCAAGTGCCGGTACAGCAAGGTCGACGCCCATTCCCGATCGCCCTGCTCCAGCGCATCGATAATTTCCAGGTGTTCACGGCAGGAGGTGCGAACCCGTTCCAGGTTCGACACGGTATGAAATTCGGTCAGCCGGCGCAGGCGGTTTTGCTGCTGCACGGTTTGCAGGATGAAGCTATTGCCGGACGCAGCAGCCAATAACTCGTGGAACTCGGCATTGGCTTCGAAAAAGCTCAGGCTGTCGGGAGTGCCTTCGAGCAGCGCCTGCTGCTTTTCACGGCAACGCTGTAGACGTTCACGCGGCAGATTGAAGGTCGGTTCGAGCAAGCCTGCAGGTTCCAGGAGCATGCGGAAGCGATAGCTTTCGAAGCGTTTCTCGGCCGAGCTCAAGGTGGGCAAAAACATCCAGCCGTGCCCGTGTTTGCGCTGCATCACGCCTTCGTCGGACAACCGCAGCAAGCAGCGGCGCAATACCGCTTTGCTGGCACCGTAACGACGCAGCAGATCGCTCTCCATCACCTGATCGGGAATCGCCTGGGCCAGTCGATCATCGATCAGCCGCTGATACAGCTCCTCATCCTCACCGACCGGCAGACTGACCTTGGCCAGCTCATCGCTGAGCGGTGTATCCAGCACGCAATAACCCTGATGCGGCAAGCGTCCGATCACCTGCTCTTGCGCCAGATAGACCAGCGCCCCGCGAATCGGCGAGCGAGACACGCCAAAGCGCTCGGCCAGTTCGACCTCTTTGAGGTGACTGCCGGGGGTTAACTCACCAGACCGGATCGCCATGAGAATCTGCGAAGCGACTTTAGTCTGGAGTGCGGTGGGTTGGGTCATCGAAAAACGTCCATGAATCAGCTGTCAGACGCTAACTCATGAATCGGCAAACTTCCAGTCAATACAAGCGCATAAGGCACCGTTGGGCGATTGCCGGGCACAATAAACATCATCAGCTGTGGTTTAATTGCGCCCCGCGTTTCTCCCCAGTCTTCTGCCTGCATCAAGGAAATCCCGTTCATGAGTCAGCCCCGCGCAACCAAAGTCCTGGTCATTGGTTACGTCTGGCCCGAGCCGCGCTCGTCCGCAGCCAGCGGACACGTGATGCAAATCCTTGAAACGTTTTTACAGCAAGGCTGGGACATCACGTTCAGCAGCCCGGCCGGTGCGGGCGAACACAAGGCCGACCTGACGGAATTGGGCATTCGTGAAGTCTCCATCGAGCTGAACAACAGCAGTTTCGATACCTTCGTCAGCGATCTGGCTCCGGATATCGTGCTGTTCGATCAGTTCATGATGGAAGAACAGTTCGGCTGGCGTGTCGAGAAACATTGCCCTGACGCCTTGCGCGTACTTGAGACCTCTGACCTGCAGAGCTTGCGACATGCCCGCCACCAGCGGCTCAAGGACCGCCTGAAGGCCAGTGACGACGCCAATGACTTCAGCGAGTTGTTCGCCCCCGCGTTGCGTGAAGAGTTCGAGCTCATGGCCGATACCGATCTGGCCAAGCGCGAAATTGCCGCGCTGTTTCGCTGTGACCTGAACCTGATGATCTCGCAAGTGGAAATCGAACTGCTGGTCGAGCAGTTCAAACTGCCACGTCAGTTGCTGCACTGGTGCCCGTTGATGATCGACCCGATCACTCAGCCGTTCACACCCTTCGAGGACCGTGCACACTTCCTGAGTATCGGCAATTTCCGTCACGCGCCGAACTGGGACGCGGTGCTCTGGATGAAAACCACCCTCTGGCCGCTGATCCGGCAACAACTGCCCGGTGCGCAACTGCACATTTATGGCGCTTATACGCCGCCAAAGGCGACCGCGCTGCACAACCCGAGCCAGGGGTTTCACGTGATGAACTGGGCCGAAGACGCCTTGCAGGTCATGTCCGCGGCACGCATCTGCCTGGCTCCGCTGCGCTTCGGCGCTGGCATCAAGGGCAAGATTGTCGACGCCATGCTGTGCGGCACACCGAATGTCACCACGCCGGTCGGTGCCGAAAGTATGTCCGGGGACATGCCTTGGCCGGGTGCGATCGCCGAAAGCGCCCAGAGCCTTGCCGATGCAGCTGTGCGCCTGTATCAAGACAAGACGCAGTGGACCCTTGCTCAAACCGCCGGCATCAAACTATTGGCCGATCGTTACCAGCAGCGCGTTCATGGCCCGTCATTGATTGATCGACTGATGGGTTGCCGCGAAAACCTGTTGAAACAGCGCAACGATAACTTTATCGGCAGTATGCTGCGGCACCATCAGCACAAGAGCACTCAATATATGTCGCAGTGGATTGAAGAAAAAAACCGCAATAACGGGTAAGCATTCGTTAACCCGCGGGTCGTTCATGCTGACTTTTCAGTCAAGCCCGAAACAAAAGACCATCACTTTTGTTTCGCTTTCGCCTTCATAAGATTGGCTTTCATGCAATGAGCAACCAGCGCCGACTCATCAAAGAAATCGACATTGATCACGCTGCAATTCAACACCCTCTCATTGCGAGCCGGGTCAAACCACTCGTTCAAATGAGTGGTTATATTCACAGGCCCTTGTGCCAACCCGTAACTCGTGGCGGACAATGACCATGGCATCCCAACACCATTTGGATACGCTATGGTCTTGGCAATAAACACCTTCACATCAGCGACACTGGCGAAGTCTATCCCCGTCCATTCACCTCTGAGTCCCCAATTGAAATAACGGCGATCAACGTCCCCATAAGACGCCAGCATGACACGTTGAAATGGACTGGTTCTTTTTAGTTCCCCCAACGTCAAATAACGATTTTCGGGGGGAATCACCCGTCCTCCCAAGTGTTGCGTCAGCAATCGGGAAAATTCCTTTACGTCGAATGGACTGCTATCGGAGCTTAGTTGCTGGAAGTTCAAGACAGTGAACTCATCGGGATTTTGCTCAAGGAACCTGTCCACGGCCATGATCAGATCTTCCAGGGCCCGAGAAGATCGATATCCATTGTGCTGAAACCAGAAGCCGCCCTTGCCGTCATACTCAAGCCTGAGATCAAGTGCCCGGGCACCATTGACCAGTTGATAGTAAAAACTATTATTCTGGCAGGCTGCCCAGTGGCTGACGCCCGGAACGGCATAAGCAGCCTTTTTGTCGACGCCCGAATTGTGAGCGCCTGGCAATACCAACTCCCCCACTGTCAAGCCGTCGAGGGCGGGCATGCCGGTCATCCATTTATAAAATTCGCTAGCCATATTTCATCCATTACGTATGTGTTTTTGCGCGCAGCATGACAATGTGCTCTTCGCAACTTTCGCTGTCTTTATATCCGCATACACGCCCGCTAACCACTCACCCAACAACATCAAGATTGACAATATATTACTGTGCCGCCAGCGTATTCCTACGTAACAAAAGGATCGTAGTAGCTGTCACCCGGCACACACTGCACTTATCTTGTTATGTACCGCCTGCGTCCGCAAAGGCTCAGCACTCAACACCCAAAATACATACCGCGCGTCTACGGATTGACACGTGTGACAAAAAGCAGGAGCACACATGCCACGAAACACTGCAGGACATTTAAACAAACAGACCTGGATGAACGAAGTCCTGGATATTGACACCCTGAAGTTAACCGACATTATCTGGCCAGGCGCCCACAATTGCGGCATGGATAAAAAGGCCCCTAACTACGACGTCGTTATCGGCCATTGGACAACCTGTCAAAACGATACATTTTCCTGGCAACTGGCCCAGGGCGTCAGAGCGTTCGATATACGCCTGGGGTATAAGCCGGGGCACGATCAGGATATCTTTTATTTTCACCACAATGGCCTGGAGTCTCATCGCGTCCTGGATGAACTTATCGACGCCGTTCTGGCGTTTCTTCAACGCAATCCCAACGAGTTCATCGTGCTTGATTTTCACCTTCTGGCGGGTGGCAAGCACGCCTTCGACTATAAAAAGTTCAACGCCTTGCTCTTGAGACGGCTGGGACACACAACCATTCCATTTTCACAATCGCACCTCTCCATCGGGCAACTGAAGCGAGCCAGCCCTCATCGCAGGCTAGTGCTGGCCGCGCACGGGCCGGATGATCTTGATGAAACCACGTTCTGGCCGGGAGTCATTCACAAGTGGAGCGACAAGGCATTCACTGATATCGACGATTTGCGCAACCACATTGCCAACACCTTGAGTACTGAGCATTCCGGCAATTTTCTATGGTCCCTGTCAGCCACCAGCTATTCGTTTCTTGGAGGTCCCGTGGACATCAAGAACACTATCAACGACTGGTTTCATCAATCACGGGACTGGGTGAGTCGCTGCTGCATCATCAACACCGACTTTGTCGAAGAGTCTGAAATTGTTCGTTATTGCTGGATAGCCAACAGTATGAAGGCCGTCAGCATGCGCTGATCGTGCTAGCGCCAGGCGCGCATCTCAAGACTGGTGTCCCTTTCTTGAAGAAGGCATTATCGGCTGCAGTTACCCACAAGCGTGCAGCCATGACCCGAGCGGCAAGAGTCACCGACCCCGCATACGAATTGATGGACGACCACAATGGGTTGTCCATCATTTATCGCCAGCACGGATTCCCCTGCCCGCTGGTGCGTTGGCATTTCCATAAGGAATACGAACTGCACCTGATTGTCGCAAGCTCGGGCAAGGTGTTCATCGGTGATTACATCGGCAATTTTTACCCCGAAACGCTGTTTCTGACCGGTCCTAACCTGCCGCACAACTGGATCAGCCAGGTCGCCGAAGACGAAGTGGTGCCCAAGCGCGACATGCTGGTGAACTTCACCGAAGAGCTGTTCGAAAGCGGCCATCAGGTGTTCACCGAGCTCAAGAGCCTGACGCCCCTGCTGGAGCGTGCGCAGTACGGCATCGAGTTTCGCTGTAAACACACAATCCGCCAGGCCATGGACTTGATGCAGCGGATTGCCGACGCCAAAGGCGTTACCCGCCTCGGGTACTTTTTCATTCTGCTGGAGTTGCTGGCGGCCACCGACGATTACCAGCTGCTGTCCGGCGCCACCACGCCGCAATTGGCCGACGAACACAACATCGACCGTACCAACCGGGCAGTGGATTACATCTTTGCCCACTACGCTCGCGAACTGCCACTGGAAGAAGTCGCCGAACACCTGGGCATGAAACCAACCTACTTCTCGCGAGTCTTCAAGCAGGCGACCGGGCGCTGTTTTATCGAGTTCGTCAATCGCTTGCGCATCAGCAAATCCTGCGAGTTGCTGGCCGATGGCGATAAACCGGTAACCGAGGTGTGCTTTGAGTCGGGCTTCAACAATATTTCCAACTTCAACCGACGCTTTCAGCAACTCAAAGGCATGACCCCTTCCCATTACCGTCGGCTGGCGGTGCAGCGTTTGACTGAACAAAATCTCGGTTAGCCTAGGTTTCAGGCTTCGGCAAAGCGCCGTAATTGCATTTCCTTCAACCGACTGTGGGTCCGGCGAAACGGGAACTCCAGGTAACCCTCGGTATACAGCTCATCCATCGGCACCTGCGCGTCGAGGTACAGTGGCACTTTGCGGTCGTAGCACTCGTCAACCAGCGCGATGAAGCGCCGCACGCTGTCATCGTGTATCGACAATTGCGGCAGCTCGCGGTCGCCGGCCTCGACGCGCTCGGCGCCATCCTCAGTACCGCGGGCAATGCGGCCGGGGCGCTGATGGGCGCTGAGACTGGGGACTTCGCTCAACAAAATAGCGTTGAAACGGTCACACAGCGCCATGAAGTCCATCGCCGCAAATGGTTGCTCGCACAGGTCCGCGTAACGGCACCAGAGTACGGTTTCACTGGCCTTGACGACCGTCACCGAGCGATAGCCGATGATCACCGGATCGCTGGATACCGGCTGTCCTTCGGTCAGTTGTTTGAACACCTCACTCATTGGATCGGGCTGACCGGGTGCGCTGACCCAATAACGCTGCAGCGCTGCGCCAGGATGCAATCGGTGATCTTCGCCACCGTCCACCGCCACCACCTGCATGTGGCCTTTGATCGCGGCAATCCCCGGCAAAAACCGGTCACGGTTGAAACCGTCTGCGTAGAGCTGATCCGGTGGTTGGTTGGAGGTGCAGACCATCACCACGCCTTCGTCGAACATCACCTGAAACAATCGCCCGAGGATGATCGCGTCACCGATGTCATTGACAAACAATTCGTCGAAACACAGCACCCGCACATCCCGGGCCAACTCACGGGCCAGAGCCCGCAACGGGTCGGCGGTGCCGGTCAGTTGAAACGAGCGCTGATGCACCCAGCCCATGAAATGGTGAAAGTGCTGACGCCGCGCCGGCACCCGCAGGCTTTGGTAAAACTGATCCATCAACCAGGTCTTGCCACGCCCGACCGGTCCCCAGAGGTAAACCCCGGTGACCGGCGTTCGGCCCTGATGCAAGGCTTCGTGACATTGTTGCAACGCCAGAACGGCATGTTCTTGCGCGGCATCGGGGACGAAGCCTTTTTGCTTGATTGCGTAGTGGTAAGCGCTGAGGGGCGAATCGAAAGTCATATCGGCCATGGGTCAGTGCACAAAACGCCAAGTATGGCACGCTCAGCGCAGGAGCACGGCTTGCCGGCGATGGCGATCTCACGGACGCCATCGCTGGCAAGCCAGGCTCCCACAGGGAATGTGGTTAGAGCGAGATGTCGAGTCGGGCGATCTTGCCTTGCTCGTTCAGACGGAACACGTAGCGCAATTCCAGCGGGCTGCCGGGGAACGTGCCGGAAATCAGGTTACTGAGCAATACTTTGCCGGTGCGTTGCTGCACGTCCAGCACCTCGACCCGAGGCTGGTAACGGCGTGCGGTGTCTTCCATCCATTGGGCGATGGCCTGGGTGCCGACCTGATGGGCGCCCTCATCGAAAACATTCGCATCCTCGGCGAAAAAACTGGCGACCGCCGAACTGTCACGGGCATTGGCGGCAGCGATATAAGCGGCAATGGCAGGTGCGAGTGAAACGGCTGGGTTCGACATGGTACGGCTCCTTGTTGATTGATTCTGGAGCCATGCTAAAACAACGCTGTGTCAATTCTTGTCAGGAGTGAATCGCCCTGCTTCATCCAGTTGCATCGCCTTGCGCCAGGCTCGCAACAGGTCGCTGCGACGACCCGGATAGCGTTCACCGAGCTCTTGGGCGGCGGCAATCCGGTCGGTACGAAAGGTTCGATAATCCCCGCGCAACTCGCACCAGGCAACGATCACCCGCGCCTCATTCAGAAACCCCAGCGCCAACGGCCAGATCAACCGCTGGCTGGGGGTTTTGTTCACGTCCGCGTAATCGATATGCAACTTGGCCTGCGCACGAATCGCCTGGCGAAACACATTCAATTCCACAGCGTTTTGCGGATAACCGTAACCCGGTGGCCCCGGCAAAACCGTCGGGTTGCGCAAGGCTTCCTGAGCGTCCGGCGCCAATACGGCGGCAATCTTCGCCAACGCATCGGCAGCGGCTTTGCTCAACACCTCATCACCACGCTGATCGACATAACGCAAACCCAGCACCACCGCTTCCGTCTCGTCGGCATTGAGCATCAGCGGCGGCAGAAACAAACCGCTACGCAACACATAGCCGATACCCGCCTCGCCAAAGATCGGCGCGCCGAGGGCCGTCAGTTCGGCGATATCGCGGTACAGCGTGCGCTCCGAGATCTCCAGTTCACTGGCCAATGTCGCCGCCGTCACCGGACGACTTTTACCGCGCAGCACTTGCAACAAGGTCAACAACCGACTGGTACGCGACACGATCCGCCTGCTCTTTGGAATGAAGTTCGGCGGAGCTTAGCAGAGGCCACTGTCAGAAACTGTCAGCAGCAAAAGCCCCCAACAGGGTTATTGATCGACCTTATGCCTGGCCCGGAGATGATGTGCAGCGGCGTTTGCCCTTTGTAGCAGCTGCCGAGCCCGCGAGGCTGCGTTAGAGGCGGGCCGCGTTCGGACGCAGTCCTCGCAAATCCCGCGTACGCGGTTCGCCTGAAAGAACGTGTTGCCTGATTTTACGACTGCTTCGCAGCCGAACGCAGCCTCGCGGGCTCGGCAGCTGCTACGACGGGTGTTTAAGCTTGCCTACGCAGTGCCCATCAGAGGCTACAACGCCTTGCGTCATGGCCTACACCTACGCCAGAATCCGCCGGCTTGTGCGCATTGGTCCTCGCCTCTATCGTTTCCGTGTCGCTAAATATCAGCGATCGGGTTTGGTAGCCCGAGTTCGGCTAAGGCGCACAGCGCCGACATTTCCACTCAGTGGGCAGTTTCATTTTGCCTGTTGTTTGTTATGGCGGCTGTGCGCAGGGTGCCTTCGGGCACGCCGGTTTCCTTAGTCCCGGTCTACCAACCTGCGTTCAGTCGCCACCTTATTGTTTGGTAGCAATAGGTGCGACTCCAATCGACTTAGACTTAGGAGTTTCACCATGTTCAAAGCCACGCCCAATCCGCCCGAAACCGATCCGGTTTCCCCCTACGCCTCCCTCAATTCAAAAGAACTCCACGCCGCCGCGCACCGTGCGCTCGATCACTACCTGGTGCTGCCCGAAACCAAGACATTGCTAGCCGACCGCCGTCCCGGCTGCATTTTTGTCATCGCCCCGGATGTCGACAGCGAAACCCTGCTGGCCCACGCCTGCGAGACCCTCGCCTCGGCCAATGTCATGTCCAGCGATCTGGCGTTCGAACTTGAAGGCCCCAAGCGCAATACCGCACTGGCAATTCAGCAGATGATTTCCCTGGCCGAGTTGGCGGTGAATCGCGCCCTGGACCACCTCGATCCACCTGATTCACCGCAGTAATAAGCAACACCGGGGGGACTCTTGTGGCGAGGGGGCTTGTCGGAACGCCGCACCGCCCCGTTCGGCTGCGCAGCAGTCGTCACCCCGGGCAAAGGAAACTTCCAGATACACCGCGGACACCGGTTTTAGGGTCGCTTCGCGCCCCAACGGGGGCAAGCCCCCTCGCCACAGGTTCTCGGGCTTGTCTGCGCACAACACAAAACCCGCCACCTTTTCACAAGGCTGGCGGGTTTGTCGTTCCAGCCCCGTCCGTTTTAAACAACCGCGCGTTGCCCTCGATGCCCGCGGCTGGCATCCTGCGCCTCCCTTTTCTGACCTGGCCTTTTTGGCGCCCTCCCCGTGACCTCATCTGACCACTCGAAAACTGCGCTTCGTTCCGACCTGATCTACGGCCTCAACGACCGCCCGCATTTCACCGCGACCATCTTCGCCGCCCTGCAACACGTACTGGCGAGCTTCGTCGGGATCATCACACCGACCCTGATCATGGGAAGCGCCCTGGGCCTGCAAAGCGAAATCCCCTACCTGATCAGCATGGCGCTGTTCGTCTCGGGCCTGGGCACTTTCGTTCAGGCGCGGCGCTTCGGGCCGATCGGTTCCGGCCTGCTGTGCCTGCAAGGCACCAGTTTCTCGTTCATCAGCGTGATTCTCAGCGCCGGGTTCATGGTCAAAGCGCGTGGTGGCGGCACCGATGAAATCCTCTCGACGATTTTCGGCGTGTGCTTCTTTGCCGCGTTCATTGAAGTGGTGCTGAGCCAGTTCATTGGCAAGTTGCGAATGCTGATCACCCCGGTAGTCACCGGCACCATCATCACCCTGATGGGCTTGTCGCTGGTCAAGGTCGCCATGACCGACATCGCCGGCGGCTTTGGCGCTGCGGACCTGGGCGCCGCAAGCCACCTGGCGCTGGCCGCATTGGTGCTTGGCACCATCGTTGTGCTGAATCGGGTCGATGTACCGTTCTTGCGTCTGGGCGCCATTGTCATTGGCCTGACCCTCGGTTACGTCGTCGCGTGGCTGATGGGCGATGTCGATTTCACCAACATGACTGCTGTGCCGCTGATGAGCGTGCCGGTGCCGTTCAAGTACGGCTTCAACTTCGATTGGGTGGCGTTCGTTCCGGTGGCGGTGATTTTCCTGGTCTCGCCGCTGGAAGCAGCCGGCGACCTGACCGCCAACTCGATGATTTCCCAGCAACCGGTCAAAGGCCCGATCTACATTCGGCGGATCAAGTCCGGTTTGCTCGCCGACGGTCTCAACTCGGCAATGGCGGCGGTCTTCAACAGCATGCCGATGGTGACCTTCGCGCAGAACAACGGGGTGATCCAACTGACTGGCGTGGCCAGCCGTTACGTCGCGTTCTTTATCGCCGGACTGCTGGTAGTGCTCGGGCTGTTCCCGATGATTGGCGCCGTGCTGCAACTGATGCCCAAACCAGTGCTGGGCGGTGCTGAGCTGGTGATGTTCGGTACCGTGGCGGTGGCCGGGATCAAGATCCTCGCCGAGGCCGGTCTGCATCGGCGCAACATGCTGATCGTCGCCATTTCGCTGGGCATGGGGCTGGGTGTTGCGGCCGTACCGGAAGTGCTGCGCGAATTGCCCAAGGCGTTGCACAACATCTTCGAGTCGCCGATCACCGTCGGCGCATTGTGCGCTATCGTGCTGAATATCTTCCTGCCCGAAGAGTTCATCGAGCTGGAAGAAGACGATTTTGATCCGGAAGCTTCGATCCTCACGGTCATGGAGAACCCGGATGTCACGCCCCACGGCGAACCACTCAAGCCTTCCGTGGTCGCACAGGTGAACCGCTAACGCTGCTCGAGGGTCGAGCCGCCGGCGGTTCGACCCTTATCTTTACGAGAGCTCGTTCATGCGCAGATTCCTCGCCTTAAGCCTTTCCCTGCTGTTGCTCAGCCTGAGCGCCTGCGCCCTGTTCCCCAATCGTGATCCGCTGAACATCAACGTGGTCGGCATTGAACCGCTGCAAAACCAGGACCTGGAAGTGCGCTTTGCGGTGAAACTGCGCCTGCAAAATCCCAACGAAACGCCCATTTATTACAACGGCGTGGCCCTGAGCCTGGAGGTCAACGGCCAACCGCTCGCCACTGGCGTGAGCGATCAAACAGGATCGATCCCGCGTTACTCCGAAGCGATCATCAGCGTACCCGTGAGTATTTCGGCGTTCTCCGTGCTGCGCCAGACCCTTGGCCTGAGCCAGACACAATCGCTCAACAACCTGCCTTATGTATTACGCGGCAAACTGTCTGGCGGCGTGTCAGGCACCGTCCGTTTTGTCGACAAAGGCACACTCAACCTGCCGGGCTCGACAGCCGGCATCTGGTAAATCAACGGCAGAACACGGCGCTTGTTACTAACAAACAGGGAAGTGGATTCAACCATGGAAAGATCCCCCACGCTGTACACCGAACGCTTGATCCTGCGGCCACTGGAACTGGCCGATGCCGAAGCGATTCAACAGCACTTCCCGCACTGGGAAGTGGTGCGCTACCTGAATGCCCTGGTCCCGTGGCCCTATCCAGCGGATGGCGCGTTGGCTTACCTGCGCGACATCGCCCTGCCGGCGATTGCCCGTGGCGAAGAATGGCATTGGTCGATTCGCTTGAAATCAGCGCCCGAGCAGTTGATCGGCAACGTCAGCCTGATGAACGAGCCGGACAACAACCGAGGCTTCTGGCTCAGTCCGCAGTGGCAAGGCCAAGGGCTGATGTCCGAAGCCAGCGCTGCAGTTACTCAATACTGGTTCGAGACCCTCGACCGCTCGCTTTTGCGGGTGCCCAAGGCCGCGCCCAACCTGGCGTCGCGGCGGCTTTCGGAGCGCACCGGAATGCGCTTGATTCACTGCGATGAAGGCGATTTTGTCGGTGGGCGTTTCCCCAGGGAGCTCTGGGAAATCACCCGCGAAGAGTGGCGGCGTCTCAGATAAACCGCACACCGGGTTTGGCCCGTTCATCCACGGTCAGCTCGAACACGTCCGGGCGCGCATAGTGCCCGACCACGTCGTAGTCGTAGCGCGCACGCACCAGTTCATCGGTGTCGATCTCGGCCGTGAGCAGCCCCGCACCGCCCAACAACGGCCCGGCCAGCACGTCGCCCATCGGGCCGATGATCAGGCTACCGCCGGCAATCAACGGGCGCTCGGCCGGCCAGTTGGCAATTTCCAACCCCAAGGCTTGTGGCGATAGCTGGACCTGGCAGGCGCTGACCACGAAACAACGGCCTTCATGAGCGATGTGGCGCATGCTGACTTGCCACATTTCGCGTTCGTCGACCGTTGGCGCGCACCAGACTTCCACACCTTTGGCGTACATCGCCGTGCGCAGCAGCGGCATCATGTTTTCCCAGCACACCGCGGCACCAATGCGCCCGACCTGGCTGTCGATCACCGGCAGTGTCGAGCCGTCGCCCTTGCCCCAGATCAACCGCTCGGTGCCGGTGGGCATCAGTTTACGGTGCTTGGCGACCAACCCGGCTTGCGGTTCAAAGAACAACGCGGTGCAGTACAACGTGCTGCCTGAACGCTCGATCACCCCCAGCACCAGATTCGCCCCGGTGCGCGCAGATAACCCGGCCAAGGCTTCGGTTTCGACACCCGGCACATCGATGGCATTGGCGAAATAGCGCGCAAACGCCTCACGACCTTCCGGCAGTCGGTAACCCAACCGCGTGCCGAAGCCTTCGCCCTTGGGGTATCCGCCGAGCAACGCCTCAGGCATGACCACCAGCCCGGCGCCGGAGTCGATGATCGCCTGTTCATAAGAAAGTATCTGTTCCAGGGTCTCGCCCTTGCCACCTGGCAACGAACCGATTTGCAGTGCAGCAACAATGGATTTTGGCATCGCGGTAACTCCTGAGCATCGAGGTATTGCTCATTCTCCGGCCACCGCCGATCATGAATAAAGCCCCGTTCACTGCTGAAAGATATGAGCCAAATGAATATCGCCGACATCGACCTCAACTTGCTCAAAGTCTTCGAAGCGCTGCACGACGAGTCCAGCGCCAGCCGCGCCGCACTGCGCCTGGGCGTCACGCAATCCGCGGTGAGTGCAGCATTGCGCCGGCTGCGCGACGTCTATGCCGATCAACTGTTCGTACGCACCGGTCGCGGCCTGGCACCGACATTGCGCGCCAATCAATTGAAGCCGGTCGTCAGCGACGCGCTGAACAAGTGCCGACAAAGCCTGGCGATGGTCGATCCGGCGGCCAACCAGTACGAAGGTCGTTCAGTGATTGTCGGTTTATCGGATGATTTCGAGATTGCCTACGGTCGGCGATTGATCGAGAAAATCGCCCAGCGCGCGCCAAAGCTGCGGCTGATCTTTCGCCAGACCCACAGCCAGATCGTGGCTCAGGCCTTGATGGAGCGCAGCGTTGACCTGGCGATCACCGCCGGCGGTTTTGCCGAACGCTTACTCAGCCGTCAGGTGCTGGGGGAAGGCGGCTATCAGTGCCTGGTCGACCCCGACAGCCTGGCCGACGGACAACAGGCAATAGGCCTCGACGAGTTTGTCGCTCGCGAGCACATTCTGGTGTCGTCTGGAGGGTTTATCGGCATTACCGATGAGGGTTTGGCGGGGCTGGGGCTAAGTCGGCGGGTGTGCGCATCAACCACGCATTTTGCTGCATTGCCGTTCCTGCTCAAGGGCAGCCAGGCCGTGGCGACGATCCCCGCCCATGCGGCGCAAAGCATCGCCGCACTCAGCGGGCTGACGGTGCTGCCCTGCCCGCTGGCACTACCGCGCTATCCGATTGAACTGGGCTGGCGGACCAACAGCCAGCTGGATCCGCTGTTGCTGAAGGTCCGCGAAGCAATCGTCGCCAGCTTCCTACAAACACCACCCGTGTAGGAGCTGTCGCAGTTTCCTACTTGGCAGCCATCAAGCGATTGACTTCGCTGCGGACCATGTTCGCGTATTCCGGCGGTGACATAGCGTCCAGTTCAGAGCGCACCCACTCGGCCCATTTGCCTTTACGCTTGGAGCGCTCGCCGAACAAGCGTGCCGCTTCGCCTTTGGATTTACCCAGGTTGCTCTGCCAGAGATCGAACAGACGGGACTTTTCATCTTCAAGCGCAGCGCGCTCGGCAAGGGGCTTGTCGGCCAGATTGAAGCTCATGGGAGTTACCTGCTGCATAAAATTGGCAACATCTTACACTGTAGGTGGAAATCTCCGGAGGCAGATTTTCCATTGGCGTTGAGTTTCAGGGCAAAAAGCCTGCAACTTTTCCGCCGCGCCTACACTCCATTGATCACTGTCCCAAAACCAGCAAGGAGTCACCTGATGGCCCGAAAAACCCCGGTGCAAGCAAACGATGAGCAAATCAAGGATCAGGTCTTCAGCGAGCTGCAAGCGTTGATCGAAGAATCGGAGAAGCTGCTCAAAAGCAGTGCCTCGCTGGTCGGAGAGGAAGCTGAAAACCTGCGCGAACAAGTCGCGCTGAAACTGCGCCAGGCACGTCATTCCGTCTCCAGCGTGCGTGAGCGGACCCGCCCGGTGGTCGAGGCGACCGAAACCTACATTGGCGGTCACCCTTGGCAAACCGTTGCGATCTCGGCCGGGTTCGGTCTGGTGGTGGGATTGCTGCTGGGGCGGCGCTGAAGTAACAACAACGCCCCCATCGAACAGCAACGATCTAATGTGGGAGCGGGCTTGCTCGCGAAAGCGGACTGACAGTCAACATGGATGTTGAATGTGATGGCCTCTTCGCGAGCAAGTCGGATCGCCGCACCGCCGCTCCCACAGGTTCTGCGTCTTAACTAATTGGCACTAAACCCATAGTTCGCCTTTCTCAACTCAATTACCCGCCAGTTCGTGCAATTGCGCCAGGGTCTGCACATCGAGCGCGATGCCCCCGGCCAACGACTTGGCCCGCTCGCGGTGACGGCGGTCACCCGGCAAACGCCGCAGTCCCACAGCATGCATCTGCCTGACCAGTTCTTCACTGCGTTCGGCGAAGCTCTGCCCGGCGGCTTTGCTCGGGTCGATCACAATCAGTAACTGGCCGGTCCACGGGGTTTTTGCCCCAGGATGATTCGACCAGTCGAACTCGAACGAGAAGTTGCCACCGGTCAACGCTGCCGCCAGCAGTTCGACCATCATCGACAACGCCGACCCCTTGTGCCCGCCAAACGGCAGCAATGCGCCGCCCTCCAGGATGGCTTTCGGGTCCTGCGTTGGCTGGCCCAGGCTGTCGACACCCATGCCGGGTGGCAGACGCTCGCCCTTGCGCGCAGCGATCTGCACGTCGCCATGGGCGATGGCGCTGGTGGCCAGGTCGAACACGATCGGGTCTGCACCCGCACGGGGTGCCGCGAACGCAATCGGGTTGGTGCCAAACAGCGGACGATCAGCACCGTGCGGCACCACGCAGGTCATGCTGTTGACCACGCTCAGCGCCACCAGGCCTTCATAGGCAAAGGGTTCGACGTCTGGCCAAAGTGCAGCGAAATGATGGGAGTTGCGGATCGCCATGACCGCGATGCCGGCGCTGCGGGCTTTCGCCACCAACAGTTCGCGGCCTGCAGCCAACGCCGGTTGGGCGAAGCCGTTGCCGGCATCCACCCGGACAAAACCCGAGGCCACATCCTCGACCACTGGAACGGCCTTGCCATTGACCCAACCGCTGTTCAGCGTCGAGACATAGCCGGGCATCCGGAACACGCCATGGCTGTGGGCACCATCGCGTTCGGCGCCCGCACAGTTTTGCGCCAGCACCCGGGCAACCTCGGGGCTTGTGCCATGCCTTAGAAATATCGATTCCAGTAGGCCAACCAACTCTTCGTACGACAAGTGTTGCGAGACTGCATTGACGGCATGATCGTGTGGCACAGACATCTGAAGCTCCAGGTTTTTTATTGGAGGGGGCAACAGCGTACGGGGACCTTACGGGCTGATTAAACACCGTTTTGCGAGCCCTCTGTCAACCTTCGTCGTTCAACGACGCCGAGACCTGCAACGGGCCTGATCATCAACGACGCAGGCGCCGCGCATGCACTAACTATCTACCACCGTTTGACGCTGCCACGACTCTAGCCTTGGGCTTTCTTCCTGCGACGTAGAACCGTCGCTTCAGCTGAGGCAAAAACAATGACTGACGATTCGTTACCGCTCTTTTTTCCTGAAGCATTACGCGACACCCGAATATTGAGCCCACGCATCAGGGCCATGGGCTTCACACTCGCGGACCTGTCCTGGCTGCGTAACATTGAACTGGCGACCCACGCGCTTCGTTCGGCGCAAACATCGCCAATGACCGTCGAGAACATCATGTTGAAGGCCGCTGGGTCAGACGCCGAGCCCCTTGCGGGCAGCTTCGTGATGCATCCGGTGCCCAACGGCACACAGGCCATCCTCTACACACCCTATGGCGGGCTGCAAAAGTTCGATGACCGACAAGCATTGTTGAAGGCGCTGGACGACAAACTGAAAAATGCTACAGAGCGCAAGGACCTGTTGTGCTTTCTCCCCATCTCCCGACGCAATGCGCTAAGTACCGACAACGCATTCACCTTGGCAGGCCAAGTCATTGACGGCCTGGTATTCGAAGATCAGACCCGTATTCTGAAACAGTGCCATCGTGAGAATGTCGAGCTCATGCTCCAGGAGCTGAGTGCAATACCGACACTGACGGCCATGCTCAATCAATTGCTCAACAACGCGCTGCGCAAGTCCTTTCCCAGGCTCGATCAAAGCGCCACCCATGTCAGCTTTTTCGTTGAAAGCCGGACCGCTGGAACGACGAACACCGCCATCGCTCGACACCAGGTGGACTCCATGCCCCTGAGTGATGCGCTACTGCGTTTTTACCTGCATCAGACATGGCCTTCGGGACAGGTTCGCGAGTTCACCAATCCTCTACAACCCTCCTCCCCCGTTAACCCGGTACATCAGTATCAGTGGGAGCAGGCCACAAAGGAGCTCGCAGCGAGTTTGATGCCCATGCTGGCAAGTCTGCTGCAGGTCTATTGGGCAACAGACGTGCATACAGGTGTTTCTCGCCGGGACTTCTTTGCTCAAGCCATGAGCGACAAAGCCCGAACGGATCTGTTGTTGAAGCGCCAGAGTGCAATCATCAGCCCTGAGCAAAGCCTGGCATTAACCGCACTCCTCGACCAGGAAAGCACTACACGCAGCAACGCTGGCAGCGACCTGAAACCGGAAAAAATCCGCATCTGGGAACACCGCGAGCATTTCGTCGAACTGGCTGGCGCCATGATGCTGAACGGCGACTCCACGGCTTATCTGTATACCCAGTCCAATGGCTTGCAGGTCCTGAAAGATTACGCAGACCTGAAAGCGATCATACAAACCATGGTCACGTCGGCCGGACACGACGACGAGCTATACAGCTTGCTGACACGGCAACAGCGTGATGTATTTCTGGGCTTCGACAAGCCTGAGGTGTCGGGAGTACCGATGTTCGGTCCAGTCTTTCACGACATGCTCGACGACATCATCGCCAAGCAACAACACAGCATCACGGATGCACTGGACACCTGCCGACACAGCGATGGTGTCATCGATGTCCAGGCCTTGTTCGACCGTGCGCTGGATGTGCGTGGCATGCTCGACAATCAGCTGCTGGCGACAGCAATCACGGAGCGCTGGAGCACGCGCCCGCTGATTTCCGGCGACAATCGCCCTTCGGTCGTATTGGCTGACAAGGCCGCCCTGTCGCTAAAAACAATACGCAGCGTTCAATCCTCCCTTGAGGTGAAAACAGCCGCTCAACCTTCGGGAAGTGTTGAACAACAAGGCACTTTTCTGGAGACCATCAAGACCGATCTCGCCCATGCAATGTCGGTGGGAATCCGCGGTGAGGCCGCACTTCGTGTGAGCACCAAGACGCTCCATGCGGACGAAAAGGCCATCATCGATACCGTGCTCAACCCCGACAAGCCGACCCGAAGGCAAAGGCAAGCGCTGCACGGGTTTCGGCCAGATGCCTGGTCGTTGACGCTTGAGTGCTCGAACGAGCCGGATCTGCTGCCGCTGGCCAACTGCTTTTTGCTGACCGAGCGTGGCGGGCTTGACCCGTCACACTCCGGTCGGGCGATCCTGTGGACGCCCGGGCGCGGGCTCGAAACCTTCAGCTCCGTCACCAGTGTCAAGGTCGAGTTGGGCAGGCGCCTCCTGGATGACGAGCAACGAATGCTGCTCCTGGAAAATATCCCTCGCACGCAATATCGCCCACACCGAACCTACACGCTTGGGCCGTTTCGATTGATTGAAAGAAATATGCTTCAGGAGTGCCAACAGTCAGCCATCAAACAGTATCTGGACGCCCGAAGGCATACCCATTCACTCGAGTTGCCGAGCTCGGTGGTACGGGCTGATTTTGAGCAACACAAACAGACTCCCACCCCACTCAACCTTCAGCGTGCGATGCAGATTGCCGAGGGGATCGTTACGCAACAATCACTCCCCGTCTGGCTCGGGGCGGCACCCGAGAGTGAAGTGCTGCGACACGTGGAAATACTGGAGCAATTACGCCACAGCATAGAGAGCGGCAAAGACTACCTGCATGATGTCAAGCCGCTGACGGACTATGCCCGCGAACAACTGAAAGCGCTAATGACCAGGCAATTTCCGGGAGCCAGTCTCGATCCGGATCAACTGTGGGTGACGCCCAATCTGGCGCTGGCCGGTCCTGCGCGAACATTGACCGATTTTGCGCTGAACCCTACCAATACATTGCAAAACACCGGGTTCAGCATTGCCTCGAAAATCGCCCAGACGCTCCCGACGGCCCTTGATGCCAGCGCAGTCAAAAGGCTTTTGCTGCAGCTGGACATCAAGGCGACCTATCGTCAATTTCTTTCGGATACATTGGCGAGCGACGCGCCAGGTGTCGCGACCCGACTGCTTCGATTCATCAAGCAACTGCCCTGGCAACTGCTGTTGCATGCCCACACGCTGAAGCTTCAGGGAAAACTTTCCGAACGTGGCTTCGGCTTGGTTCAGCAAGTTCTGGACATGCCGGATGCCCTGGCACGCGCAGCGGTAACGGGCGCCAACGCAATCGTGCGTCCCTTGGAGCTGATCGCAACCGAAGGCGCTGCGGCCGTCAAGACACTAGGGCTCTACCTGATAGGAGAGCCCGCTGCCGGACCACAAATTCTGTACGCGCCATACGACAAGCATCTGGGGATCACCGAGTATGAACACGAAGCCAGCGTCGTGAGCGCAATCAACCTTCCGGGGGCTTTGCAGGATCTGCTGATCAGACGCCTGCCGGACCCGCATCAGGCGACCTACAAAAATTTGCTGGCCGGCAGCGGCACGTCTGATATCCGACTCGCGTCCAGTCCTATCGAAGGAAATCTGTTGCATCAACTGTTTATCGATAACAAAACGCTGCTGTCACACATGCTCGACAGTCAATCGCAACCTGCCGGGCAGTCCGACTGGGAGGCGCTCAAGGCATTGTTTAGCAAAGGCCTCAGGTACGGCATAGAGTTTCTGCCAGGCAAACTGGCGCTCCCGCGCCTTCTATGGGAAAGCTATACGTCATTCAAACAGTCGGCCGAGGCCCTACAGGACCATCATTGGAGGACTGCGCTCAAGACCTTTATCAACGGGGTGTCACAAATGGCGACACTGGGCCAGTTGTTGCATCAACCTGGCGCTTCGACCGCTGAGCCGGTTGTGCACAACGGACCTGTCGTCGAAAAGCCTTTCGTTGCCACCGAGATTGCCAAGGTCGATCTCACCTCTCCTTCTCGCACTGTGCTGCAATCCTTTGAAGCCAGCGCCATCGAGTTGAAAAAAACGGGTACCAAGGCTGTCGACGGCTCTTACCGTGACTCGACAACCAGACGCAAGTACGCCCCGGTCGACGGCAAGGTGTATCAAATCGAAAAGTTTGGTGTGGCAACTCGCATCGTCGATGATCAACGCCAGGGCCCGTATCTGCAGAACAGGGGAACGCAGTGGGTGCTGGATCCCGACCTGCATAGCGTTCATTTCGGTAAAGCCATGTCACGACTGCACAACAAGTACCAGTCTGACCTTGATGCGCGAAAGCAGATAAGCATTGAGGCCCAGGGCATGGAGGCCATCAGACAGCTCTACCCGGAAAGGGCCCGGATGATTGTCCAGTCGCTGGATCTGGCACGGTTCTACGCATTTAACAGCCTGCATAATCTGGCTCAATTGAAAGTGGCCACATCCGGAACACGACTGGATGGTTTTCTCAAAGCGTTCTTTGATGTGCCGACGATCGATAGAGCCATTCTGGATAAAATCAAGGCAACCATCGTTCCGCTCTGCAAAGCACTGGTAGATCCGACACTGGACAGGCTCGACAGCAAGCGTTTTGTCGTCGGTTCAAACCGTTATCCCGAAGACGGCTTGATTGCCTTTGTACTCGACGATGACCAGCAACAGAAAGTGCACTTTACAGAGAAGTTCTTCGATCAAAATCTACACCACTACAACCATGTGCTGACAGAGCCCTTTGATGTCGTTGCCCATGCGCAGGCGGCAACGCTTATCCATGAGTTCTCGCACCTGTTTTCAAGTACGCTGGATATCGCGTACCTGGAAGCGAGAAGACCCTTCAGCGACCTGATCTCGACGATCACCACTCAAGCCAGCCAGTTGAAACAGGATCAAGAGCAATTTCAGCGCGAGGCATTGTCGATGCACACCCCCGTCGATGAATTGTTCGCCTACTGGAACAGCACGCAGAAAACCTGGCAGGACCTCGATGACATTCCTGCCGCCAAACATCTGAGTGACCAGATCAAGACCATCACCGGCACCAGCAATCTGAGCGAAGCCCGCCGAGTGTTTCGCGACCGGGCTTCAGCGGATCGGCGGATCGACACCATCCTTCGCAATGCCGATTCTGTCGCACGTCTGGTCTGTGAAATGGGACGTCAACTCGACCCGGTACCTTTGGCCGACAATTGATGCCCGTGAATCAAACGTGAAGGGTAATGCTCGCGGACACGGCCACCGGCATGCTTCACGTTGGCGGCATTTACAACATCAACGAGCTTAAAACGCTGAAGGCCGCAACCCTGATGAGGGTCGCGGCCTTCATTTGGCCTGACTGCACGTGAATGTGCCTTGCCGAGTAACGAGTCAACATGAAAAAAGTTTAATGGTTCAGACCCCGACAAAACAGCACATCTCACCTTGCACTGACGTGGTTCCGACAAATTTTCTACATCCGAGCCCTCATGATTTGCGCAGCTCATTCGTCATTAATCAATGAGAGCACCCATCACTTTTTTACTGATCAGGCTCTGAAAAGGAGTTTTTGCATGTACAACTCGCAACTGCCAACGGATGGCACCCCTGCGGCAAACGGTTCGCTGAACCTGGACGCTCGCGCGCTCACCAAAAACGCTGAACGCCACAACAACGAGCGCATCAGGCAGCTGCTCAAAAGCTTTGGCCTGCGAACCAGCCTGATTCGCCTGAAAGTGATCGACGCGCTACTGACCGCCGCCGAAAACGATCGTCCGCAGGGAGTACGTGGGGTGCACAGCCACTTGCTGGACCTGGGTATTCCCCTGTCCTTTCTCAGCGTTCGCGAAGTGTTGAAGCGACTGTGCAGCGAAGGCCTGATTGTCTTGAACGAAGACAAGAGCTACAGCCTGCATCCGCAAGCCGCAGCCGTGCTCTACGGCAATCAATAACGCATTACCGCGTCGCTTAAGGTTTGACCTTGCGACGCATCACCCCGTTGATCACCACGACGATCACCGCAACGCCAATAGCGATGTACTGGAACAGCTTCTCGCTGATCATTCCGGCGTTCTGCATGTACGACAGACCAAGCATGATCCCCAATACGACAAGGGAGATCAGAATCGAATATTTCAAACGTTGCGACTGGGTCATTGCGGGTTCCTGAACCTGAAGATATGTATCGGGTTTGTATCGTGATGCATGCCAAGCCCATACGCTTCTTCGGGGATGAGCAGCTGCAAGCGGGGTCTCATGTTACAGCCCATGAAGCATTTTGGCTGCATGCGGTTCAAACGATGAGGATTGAGAAATGTACCGTCGAATCACACTGCTGATTCCCCTGCTGATTATCCTGACCATGAGCGGTTGTGTATGTTTCCCATGCGGAGGTGGCTGGCATGGCGACCACCGCTATCACCATGATGGCTACTACCGTCGTTGACTTTTACTAAGCAGGGGCAACTTGCATCATTAAGTTCCCCCTGTTCTCAACAATTGACAGCGTTTGAGAACACCACGAAAAAAGCCCGCCTCCCCGCGGGCTTTTTCGTACAAGGGTATTACACTTTGGCCTGCAAGATAATACCTGAAACATGCATCAGCACATTCGCCTGACATTCCCGCCAGAAATAACGCGACAACTATTACTACCAGCAAAACAATATTTTGGCTTGGCTTATTACTATTCCAGACTACTCTCACCCCTATCGCGATACTTCTATATAAATAAGCACTACACCCTGGAATTTTATGCTCAAGCCCATTATAAAAATCGGATCCTTTCGAGCGCTAGGTTTTTGCCTGGCGATTACAGCTTTTGAGTTACTGACCTACTTGGCCAGCGACATGATAATGCCTGCCATGTTGACAGTAACCGATGACTTGAACGCCAGTACTCGGCATATTCCATCGGCCTTCAATCTCTACTTGCTGGGGGGTGTTCTTCTGCAATGGCTGATTGGCCCGCTCGCGGATTGTTTTGGACGCCGAAAAGTTCTCTTGGTCGGTTGTGCAGTCTTTGCCATGACCTGCGTCATGACCCTCTGGGTGCAGAGTATTTTTGCATTCAACCTGCTGCGCCTGCTTCAGGGCATGGGCTTGGGGTTTGTCATCGCCGTCAGTTACCCCGCGCTGCAGGAGGTGTTCTGTGAAACCGACGCAGTCCGAATCATGGCCTTGCTGGGTAATGTTGCCCTGCTCTCCCCGCTCCTTGGCCCCCTGCTCGGGAGCCTGATACTGAAATGGATTTCCTGGCGTGAGCTGTTTCTCATGTTCGGCGTCCTTGGCATCGTCGTGTGGTTGGCGCTCTATTGGGTGATGCCGGAAACCATAGGCGTACTACGTCACGACGGTAACCGGTTAAACCCCACGCCATTCAAGCTGCGTGCGATAGCTCATCGATACATCGCCCTTCTCGGGAACCTCAGATTTATTTGCGCCAGTACTGCGCTCGGGCTGATGAGTTTGCCGCTGATCGCCTGGATCGGCCTGTCCCCATTGCTGTTGATTCAGGGGCAAGGGTTATCGGTTCTTGAGTACGGCCTGTGGCAGATCCCGGTCTTCGCCGCCGTCATCATCGGCAATCTGATACTGAACCTGATTATTTCCAGGACTCGCCTTGAAGGCTTGATTCAATGGGCGCTCTGGCCATTCTGCGCGGGCCTTGTGGCGCTCATCATTGCCAGCCGGTTTGCCCCTTCGATCCCGGTTCTCGTCGGTGGCCTGATGCTTTACAGCATTGGTCTTGGGATGAGCAACGCCGCGCTGTACCGCGCGGCGCTGTTGACCAGTGACGACAGCAAAGGATTGGTCTCGGCCATGTTGGGGATGATCTCCATCGCACTCATGGCCGGCGCAGGCTCGCTGATCGCAACGCTGGGGGCTGGCGAAGATCCGCGTTACTTCGCCCTGACAGTCGGTATCGCCGGGCTTCTGGCACTGGTGCCATTGCGCTGGGTTCTGCTGCCGGCCGCACCGGTGCCGGCGCACTCTCTATAACTCAATCAAAAAAGGATTTTTGATGATTCATCTACCCCACACCGATGCCTTATGTGCATTGCCACGGCCGTATTGTCTGGACGCTGTCCCGCCAGGCTTGTTCGACAACTCGATGCGTGAAACCAGTCTCTTTCACTGCCATCACACCCCCGGTTACGAGCATTGGCTGGAGGCCAACGGCCTGAGTGCCAGCGCGCTGGACAGCCTGGACGACTGGTCGCGCCTCCCTCCCCTGTACGCCAACTACTTCAAGCAACGCCTGCTGCTGAGCCCCACCGGGCAGGATGCCCTGGAGCTGACATCCTCGGGCACCAGCGGCCAGAAAAGCCGCATGCGCTATGACGTGCGAAGCATCACCGCGGCGCAGAACATGGTGACTCGGATCTTCGAGCATTACGACTGGATCAGCCACACCCCGTGCAACTATCTGTTGCTGAGTTATGAGCCTGTAGGCGCCATCAGCCTGGGAACCTCCTATACCGACCAGTTCCTGTGCCAATACGCGCCGGTCAACCGGGTGGTCTATGCGCTACGGGCCACGGGCAGCGGCCACGAGTTCGACGTGTTCGGCGTGATTGAAGCCCTGCACCAGTTTGCAATTGAAGGTTTACCGGTGCGCATCTTTGGTTTTCCTGCGTTTCTTTGGCAGGCCTTGCAACGCATGCAAGACCTTGAAGCACCCGACCTTGAGCTGCATCCCGATTCGCTGGTATTCCTTGGCGGTGGCTGGAAAACCCGGGCGAGCGAGGAAGTCCCCAGACAGCAACTTTATTCCCGGATTGCGCAGCAATTGAGGATAGATGCCAGTCGTTGTCGAGACGGGTACGGCGCTGTCGAGCATGCCGTGCCGTATATCGAATGCGCCAACCATCACTTTCATGCACCGGTTTACTCAAAGGTGTTTGTCCGTAACCCGAGCGACTTCGCCGTCCAGCCCTACGGCAAACGGGGTCTGTTGCACTTCGTATCGCCTTATATTTCATCGAGCCCGGCACACGCCGTGGTCATGAGTGACCTGGCAACACTGCACCCCGGTGCCGCCTGTGGCTGTGGCCTGGCTACCGACTGGTTTGAGTTGCATGGCCGCGCCGGAACCAGCGCCAGTCGCAGTTGCGCGATGGCCGCAGCCGAACTGATCGGGGGAGCTTGATATGTACCTGATCAATGGCCAACTGCACGACTCACTCACACCTGAGGCGGCCCTCGACACGCTGCTGCCAGGATTGGCGCAACAACTGGGGCAACCACCGACCAGCGAAAGGGTTCTTCAATGCGCGGACCGTTTCACACAGAAACTGCTGGCCCATCAACACCCCCTTGAACTCGATGAGGGGCAACGCCTGGAACTGATTGCGTTCTGCCAACGGAGCGCCTTGAGTGCAAAACTGGAACGTGAGTTGGGCGTGCAGCCGCGGTCACTACGGCGAATTGCCTACGATCAACCGCGGTTCGAAAACTGGTCCCCGTTAGGACTCGTGGTGCATATCACGCCTGCCAACGCGCCATTGCTGGGGTTCTGCGCAGTGCTGGAAAGCCTGCTGGTGGGCAACATCAACTGGCTGCGCCCAAGTTCCAGTGACAACAGCCTGAGTGCGCAATTACTGGCAGCGTTCCTCGAGTGCGATGCCAGCGGTTTATTGGCCAATTGCATCGCCGTGTTGCCTGTCGATACCGATCGCCTTGATCTTCTATGCGCTCACGCCGATGGCGTCAGCGCATGGGGTGGCGACGCAGCGCTCAAGGCCATTCGCCGGCTGGTTCCCAGCGGGTGCCGCTGGATCGACTGGGGTCACAAGATCAGTTTTGCCTACCTGTCGCCAGAAGCCGTGTCCCCCGCAGCGCTGGATACCCTGGTCGATGAAGTGTGTCGGCTCGACCAACAAGCGTGCTCCAGCCCGCAGTGGTTGCTGGTGGACAGTGATGACCCGCAAACCCTGCATGCTGTTGGCGGACAACTCGCTGATGCATTCGAACGCCGTGCCCGCCGCTGGCCAGCGTTGCTCCCGACAGCTCAGGAAGCCTGCGAGATCACCACCCGGATTGCCTTGGCGCGACTCGATCAAAGTTTTGCCGATGAGACAGGACGCGTCTGGTCCGGTGATGGATGGCGCATCATGTGGGAGCACCATCGCCGATTGGCACCTTCTCCGTTGTTTCGAACGCTGTTGTTACGGCCGATGCCAAACGCGTTGATTGCCGAGTCCCTGCTGCCGTGGCGCACGTATCTGCAAAGTTGTGCTCTGATCTGCACACCCCGGCAAACGCCAAGCCTGGTCAGGCAACTGCTGAGCGCGGGCGTCAATCGAATCGCCCCTCCCGAGCTGATTCATCAGGGTTACGCAGGCGAACCCCATGACGGTGTTTTCGCCCTGTCACGCTTTACCCGCAGGACCTCGGTAACCTTGCCGCCGCAGTTCTCGAGCAACCGCGCGACACTGGACCAGCCTCCTGGTGCCCCGGCGCAACTGAACGCGTACGCAGTGATGAACAAGGCGGATTTCATCGCGCAATCCGGTTCGTCCGACGCTCAACTGTTTTTCCGCTCAGGTGGTACCAGCGGCACTCCCGCCTTGGCTGGCTACAGCTATCGAGACTTTAGCCGGCAGATGCGCGCGGCGGCTGACGGCATGTTCGCCATCGGACTGACGCCGGGGCAGGATCGAGTGATGAATCTGTTCTACGGTGGCAGCCTCTATGGCGGGCTGTTCAGTTTTTCCAGGATCCTTGAACAGATGGGGGTCACGCACTTCCCCATGGGCGGCCCCCACGACGACGACTTCAGTGAAATAGCCCAACTGATTGTGGACCAGCGCATCAACACGCTGATTGGCATGCCCAGCACGTTGCAGCGTCTGTTTTTCAGCGAGCAGGATCGCCTCAAGGCCTACGGTGGGGTCAATAAAGTCTTCATGGGCGGCGAACATTCTGGCAATGCCAGCCGACGGTTGATGGAGCGTTGTGGGGTCTCGACGATTCGTTCCGCCCTCTACGGTTCTGTCGACGCCGGCCCTCTCGGTCATGCGTGCCCGGCGAGCGCAGATGGCGTTTTTCACCTGATGAGCGACATCCAGTGGCTGGAAATCGTCAACCTTGAACACGACGCTCCTGTCGAACCCGGCGAAGTCGGTCGTTTGCTCTTTACCTCGCGGGCACGCGAAGGTCAGACGATCATCCGTTACGAGGTCGGGGACACTGGACGTTGGCTGCCAGCAACCTGCCCTTGTGGCCTGGACACGCCTCGATTTGAACTGCAAGGAAGACACGGTCGACTGCTGCGGATCGCTTCGGACTTTGTCTCGATCAGCGATCTGGAAGAACAAGCCGCCACTCAACTGCAGCTCCTTCTTGATCACGACTCCAACGGAACCGAACGCTTGGTGGTGCGCGCAGAACATGATCCACAGACTCTACGTCAACGCCTGCTGGGCATCCCCGTTATTTCAACAGCCGTGAATAACCACCTGCTGGAACTTGATGTTCAAAGGTGTTCTCCCGACCGGTTCGAACGCAACAGGCACAGCGGCAAAGTACCCCTGATTATTGACTTGAGAACTGACTTTTCAGCGAGCAAGCATCACAACTGAACGCCTATTTTAAAACTATCAAGAGCCTGAACTCATGAACACTAACTATTCATTCGAAGAGTTGCTGCTGCACTCACGAAAACATTCTCACTATTACAAAACACACTTCAATCAACTACCAGAACATCACTGTACTGTCGAAGATCTACCACTCACCGTCGCTTCAGACTATTGGAATGGCAGCCACAATTTAAACACCTGGCCGGTACTGACCGGTAAAACCGAAAACGCCCTGATTTACAAAACCGGTGGTTCAACCGGCCAGGAAAAACTGGTGGCGTACACCCGTGATGAATGGCAGAACATGGTGACGCACTTCGGGAACGCCCTCTCGGGACAACTGTGCGATGGCGACCGGGTTGCCAATCTATTTTTTGCCGGCGACCTTTATGCCAGTTTTCTGTTTATCCATGAATCATTGGCCCATGTGTCGCCTTCCATCTGCGAGTTCCCGTTTGCCGGCGAAGTCGACTCCGCAACGCTTGCAGCGGCCATTGCCGAACACCAGATCAATGTCCTCGCTGGCGTACCCGCACAACTTCTGCGATTCGCCGCCGGCCTGGCCGAGCGACACGGCGTCCTGCCACAGATAACCACCGTGCTCTACGGTGGCGAAAGTCTGTTTGCCGCACAATTGCCGATGCTGGCTCAGGTCTTTCCCAATGCACGCGTCGCGTCCATTGGCTATGCCTGTGTCGACGCAGGACTCGTGGGCGCCAGCACCCGGGATTGTGAGGTGGGTGAACATCGGGTGTTTGATCAACAGACGGTGGTGGAAATTGTCGATGAACACACCCACGAGGTCATCGAGGAATGTCATCGCCCAGGCCAATTGATCATCACCAACCTGACCCGAAAGTTAATGCCACTGCTGCGTTATCCCGTCGGTGATCGCGCATGTTGGCGCGAGCCGAGCGGCACCCGGCAACGCAAATTCGCCTTGCTGGGACGTAGCGAACAGAGCATTCGTATTCGCATCGGTGTCATCTCGTTGTTCCAGGAGGAGATCGCCGAAATCCTTCTGCGCCTGGCCGATTGCTGGCAATGGCAGTTGGTGATCGAAAGTGTCGGGGTCAAGGATCGAATGACCCTGAGGTGGGTGCCCGCGCACGACTCGACGTCAACAAACGCTTCAATCCCGGCCATTCACGCAGCACTGCTGGGTCAGTACCCGGACATCAGCCAAATGATCGGCAGTGGTCAGCTTGAATGTGTCTTCAGCCCCTGCACGACCGGCGCATTACTGCTGCATCCACGCTCGGGAAAGCAGCGCCGGATCGTTGACCTGCGCGTGTATAGCGCCCCTCAGCGGGAGCCTGCTCCATGAGTACATTCAGGTTTCGACGTTTCAGGCAAGCGGACTCAGCCGCTGTCAGTGCGTTGTTTCGCCAGGTGTATGGGGAAAATTATGTACAGCCTGATGTCTATTTGCCGTCGATGATTGGCCAGCACAACGCCGACAACCGATGGCACTCAATGCTGGCGTTGATCGATGAATGCATCGTTGGCCACGCGGCATTGTGCAGGGATGCACATAGCCTGGATCACGCTGAATTCGCCTTGTGCCTCGTACACCCGCAAGCCCGGGGCAAAAACATCGCCACCCGGCTGGGTCGTGAACTGTTGCGGCGGGCGAGCCGACTCGGCCTCAAGAGCGTCTCGATCAAGCAGGTCACCCATCATCTCTACACCCAGCAAATGGCGCAAAAACTCGGTTTCAAAAACATCGGGCTGCTTCCCGACTATGTTCCCTCGCCCTTTGGTGAGTCCCATGAGGAAAGTGTTGTCATTGGCTATCAAATGGTCAAAGGGTATGCACATCCGTTACCGCAACTGGAATGGCCGGCGGCCTGTGCAACCTTCATGAGGCAACTGTCTGCGTCATTCGGCACCCGAAACGACACGCCATCACAACACTCTTTGCCAATGCAGATCAGCCAGCACCATGAGCGAGTGGAAGTCGTGCTTTATCAGTTGGACAAGAGCGTGCAGTTGCAGCTCCAGCAGCTACCCGCGCACTGGATGATCTCGATCAAGCTTGATCTGTCGCAGCACTCTCCACAGAACATGCGTCGACTCTGCGCCATCGATTTCGTATTTACCGGGTTGATGCCTGCGCCCGCGGCATCTGGCTGGTATGCATTGTTTCATCGTGGTGCAAAACTGCGGCCTGTGAGTTTCTACTGTCCGCACATGCAGCAACTGCACGACACCTTACTCCACCGGCAGCCAGAGTCGCCTCACCGTCAGTTACCTGAGTATCCGCGCAGCAGCCCGTTGCCCGGCTGAGCGCAAAGCTGCACCAGCCAGTCGACAAACACCCGCACCCGCAGAGACAACTGGCGGTGCGGAGGATAGAGCGCCGTCAGGGGTAACCCTGGCGGCGGCAGATGCTCTAACACCTCGCACAACGTTCCCTCGCGCAACTGCCGTGCAACGTGATAGTACGGCGTCTGGACCAGGCCATAACCCGCTTCACAAGAGGCCAGATAACCATCTGCGCTGTTGACCGCCACCTGTTTGGGCAGGTTCACCGGGTGCACGTGTCCGTCTATGTCAAATTCCAGGCCGAAACGCCTGCCGGTGGTGCTGGAGAAATACTCGACCATCTGATGCCCCGCCAAGTCCTCCAGACAGTGCGGCGTGCCCTGGCGTCGCAAGTAGTCGGGGCTGGCGCAGGTGACCTGGTCGAGCATCGCCAGAGGTCGCGCTACCAGCGAATCATCCAGAGACGAGCCACCGCGCAGCACACAGTCGACGCCCTCGCGAATCAGGTCGACCGGGCGATCGTTCAAGCCGATTTCCAACTCGATCAGCGGGTAACGCCGGGTAAATTCCGGCAAGGCCGGGATCACCAGCAAACGCCCGATGCCGGCAGGCATGTCGATACGCAAAAGCCCGCGTGGATTTTGCCGAGAGCTGGAAAACGCTGCCTCGGTCTCGTCCAGATCAGCCAGCAATCGCACGCAGCGCTGATAATACGCCGCGCCATCGGCGGTTGGACTGACGTGCCGTGTGGTGCGCTGCAACAGTTGCACGCCCAAATGCGCCTCAAGCTGCTTGATCAGGATGGTTACCGAAGCCCTGGGCATTTGCAGGCTGTCCGCGGCCTTGGCAAATCCTTCCAGCTCGACAATGCGAGTGAACACCCGCATGGCATTAAAACGGTCCATTGCTCTTGGTTACCTGCGGATTATTTAGAAATTACAAACAGTGATAGCGTTTTTAGCCGGTTTATCTTGTTTTTGTCGAGCGCAACAATGGGTCCACATCAAAAAAGGAGCGACACCATGCACACTCGTCAATTGGGCAAAAACGGCCCTCAGGTTTCTGCGATCGGTCTGGGCTGCATGGGCATGACCGACTTCTACACCACGGGCGGCGATACGTCCGAGGCATTGGCAACATTGCATCGCGCCATGGAGTTGGGCGTCAATTTGCTCGACACCGCCGATATGTATGGCCCGCACACCAACGAAGAGCTGATTGGCAAAGCGATTGCAGGCAAGCGCGACCAGGTGTTCTTGGCCAGTAAATTCGGCATCGTGCGTGATCCGTCCAACCCCACTGCACGCGGAGTCGATGGCCGGCCGCAGTACATCCGTGCTGCCATCGACGGCACGCTGAAACGTCTGGGCGTGGACACTCTGGACTTGTATTACCAGCATCGCGTCGATCCGGAGGTGGCCATCGAAGAGACCGTGGGCGCCATGGCCGAACTGGTCCAGGCCGGTAAAGTGCGCTACCTCGGCTTGAGCGAAGCCTCGGCGATAACCCTTGAGCGAGCGCATAAGGTTCACCCGATCAGCGCGCTGCAAAGTGAATACTCGCTGTGGAGCCGCGATCAGGAGCACAACGACTGCCTGGCGACCTGCCAGCGCCTGGGGATTGCCTTTGTGCCGTACAGCCCGCTCGGGCGAGGCTTTCTGACCGGCGCCCTGAAAAGTCCCGACGATTTTGCAGCGGACGATTACCGGCGCTTCAGCCCGCGCTTTCAGGGCGAAAACTTCAACAGGAATTTGCAGTTGGTCCAACAGGTGCAAACGCTGGCGGCAGAAAAAGGTGTGACCACAGGGCAACTGGCGTTGGCCTGGGTACTCGCGCAAGGCGACTACCTGATCCCAATTCCGGGTACCAAGCAACGCAAGTATCTGGAGGAGAACGTCGCCGCACTGGACGTTGCATTAAGTCTGGAAGACTTGTCGGCGCTGGAGGCGATTTTTCCGGATGACGCGGTGCTCGGGGCGCGTTACCCGCAAGCCGTCATGCAGATGCTCGATCGATAACACTGAGCGTCGCAGGCCCGTTCATGCCATGTAAGACGGGCCTGTTGCACTTGAAGATCAGGCTTTGCCGCTGACACCCTTGGTGTTCGGAACGGCGGGGCCATTGCCCATGCCATACGTCTTCAGGTTCTGCAGGACGTAAATCGCCTTCTTGTACTCGGGAATCAGGTGGTTGGCGTACTTGTTGCCTTTGAGGTTGTTGCTCTGGATGTTATCCAGCTGCGTGGCGAAGTACTCCAGCGCATTGAATTTTTCATCCAGGTTTTTCGGCACCCCAAAGCGATCGAACTTGTCGCCGGCGTTGAGCAGCGTCAGGGCCGTCACATCGCTGATCAAACCGCGATCGCGCAAAAAGGCGCTGATGTTTCCGAGCTGTTTGACCGTGACGGTCTCGGGGTCGAATCCCTTGAAATTCTTGTAGAGCTTCTGCTCGTTCATTTTCGCGGTGTTGAGCGCCAATGGGTCGTTGCCCACCAGTGCGAGCATCTGCTTGACTTTGACGCTCTGCGATACGGGTTTACTGCCACTCGTCCCGCCCTCGCGAATCAGTAATCCGGCCTTGCTGGTCCAGCCTCCGACATAACCGATGGTCATGAGAGTGCCCCTGTGCGCGGCGTGAGCCAGACCGGGAGCTGCCCCGAAGCGCGCAGACTTCCTTGTAAGGTGACCATAAAAAGTCCTTGTTCAACTGATGAATTGGTACGCGAGTATCAATGTGCCAGCGTCCCTCGGACTACAAATATTTCAGCTTTTTACAATTCTTGTACATTTCGGATACAAATCACCAAACCCTTGAATTCATTGACTTGAAACAATTGTTTAACAATCAGACCGTCACTGAATCAGGCTGATAACCCCGAAAGAAACCACGTCACCAGCCCGGAATGAAACCGCACATGGCTCATGTCCATGACCAACCGGTCGTCTGTAAAAGACCTTACTTGGGACCATGGTACTAAAGTCGGCCTGCCACGGGCCGATAGCTGCTAAACGCCGCAATAGATCAACAAGAGCGCTCAGCACAAGGACAGGTCCAATGCCCGCATTCCGTACCATTCAAGCCCGTTACACACTATTTTTGGTGTTGTTTATCCTGTTGTTATTCGCCTTGACGGTGGCGGGCATCAGCCAATTGGTCGCGCCGAAACTTCGGCACACGGAAGAACAGGTCGCACTGAACCGCATCGCCGAAGTGGCCGAACAGATCCAGGGCGAACTGAACAAGGTTCAAGCGCAACAACGCAGCATCACCCAAACAATTCCCCTGCTCGACAGCGCAACCATCGACACCGTATTGCCTGGCCTGGTGGACCAGTACGGTGAACTGAAGGTGTTTGGTGGCGGGATCTGGCCGTTGCCTGGCCAGCGCGAGGCCGGACGCAACAAATTCAGTACCTTCTGGCACCGGGATGCGTCGGGCAAACTGGCCGTCAACACCTTCTGGAACAGCGACGCGGCGCCCAACTATTACGATCAGCCCTGGTACAAGGGCGGCATGCAGACACCTCGCGGTCAATGCGCCTGGGCCGCGGCCTATAAGGACGACGCCAGCGCCGAACCGCGCACCAACTGCGCCATGGCGATAGCGCGCAATGGCGTGCCGTACGGAGTCGCGACCATTGACGTCACTCTGGGCTTCTTCAATGATCTGGTCGCGCGCAAGGAAAAAGACCTGGGCGCCGAAATGCTGATCGTCGAGGCCGACGGCAAGATCATCAGCAACAGCTCGCGCATCAGTGCTCCGATTGTCCTGAAAAATATCAGTGAACTGGCAAGCAACTCGCCTTTTGCCGCGCAGATCAAAACCGCGCTTGAGCGCCGTGATGCTTCGCTGCAACGCGTCGAGTTCGACAATCAAGGCGTGGCGAACACTTTCTTCATGCGTCCGATCGAAGGCACACCGTGGTTCCTTGCCACCGCCCTGCCGACCCACCTGATCACCGCTCAACGCGACGATGTCTTGAGCACCTTGAGCCTGTTGCAGATCCCGATGGTTTTGCTGCTGGTGCTGCTGCAAATCTATGCAATCCGCCAACTGATCCAGCGCATGAAAGCCTTGAAAGCCAACATCGACGCGCTGTCCACCGGCGACGCCGACCTGACCCGGCGCATCACCATTCGCGCCGAGGATGAACTGGGCGCGATCGGCCATTCGGTCAACACCTTTATCGCCTACCTGCAAAACATGATCGGCGAAGTCACCCAGGCCACGGGCGCCATGGCCTCAAGCCTGGAAAACCTGCAACAGACCTCGGCGCATACCAACCAGATCCTGCAGCGTCATGCCTCGGAGACCGACCAGACCGTCACCGCCATCACCGAGATGAGTTCGACCGCCGACAGCGTCGCCGAGAACGCCGCACAAACCGCCGCGTTTACCCAGCGCGCCAGTGAACACGCCGACCGCTCGCGGGTGGTGGTGGGCGAAGCCTCAAGCAGCGTGAGCGCATTGATCGGCGAAGTGGCCAGCGCCACCCACAAAGTCGAAAGCATGCAGCAGGACGCCCAGCGCATCACCGAAATTCTCGGGGTGATCGGCGCCATTGCCGGGCAAACCAACCTGCTGGCACTCAACGCCGCGATTGAGGCCGCGCGAGCCGGTGAACAAGGTCGAGGCTTTGCCGTGGTCGCCGATGAAGTCCGCGCCCTCGCCGCCCGCACCCAGGCCAGCACCTCGGAGATCAACGAGATGCTCAGCCGTTTGACCCAAGGTGTCAGCTCTTCGGTGGCGGCGATGGAAAACACCCAGGCCAGCTGTCAGTCCGCTGCCGATGCGACAGCGCGCGTCAACGCCGGGCTGGACGAAATGGCCGGCTCGGTCAGCCACATCAACAGCCTCAGCACCCAGATCGCCACGGCCGCCGAACAACAGAGCGCGGTGACCGAGGAGATCAACCGCAGCATGGTGCAAATCCGCCATATGGTCGAAGAGCTGGTGCAAAGCGGTCACGCCACCGACCTCAACACGCGCCAGCTGCTGGACGCCAATAGCCGGGTCAGTTCGATCATGGGGCGTTTCAAGGTCAAGTGAACCCGTGAAGGCCGCCCGCGCGTTTCGCGTGGGCATCACCTTCAAGGGACACCCATGAATAACTTTGAAACATAAGCACTCTTTTTCATCGGCGAAAATGGTCAAAATGCGCGGCGTGAAATGATCAACGAGAGATAACCGATGAAAACCACACTGCGTCTGGCCGCCCTTGGCGCCCTGTTCATCAGCTCCCTGGCCCAGGCCGCCGAGCTGATTCCGATCGATGTCCACCGCGATGCCAATTGCGGCTGCTGCAAAAAGTGGATCGCGCACCTTGAAGCCAATGGCTTCAAGGTCAACGATCACGTTGAAACCAACATGAGCGAAGTCAAGCAGCGCCTCGGCGTCCCGCCGCGACTGGCGTCGTGCCACACCGCGGTGATCAACGGCAAATTCGTCGAAGGCCATGTCCCCGCCGAACAGGTACTGGCCTTGAGTCAATCCGACCTGCTTGGCGCGGCCGCGCCGGGTATGCCCATGGGCTCGCCAGGCATGGAAATGGACGGCATGGCCGATGCTTATCAGGTCATTGGGTTGACAAAAAATGGCACCGATAAAGTGATCGCCGACTACCCGGCCCGGTAATGCTCGCTGGCTATCTCGGGCTATTCTTCGCGGCATTCGGTGCCGCGACGTTGTTACCGTTGCAGTCCGAGACCGTGCTGGTGGGGTTGCTGCTCAACGGCGAGCATGGATTGTGGTGGCTGCTCGCCGTCGCCACGCTCGGCAACGTGCTGGGTTCGTTGCTGAACTGGTGGCTAGGACGCAGCGTCGAGCGCTTCAGGGAGCGTCGCTGGTTTCCGGTCAGCCCTGCTCATCTGGAAAAAGCCCGCACTCACTATCAACGTTATGGCCATTGGTCACTGCTGCTGAGCTGGTTGCCGATCATTGGCGACCCGCTGACACTGGTGGCCGGCGTGATGCGAGAACCCGTGGGGCGTTTTTTGCTGATCGTGACCTTCGCCAAAGGCGCGCGTTATGGTGTGCTGGCGCTGGCGACACTGGGCTGGATGCCTTGAGCCCCTGGTGCTGCCACGTTGTTAATGTCGCCATAATCGCGACGTTACAGCCTCAGCCAACGGTTAAATCCACGCCCCCCCCTTTGAAGAGACAATGCTCATGACTGTGCAGATTGCGGTGATCGATGACTGGCAGGGCGTGGCCCGTCATGTGGTGGATTGGTCGGTGCTGGACGGTATCGGCAAAGTCAGCTTTTTGCATGACTACCCTGCCGACCACGCCACACTGAGCGACCGATTGCAGTCCTTCGAGGTGATTTGCGTGATGCGCGAGCGCACGCTGTTCGACGAAGCACTCCTGCGTAGCCTGCCCAAACTCAAATTGCTGGTCACCGGCGGCATGCGCAATGCCGCCATCGACCTCAAGGCCGCCGCGGCATTGGGAATCCAGGTCTGCGGCACCGATAGCTACAAACAGGCGGCGCCCGAATTGACCTGGACGCTGATCATGGCCCTGACCCGCAATCTGCTTGCAGAAGCCAACGCCCTGCGGGCCGGTCACTGGCAACAAGGCCTGGGTGGCGACCTGTACGGCAAGACCCTGGGTATTCTGGGCCTGGGCAGCATTGGCAAACGGATCGCCGAGTTCGGTCAGGTGTTCGGAATGCGCGTTATCGCCTGGAGCGAAAACCTCACCGCCGAGCGCGCAGCCGAAGCCGGGGTTACTTTTGTCAGCAAGCGCGAGCTGTTCGAGCAAGCCGATGTGCTGTCGATCCATCTGGTGCTCAGCGAGCGCAGCCGGGGCCTGGTCGATGAACAGGCACTTGGCTGGATGAAACCATCAGCGTTGCTGATCAATACCGCGCGCGGACCGATCGTCGATGAAGCCGCATTGATTCGGGCGCTTGAACAGAACCGTTTGAAGGGCGCAGCGCTGGATGTCTTCGAGCGCGAGCCATTAGCCGTCGACCATCCGTTTCGGAAGTTGCCCAACGTACTGGCCACACCGCATGTCGGCTATGTCAGCGAGCAAAACTACCGGCTGTTCTTTTCACAGATGATTGAAGATATTCAAGCCTGGACAACCGGCCATTCGATCCGGATGTTGAATTAGGCCACACCGTCCTGACACACAACCTGCGACAGCTGCTACAGGTTGGCGGTGTCTTCGTCTGCAATTTGTTCGCACCAATGCGGTGCGAACGCTTCTCTGCCATGCCCTATTCTCTGGCAACTCTCTCCCCCTTTTTGTGCTTCGGCGACGAAAGAACCTGCACTTCGTCGGTGCGGGCGCGGCTGATTGAGCGCGGAAATCGTGACGTCAGACCGATTGTCGAACAATTTCAAAACGTCACACACCGCGCTCTAAGTTCTGACCTAGACTCCATTTCGTGACTGGAAACCGGCCGGTCATTTTGTGGGGAAAAAATCGAAACTTTCTGCCGAAGCAACAGGTCAGGTTAAAGGTGGGGCCGCAGCGACTGGTGCAATCCTTGCAATGACCACTACAGCCTTTGAGATTCAGCGCATCGACCAGCGTTTGCTGTTCATTGCGTAGCGCTTTTGCGCCCGGCCACGGGAACTGGCCGCCTGCATCATGGGGTGAGATGCCTGAAACAGATCAATAAAACGGGAGAAACACATGAACGGTGCCGCTTTAGAAATCCAGGGAGAGCGTTCTCACCAGCAAATCGGCGAGCCGACCTCGATGTCGGTTCTTGCCCCGGGTGCGAAAACGGTACTGCCCGCTCCACGTCAGAATCCAAACAAGAAGAAAGTGTTATTCGTGACCTCGGAAATCGCCGATCTGGTGAAAACCGGTGGCCTGGGTGACGTTTCTGCCGCATTGCCCCGCGCCATGGCCCATTTGCACGATGTCCGGGTGTTGATTCCCGGTTATCCGCAAGTGATGCACAGCGAAAACCCGATCCATATCATCGGCGAACTGGGCGGACACGCCGCATTGCCACCCTGCAAGATCGGCCGCATGGACATGCCGGACGGGCTGGTCATCTACGTCCTGATCTGCCCCGAACTGTACGAACGCGAGGGCTCGCCCTACGGCGCCAACAATGGCCGCGACTGGCCGGACAACCATATTCGTTTTGCCCGTCTGGGCCTGGCTGCCGCCGACATCGCCGCCAACCTGGCACACATCCACTGGCGCCCGGATCTGGTGCACGCCCACGACTGGCCCGCAGGCCTGGCCCCGGCCTACATGCACTGGCGTGGTCAGCGCACACCGACACTGTTCACCATTCATAACCTGGCTTATCAAGGCGTGGTCAGCCTCGCGTCTTGCCCCGAACTGGGTATTCCCGAACATGCCCTGCAGCAGGAAGGCATGGAGTTCTACGGCAAACTGTCGTTCCTCAAGGCTGGCATGGCCTATTCGAGCCATATCACCACCGTCAGCGCGACCTACGCCCAGGAAATCACCACCCCGGCCTTCGGCTGCGGTCTCGACGGTTTCCTTGCCAGCAAGACCCAACAAGGCCTGCTCAGCGGCATCCCGAATGGCATCGACGAAAGCTGGGATGCGGCGACCGACCCCCACCTGTTTTGCCCGTTCAGCATCGGCGACTGGGACGGCAAAGCGGTGAATGCCGCCCACGTGCGCAAACTGTTCGGCCTGAAGGACTCCAAGGGCCCACTGTTCGCCGTGGTTTCACGACTGGTCTACCAAAAAGGCCTGGACCTGACCGAAGCCGTGTCCGAGTTCATCGTCTCTTCGGGCGGGCAAATCGCGATCATCGGCCGTGGCGAGCCGGAAGAAGAACAAGCCATGCGCGCCCTCGCCCTGCGTTTTCCAGGGCAGATCGGTGTGCGCATCGGCTTCAACGAAACCGATGCGCGGCGGATGTTCGCCGGCAGTGATTTCCTGTTGATGCCTTCACGCTATGAGCCGTGCGGCTTGAGCCAGATGTATGCGCAGCGTTTCGGCTCGCTGCCGGTCGCGCGCAACACCGGCGGGCTGGCCGACACCATCGACAATGGCGTCACCGGTTTTCTCTTCGACGAGTCGACGGTTGCCAGCTACGAGGAAGCCTTGAGCCGGGCGTTCAAGGTGTTCGCCCACCCGCCCCTGTTGAACGCCATGCGTTGCCGGGCCATGGCCGCGCCGTTCAATTGGTGCAAAGCGGTCGAACCCTATGCTGAACTCTATGAACAACTGGTCGCCAAGGCGTTGGGTCAGTCGGTCAAGCAGTGAGAGGGATTCTTGAATGCCGTTACGGACTCCGGAAACCTGGCCCCACGGCGCCGTCATGCTGGATGCCGAACACACCCGGTTCGCCCTGTGGGCGCCCGATGCGTTTTATGTGAGTGTCGAGCTTGAAGACGGGCAATCACTGCCGATGTTGCCCCAGGCGGACGGCTGGTTCGTGATCGAGACCCGTTGCCCGGCCGGCACCCGCTATCGCTACAACATCGAGGGCGAACGCGACGTGCCAGACCCCGCGTCCCGGGCGCAAGCCGGCAGTCTGGCGTCACCCAGCGTGGTGGTTGACCCGCATGCTTACCGTTGGCAGCACTGTTTCTGGCAAGGCCGGCCCTGGCATGAAGCGGTGATCTACGAACTGCATGTGGGTGTGCTGGGTGGTTTTGCCGAAGTCGAAAAGCACCTGCCACGGCTGGCCGAACTGGGCATTACCGCGATCGAACTGATGCCGCTGGCGCAGTTTCCCGGCGAGCGTAACTGGGGCTACGACGGCGTGCTGCCTTACGCGCCCCAGTCGTCATACGGCACGCCTGATGCGCTCAAGCACCTGATCGATAGCGCCCATGGCCTGGGTCTGGCGGTGATCATCGACGTGGTTTACAACCATTTCGGCCCTGACGGCAATTACCTGCATCATTATGCCAAGGGCTTTTTCCGCGAAGACCTGCACACGCCTTGGGGCGCAGCCATTGACTTCCGCCGACGCGAGGTGCGCGACTTCTTTATCGACAACGCGCTGATGTGGTTGCTTGAGTACCGTTTCGACGGTTTGCGTCTGGATGCGGTACACGCCATCGAAGATCCGGATTTCCTCCAGGAACTGGCGGCGACAGTACGCGAGCACATCGACCCACCCCGTCATGTCTGGCTCACCCTGGAAAACGAGCACAACCAGGCCAGCCTGCTGGAGCAGGGCTTCGACGCGCAGTGGAACGACGATGGGCACAACGCGCTGCACGTATTGCTGACCGGAGAAACCGAGGCTTATTACACCGACTTTGCCGAGCGCCCCAGCGAAAAACTGGCCCGCTGCCTGAGCCAGGGCTTCGCCTATCAGGGCCATACCAATCGCCATGGCCGTGCCCGAGGCGAACCCAGTGGGCATTTGCCGCCCAGTGCCTTCGTGCTGTTTCTGCAAAACCATGACCAGATCGGCAACCGTGCCTTTGGCGAGCGTCTCCACCAGTTGACTGCACCTCAGGCGTTGCGCGCGGCGACGGTCCTTCTGTTGTTGTCACCGATGATCCCGTTGCTGTTCATGGGCGACGAATACGCCGCTGACGAGCCGTTTCTGTTTTTCACCAGTCACCATGGAGTCTTGGCCAGGCAGGTGCGAGAAGGTCGACGCAATGAGTTCGCGGCGTTCAGCGCTTTTGCCGATCCGCACACCCGCGAGCAGATTCCCGACCCGAATGCGTTACACACGTTCACCGCTTCGCGTCCGACACTGACATCATCTGAACCGCTGACACAGCAAGCGACCCTGACGCTGTATCGACAGTTGCTGCTGATCCGTCATCGAGAAATCATCCCGCGCCTACCCGGTGCTCACGCGCTGGGCGCCACGGTGCTGGCAACGGGTGCGATAAGTGCACGTTGGCACATGGGCGATGGCAGCCTGCTGTGCATCGACCTCAACCTCACCACGGAGCCCGTGTCCCATTCATCACAAGCCCATTCCCGGTTGCTGTTCGAGTTCCCGCAGCGGTCCTTCGAAGCCCTGCAACAAGGCACCCTCGCCCCCTACTGCGCGCTGGTCAGTCTGACGGCAACGACACCCTTGCTACCCACCACTGGAGAGCGTCCATGAGCGATGCGCAACTGGAAATCCTCGCCAGCCGAGCCGGCCTGGCAGTCGACTGGGTCGACGCCAACGGCCGGCCACAGAAGGTCGCTCCGGCGGCATTGCGAGCGATCCTCAGCGGGCTCGGCCACCCGGCTGGCAGCGCTCAGGAAATCGACGCCAGCCTGCAGGAGCTGCAACAGAACCAACAAAACAAACGCTTGCCGCCAATGATGACCGTCGACGTCGGCGCCGGCCTCGACCTCGCGCTTCACTTTGCCCCTGAAACGCCCTGCGAGATTCACCTGGAAGACGGCGCGATCCTCCACCTCAAACTCGATGACGAAGCGGTTCTGCCGGGGCTGATCCCGATCGGCTATCAGGAAGCTCACATCGCTGACCAACGCTTCACACTCGCCGTCGCCCCCTTGCAGTGCCATAGCGTGGCCGCTGCCGTTGACAACCCGATACCCCGGGCCTGGGGCCTGAGTGTGCAATTGTATTCACTACGACGCCCCGGCGACGGCGGCTTCGGCGATCTGCAGGCACTGGAAAACCTCGCCCGCGTTGCCGGTGAGCGCGGCGCCGATGCGTTAGCGATCAGCCCGCTGCACGCGATGTTCAGTAACGACACACAACGCTACAGCCCTTACTCGCCCTCCAGCCGTTTGTTTCTCAATAGCCTGTACGCCTCACCCGGGGAAGTTCTCGGCGAACGCGCCCTGCGCCTGGCCATCGATGCCACTGAATTGGCCGACGAACTCAAGCACCTGGAAGAGCAACCGCTGATCGACTGGCCCGCGGCTGCCAAGGCCAAACAGCAATTGTTGCAAGCGCTGTATGAAGGATTCTCCCAGGGTGATCATCCCTTGCACGCGGACTTCAGCAGCTTTCGTCACGTCGGTGGCGAGGCCCTGGAAAACCACTGCCGTTTCGAGGCGCTCCAGGAAGCCTGTGCCGCCCTTGGCGAAAGCCTCGACTGGCGCCAGTGGCCTGAGCACTGGCGCGACCCGCGCAGTGTCGAACTGACGGTATTTGCCGAGAAAAATGCAGATCGCATCGGCTTCTACGCCTTTTGCCAATGGTTGATCGCTCGCAGCTTGCAACGCGCACAAACCGTTGCGCGTAGCAGTGGCATGGGCATCGGCTTGATCGCCGACCTGGCTGTCGGTGCGGATGGCGGTGGCAGCCAGGCCTGGAGTCGTCAGGACGAATTACTGGCTGCCCTCACCGTCGGCGCGCCCCCGGACATTCTCAACCGCACGGGGCAAGGTTGGGGGATTTCTGCGTTTTCCCCCGAAGGGCTGATACGCAATGGGTTTCGCGCGTTTATCGAAATGCTGCGGGCCAATTTTGCCCATACCGGTGGCCTGCGCATCGACCATGTCATGGGTTTGCAGCGGCTGTGGGTGATACCCCTCGGCGCGCCGCCGAGGGACGGCGCGTATCTGTATTACCCAGTGGACGATCTGCTGCGTTTGGTGACGCTGGAGTCCCATCGACATCAGGCGATCGTGCTCGGCGAAGACCTCGGCACCGTGCCCGATGGCCTGCGCGACAAACTCATCGCCCGCTCGATCCTGGGGATGCGCGTACTGCTGTTCGAGCAGGACCACGGGGCACACTTCAAACCGATTCTTGATTGGCCGGATAACGCACTCGCCACCACCAGCACCCACGACCTGCCAACGCTCAACGGTTGGTGGCATGGTCGCGACATCGAATGGAGTGTCCGCTTGGGGCTGGTCGACAGCCACGGTGAACAGCAATGGCGTGAACACCGTCAGCGCGAGCGTGAAGGTTTGCGTCGGGCCTTGAGTCAGGACCCGCAAAACTTCCGCGAGGAGACCCACGAGACCGACCAGGTGCTCGACGCCAGCGTGCGTTTCCTGGGTCACACCCGCGCCCCTTTGGTGTTGCTGCCGCTGGAAGATGCGCTGGGCATTGATGAACAGGCCAACCTCCCCGGCACCACCGACAGTCATCCGAACTGGCGTCGGCGCTTTGCCGATGAAAGCGACGTGCTGCTGGACGATACGGATGCGGCACGACGGCTGGAACTGCTTGCTTGCGCACGCCTTCAGGCGGCCGAGCGTGATCAATGAGTGAGGTGCAAACCCTCTCGGTACGGGCAACGTTGCGCCTGCAGTTTCATCAGGGATTCACCCTGGATGACGCCGTGCCGCTGGTGCCGTATTTCTGTGGTTTAGGTATCAGCCACCTCTATGCCTCGCCGCTGTTGAGTGCGCGGGCCGGGTCGATGCACGGCTATGACGTGGTCGACCCCAGCCAGGTCAATCCCGAGCTGGGCGGCGAGGCAGCCCTGCGGCGACTGGTCAGCGCGTTGCGCGCCCAGGACATGGGGCTGATCCTGGACATCGTGTCCAACCACATGGCCGTCGGTGGTGCCGACAATCCCTGGTGGCTGGACTTGCTGGAATGGGGGCGATTGAGTCCCTACGGTGAGTTTTTCGACATTCAATGGCATTCGCCAGACCCATTGCTCGAAGGCCAGCTATTGCTGCCGTTCCTGGGCAGCGATTACGGCAGCGCCTTGCAGGACGGCACGCTGACGCTGCACTTCGATCCCGGACGGGGCAGCTTCCATGTCGAACACCATGAGCACCACTTTCCGATTTGCCCCACCGATTACGCTGAACTGCTTAAGCCTGACGACTCGCTCGACGTTGAACGGGCACTGCAACTCAAGGTACTGGCCGATCAGTTCACCACCCTGCACTACCAGACCGATGCCCATTCCCTTGCGCGCCCCTTGCAACAAGCGCTTATCACACTGGCGTCTGATCCGGCGATCTTGCGCTGCATCGAGCACAACCTCAGCCGCCATGACTCCCGCCAACCCGAAGGTTTCAGCCGTCTGCACGAGCTGCTCGAACGCCAAAGCTATCGCCTGGCCAGTTGGCGCACGGCGGCCGATGACATCAACTGGCGGCGCTTCTTTGACATCAATGAACTGGCCGGGCTGCGGGTCGAACGCCCGGCCGTGTTCGAAGCTACCCATGCAAAAATTTTCGAGCTGATTGCCGAGGGACTGGTGGACGGATTGCGTATCGACCACATCGACGGGCTCGCCGACCCGCGGGGTTACTGCCGCAAACTCAGGCGCAGGGTGAACGCCCTGTCACCGTTGCGACACGTACCGATCTATATTGAAAAAATCCTCGGCGACGGTGAAACGCTGCGTCGCGATTGGCAGGTCGATGGCACCACAGGCTATGAGTTCATGAATCAGTTGTCGCTGCTGCAACACGACCCGCAGGGCGAGCAAGTCCTTGGCGAACTGTGGAGCCGACACACCGAACGGCCCGCAGCGTTCATCGAGGAAGCACAACTGGCACGCCAGCAAGTTCTCAACGGTTCGCTGGCCGGCGACTTCGAAAGTGTCGCGCAGGCCTTGTTGCAAGTAGCTCGCGATGACCTGATGAGCCGAGACCTGACCCTTGGTGCGATTCGTCGGGCATTGCAGGAACTGATCGTGCATTTCCCGGTGTACCGAACATACATCGGCCCGTGCGGGCGCTCGGCGCAAGACCAGGTGTTTTTTCAGCATGCGATGAACGGCGCGCGCCAGACCTTGGGCGAAGCCGACTGGCCGGTGCTCGACTATCTGGCGCTGTGGCTGGGTGGGCAACCCTGGCGCGAGCGCCCGGTGGGCCGTCAACGCAAGATCCTCAAGCACGCCTGCGTGCGCTTTCAGCAACTGACCTCGCCGACCGCCGCCAAAGCCGTGGAAGACACCGCGCTCTATCGCTCAGGCGTGTTGTTGTCGCGTAACGATGTCGGCTTCAACACCGAACAGTTCAGCGCCCCACTCGCCGACTTCCACGCGGCGTGCAGCCAGCGCCTCGACGAATTCCCGGATACGCTGCTGGCCAGCGCCACCCATGACCACAAACGCGGTGAAGACAGCCGTGCACGCCTGGCATTACTCAGCGAACGCAGTACCTGGTATGCAGAAACAGTCGAAGGCTGGCGGACACAGAGCGCTGCCCTGCGCCGCGATCCGTCGATGCCCTCAGCCGCGGACGAACTGCTGCTCTACCAGACCTTGCTCGCCAGTTGGCCGCTGGAGCTGCATTGCGAAGACGTGCAGTCGATGACGGCCTACACCGAACGACTGTGGCAGTGGCAGCAAAAAGCCCTGCGCGAAGCCAAACTCCAGAGCAGTTGGAGCGCACCGAACGAGCCTTATGAGCAGGCCACGCGGGCCTTCCTCGAGCGCCTTCTGCTCAGCCCCGAAGGCCTGCCTTTACGCAGTGCCATCGCCGATGCTGCGCAAGCGATCGCCTGCGGCGGTGCGCTCAATGGATTGGCGCAAACCTTGCTGCGCATGACGGTGCCGGGGGTTGCGGATCTGTATCAGGGCAATGAGTTCTGGGATTTCAGCCTGGTGGATCCGGACAATCGGCGAGCGGTTGATTTCAGCGTCCGCCAGCAGGCATTGCACACCCCGGTGGACACTCGACAGTTGCTGCACACCTGGCGTGACGGGCGCATCAAGCAGGCGTTGATCGCCCACACGTTGGCGTTACGCGCGCGATACCCGCAACTGTTTCAGCGGGGCCGTTATCAAGCGTTGCAGGTGGTGGGCAGTCAGGCCGGGCGGGTGTTGGCTTTCGCCCGTGAACTCGACGGCCAACGGGCGATTGTGCTGGTGCCGGTGCGGGTTGCGTCGCTGCTGGAAAGCAGTGCCACGCCACAGGTGCCTGCCCTGCTCTGGGGCGACACCCGGGTCAAACTGCCGTTCACCGCCGCCGAAGAAAAGCTGAAGGGACTTTTTACAACAGGTGCAGTCACACACCACAAGGAATTGCTGATCAGCGCCGCGCTGGGAGATTTCCCGGTCAATCTGTTTATCCAGACTTGAGTTCAACTCAGGAGCATTGCGATGAGTACCGATGACAAACGCATTCGTGAATTTGCCTATCTGATCTGGGAGTCCGAGGGGAAACCCGAAGGCCAGGAGACACGCCACTGGGAAATGGCGTGCAAGCTGGCGGAAGCCGAAGCCCTGGCCCCGACCAAGCCTGCCCGAACCGCCAAACCCAATAGCGGCAAAACAGCAGCCAGCAAACCCACGGCGACCAAGCCCAAAACCAAAGCCGCTACAACCGCCAAGGTCGTAACGCCACCCGGCGATAAGCCTGTGGCTGCAAAAAAGCCTCGAGCACCGCGTAAGCCAGCCGGTTGAGAGTACCAGGCTCTGATTGACCGCGTGGCGAGCAGATTCGCCACTTCGGGGATGGCGCGGCCTTGAGAGGCCAGCAATGCCGGCGCCATCACCCAAGCCCAATTGCAGGAGCAATGATGACCACGCCAAAAAAGACCGCGCCAGAACCTCACGTCGAGGCCTCGCGAATCCGTGAAGGCTTGCCCTTCCCGCTCGGTGCAACCTGGGATGGTCTGGGGGTCAACTTCGCGATATTTTCGGCTAACGCCACCAAGGTCGAACTGTGTTTGTTCGACGATGCCGGCGAAGTCGAGCTCGAACGTATCGAACTGCCGGAATACACCGACGAAATCTTTCACGGCTACTTGCCGGACGCTCATCCGGGGCTGATCTACGGCTACCGGGTGTATGGGCCTTACGACCCGCAAAACGGTCACCGCTTCAACCACCACAAATTGCTGATCGACCCCTACGCCAAACAGTTGGTGGGGAAATTGAAGTGGTCCGAAGCCTTGTTCGGCTACACCATCGGCCACCCCGACGCCGACCTCAGTTTCGATGAGCGCGACAGTGCGCCCTTCGTGCCCAAGTGCAAGGTCATTGACCCCGCGCACACCTGGGGCCATGACCATCGGGTCAATGTGCCGTGGGATCGAACGATCATTTATGAGGCTCACGTACGCGGCATCAGCATGCGTCACCCGTCCGTCCCGCAAGCGCTGCGCGGGACCTTCGCCGGGTTGATGGTCGATGACCTGCTGGAACATATCCGCAAACTTGGCGTGTCGTCGGTGGAACTGATGCCGATACACGCCTTCGTTAATGACCAGCACCTATTGCACAAGGGCATGACCAATTACTGGGGCTACAACAGCATCGCCTTCTTCGCCCCCGATCCGCGTTACCTGGCCAGTGGCAAGATCGCCGAGTTCAAGGAAATGGTCGCGCACCTGCACGAAGCCAATCTTGAAGTGATTCTGGACGTGGTCTACAACCACACCGCCGAGGGCAACGAACAAGGCCCGACCCTGTCGATGCGCGGCATCGACAATGTCTCCTACTATCGACTGAAGCCCGATGACAAACGCTTCTATATCAACGACTCCGGTACCGGCAACACGCTGGACCTGAGCCATCCCTGTGTGCTGCAGATGGTCACCGATTCACTGCGTTACTGGGCCTCGGAAATGCACGTCGACGGTTTCCGCTTCGACCTGGCGACCATCCTCGGGCGTTACCACGACGGTTTCGACGAGCGTCACAGCTTCCTCGTTGCCTGCCGCCAGGACCCGATTCTGCGCCAGGTAAAACTGATTGCCGAGCCTTGGGACATTGGCCCTGGTGGCTATCAGGTCGGCCACTTTCCGCCGGGCTGGGTCGAGTGGAACGACCGCTTCCGCGACACCGTACGCGCCTTCTGGAAAGGCGATGACGGCCAGCTCGCCGACTTCGCCGCCCGCATGACGGCATCGGGTGAAATGTTCAATCAACGCGGCCGCCGCCCCTACGCCTCGATGAACTTCGTCACCGCCCATGACGGCTTCACCTTGAATGACCTGGTCTCCTACAACGACAAGCACAACGAAGCCAACGACGAAGAAAATCAGGACGGTAGTAATCACAACCTGTCCTGGAATCACGGCGTTGAGGGCCCCACCGTCGATCCCGAGATCAATGCGCTGCGCCAGCGGCAGTTGCGTAATTTCTTCGCCACCCTGCTGTTGGCCCAAGGCACACCGATGCTGGTGGCCGGTGACGAATTTGCCCGAACCCAATACGGCAACAACAACGCCTACTGTCAGGACAGCGAAATTGGCTGGGTCAACTGGGACCTGAGCGAAGACGGCAAGGCCTTGCTCAAATTCGTCAAACGCCTGATCAAGCTGCGTCTGGCCTATCCGATCCTGCGGCGCGGACGTTTTCTGGTGGGCAATTACAACGAGGATATTGGCGTCAAGGACGTCACCTGGCTGGCACCCGACGGCAGCGAAATGTCCACCGAGCAATGGCAGGATAGCCACGGGCGATGCCTGGGCATGTTGCTCGATGGACGCGCCCAGGAAACCGGAATCCGTCGCAAAGGCGCCGACGCTACCTTGCTGCTGGTGGTTAACGCTCATCACGACATTGTCAATTTCCGGCTACCGGAAGTGCCTGACGGCGGATTCTGGACCTGCATGATTGATACCAACCAACCCTCGATTCAGGGCCAGGAGCGATTCGACTTCAATCATCAATATTCGGTGACCGGACGCTCGTTGCTGTTGTTCGAGTTGCAGCATGAGGAGCAAGACTGAAACGCAATTGCCCGCCTCATCAGCAGTGCTTTAGCAAGCCACTTCATAAAAAACGCTCGTCAGGGAGGTGACGGGGCGACGAATGGTGATCTATGAGCAATACTCTGCTCGCAGCAACCCAGGGTTTGGAGCGCTGTGCCCTGGTGTGACGGCACACCAGAACAAGGACGTATCGCCATGAAATCCAGCACCCTCGTCGACAGCAGCTTGCCTGTGCAGATCTGGAACACTGCCCGGCAACTGGACAATATTCCCGTCATCAGCACCTCTACCCTTATCCCTGCCGGCGCTCGCGCGGTGGTGATCGCACCACATCCGGGTGATGAAGTCGTGACCTGTGGTGGCCTGCTGCAGTTGTTCGCCACCCTCGGCCACCCCCTGCAATTGATCTCGATCACCGATGGCAGCGCCAGTCATCCAGGCTCGAACCTGTGGTCGGAGAAGCGCCTGAGTGTGTTCCGCCCACAGGAAAGCGTCGAAGCCCTGCGTCGCCTCGGTTTGCCCATGCATAGCCTGAAATGGATTCGCGGCGGTTTCACCGACAACGGGCTGGCCGAGCGTGAACTCCAATTGACGCAATTCATCGCACGCTACCTGCGACCGGGTGATGTGGTGTTCAGCACCTGGTGCGAGGACGGCATCATCGACCATGACGCGGTAGGTCGAGCCAGCGCAAAAGCCGCCCTCATGGTGGGCGCGAGTTTCAATGAAGTGCCGGTCTGGGCCTGGCACTGGCCCGCACGCGATCATGGGCTGATTCCCTGGCACCGCGCCCGCAAGGTTCGCCTCGACACCTGGACCGTCGCACGCAAATGCCACGCCACCCATGCGTACGCCAGCCAGCTGAACGGTGAACCGGAGATCGGCATCGCGCCGAAGCTGCCCAGGGTTTTCCTGGCGCGGATGCGTCAGCCCTATGAAATAGTTTTTGTATGACCGCGAAAAAGGTGATGCCTTGGCCCTGTTCAAAATGCTGATTTACAGCCCAATGCAGCCGTCGCTCTCTAATAAACAACAACTTAGATAACTACCAAAAATCAGTTAGTTGCAGCGCCTAAATTAGTCATACCGCTCATCGTTCAATTTCTTGACGCGACGCCAACGGTCTTCTTAGCTAAACGTTACTACCCCCGGAAATACCTCCTGGGGCACGCCTCGAAAACCCGCTGAAGCGGGCCGTCGGGTCTTGCCTCAACGAAATCGGTCGCCCCTCATTTGGGTAGGAGAGACGCCAAACAGAGTCATGGCATGCGATTGCAAGGTAGACCTCCATGAACACCTCCCTCATCCAACACGAGATCAAATTCACCCTGTACACCGTTTCCACTTCGTTATTGCTGTGCACATCCATGGAGGTTCAGGCGTCCCCTACCGAGAACGAGGCGATACCCTGGTATCAGCAAGATGTCCCGGCGCTCACCCTGCCGACGCCTGATACGAGTAACAGCACCCGCTTCATCCGCAATCCCGGTCTTGATAACCAGTTGCTGACAGTCGAGCAAGCCGCTCCTTCTGCCTGGGATCGGGTTTATGGCCTGCCTGCCAGGAGCGCAGAGCGCGACGTCCTCAGCTCCCCGTTTTCCGGCATGAGCGGTTCGGAACTCAAGGGCCCGGCGTTGATTACCCTGCAAAGCAGCGGCGGCAGCACTCAGCGTGTTGGCCTGATGGGCGGTACAAACCAGTTTCAGGGCAATGGCAATGGCCTGGTCAGCTCTGCCATTGTCGACCCGAATAACACCCTCAACGTGCAAGGCCCCAATCTTGGCGCCTATTGGAGCCTGACCGGCGCAAACGGCTGGCACGTGGATTTGACCGCCAGCGGTGGTCGGGTCAATGGCTACAGCCTCAATGACCAGGGCCAGCGCCAAGCTGCCGAAGGCAGCGCAATGACCCTCTCGGTGCAAGGCGGGTTCCCCATCGGCATCAGCGAAAACTGGGTAATCGAACCCCAGGCCGAATTGATCAACCAGCGTATTAGCCTGGACACCCCGTATGCCGGTAGCGGCAATGCCTCATCCACCGACCTGACGTCCTGGAGCGGCAGGGTCGGTGCAAGCTTGAAAGGCAGTTATGACATCAAGGGCCTGCCGATCGAACCCTATGTTCGTACCAACTTCTGGCATACGGTCAATACCTCCGACACGGTGACCCTCGGTCAGGTCGACAAGCTCAGCAGCAGCCGGAACGCGTCCTCGATAGAACTGGGACTGGGGCTGGTGGCCAGGGTCACGCCCTCTGTCAGCCTGTATGTCAGCGGCGATTACAACAGCGCGAGCGTCAACAACGACTTGTATGGATTGATCGGCAGCCTCGGGGTGCGGATGCGTTGGTGACTGTCAAGAAGATTTGCGAACCGTAGGCGCACGGTTTGCCAGTGATGGCAGCCGTAAGATCCCCATCGCCGGCAAACCATGCGCCCACAGGTCGCGCGCAAAACAGCGCTGATTCAGGCTCTGCACAGCAAAAAACCTGAATATCCCCCAAACCAACCCACAAAACCCAAAAAATCCCTGATCGCCGTTAGTCTCCACCCCCTGCGATGGATTAAAGTAACGCCCCCAGCCCTGGCGTTATTCGAACGCCTTTGCTCACCCTCTCCAGGAACAGTCATCGATGGAACATCGTGAAGCGCTGCTTGCGCTGCGAACCTTTCTTTCAACGCAGATTCTCGGCCAGGAAAAACTCATCGAGCGGTTGCTCATCGCTCTGCTCGCTGACGGCCACATGCTGGTCGAAGGCGCCCCTGGCCTGGCCAAGACCAAGGCCATCAAAGAGCTTGCCGAAGGTATCGAAGCACAATTCCATCGCATCCAGTTCACGCCCGACCTGCTGCCTGCCGACATTACCGGCACCGAGATCTACCGTCCGGAAACCGGCAGCTTCGTGTTCCAGCAGGGACCGATCTTCCATAACCTGGTGCTGGCCGACGAAATCAACCGGGCACCGGCCAAGGTCCAGTCGGCCTTGCTCGAAGCCATGGGCGAGCGGCAGGTCAGCGTCGGGCGCAGTACGTATGAGCTGTCGCCGCTGTTTCTGGTCATGGCGACCCAGAACCCGATCGAGCAGGAAGGCACCTACCCACTGCCTGAAGCCCAGCTCGACCGTTTCCTGATGCACGTCAAAATCGGCTTCCCGGACGCGGCCGTCGAGCGGCGCATCCTGCAACAGGCCCGCGGTGAAGCGCTGCACGGCGAAACCAAGCCAGAGCGGCGGATCAGCCAGCAAGCGATATTTGCCGCGCGCAAGGAAATCCTCGGTTTGTACATGGCCGACGCCGTGGAGGAATACCTGGTGCAGTTGGTCATGGCGACCCGCACGCCGGGCAAGTTCGACCCGGAAATGTCCGAGTGGATTGCCTATGGCGCCAGCCCGCGCGGCTCCATCGCCCTCGACCGCTGCGCCCGTGCTCACGCCTGGCTGGCCGGTCGTGACTTCGTCAGCCCCGAAGACATTCAAGCGGTGCTGTTCGACGTGTTGCGCCATCGCATCATTCTTTCCTTCGAAGCCGAAGCCGCTGGTATTGACCAGGACCGTGTGGTCCAGCGGATTCTCGACGTCGTTGCCGTCGCTTGACCTCGATGACCAAGCCGCTTGCGCCCGAACCGGGTATCCGTGTCAGTCTCTCCGAGCTGATCGAGATGCGCCATCGCGTGCGCGAAGTGCAATTGTTTTCCACCCCGAGCCAGCGCAGCCCGCTGATTGGCTTGCACCATTCCAAGTTGCGCGGGCGTGGTGTGGACTTCGATCAGGTGCGGGTCTATCAGGCTGGCGACGATGTGCGAACCATCGACTGGCGCGTCACCGCACGCACCCAGGAACCGCACACCAAGCTGTTTCACGAAGAGCGCGAGCGGCCGATTTTCATCATGGTCGAACAAAGTCGTCGGCTGTTTTTCGGCTCGGGGCTGATGTTCAAATCGGTGTTGGCCGCACAAGCCGCGAGCCTGATCGGTTGGGCTGCGCTGGGACACAACGACCGTGTTGGCGGGCTGGTGTACGGTGACAACGAGCATTACGAAATCAAACCCCGGCGCAGCAAGCAAAGCCTGCTGCAATTGCTCAACCGCATGGTGCGCGTCAACCAGTCCCTCACGACCGAAAGCGAGCCGGATCGCGACAGTCTGGGCATGGCCTTGCGCCGCGCGCGCGAAGTGCTGCGCCCGGGGAGCCTGGTGATCGTGATCTGCGACGAGCGCGCCTTGTCCGAAGGCGCCGAACAGCAACTGAGCCTGCTGTCGCGGCACTGTGATTTGCTGTTGCTGCCAGTCTCCGACCCTCTGGACCACGCCCTGCCCGCTGCCGGCTTGCTGCGTTTCGCCGAGCGCGGGGCTCAACTTGAACTCGATACGCTGAACGTCGACCTGCGCCAAAGTTATCGCGCCCAGGCCGAAGCCCGCATCGCCCGCTGGGAATTGCTGGCGCAGAAACTGCGCGTGCTGTTAATGCCGCTGAGCACTCAAAGCGAAATGGTCGAACAATTGCGTGAATACCTGAACCCGAAACGTCCGGGTAAAAGCCAATGAACAGCCTCGATCAACTGCAACCGCTGATGACGCCGCCGCCCATCGAGTTCTGGCCGCCGGCGCCGGGTTGGTGGCTGCTATTGGTGCTGCTGCCACTGATCGGCTTTGGCCTGTGGCAACTGCGTCGCTTTATTCCCGTCAAGCGCTCTATCGTGCGCGCCGAACAGCCGCTGGACCCGGTGCGACTGGCGGCGCTGGCGGAACTGGCGCAAATGCCCAAACCCTATGACGGTGCGCCCGCCGGTGCCTGGTTGCAGCAACTCAACGGGCTGCTCAAGCGCCTGTGTCGCAACCATTACCCCTACAGCCAGAGCCACACCCTGAACGGTCGTAAATGGCTGGCGTTTCTCGACAACCGTTGCCCGGCCGCCGGCCTGACCCGCTGGATGATTCTGGTTGAAGGCGCTTACAAACCGGAATGCAAACTCGACGACAAGGCCATCGCTGGCCTGACACAAGCCGTCGACACCTGGATTCGCAAGCATGTTTGAGTTCGCCTGGCCATGGATCTTCGCCCTGCTGCCACTGCCGTGGCTGATGCGGGTTGTGCTGCCGGTCGCCGACAGCGGCGAGCCGGCGCTCAAGGTCAGCTTTCTGTCCGACCTTGAAGGCCTGGCCCGGCGTCGCGCGCGTGTCAACCTGCCGACCTGGCGCCAGCAAGCACCGTTCATCCTGCTCTGGCTGCTGCTGTTGATCGCCGCCGCACGCCCGCAATGGCTCGGCGAGCCGCTGCCGATTGCCGCCAGTGGGCGCGACTTGCTGGTGGCCGTCGACGTTTCCGGCTCCATGGATTTCCCCGACATGGAGTGGCAAGACGAAGACGTCAGCCGCCTGACACTGGTCAAACACTTGCTCGGTGACTTCCTTGAAGGGCGCGATGGCGATCGCGTCGGCCTGATCCTGTTCGGCAGCCAGGCGTATCTGCAAGCACCGCTGACGTTCGATCGGCGCACCGTGCGTATCTGGCTTGACGAAGCGCGGATCGGCATTGCCGGCAAGAACACCGCCATTGGCGACGCCATCGGCCTGGCCTTGAAGCGCTTGCGCCAACGTCCGGCGCAGAGCCGCGTGCTGATTCTGGTCACCGACGGCGCCAACAATGGCGGTGAAATCGATCCGCTGACCGCGGCAAGACTGGCTGCCGAAGAAGGCGTGAAAATCTACCCGATCGGCATTGGTGCCGATCCGGAGCAAGCCGGCCCTCTGGCTTTTCTGGCGGGAAACCCGACCATGGACCTCGATGAACCCGCCTTGAAAGCCATCGCCGAAGCTACCGGCGGGCGCTACTTCCGTGCACGTGACGGCAAGGAATTGCTGGAGATCAAGAAGACCCTTGATCAACTGGAGCCTGTGACTCAACAACCCACCCAGGCTCGCCCGGCACAAGCGTTGTACAGCTGGCCGCTGGCCGCCGCGTTGCTGATGAGCCTGTTGCTGGTGATCCGCGAACGCTGGCCAGACAACCCGATGCAACGCTTTTTCACCCGGTCGAATTTTCTGCAACAGCACCCTGACTGGCGCCAGCGGCTTAAACGCCTGCGTCTGCGGAGGCGCCGATGATCGCGCTCTGGCCGCATTGGTTCCGTCCCTGGTGGCTACTGCTGTTGCCGCTATTGGGCTGGTTGCTGTGGCAACTCTGGCACCGGCAAAAACGCGCGGGTCGCTGGCAGATGATCCTGCCGCCGGCCTTCCACGCCACCCTGCTCAGCGGTGGCAACGGGCGTGAAAGCAAGTTGCCGTGGGTCGCCCTCGGCCTGGCCTGGGTTCTGGCGGTATTGGCGCTATTGGGGCCCAGTTGGGAACGGGTCGAACAATCCGCGCAGAAACCTGCCGCCCCCTTGGTGGTCCTGTTTGAATTAACCCCGGAAATGCTCGCCACCGACGTGCCGTCGACGCGCCTTGAACAGGCCCGGCGCAAGCTGCTCGATCTATTGCAAGCCCGCAGCGACGCACAGACCGCCATCGTCGTCTATGCCGGCAGCGCGCACACGCTGGTGCCGCTCTCGGACGACCTGGCCACCAGCAGCAACCTGCTGGAAGCGCTGAAACCGTCGATCATGCCCGAGGCCGGTCATCGCGCCGATCTGGCCGTGACCAAGGCACTGACATTACTCAACCGCGGCGCCCTCGGCCAGGGCCGGATTCTGCTGATTGGCTCATCCCTCAGCGAACAGGAGCGCCAGGGTATTCGTCAGGCTCTGCGCGGTCAGGCACCGCAATGGTTGATGCTCGGCATTGGCACCCCGCAAGGCGCACCGATCGCTGACGAACACGGCAGCTTCCTCAAGGATGCGCAAGGCGCGATCCTCGTGCCGCGTCTCGACGGGCCAAGCCTTAAAGCCTTTGCCAGCGAAATGGAGGGGCGTTACCGGCAAGCGCAGCTGGACGACAGCGACCTGCGCGGTCTCGGGCTGCTCGATAGCCCGCATAGCGTGCGTAACGATGGCCAGACCCTGCGCCTCGATACCTGGGCCGACCAGGGCTATTGGCTGTTACTGCCGCTGTTGCTGCTGACGGCCTGCGCCGGACGCCGAGGCTGGCTGTTTTGCCTGCCATTGCTGTTCATGCTGCCGCAACCGAGTTACGCCTTCGAGTTCAACGATCTTTGGCTGCGCCCCGACCAACAGGGCCTGCACTTGCTCAAGCAACACCAGCCTGCGGAGGCCGCGCAGCGTTTTCAGGATCGGCAATGGCAAGGCGTTGCGCTGTATGAGGCCGGTGAGTATGCCGCTGCCGCCGAGCGTTTCGCCGAAGGCAACGACGCCCGTGCGAACTACAATCGCGGCAACGCCCTGGCTAAAAGCGCTGAACTGGAAGCTGCCGTCGATGCCTATGAACAAGCCCTTGAGCTGCAACCTGATTTACGCCCGGCGCAGACCAACAAAGCGCTGGTAGAAGCGTTGATCAAACAGAAAGCCTCTACTTCATCCAATGAGCCCGATAAAACCGACGGCGAAGAGCACCTGCAAACCCAGCAACCCCCGCCACCGGGTGCGTCGACACAAACCTCGACCAGTGACGAGCAAAAGACCGACACGCAAACCGCGCAATCGCACGTCGACGCCAACAGCGAAAACCGGACCGACAGCCCGCCACAACCGGGCAATAATGAAGTGCCGGGCAGTGAGTTGGGCGATGAACAACGCAGCACACCGCCGATCCGCACCGCCGACGCCAATTTCGACGGCGAGCGCCGCCAGGCCCTGGAGCAATGGCTGCGTAAAATCCCGGATGAGCCGGGCGAACTGCTTAAACGTAAATTCTGGTACGAACAGCAACAACATCAGGATCAGGGAAAAACTCGATGACCCGCTTCACCGTTCTATTGCTCAGCCTTTCGCTCTGGACCGTGGGTGCCCAGGCTGCGGGGCTGGTTGCCAGCATCGATCGCAGCCGCGTGAATTCCGGCGAGACGGTCGAACTGACCCTCGAATCCAGTGATGTCACGCAGTTCGGCAAACCTGACCTGAGCGCACTTGACCCGCTGTTCGAGGTTCGCGGCACCCGCCAGGTCAACCAGCCCACAACCCTGGGCGACGACAGCCACGCCACCACCCGCTGGATCATCACCCTCCTGCCCAAGCACAACGGCACACTGGTCATCCCGTCCCTGGCGCTGGGTGAGTACAAAAGCCAGCCGATCAACTTGCAGGTGGTCGAAAGCGAGAAGCAGGACAGCGCCGACAAACTGGCGCCCGTGTTCATCGAGACCAGCCTCGATCAGGACACCGTGTACGTGCAGGCCCAGGCGATTCTGACCTTGCGCATCTATCACTCGGTGTCGCTGTATGACGACAGCAGCCTGACCCCGCTGCAAATCCCCGATGCGCGCGTCGAACAACTCGGTGAGTCGCGCACTTACGAAAAAGTCATCAATGACCTGCGCCACGGCGTGATCGAACGGCAGTACGCAATTTACCCGCAACACAGTGGCCTGCTGACGATTCCTGCACAGATGTTCAGCGCCACCCTGGCGGAGACGCAACCCTCTCAGGAGTCGGCCCCGCAAGGGCCAAAAGCGGGAAAACTGATTCGCGTGAGCTCCACCGGGCTCAACCTGACCGTCAAGCCGAAACCGGCCGATTATCCCGCCGACGCCCCTTGGCTGCCAGCACGCAGCCTGAGTCTCAGTGAAAGCTGGAACCCTACGCCTGATCACGTTCAAGTGGGCGACTCCATGACCCGCAGCCTGACCCTGAAAGCCGAAGGCCTGGCCAGCTCGCAACTGCCGCCCCTGCCCGCCACTGAAAGCAGCGGATTGCGGCGTTATCCCGATCAGCCACAATTGAGCAATCAGCCCAGTGACCGAGGGTTGATCGGCATCCGCGAAGACCGCGAAGCACTGGTGCCCACTCGTATCGGGCAGATCGAATTGCCGCCCGTGGAAGTGGTCTGGTGGAACACCCTTCAAGATCATCTGGAGCGCAGCAGCCTGCCCGCTCGCACCCTGAACACCGTGAGCAACCCAAGCCTGATGGTCGACACTCCAGCGGGCAACGTGCCGGCTACCGTAGCGCTCGGCAGTGAAGCGCTCTGGTACTGGAAGCTCAGCACCTTGATCCTCGCCTGCACCACCTTGCTTGGCTTCGGTCTGTGGTGGCGTGCGCGTTGGCAGCCGGCGATTCTGCGCGCCACGCAAACGGGCCCGAGCCCGCGCACCCTACTCGACGACCTCAAGCGTGCGTGCCAGGCCAACGACCCTCAAGCCACCCGTCAGGCGCTCGACGCCTGGGCCCGTCAACAGCCGGAAACCCTGGCCGATATGGCCGCACGCTTCGTACCGCTGTCCGACGCCCTCGATGGCTTGAATGGCGCGCTCTACAGCGAAACCGGGCATTACTGGCAAGGCGAAGAACTCTGGCGCGCGATCCGCGCCATCCCGATTGCCGAACGGGTCCATGACCCGGTGGGCGACAGTGGCTTGCCGCCGTTGTATCCGAAATAGCGCAAAAGATCGCAGCCTTCGGCAGCGCCGACAGGGAAATGGTGTACATCCCGAAGGCTGCGATCTTTTCTGCCTTTCTGCATTCCCGACCTTTTGCCATTAACCCCACCCTTTCGCCGCGATTATTTTCCCCGTGGCCATCACCTTGTTTCCTACGGAGTACGTCCCGTAAGGTCAGGGCCCTCGACAGCGATCCGGCTTAACGGATCCGTCCTACTCTAAATATCGATCCGTCTGACTGCGCCGGTTCGTCGCTCCACGCAAAGTCCTGTGACTTGAAATAGACACAAGGAAACGTGGATGTTCAGCGCCGTCAAACCCGTCATATTCAAACTCGATATTGAAGGTTTTTCCGACGACCTTCAGGTACTCGAATTCCGCGCCAAGGAAGCGCTCAACCAGCCTTACGAAGTCAAACTGGAACTGGTCAGCGAGCGCCCCGACCTGGACCTCGATTCACTCCTGCATCGCTCGGCTTTTCTGAGCTTCGGTCCTGACGGCGCCGGCCTTCACGGGCAGATCTATCAAATCGCGCAAGGCGACTCGGGCAAACGCCTGACCCGCTATCAAATGACCCTGGCACCGCACCTCGCCTATCTCACCCATTGTCACAACCAGCGTATTTTTCAGCACCAAAGCGTGCCGCAAATCATTGCAACAGTGCTGAAAGACCAGGGAATCCAGTCCGATGCCTGGCGCTTCCAACTGAGCGCCGAGTACCGGCCACGACTCTATTGTGTGCAGTACGAGACCGACCTGCATTTTCTTCAACGGTTGTGTGAGGAAGAAGGCCTGCACTTTCATTTCCAGCACAGCGCCGACGGGCATGTGCTGGTACTCGGCGACGATCAAACGGTTTTTTCGAAACCCGACCAATCAACCGCGTACAGGCAAGACAACGGCATGATTGCCGATGCGCCGGTCATTCAGCGTTTCAAGCTGCGACTGGAACCCCGCCCCACACACGTCAGCCGTCGTGATTACGACTTCGAGAAACCGCGCCTGCAACTCGACAGCGAGACCAGGCTCCCGCTGTTGCCGCGCCTGGAGGACTATGCCTTTCCAGGCCAGTTTACCCATCGAGACCACGGTAAATATCTGGCCAATCGGGCATTGGAACGTCACCGCGCCGATTACCGGCAAGCGAATGGGCATAGCGATCAAAGTGCGATGCGCAGCGGCCATTTTTTCGAGATGACCGAACACCCTCGCACTGACTGGAATGGACTGTGGTTGTTGACTGAAGTGGAGCACACCGGTTTTCAACCTGGAGTGCTGGAAGAGTCGATCACCGACAGTCGTTCGCAGGATGGCTTCAGTCAGGGCTACCGCAACCTCTTTGTCGCCACACCTTGGGACGTAATATTCCGACCGGCCCTTGAACACCCCAAACCCCGGATGATGGGCAACCAGCATGCAGTCGTCACGGGCCCGCCCGGTGAAGAGATTTATTGTGATCAATACGGTCGAGTCAAAGTCCAGCTGCCCTGGGACCGCGACGGGCAGCACGATGAACAATCGAGTTGCTGGCTGCGTGTCGCCGCTGCCTGGGCCCATGACAGTTACGGCAGCGTGCAGATCCCGCGAGTCGGCATGGAAGTGTTGGTGGGATTCACTGATGGCGATCCCGATAAACCCGTCGTCGTTGCCTGCCTGGCCAACGCCGCGACACCGGTACCACTGGATTTGCCGGCCGAGCACACCCGTAGCATTTTCCGCAGTCAGAGCAGCCCCGGTGGGGGCGGTTACAACGAGCTGCGCATCGAGGACAAAAAAGGTGCCGAAGAGATTGCCCTGCGTGCCCAGCGCGATTTTGTCCAGCTCGTTCTCAATGACGAACGCATTCAGGTCGACAACCAGCGAACCGTGGTGATCGGCGGCCTCGCCAGCCACGAACTGCGCGGCGAAGAACAGCGCCTGACCCGCGGCAACCGTTTGACTGAAATCAAACAGGACGATCACCTGCTGGTTCAGGGCGATCAACATCTTCGCGTCACCAGTCAGCGACTCAGCGCCATGCAGCAGATTCAGCTCAGCGCCGGACAACGAGTCGTCATCAACGGTGGAACGCACCTGGGGCTCATGGCTGGCGGTCAATGGCTGACGCTGGGCCCGGAAGGAATTTTCAGCAGCGTGCCGATTCTGCAGGGCGGCACTGCGCCCGTGAGCATGCCGGCGGAGCCTTTGATGCCGGGCGCCTTGCCTTTGCTGAAAGTGGCTTTCCACGCGGCGCAGCAACGCCACGCACTGATTTCAACCCGCGCTTCGCGTTGCCTGATTTGTGAGGCCACCCCAGCATGAAACTCTCGACTTGCCTGCCTGAAGACCTGCCCTGGAACGAGCAACAGGCTTTCCTGTTGCTGGACGGCACGACCTTCAGCGATTTGCCACAGCACTTGAAAACACTCAATCCCGCCGTAAGCACTGTTGCACTGTATGACAGTGCGCCCTTCACCTCCCTGCGGGATATCTCACCGCTGCTGGTAGCGATTCCACATCCTGACGAAGCGGTTTTTCAGTTCTATCTGCAACAGGCGCATGAAGAGTGGGGAGTGCTGTTGTTCAGCTCCTCCCCCGTGCATGACGTGGCTCAACATTTACGCAAACTGCTGACCATCGAGTTGCCCGAAGGCCTGCCAGTGGTTTTGCGCCTGGCCGATGCGGCCGTGGCGCAGGCACTGTTCGGCAGCGGCGATCAATGTTTGTTCGGCCCCCTTTCTTGCGTGGTAATGGCCGACAGCGTCGATGGCCATTGGCATCGTCATCAACCCCGATTGACTGAATGCCCTGAGTTGTCGACGCCCTATCGCCTGAGCCCTGAACAGAATGCAGCGCTGGACCGTGTTGACCGACGCCGCGCACTGCTCGAACTCGACACGCATTTGCTCAGTTTTTTCCCCCAGTATCCGGTCGGTAAAACCGTGGGCGAGCGCTGGCCAATGCTCGAACAACTGGAGGCCGAGGCCAGTGCCTTGGGTTTATGCAGCCAATCCGAGCTTTTCTATTACGCCAACGTCATGGCCTGGCTGAACGGCTCGACGCTCGAACAGCATCCGCACATCGCCCAATTGCTCCATACGCCATCGCTGCAATCGCCCGGCGAGCGCGTTGCGCTGGCCGCTGATCTGGCCCACCGCTGGGCCACTGAAGGAGAACGCTCATGACCGCTGCTGCCAACCTCGCTGCCGCGGCAGCGTCCAAAACCGCCATCAGCTCTCCCGGTGCCTGCCCCTTGCGGCAAACCCACGTTCAGCTGTTGCCCTTGCGTTATGGACTGGTGGAAAAGCTCCTTGACCCCAGCGCCGAACTGAAGCTGCCCTACGCCCTGACTACCCGCCCGCTGGGCATTCGCATGCTGCGCGACGGCTGGTTGTATGTCATCGACAGCGTTACCGGCTATCTCCACGAATATCAGGTACTCAACGGAATGGTCAGCGCCCTGTTACACAAGGGCGCCAAGGTTACCGGCGATCGGCGCACGCCCATCGAAGAGCTTCCGGCCCTGGTGTTTTCAAGGCGCAGCACCCTGCACGTGACCTTTGCTGAAGTGCAATGGACAGTGGCCAAATGCGCGCAAGTACTCGACAGCAGGGACGAACGCGAGCACTTCATGCAGGTCGTCGATCTCGGCCCGGTGGATTGCCAAACCGGTGGCACGCACTTGCTGACGGTCGAGCAAGGCCAACGCTGGATGGCGGAGATCGCTACGGTGCCGGCCCAGCAAGCGCAAGCCGCCAAGGATCGCGCCGAGCTGGAAGCCGAGCTCGCGGCCAACCCACTGCCGGAGGCCGTTCTATTACCGTCGGTGCTGGTCAGTGACGCTCCCGAACACGAACGCGAGCGTTATTTATGGGAGAACCCTCGACGCTTTCGCGAGGCGCATATCGGCGAGTTTCTGGGACAGGTTCGCGGGCCTTATCAGGACGACACACTGTTTCTGGTGGTGAATGACAACCTCGGCGTGCTGCGCGACCTGGCCGAGTATCAGGACACTGTCGTCGGCTGGGTCGACGACTGGAGCAATGCCGACCACAACGAACGCGATTACTTGCTGGCCTGCTACATCGAATCCTTGAGCCAACTCAGCCCCGATGATGCCGGCGGTCTGGCCAACGCCAGCGACGACCCCGCAGTCAAGGCCTTGTTTGCCGATCTGCAACAGTTGCCGGAGCCGACCCAGGAACGCACCCGAAAAGCCTTGCTGGCGTACCTGAACAAGGGCGGCAAGGTCGAGCTGGTGGACGTGCCGGGCCCCCCGGAGCTGGAGCAATTGCGCAAGGAAGCCCTTGCCACAATCTTCGTGATGGGTAAGCACCAAGGCACCGCCGTCCACAGCGCTGCGATTGAGGAAGCAGACCGCGATTACTACACTCGCCAACATTTCAAGGTTGCCCCTGCGGACTTCGTTGAACGTCACCTCAGAGCCTTGGTCAAGCTCGGCAGGGAGCAAAACACACGCATCGAAGACGTGCTCGAGGGCTCCTGGTTCTCAGGCACACGCGGGATCAACGATTTCATCGACCGCCCGGCCATGGACAACTCGCTGTTTCAGCAGCGTGCCGACCTTGGCCGCTGGAACCGCTTGCTCGAGCGCATCACCGCTGACCGCACGCAACTGGTGTGTGCCGGTCGCTACCATCGCTCGGCCTGGTACTACGACGCGCAGGATCCGCAGCAACTGGGCGAGGCCTTCAACGCCGAGTACGCCTGCCTCAAAGACATTTGCCGCAGCGACCACGCCAGTGAAGAGATGCTTGGCTACCTGGAAAAACACCCGGAGCTGACGCGACGGCTGTTCTATACCTTGCCGCTGCGCATTCGGCCCGAACTGCTGGTGCAATACAGCGTGTTGTCCAACGCCGGCATGGGCCTGTTCAACAACCTGCCGCACTGGCTGGAAGCCCTGCAGAAAATCGAACAACCGCACCTGCCCGCCCTCGACGATTTACCCGACCACACCCGTGCCGTCGCCGACGCGACCCAGCACAGCCTGAGCCCCGCGCTGAACCTGGGCCTGAGCCGCGCATTGGAAGGTTTCGATCTGGCAGGAGGGAAAGTCCCCGACCTCGACGAATTGTTCCGCCACCTGCCCAAAGCGCTGCCGGCGCGGATCCTCGATGCGGCGAAAACCACTGGCGTGACCTTCACCATCGCCACCCCGGGGGAACACGCGGCGCTGCAAACCGACATCAAGGACGTGCTCAGGGAACGCGGTTACCTCAAGGACCTGACCGTCAAACGTAACCAACTCACCCACAACAAAAACCAGGCCGGCCACAAGAAGACTCGGGCCATTGAGCTGCAGACCGAGATCGGTCGGGTGCGTGCGGAGTTGACGCAACTCGAAGGCCGACTGGCGGGTGCACTGAGCCCGATTGCCGAACTGCCGGATCATTCGGTGCGCACCTATGGCGCCACGCCGGCTCGGGCGGGAGTGACCGTGCTGTTTCCACCGGCGCAGCAGCAGGAGGTGAGGAGTTTGTTGAAGAACATTCGGCTGGGGATTCAGGGGGTGCCTAATGCGGATCTGATTAAAAGCGAAGGGGTCGGGTTGTTGGTGTTTTTGGTGCAGACGGTGAATTTGGTGGAGGTCTTCAAAGAAACGATCAAACAGTCAGGAAACAAACGAACTATTGGACCATTGTTGAGTGCGGCGGCGGCCACCGGTTCTGCTGGTTTCACAACGGCGCAGAGTCTCTCGGATACAGCACTGAAAGCACGTAGCGCCAATCTTGTCGACGCTCTTCAGCACCACGCCTTGCAGAATGTGCATGTGCAGATGGGAAAGCTGCATGTGGGACTGGGATTCTTTACCTACGGCTTTGGTCTTGTATCTTCATTGTCCAGCCTCAATACCCAACACCAGAATTGGCAACAGGCGACGCGTAGCGGCAATCGCGCGGCGCAGAGTAGCGCTGCTCTTGCCAACGTGGGTGCTGCCGGCATGACCGCCGTCAATGCCTATGGCCTTGGTCACACACTACATGCGGGGGCCACCGTACTGCTTGCAAAAAGCACCGCAGCAAGAACAGCCGCCTGGGCTGCTGCCGGTACACGCCTTTCAACAGTGTTTTTCCGGGTCAACCTGGCCGGTGCCTTATTTACGGTACTCGAACTGGGCGGCACCTGGCTTTACAACCGCTACAACATCAGCGCTCACGACAAGTGGCTAAAAACCACGCCATGGAGCCTGGACTCCGATGAACGCGGCAACTACAGCCTGGATGAGTACCAACGTTACCTAGGAGATTTACTTCACGCCCCTTCTGCAAAACTTGGCCTGAACGAGCATGACTCATTGCTGAAGAACCTGTTTTTGCGCGCTAAACCCAGTGACATTCATCTGAAACTGCCGGGGCTCAAACTCAGTGACTTCCAGCCCCCCTTGAGCGGTAAACCGTCTAAGCGATTGGGCATTGGCGCCCATCGTCTTTTCCGCCCCATCGACAGCCGCGGCACCGCGCGTGAGCGCAAGGACGCCATCAGCGATGAAGTATTGGACAGCCTGCAGGTTGTGCAAGCAGACCCATTGATTCTATGCCTTCAATATCCGCTGAATCGTGATGCCCCCCTGACGCCTGTGGCCGAGACACTGGAGCTGGCAGTGTGCGTGCAATCACTGAACGCCAAAGGAGAGTGGATATCTCGCACCCACGTCATTCACCTCAACCCTCGGGGTGAGGGTGACTTTCCTTCTCTGCCCCCCAAAACAGTCACCGAGCACCCGCCACTGTTGCTGGTTGAAACCCATTTGCTGGAGTTCGCCGACCATGCCCAACAACCTTGATAGCCCGATGCCCGCGCCGTACCTGGAGCACTCCCGCAAAGCCGGAGATGTTGAACCGTTTCCAAGCGGGAAGATCACCTATCTCGCGCCGTTACCACTGCCGACACCGATACCGCCTCATGGACCTCATATTGGTGAGTTAAATGAGCTGTACATGGACTTTGGGTTGGGATCGCCGGAGGTATTTTCGTGGCAGGTTATATTAGGTGGGCCATTCAGTGTTGCCTTTATGATTGCATTTCTGTTTCCCCTCATCACTGGATGCTTTGGTCTCATATTCGGATATGACCTTGCTTACACATGGGAGTTTGTCACTGATTACTTCTTCGCCATCTACGGATACGCCATATATGGGGGGCTTTTTGGTTTAACCATCGGCCTCTGCGTCTGGCTCCACAACCACAACAAACGCGCCGAAATCATCCCCACCCGCTTCAACCGCCAGCGCCGCGAAGTCTGCTTCATGCCCGAGGACGCCACCGAACCGCTCTTCGTCCCCTGGGAATCCCTCTCGGCCTGGGTCATCGAAGCCCAGGGCGCCACCCAGTACGGCATCCGTCGCCAGTACGGCATGGGCATCGGCTTCCAGCACGGCGAGACCCTGACCAGCGTCGAATTCCCCTGCGCCGGCCTGCCCTTGGCCATCAGCCACTGGGAAGCGATCCGCGGGTACATGGAATATGAAGTCAACGACCTCAAATCGATCCAGGACTTGCAAGACCTGCAAGGACCCGACGATCCACCCCACGAAGGCCTGCACACCTTCCGCAACGCCCGGGCGCGCATGCACCTGCAAATTCGCGATGGCGAACGCGGTCGGGTTTCAGGGTTTTTCTGGTACCTGTACCACGTCATGACCCTCTGGACCCTGCCCAACCACCTCACCGAATGGGAAATCCGCCGCATCAAGACCATGGGCCAACATGTCCTGCCCGAGGTGATGCGCCAATGGTCCGAACCGCTACAGAAGGAACAATGGGCCAAACCCAGCGCAGAACTGCTGCGCATGAGCCAACAGGTGCGCGAACTACACAAACGCCAGCCACGGCGGCCGATTACCGAGATTTTTGCCGAGGTGTCTCGGGGCGACAGCACCGGCAAACGAAGCGCATGAAGTGCCCTGACCGGACGAGCCGCGTCGTTCACACAGCCGTCATCGCGGGCAAGCCTTGCTCCTACAGTCCGGAGTCGTCCTTGGTGGCCAAAGGAGAGTGGGTTTCCCACACCCACGTCATTCACCTCAATCCTCGGGGCGAAGGCCATTTTCCTTCGCTGCCTCTAAAAACAGTCACCGAGCTTCCGCCCTTACTGCTGGTTGAAACCCATTTGCTGGAGTTGGCCGACCATGCCCAACAACCTTGATAACCCCATACCCGCGCCGCACCTTGAGCAATCCCGCAAAGCCGGAGATGTCGAGCCCTTTCCAAGCGGGAAGATCACCTATCTCGCGCCGTTACCACTGCCGACACCGTTACCGCCTCATGGACCTCATATTGGTGAGTTAAATGAGCTGTACATGGACTTGGGGTTGGGATCTCCCCAGATATTTATGTGGCAGGTAACACTGGGAGGCCCTTTAACGATGGCCTTTATGTTTATTTTCCTGTTCCCATTGTTCAGCTTTCTTTTCGGTCTCGCTTTGGGGTACGAGTGGCTTTATTCGTGGGAGTTCGCGGTGGATGTCTTTTTTGCAGCTTCCGAACTCGGACTGTTAACCGCTTTTCTCACCCTATTCATCGGCCTCGGCGTCTGGCTCCACAACCACAACAAACGTGCCGAAATCGTCCCCACCCGCTTCAACCGTCAGCGCCGCGAAGTCTGCTTCATGCCCGAGGACGCCACCGAACCGCTCTTCGTCCCCTGGGAATCCCTGTCCGCTTGGGTCATCGAAGCCCAGGGCGCCACCCAGTACGGCATCCGTCGCCAGTACGGCATGGGCATCGGCTTCCAGCACGGCGAGACCCTGACCAGCGTCGAATTCCCCTGCGCCGGCCTGCCGTTGGCCATCAGCCACTGGGAAGCGATCCGCGGGTACATGGAATATGAAGTCAACGACCTCAAATCGATCCAGGACTTGCAAGACCTGCAAGGACCCGACGATCCACCCCACGAAGGCCTGCACACCTTCCGCAACGCCCGGGCGCGCATGCACCAGCAAATTCGCGATGGCGAACGCGGTCGGGTTTCAGGTTTTTTCTGGTACCTGTACCACGTCATGACCCTCTGGACCCTGCCCAACCACCTCACCGAATGGGAAATCCGCCGAATCAAGACCATGGGCCAACACGCCCTGCCCGAAGTGATGCGCGAATGGTCCGAACCGCTACCGAAGGAACAATGGGCCAAACCCAGCGCAGAACTGCTGCGCATGAGCCAACAGGTGCGCGAGTTGCACAAGCGCCAGCCACGGCGGCCGATTACCGAGATCTTTGCCGAAGTGTCTCGGGGCGACAGCACCGGCAAACGACGCGCATGACGTGTTCTGACTGGACGAGCCGTATCGCTCACTCAGCCGTCATCGCGGGCAAGCCTTGCTCCTATAGGCGGCTCCGACCTAAGGGCACGCGCGGCAGGTGATTGAACAAGGCACGCTCGGTTTTTTGCCAGTAAACTCCCTCCCCTTTAGCCGCCATCATTTTCCCTGCGGCCATCACCTTATTTCCTACGGAGTTTGCCTTGCGTCTGTTCCACACCTCCGACTGGCACCTTGGGCAAAACCTGCATGGCCAGGAACGCGACTTTGAACACGGCTGTTTCCTCGACTGGCTGCTGCGTCAGCTGGCGCTCGAAAAGCCCGATGTGCTGCTGATTGCAGGCGATATCTTCGACACGGTCAATCCGCCGGTCAAAGCCCAGGAACGTCTCTACGACTTCATCGTCAGCGCACACGAGCAGCAGCCATCGCTGACCATCGTGATGATCGCTGGCAATCATGACTCCGGCTCGCGGATCGAATTGCCCGCGCCGTTGATGCGCCGGTTGCGCACTCATGCACTGGGTCGGGTGTTGTGGCTCGATGACGGGCAACTGGACGCCGAACGCTTGCTGATTCCGCTGCCCGATGCCTCGGGTGAAATCGCCGGCTGGTGCCTGGCGCTGCCGTTTCTGCGCCCCGCTGAAGTCACCGGCGCGCACCTGGGCGACAACTACCTGCGCGGCATCGGCCAGGTGCATGAATGGCTGATCGAAGCCGCCAATGCCAAGCGCCAACCCGGTCAGGCATTGATCGCCATCAGCCACGCGCACATGGCCGGTGGGTCGGTGTCCGAGGATTCCGAGCGCAGCCTGATCATTGGCAATGCCGAAGCCCTGCCCGCCAGCCTGTTCGGGCCGAGTATCAGCTACGTTGCCCTTGGCCATTTGCACAAGCCGCAGAAGGTCAACGGCGAGGAGCGCATTCGCTACAGCGGCTCACCGATCCCGTTGTCGTTTTCCGAAATCGGCTATCAGCATCAGATTCTCGACATCACGCTCGACGGCGAGACGCTGCTCAGCGTCGAACCCCGGTTGATCCCCCGTGCAGTCAACCTGCAGCGCCTGGGCCCTGCTCCGCTCAGTGAAATCCTGACGCAGCTCGCGGATTTGCCGAACATCGACCTGTTGGCCGATCTCCAGCGCCAACCGTGGCTCGAAGTCCGCGTGCGCCTCGATGAACCGCAGCCGGACTTGCGCCAACAAATCGAAACCGCGCTGCAAGGCAAAGCCGTGCGGCTGGTGCGAATCGCTGCCGAATACGCAGGCAATGGCGGTCGAGACGGCGCGGATGACACGGGTCAGCTGGTCGAACTGGACCAGCTCACGCCACAGGAATTATTCAGCCGTGCCTGGCTCGATAACTACGGCAGCGCCGTCGACGAACAGACACTCCAGGACTTTGCGGTGCTGCTGCAAGACGTTCAGCAGGAGAGCGAACAGCCATGAAAATTCTCGCGATCCGCCTGAAAAACCTCGCCTCGCTGGCGGGCCCCTTTGAAATCGACTTCACCGCCGAACCCTTGGCCAGTTCCGGCCTGTTTGCGATTACCGGGCCGACCGGCGCCGGTAAAAGCACCTTGCTCGATGCGTTGTGCCTGGCGCTGTTTGGCGCAGTGCCGCGCCTCAACAACACCGGACGCGACGCCAAGGTACCGGATGCAGACGGCGAGATCGCCACCGGCGACCCGCGCACCCTGCTGCGCCGTGGCACCGGTGACGGCTATGCCGAGGTCGACTTTGTCGGCATCGACGGTCGTCGCTACCGTGCACGCTGGGAGGCCAATCGCGCCCGTGAAAAAGCCAACGGCAAGCTGCAAGCCAGCCGTCAAAGCCTGCGCGACCTCGACACCGATCAACTGCTGGCCAGCCAGAAAGGCGAATACAAGACTCAACTGGAAGCCGTGCTGGGCCTGAACTTCGAACAGTTCACCCGCGCGGTGATGCTCGCTCAAAGCGAGTTCAGCGCTTTTCTCAAGGCCGATGACAACGACCGCAGCGAACTGCTGGAAAAACTCACCGACACCGCGCTCTACACGCGCCTGGGCAAACGTGCTTTCGACAAAAGCAAGGAAACCCGCGAAGCCCACAAGTTGCTGCAAGATCAGGCCACTGGCGTAACCCCCCTTGAACCCGAGGCCCGCGCCGAACTCGATCAGCGTTTCAACGACGCCCAGCAACAACTCAAAAACCAGCAAGCACAGCTCAAGCAACTTGAACTGCAGAACACCTGGCTCAAAGAACTGCAGCAGTTGCAGGACCAGCAACAGGCCGCCGCCGAGCAATTGCAACAGGCTCAACAGTCGTGGGACGCCCAGACTGGCGAACGGCTGAACCTGGCGCGCCTGGAACAACTGGCACCGCAGCGGCATCAGTTTGCCCGGCAAACCGAGCTGAGCGCACAACTGAGCCCGTTGGCCGCGCTGATTCAGCAACACGCTCAACAACAGAGCGAGTTGCAAACCCGTCAGGCTCAACTAGAACACAGCCTGGAATCCGCAAAAACCGCGCTGACCCAAGCCCAAAGCCAGCACAGCAACAACGCCCCACTGCTGCGTCAGGCCTTCGAAGAACAGAGCAACCTGGCGCGCCTGACCCAGACCATCAACGCCTCAGCCGAACTCAAGCACAACGCCGAACTGGCCAGCTCCGAAGGCCAGCAAGCCATCGCGCAAATGCTCGAACAGCAACAACGGGTTGCCGAACGCCTGGCGACGATTGCGACGCAGCTGGAACTGAGCCTCCAACTGGCTCCCGTCAGTGACGCCTGGAACGCTTACCGCGAACGCTTGCAGCAACTGATGCTGGTCGGCAATCGCCTGAAAAAGGGTCAGGCCGAACTGCTCCAAATGGAACAACGGGCGGCGGACACCGCCGCCCAGTTCAGCGCGCAACGGCAAAGCCTGGAGCTGCTCTACAGCGAAGCCGGCGCTGAACCTGCAGCTGTTGCCGAACAGATTCAGATCCTCGGCAGCCTGCTGCAAGACAACCGCAAGCAGCAGCGCGCCGTCGAAGAGCTCGCGCGATTGTGGGCTCGTCAGCAGGAGCTGGACACGCGCACGCAGGACCTGCAACAGCGCCTGCAAACCGTCCAGACAGAACGTGAACGCCTGACCCGCGAAGGCGTCCAGGCCAAGGCCGAACTGACTGTTGCCGAGCAAACCCTGACAGTCACTCGGGAACTGCTGGAGCGTCAGCGCCTGGCGCGCAGTGCCAGCGTCGAAGAGTTGCGCGGGCAGTTGCAGGACGATCAACCGTGCCCGGTCTGCGGCAGCGTCGAGCATCCTTATCATCAGCCAGAAGCATTGCTGCAAAGCCTCGGCCGGCACGATGAAAGCGAACAGGCCAATGCACAAAAAGCCGTTGACCTGCTCAAGGAAAAACTCGCAGACCTGCGCACCGAAGTCGGCGGGCTGATTGCCCAGCAAAAAGAACTGCTGCAACAACAGGAACAGCTGGCAACCCAGCAGCAGAGCCTGACACCGAGCCTTGAAGCGCATCCACTGGCCGCCCAGCTGCTGACCCAGGAAGCCAGCAAACGCGACGCCTGGCTGAATCAGCAAAGCACTCAGTTGAATCAGAGCATTGCCCAGGACGAACAGCGACAAAGCGCCCTGCTCACCTTGCAGCAAGACGCCGCACGTCTTCAGCAACAACTGCAAGCCGCCGACCAGGCCAGCCAACAGGCTGCCCAGCAACTGGCGATCCAGCAGCGCGAGTTGAGCAATGACAGCCAGCGCCTTGAAGAAGAACTCGCAGCGTTCAGCGCCCTGCTGCCGGCGGCGACCCTTGACGGTTTGCGCAACGAGCCCGCTGCGACCTTCATGCTACTCGATCAGCAGGTCGCCCAGCGGCTGGAACAGCTGGAATTGCAACGCGAAGAACTCAGCGAACAACAACAGCGTCAGCAAACCCTCGAGAAAGAACAGGACCGGCAGCTGACACGCGTGCAGCAATTACAAGCCGCACAGCTGCAATTCAGCGCACTCGCCGAGCAGCAACACGCCGCCCAACAAAAACTCGCCGAACTGCTGGGCGAGCAGCCGAGCGCCGAGCAGTGGCAGCAGCAACTGGATCAGGCCGTCGAACAGGCTCGACAGGCCGAAGCGATGGCCAATCAAGAGCTGCAAGAAGTCCGCAGCCAGCAGATTCAACTGGCCGCCGAGCTCAGGGCGGAGCAACAACGCCAGCACGCGCTGGAAGCCGAAAGTCATGAGCTGAGCGGCAAGATTGCCGAATGGCGAGCCCTTCATCCGGAACTCGACGATGGCGGCCTGGAGCAGTTACTGGCGTTCAGCGACGAGCAGGTCAGCCAGCTGCGCCAACAGCTACAGCTCGGCGAAAAAGCCATCGAGCAAGCCAAGGTGCTAGTGCATGAACGCGAACAGCGCCTGCACAGCCATCAGGCGCAGCACAACGGCAACCTCGATGCCGAACAACTGGCCACAGCCCTTGGCGAGCTGCAAAACCAGTTCGGGATCAGCGAACAGCTCTGCGCCGAACTACGTGCGCAACAAGCCGAGGATCAACGCCGTCAGGACGCCAATCAGGCGCTGGCACAACGCATTGGCGATGCCTACAACGAGTGGCAGCGCTGGGCACGGCTGAATGCCCTGATCGGCTCGGCCACCGGAGACACTTTCCGCAAGATCGCCCAGGCCTACAACCTCGATTTGCTGGTGCATCACGCCAACGCCCAGTTGCGCCAACTGGTGCGCCGCTACCGGCTCAAGCGCGGCGGCAGCATGCTCGGCTTGCTGGTGATGGACACGGAGATGGGCGACGAACTGCGCTCGGTGCATTCGCTGTCGGGCGGCGAAACCTTCCTGGTGTCGCTGGCATTGGCGCTGGGCCTGGCCTCGATGGCGTCGAGCACGCTGAAAATCGAATCGCTGTTCATCGATGAAGGCTTCGGCAGCCTCGACCCCGAGTCACTGCAATTGGCGATGGACGCCCTTGATGGCCTGCAGGCGCAGGGTCGCAAGGTCGGCGTAATCTCCCACGTACAGGAGATGCACGAGCGAATCCCGGTGCAGATCCAGGTTCATCGCCAAGGCAATGGCCTGAGTACGCTGGAGGTCAAATGAGCACGCCGACGCTCTACTCTTTCCGCCGCTGCCCCTACGCCATGCGCGCACGCATGGCGCTGCGTTACAGTTCAGTGGCGGTGGACATTGTCGAGGTCAGCCTGAAAGCCAAGCCCCCGGAGCTGCTCGAGTTGTCGAGCAAAGGCACCGTGCCGGTGCTGAGCCTTGACGGTCGGGTGATCGAGGAAAGCCTGGAGATCATGCAGTGGGCGCTGGAACAGAACGACCCGCAGGATTGGTTGCTCAAGGACGATCCTGCAGCGCAGCAACGTGGCGCGGCGCTGATCGAAGCAAACGATCAGACGTTCAAGCTGCACCTCAATCGCTACAAATACGCTGAACGCTACCCGGAACACCCCATGGAGCATTACCGCGCGGAAGGCGAAGTGTTTTTGCTCGAACTGGATGAGTTGCTGCAACAGCGAGTGTATCTGGTGGCCGATCATCTGAGCCTGGCGGATATCGCCCTGGCACCGTTCATACGCCAGTTCGCACATGTCGACCGCGAGTGGTTTGCGCAGACGCCGTATCGGCATCTTCAGGCCTGGTTGCAGGGGATTCTTGAGTCAGCGTTGTTCGCCGCCATCATGGCCAAACAACCAACCTGACTTCCTACGCCAACGCGCTGCACATTTTAAGCGCCGAGCAATCAACCTCAAACGGCCCCAGAACCACTGCTTTGGGTTTGGCCGGCGGATTACCCGCCAACAACCCCAGCGCCTTGGCGGTCTGGATGTTGTGGGCGATGTTGTGATTGCACTCGATGGCCCGTGCCAGCGAGCCCGCCGAGCCTTGGCCAATGCCGAGCAGTGAAGATCCATTGGTCAGGAATGCCAGGAAGGCGACGACCATCAGTTTGCGCCCTTTCATACCCCCACGGCTCCCGCGACGTCGGAATGCTCAGCGCTGGCGTGCTGTACGTGCTCAAACTGGATGGCGGGATAAGCGACCTGAATCGGTGCTTGCGTGATGCGCTGCGACTGGGCCGAAAGACTGACCACCAGAACCATCGCCACGTATAAACCAATGGCGACGTACGCGCCGTGTTTGGCAGAAGAAAGGATTGTGCTGGCCATGGGATTCTCCGTGGGCATGTTTCAGTGCCCACAGGATCAATCAAACAACCGGCCATGAATAGCGACCTTTATGCATAGTAGCTATCAGTTTAATTGATCGAAAATCCGACGATTTTCAGTCCTGCAACACGCTCATCAAACGCTCGCGTGCGGCTTCAGGCTCGCCGTCAACCGGGCGGGCAGCCGAGAGAATCGGGGTGGAGTAGAGAAACAGCAGCACCACAGCCAGACGCATCGCCATGTCATCGATCCTTGGGAAAGATTGAGTCAATAAATTAGCGTCAAATTTAAACACATGGCCATGTGATATTACACGAGATATTTGTGCTGATTGAGGTGCGGAGTCGCAAATGCTTTATGCAGGAGCGACATCACACTGGTCTTTCCAGCGAAAGGATCGCTGATCGGATCAAGTGACTTCGCTCCTGCATAAAGTCGGCAGGGCTTGAATCTCAGTGTTGGATCTTGTGATCCAGCGCGGCATAGAAGTTGGCGCTTTGTTGCAGGTATTTCTGGGTGTAGCTGTGGGTGCCGGATTTTTTCGAGCTGATCTCAGTGTTGGCACTGGCTGGCAGAGCAACGCTGGCGGAGATGGCGGATGCGGCAATCACGGAGAAGAGATTGAAGTTCATGGCGGTAACCCTCGTAGATTCAGTTGGCTTGCTTGCCTGTTCAGGCCGTGAAGCAAACTTACGCCCGAGGGTTGGCGCTCTTGAAATCTTTTGTAGCAGTAGCGGATATCACTCAGATTAATAGAACCACGCAGGCCCCGGCACACGGGGCCTGCGGCTTATTGACGCAGGAAGAATTTGATGTCGCTGGGTGAGTCGAACGGCAGTTTTTGCACGGTTTTGCCCAGCAGACCGGTCTTCACATCACGCGCAATGATAACGATCTGGTTGCTCTTCTGGTTGGCGACCAGCACGAACTTGCCGCTCGGGTCGAGGCTGAACTCACGCGGGTGATCACCCTCCACCGGACGGCGCTGAAGCTCCTTGAGCTCACCACTGGCCGGATCGATGGCGAACACCAGCAACTCGTTAGTGGTGCCACGGTTGCTGACGTAGAGGAACTTGCCGTCCGACGAGGCATGCAGCGCAGCGGCGGCTTTCTGCGCCGCAGGTTTGCCGGCTGCCAGGTCGACCATCTGCCGCTGGGTCAGTTTCCCGGCCTGATAATCGAACACCGCGACTTGCGCGCTCATTTCCAGGGTCAGGTACGCGTGCTTACCGTCGGCACTGAACAGCAAATGCCGCGGCCCGCTGCCGGGCGGCAACTGAACCGAGGCTGGTGTGGCTGCGGTCAGCGGTCGCTCTGGATTGGCCTTGGGGTCATAGCGATAGACAAAGATCTTGTCGGCGCCCAGGTCATTGGCAAACACGTACTGACCGTCCGGCGAGGACACCGTCGAATGCACGTGCGCCGACATCTGCCGCTCGGGATTGACCCGGCTCGGCTGATGGCTGCTCAGTTGCACTGGCGGCGCCAGCTTGCCATCGGCGCTCACCGGCAATGCCGCCAAGCTGCCACCCGGGTCTTCAGCCACCGAGTAATTACTGACAAACAGGTACTTGCCGTCAGCGCTCAGGCTGGAATGGGTTGGCTCGTTACCCAGGCTCTGCACCTGACCGATCAGGCTCAGCGCATGGGTGTTCGGCTCGACGCTAAAGCTACTGACGCGCCCTACCGGGTCGGCTTGCCCCGGACCATTCTCGTTGACCACAAACAGTCGACGCTGGTCGCTGGACAAGGTCAGCCACGACGGGTTGGCACTCTTGACCACCTGCAACGACGTCGCGTCGAGTTGACCGCTCTGGCTATCGAATTTGAGTCGATAGATTCCCTGGCTCTGGCCTTGGGTGTAGGTGCCGATCAGCAACTGGAAGCTCTCGGCGGATGCGCTGGAAAGGCTCATTGCCCCGACACTGCCGGCCATCAGCAGCGGCCAGAGTTTACGCATCTTCATTGGTTTCGTCTTCGTCGTCGTTACCGCCGAACGCGTCCAGGCAGACCAGACGATGCTCGCCGGAATCACCGATGATCAGCCAGCTCTGCAGGTCTTGATCGAAGGTCGCAGCCTTAACCTGAGCCGGGCTGAACTCCCAGTGCTTGGCCGCTCGGCCATCCATGCATTCGATGTGCAGATTGTCGTCTTCGTCGAGAGCGAATTCGAAGGCGTGAAAGCCGTCGATTTCGACCATGGTGCAGTGTTCGAGGGCGTTGAGAAGGGTTTCGGCAGTCATGGCAATCATGTCTTTCAGGGGAAAACAGCAATGATAGCGCATTGTTACCGCAAACCCTGTGGGAGCGAGCAGGCTCGCACACAGGGGGCGGTGTGAAATCCGAGAAATAACAAAGCCGCAGCCCGAAGGTTGCGGCTTTGTTATTTTCGACCTCGATCAGTGAGCGAACAACGAGTTGCCCTTTTGTCCCGCGAGCTTCTCAGGCTTGATCAGGAAACGCGCCAGGGCCGGCAACAGCCACAGTGCACCGAACATGTTCCAGAGCAGCATGAAGGTCAGCATCAGGCCCATGTCGGCCTGGAACTTGATCGCCGAGAAGATCCAGGTGCACACGCCAATGGCCAGGCACAGACCGGTGAACAGCACCGCTTTACCGGTGGACTTGAGCGTCTGGTAGTACGCCTCTTGCAGCGGCAAGCCAGCACGCAGGAAGCTTTCGAGGCGGCTGTAAATGTAGATGCCGTAGTCCACGCCAATCCCCACCCCAAGCGCGACCACCGGCAAGGTCGCGACTTTCACGCCGATGCCCATGAACGCCATCAGCGCGTTACCGAGCACCGAGGTCAGCACCAGCGGCAACACGATGCACAAGGTCGCCGCCCAGGAACGGAAGGTGATCATGCACATGGTGGCCACGCAGATGTACACCAGCACCAGGATGGTCAGTTCCGATTCCTTGATCACCTCGTTGGTAGCCGCCTCGATCCCGGCGTTCCCGGCAGCCAGAATGAACTCCAGGCCGTCCTTGTTGTTTTCCTTGGCGAAGTCCTGCACCGCATGCACCGCACGGTCGAGGGTTTCGGCCTTGTGGTCGTTGAGGAACACCAGCACTGGCGCCAGCGAGCAACTGTTGTTGTACAGGCCGTCGGCGCGGGCGATGGAGTTGTTCAGCACGTCCGGGTTACGCGACAGGGTTTCCCACTTCAGGTTGCCCTCGTTCATGCCCTTGATCATCTGCTTGGAGACGGTCACCAGGGAAATCGCCGACTGCACACCCTCGGTGTTCTGCATCTTCCACATCAGTTCATCGATTGGCGCCATGGCTTCGTAACGCGAACAGCCTTCCGCCTTGGTCTTGACCATCACCACCAGCACATCGGAGCTGGTGGAGTAGTTCTTGATGATGAAATTGTTGTCCTGGTTGTAGCGCGAGTCCGGACGCAACTCCGGTGCACCTTGGTCGAGGTCGCCAATTTTCAGGTTCTGGCTGTACCAGAGACCGCCACCGAAGGCGATCAGCGCCAGGAGGATCGAAACCGGGGCAACTTTCGAGCTGGCAAAATTCGACAGCAGACGCCAGAACCTATGCTCACGGATTGCATCTTTCTTGCTGCGCTCGACGGCGCGCTTGCTGATGCCGACGTAGGAAATCGCTACCGGTAGCAGGATCAGGTTGGTGAACACGATCACCGCCACGCCAATGGACGCGCCGATGGCCAGCTCACGAATCACCCCGATATCGATGATCAGTAAAGTAATGAAGCCCACCGCATCCGCGAGGATCGCAATCATCCCCGGCAGAAACAGCTGACGGAACGTGCGCCGGGCAGCAGTCAAGGCGTTGTCCGCATCGCTGGACTGCAAGGCAATCCCGTTGATCTTCTGTACACCGTGGGAAATGCCGATGGCGAAGATCAGGAACGGCACCAGCATCGAGTACGGGTCCAGACCAAAGCCGAACGCGTGCATCAACCCGAGTTGCCAGACCACCGCCACCAGGGTAGTGCTCAACACTGCCACAGTGCTGCGCAGACAGTTGGTGAACCACAGCAACAGGATCAGGGTGATGACGAACGCCACGCCGAAGAACATGACCACCATGATCAGGCCATCAATCAGGTCACCGACCTTCTTGGCAAAACCGACGATGTGAATCTGTACGTTGGGGTTCTGTTTTTCGAACTTGTCGCGGATCTTGTCTTCAAGTTCGTGGGAGAACTTCTGGTAGTCCAGCGCCAGCAACCTGCCCTGGTCCTGCGGGTCCGGGTAGGACTCCAGCAGCGGGATATCAACGATGCTCGACTTGAAATCGTTGGCCACCAACCGACCGACCTGACCGGATTTGAGCACGTTGTTGCGCAACTGATCGAGGCTGTCGGCCGAGCCGTTGTAGCTCTGCGGGATGACTTCACCGCCGGCAAAACCCTCCTCGGTCACTTCGGTCCAGCGCACGCTCGGACTCCACAGCGACTTCAGGCCGGAGCGGTCGACACCGGAGATGTAGAACACCTCGTCGTTGATCTGGCGCAGGGTCTCCATGTATTCCCTGGAGAAGATGTCGCCATCGGTGGCTTCCACGGAAATACGCACGGTATTGCCAAGGTTGGCCAGGTCATTGCGGTGTTCAAGCATCTTTTCAATGAAAGGATGCTTGAGCGGGATCATTTTTTCGAAGCTGGTAGACGGCCGGATCAGCGTCGCCTGCCAGAACAGGAAAATGCTGACCAGCAGGCAGATGACGATCACTGCCGGACGGTTGTTGAAAATCAGGCGCTCGAGAAACGTCGCCTTGTCCTGATGATGACTGCTCATGGATGTCATAGCTCCGCCTTCTTATTATTTGCCCAGCTCGGCGCCGATTGGCGAAGTAGCGCGAACGCCGCCCTGTCCTACCAGAATCAAGTTGCCATTGCCCGCCGCGGTCACCGCTGAAACGGAAATGCGGTCGGGACGGTTGAATACGCTGAAGGTCACGCCGTCGTCACTGCTGCGCACCACGCTGCCGCCGTTGCCGACGATCACGATGCTGCCGTCGTCGAGCAAGGTCGCACCGGACAGACCGAACTCCAACGCGCCGCGCGCAGCCTTGAGCTCGACCTGCTCCCAAGTGCTGCCAAAGTCAGTTGAACGGAACAGATTGCCGCGCAGACCGTAGGCCAGCAAAGTCGCCGGTTTGGCGGTGCCGATCACCCCAAACAGCGAACCCTGGTACGGACCTTTAAGGCGTTCCCAGGTTTGCCCCCAATCAGGGGAACGGAACATGCTGCCCTGCTCGCCCACGATGAACAGCCCGGAATCCTTGACGGCTGCGATCGCGTTGAGGTGGTACTGATCCGGGTTATCGAGGTGATCGCCGACGTCTGCCCAGTTCTTTCCACCGTCAGTGGTTTCCAGCAGAGCGCCGTAAGCGCCCACGGCAAAGCCGCTGCTGACATCCTTGAACCAGACAGCCAGCAGCGGCGCTTCGCGCTTCAAGTCTTCGAATTGTTTGATCCAGGTAACGCCGCCGTCTTCACTGGCGAGAATTTGCGCGTCATGACCGACAGCCCAGCCGTGCTTGTCATCGACGAAATAGACCGCGGTCAGCAGTTGCCGACTGGGCACCTTGGCCTGGGTCCAGGTCTGGCCCTGGTCATCGGAATACAGAATATGGCCACGATCGCCGACCGCCACCAGGCGCTTGCCTGCATGCGCAACATCAAGCATCAGACCCTTGGCGGACTTAGCGGACTCAATCGAATAGACCGTATCGGACGCCGGTGCGTCAGCGGCCAAAACGGGTGCCGACAGCACGGCAGAACCCAACAGCGAGAGCGCTGTAGCCAGCAACGCGAATCTGCGTAGCGCTGGCGGGCGGCATAAACCCACACCCATGACAGGCTCACTCATAGACCTTTCCCCCATTATTATTGTTAGGTCATTCAACCTTTCAGGGCGCCGCAGGGTTGCTCGTAGCGATTGACGGTTTTTGGAGCATAGTCCTGAAACGCGCAATCTAGAGCCCCTTCGGAAGCTGGCCTATCCTATCCAGCTTTCGAAAGGTCTGACAATCAACGCCACGTTATCTTTTGTTAACTGGGGGGAATTACGGACGGTCGCTGAATGACCAGGCATTCGCAGGGATGATCAAAAACCAGCGATTGAGCGGAAATTTCCGACACAAAGGTTTTAGATTTGGCTTTGGCTTTGGCTTTGGACTTTGATCTTGATCCGGCTTTTGATCCACCCGCCCCTTCGGAAGGCCGAACGCAGGTGTTCATCAGGGGGTGGGCGCGCAGCGCTGTACGGCGCAGCCGGACACATCGAGAGGAGGTCGTCGCGAAGCAGACCGTAGGCGATGCCCCCTGATGAATGCCGGAGTGAGGGAACGCCGAGCCTAGGCGAGGTGCCGTACGCTTGGGGCGAGCGTTTTTTTGCTTACTTTTTTTAGGCGCTTGTAAAAAAAGTGAGTCGCCGTCAGGCGAAACCCTAAGTAGCCGTTACCGCAGGAATGGATATGTACACCTGCAAGAGGTTGGCCGGCTGTCAGGGCGCCTTCGCGAGCAAGCCCGCTCCCACAGTTGAACTGTGTGCATCTGCGGGAGATTGGTTGGCTGTAAGGCTGCCTTCGCGAGCAGGCTCCCACAGGGTTCGGGTGAACACCTGCGGGAGCGGAGGTCAGGTCACGCCAGACTTTTGCTGACTACTTCAAACACATCGCTGGACAGCTGACCCGAGCCGCGAATGCGCTCCAGCTCCGCCTTCATCAACGCCTGACGGGCGCTGTCGTATTTACGCCAGCGCGTCAGCGGCGCCAATTGACGCGAAGCGATCTGCGGATTGAAGCCATTCAGCTCAATCACCAGATCCGCAAGGAAGCGATACCCCGAACCATCGGCTGCATGGAAGTTGATCAGGTTCTGCCCGGCAAACGCACCGACCAGCGCCCGCACCTTGTTCGGGTTCTTGATGTTGAACGCCGGGTGCTTCATCAACTGCTGAACCCGCTGCAAGCCACCCGGCAACGTGCTGCCAGCCTGTACGCTGAACCATTGGTCCATGACCAGCGGATTGTCCTTGAAGTGCTCGGCAAAACTGGCCAGTGCCTTGGCCTTATCGGCCTCGAACGGTGAATTCACCAGCACCGCCAACGACGTCAGACGCTCGGTCATGTTGTCGCAGGCATCGAACTGCTCAAGGGTCGATGCCAGCACTTCGGGCTTGCCACTGAGCATCAGGTAAGACAACGCGATATTTTGCAGGCTACGACGGGCAAAGTGCTCGGCTTCAGCAACGTAAGCAGTTTGCTTCGACAGCTCGCGATTGGCCTGATAACGCAGCCACAGCGCATCGAACAGGCTGTCTGCCAGTTGCTTGCGGGCGAACTCACGGGCCGCATGAATCGCGTCGACATCCGCCACTTCGCTGATTTCGGTCAGGTAAGCCTCGCTTGGCAGCGAGAGCATTTCGGCGACCATGGCCTGATCCAGGGATTCATCCGCCAGCACTGTGCGCAACGCGCTGATCAGTCGCTGATCCAGCACCAATGCCTGACCCGCTTGATGCTGAGCGATCAGTTCCTGCAGCACCTGCACCGACAATTGCTGGCCGGCTTCCCAACGGTTGAAGCCGTCGCTGTCGTGCTGCATCAGGAACATCAGCTGATCGCGGTTGTACGGAAAGCTCAGTTTCACCGGTGCCGAGAAGCCGCGCAGCAACGATGGCAACGGTTGTTCAGCAATATCGACGAAAGTGAAGATCTGCTCGGATTCAGTCACCGACAGCACGCGGGAGGTCCCGTCAGCGGCCGCTTCACCGGCCAACCGAAGAGCGATCGCCGCACCTTTGCTGTCCAGCAGGCCCAGTTCGACCGGAATCACGAACGGCAGTTTTTCAACCTTGTCCGGGGTCGCCGGGCAGCTCTGACGGAAGGTCAGGCTGTAGCTTTTCGCCGCCGCATCGTAAGACTCGCTCACCGCCAGACGCGGCGTACCGGCCTGGCTGTACCAGCGTTTGAACTGGGTCAGGTCGACGCCGTTGGCATCTTCCATGGCCTTGATGAAATCGTCGCAGGTGACCGCCTGGCCATCGTGACGTTCGAAATACAGGTCGCTGCCTTTGCGGAAACCTTCGGCGCCGAGCAAGGTGCGGATCATGCGCACCACTTCCGAACCTTTCTCGTAGACGGTCAAGGTGTAGAAGTTGGAAATCTCGATGAACGCATCCGGGCGCACCGCATGGGCCATGGGACCTGCATCTTCGGCGAACTGGTGAGTGCGCAGGTAGGCCACGTCCTCGATGCGCTTGACGGTGCGTGAGTGCATGTCGGCGGAGAATTCGGCGTCACGGAACACCGTGAACCCTTCCTTCAGCGACAGCTGGAACCAGTCGCGGCAGGTCACGCGGTTGCCCGACCAGTTGTGGAAGTATTCGTGGGCCACCACCGCTTCAACCCGCTGGTGTGCGGCGTCGGTCGCGGTTTCGGCACGGGCCAGCACGCAGCTGGAGTTGAAGATATTGAGGCCCTTGTTCTCCATGGCGCCCATGTTGAAGTCGTTGACCGCCACGATCATGAAGATGTCCAGGTCGTACTCGCGACCATAGACTTCTTCGTCCCAGCGCATGGACTTCTTCAGGCTGTTCATGGCGTGCTGGCACTTGTCGATGTTTTCCGGCTCGACGTAAATGCGCAACGCCACACTGCGCTGGGTCATGGTGGTGAAGGTGTCTTCGACGCACCACAGGTCACCGGCCACCAGCGCGAACAGGTAGGCCGGTTTCATGAACGGATCTTCCCAGGTCGCCCAGTGCCGACCGTCTTCACCGGGACCTGAGGCAATAGGGTTGCCGTTGGACAGCAGCACCGGGTAGCTGTGCTGCTCGGCGACCACCGTGGTGGTGAACTTGCTCATCACATCCGGGCGGTCGAGGTAATAGGTGATCTTGCGAAAGCCCTCGGCCTCGCACTGGGTGCAGAACATCCCGCTGGACTTGTACAGGCCTTCCAGCGCGGTGTTGGTTTCCGGGTGAATCCGCACGCTGGTATCGACCGTGAAACTGGCGCTGGTCGGGTGCAGGGTCAGGTGATTTTCCGTCAACTGATAATCGCTGGCGCTCAGCTCACTGTCGCCCAAGGCTACCGACAGCAACTCCAACTGCTGACCATCGAGCACCAGCGGTGGCAGGCCCAGGCCACGCGCGGGATTGCGGCGCATCACCAGTTGCGCATGGACCAGGCTGTGGTCCTCGTACAACTCGAAGGTCAGGTGCGTCTCGTCGATCAGGTACTCGGGCGCCTGATAGTCCTTCAGGTAGATCATCTTCGGTTGTTCGGTGCGCATGCTGGAGTCCTTTTACTGATGCACGGCGAGCTGGTAGGCCGTGTATTTACGAATATTGATAACGCCGGTATCGAAGATCAGGTATTGACCCTTGATCCCCAACAGCGTGCCTTCGGCAATCGGGTTCTTGTCCAGATTGAAGCTGACAATCTTGGCCGGGTACTGCTCGACCGGGTAACGGATTTCAATCGGCTCGACATCAAATACCGGTTGAATCGCTTGCAGACCGAAGCGCTCCTGCAGTCCTTGCACGCCCTCGGCACAGCTTGCGAACAGTTGATCACGAATCTGTTTCAGGTCAACCGGTGCGGCATCGCCCTTGAGCAAGGCGCGCCAGTTGGTCTTGTCGGCCACCTGACTGCGGAACAGGTCTTCGACGAAACCGGATTGCTGACGGGTCGACACGCGCATGATCGGCAATGCCTGGCTGGCACCCTGATCGAGCCAGCGGGTTGGCAGCTGTGTAGCGCGGGTGATCCCGACCTTGACGCCCGACGAATTGGCCAGATACACCACGTGGTCGGTCATACAGAACTGCTCGCCCCAGGCCGGCTCACGGCAGGTCCCGGCGTCATAGTGGCAACGCTCCGGGCTCATGATGCAGACATCGCACTGCGCCAGTTTGGTCATGCACGGGTAGCAGTAGCCCTGGCTGAAGCTGGTTTTGGTTTTGCGTCCGCAATGGATGCAGTGGATCGCACCCAGGTATTCCAGGCGAACCGTGCTGCCGATCATAGGATTGACCGGCACCTCGGTATCGCCCAGGCGAAAAGCGTATTGCACGGTCGACGCTTCGAGGCGCGCCGACATCTTGCTGATTGCACCGCGGCCGATCTCGATCAATGGATGGCATCCGACTTGAACAGGATATTCGGCACAGTGATCGACTTCGAACTGCATTCCTGCGGGCCCATGTAGCCGGTGCGTTGTTCCTCGGGCAGGTTCTGCACTTCCCAGGCGATCATCGCCTGCAACGACAGTTCGCGCTGCTCGGCAGTCAGCTTGCCGCCGTCGGACCACTTACCGATCTCTACCGCCAGTTTCAGGCTCTGGTAGATCTCTGGCGTGATGTTTTTGATCATTTCGTTAAAAGAGGACATCAGGTCTCCGCGCTCGTTATTCACAGCACAATTTAGACGGCAGTTTATTGGACAGAGAGTCTACGGCGACTGTACAAGCCGCCCAACAAACCGGTGAGGCATCCGACGAGTAACCCGCCGACGTGCGCCGCATTGGCAATTTCGCCGAAACCGATCATCGAGATCAGCCCCGACATACACAGCAGCAACCACACCAGCATCATCACCAATACCCCGCGAGGCAGGCGATATGCCGGGTTCGGCGACAGCAACTGGTAGATCCAGCAATGCCCGAGCAGGCCGTAAAGCACCCCGGACAGGCCGCCGAACAAGGTCGCGCCGCCGTAATAATATTGGGCGTAGTTCGACACCAGGCTGAACAGCAACGTCAGCCCCAGCAGGTTGACACTGCCCTGACGCGACTCGATACGCCGCCCCAACTCCCAGTACCACATGCCGTTCATGGCCAGGTGGAGAACGCCGAAGTGGATCAGCATTGGCGTCACCAGACGCCACCACTGCCCCGCTGCCAGACTGTCGGCCAACGGCGTGAAGTGGATGTACTCGCCCACCACCCGAAAATCGAGGAACGTCAGCCAGCGCATCGTGTCGAGGTTCTCGCCGAGCAATGTCACCGCGCCGACGATCATGCTCAGCAGCAGAATCAGCGCCGTCACCGGGCTGTGGCGCAGTTGCTCGACGAACCCTGGACGCTGGATATTCGCTTGTGCAGCCGGGATATCCAGTTGATGCTCGGGATCGCCCGCAGGAAACCGTTCGTACAGCGAGCGCACGTCTTCGCTGATCGCGTCCGGCACCCACAGCACCTGTTCACCGGCTTCTTCGCTGACCCGATGCGGCACGTGCATGCGTTGCAGCAATTTGACGAAACCACTCAGGTCCACCGCCAGCGGCAGACGTAAAACAGCCACAACACTCATCGCAACACCTCTGGCCGTTCAACATCGACCCAGACAAATTTGTGTGGATCGAGACGGGTTTCCTGATCCAGTCGATAGGCAACCAGCTTGCCGTACAACACCGCGCTGTAATCCAGGCAGGCCAGGTTCGGGCGGATCGGCGCCGGTTTGCCGCTGCGCCAGTAGTGCCCGACGAACAACAGCGGTTCGTCGATGCCGTAGCGCAACAGGTTATCTTTTTCTACCGGCGACAGCGGCGTGCGAGCCACGGACTCGGGCAAGGCGTCTGGCTGGAACACAATATCGCCATAGGTTTGCGGGTTGTCTTCCCAGAACTTGGTGCGGAAGAACGAACGCGTCAGACCGTCGCCGCTGGTCATGGTCAAGCCGTGTGGCAGGCGCATGTCGGTGCCGCGCAGCAAGCGGTCGAACGCCATGCAGGCAAAACTGCCGGACACCGCTGCCGCCTGGACGAAGTGTTCGTCGATGCAGCCATCGGCATACTGCGCACGCAGCACGTCGATCAGGCCACCGTCCCAGCAGGCGTGGACGACCCGGAAGCGTCCGGCGTCGACGAACAGTGGCATCTCGTAGAACCAGGCAAGAAAGTCGTGCCAGTCCGCCGGGTGATCGGCAAATTGAGTCAGGGTTTCGTCGAGCAGGCGCGCATGCCGAGGCGTGTGTTCACGCACATACTGTTTACCACTGCCGGGCGGTGCCGGCGTGCTCCAGCCGAGCGCGTTGAATTCATGGTTGCCCATGATGCACAGCGCCTGACCGGCCTCGACCATGTCGTGAACGATGTGCAGCGCTTCGCGAATCCGCGGGCCGCGGTCGATGATGTCACCGAGAAACACGGCCATGCGTGACGGATGGCGCCAGACGCCGGCTTGCTTGTGATACCCGAGTCGGTCCAGCAAATGCTCAAGGGTATGAGCGCAACCGTGCACGTCACCGATCAGGTCGTAGCTACGCGCGGGATCGAGCATCAGTCGCCTCCAGCGCCCAACCGGCTGCCCCAGCCCAGCTTGGTCCGGCAGACTTCGTAGTAGTTATGGTCCAGCGGATGAATCAACCGCAGTTTCTGCGCCTTCTTGCTCACAGTGATGGTGTCACCGGGGGCGCAGGTGAAGTGGTTCTGCCCGTCACAGGAGACTTGCGGGTAAATCTGCATATCCTTCGACACGACGATTTTCAGCTCGCTATTGCCATCGACCACAATCGGCCTTCCTGACAAGGTATGGGGGTACATTGGCACAATCACAATGGCATCGAGCTTGGGATGCATGATCGGGCCGCCCGCCGAGAGCGCATAGGCCGTGGAACCGGTGGGTGTGGCGACGATCAGGCCGTCGGCTTTTTGGCTGCAAACGAACTGGCCGTCGATGTACAACTCGAACTCGATCATCCGCGTCGATTTGCCCGGGTGCAGCACCACATCGTTCAGTGCATCGCCCTGGCCGATGGCCTCGGCGTGACGGCGAACTTCGGCCTGCAACAGGAAGCGGTTTTCGACCAGATAGTGCCCGTCGAGCACTTCGGCGACCTTGACTTCCAGCTCATCCGGGCGGATGTCGGTCAGAAAGCCCAGGTTGCCACGGTTGATCCCCAGCACCGGAATATTGTGCCGTGCCAATGCCCGAGCGGCGCCCAGCAGGCTGCCGTCACCGCCCACCACAATCACCATGTCACAGACTTCGCCGAGCATCTTGCGCGATGAGGTTTGCAGGCCATGGCCAGGCAGGACTTCGGCGATGGTGTCCTCGAGAATCACGTGCAAGTGCCGGTCAAGCAGGAATCTTTTCAGTCGGCGAACGGTATCCAGCACCTGCGAACTGCCCAGGCGACCGATGATGCCGATATTACGAAATTGCTCCATGGGACTCCGAGGGTCTACGACGGCGAAAAACACGATTATGGGCGAAAGCGCGCCGCAGACAAAATCCTTTCAGCCGCGAACCAAAGCGCTATGCTCGCAAGATGACCTTATTTCCTGACTTGCTGGCTTTACCTCGTCAGTTGCGCCATCCCGAAGTGCGCGACCTGGCCTGGGTCATCCTCGCGCCACCGATGCTCTGCGAAACACCCTGGCCACAACGCCATCCACTGGCCGGCAGCGACTGGGTACAAGCCCCCGAACGACTGCAACACTGGCTGCTTCAGCTCGATCAGGACAGCCGCGAGCTGCAGCGCTGGCTGGCGCTCGGCCCGACTCGTCGCCTGGGCCTGTATTACGAACGCCTCTGGCAGTTTGCCGTGCAGCACGCGCCGGGCGTCGAGTTGATTGCCGCCAACCTGCCGATTCGCCGCGAGGGCCATACGCTGGGCGAGCTGGACATGCTGCTGCGTGACCGCGACGGCGTGCATCACCTGGAATTGGCGATCAAATTGTATCTGGGCCCCCAGAACGGCGAAGGCCACGACACTGCCCAGTGGCTCGGACCGGGCTGCCATGACCGACTGGACCGCAAGCTGGCGCACCTGACCCACCATCAACTGCCGATCTCCGCGCGCTCCGAAAGCCGCGATGCGTTGGCCGCGCTGGATATCCTGGGGTTCAGCGCACACCTGTGGCTGGGAGGTTATCTGCTGTACCCATGGCCCGGCAAAACCCGGTCACCCGACTGTGCCCATCCGCAACACCTCAAAGGACGCTGGCTGCATCAGCGAGACTGGGCACACTTTATCGCCCAGAGCCCACCCGGTCGCTGGCAACCCTTGCCACGGCACGCCTGGCTCGCGCCCGCCCATTATCTTGCCGAGCACACCTGGGAGCGCACGCAACTGGAGACCTGGCTGAGCGGGCTCGACCCTCAGGCACCTGCGCAGTTGCTGGTACGCCTGACTGAAAACGTCGACGGTGACTGGGAAGAAGCCGAGCGGTTGTTTCTGGTGGCGGATCTGTGGCCGAACGTGCCGGGCCAGGGTTGAGCCTTGTGGCGTCTGGTCCGGCCCTATCGCGAGCAGGCTCCCACACACGGGACCCTAACCCTGTAGGAGCAAAGCTTGCTCGCGATGGCGATCTCAAGGACACCATCGCCGGCAAGCCGTGCTCCTGCAGGAAGCTATTTAGATGGACAGGCGCAACGCCAACGCCGCCAGGGTCACCAGCAACACCGGCACCGTCAGCACGATCCCGACCTTGAAGTAATATCCCCAGCCAATCTGAATATTCTTGCGCGCCAGCACGTGCAACCAAAGCAAGGTCGCGAGGCTACCGATCGGGGTGATTTTCGGCCCCAGGTCGCTGCCGATCACGTTGGCATAGATCATTGCCTCTTTCACCACCCCGGTAGCCTGGCTGGCATCGATCGACAACGCACCGATCAGCACCGTCGGCAGGTTATTCATCATCGACGACAACAGCGCGGTCAGCAGCCCGGTGCCCATGGCGGCCCCCCACACGCCGTAGTCCGCGAACACGTCCAGCCAGCCGGCCAGGTACGTGGTCAACCCGGCATTACGCAAGCCGTAAACCACCAGGTACATGCCCAAGGAGAAAATCACGATATGCCACGGTGCTTCTTTCATCACCTTGCGCGTGGAAATCTTGTGCCCACGGGCGGCAATCGCCAACAGCAATGCCGCGCATACCGCCGAGATCGCGCTGATGGGAATCCCCAACGGCTCCAGGGCAAAACAGCCCAGCAGCAAAATCACCAGCACACACCAACCGGCAATGAACGTTGGCTTGTCGCGAATCGCGGTCTTCGGGTCTTCCAGTTGTTCCAGGTCGTAATCGGCAGGAACGTCGCGTCGGAAGAACCACAGCAACACCGCCAGCGTCGCCGCGACGGCCACCAGGTTGACCGGCACCATGACCGCTGCATAACGGTTGAACCCAATGTGGAAGAAGTCCGCGGAGACGATGTTCACCAGGTTCGACACCACCAGCGGCAGGCTCGCGGTATCGGCGATAAACCCGGCGCCCATCACGAACGCCAGTGTCGCCGCCGGAGAAAATCGCAAGGCCAGCAGCATCGAAATGACGATGGGCGTAAGGATCAACGCTGCGCCATCATTGGCGAACAAGGCCGATACCAGCGCCCCGAGCAATACCATGTAAGCGAATAACTTGCGCCCGTTACCGTGCCCCCAGCGAGCCACATGCAACGCCGCCCAGGCAAAGAAACCCGCTTCATCCAGCAGCAGACTGATGATGATCAGCGCCACAAACGTCCCGGTGGCGTTCCAGATGATGTCCCATACCAGCGGAATGTCGCTGACCTGGACCACCCCGCAGAGTAACGCCAAGACGGCGCCCAGCACCGCACTCCAGCCGACGCCGAGGCCTTTGGGTTGCCAGATCACCAGGGTAATGGTCTGGAGGAAAATCAACGACGCTACGAGCATGCGAAACAGCCTTGAAGAAGATGGAGGGGGAGAATCAGCAGCAACGGACCGGACGGTCGCCCATCGCCTGTAGTCGCGCGACATCAGCGCCAAGCCATGCACCGTTGTCTGCCAGCGCACCGTGCAACAACGTCATGACCCACGGGGATAATTGCGGGTGCAGGCGATAAAACACCCATTGCCCCTGACGACGGTCCGCCAGCAATCCATGGCTGCGCAATTGCGCCAGGTGACGGGAGATTTTCGGCTGGCTCAGGTCCAGCGCCGCCGTCAGCTCGCACACGCACAGCTCACCCTCTTTGGCGATGAGCAAAGCGATACGACTGCGGGTGTCATCGGCCAACGCCTTGAACACATCGACGGGATTGCAGGGATCGGACATGGAAGTGAATGCGCCTGAACAAACGAAGCGCGAATATATGGAATTTCGAATATAGGGTAAAGCGAATAAACCGCATTGCACACAACCCGTAGAGCCTTACAAACGGATCACGTGCCCCTCGATCGGCGCGATCTGCCCATGAAACAGCCGCGAAATCACCGTTTGTGCCGCTTCAAGCCCATCACTCTCCACCACCCTGAGCAATGGATTGGCCGGTGCCATCACTCGCCGATAAAACTTCTGCCCGCCCTCACCGATGTACTCGATAAGCCGCTGCGCCCCCCATTCGGCGTTGCGTTTGCGAATCTGGATCGGTGCAAAGAAAAACGCCGGCTGCGGCCCTGTCATAGCGCTCAGTTGCGCCTCATCCGTGTTCTGGGTCGAACCTACAGCGCAGCTGTAAACCAATTGCCCGGCGAAATGCTGATGCACCTGATTGCGTAAATCCAGACGGCCAGTGAAATCCACGTACAAGGTCGGGCGGTCAGCGGGCAACGACGCCAACTCGGCGTACCCGAGCGTGCGCTCGTAACACCCGAGTTGTTCAACAAACGCCTGGTTCCCGGTCGATGTCAGCGCCACTCGCTCCAGATTCGACTGGTCCTCCAGGCAAATGGCAGTGCCGAAAGCGGTTTTGCTCGAAGCGCTGGAGAACACCACACGGGTGGCACCGAAGAACTGATTGTCCTGTAGGAAGTCCGCCAACATCAATGACGTCAAAAACAGCGGGTTAAGCAGCATTTGCAGGTTTTCATTCGCAGGGATGTAGTACCGATCCCAACTGCAACGGGTGTACTGGTTGTAAACCGAACTCAGTGTTTGACGGTGCGGGGCGGTGTCATGAAAACCGCGCTCGGTCACCCGCTCTGGATGCACCCAGAGATGGCTGGCCAGTGGAAAGTACCCGTAAAAGCGCTCCCCGACCGCAATGCCTTCGACTGCGCAGGCAAGCACATCGGCAAAACCCCAGGCCGGGATATGGCCCCATTCCGCTTGCCCGGTCGGGAAAAACTCCCAGTAATGCATCAAGTCGCCATAGGCTGCATAGGTAATGTTATTGCTGGTCAGCGCGCAGCGATCAATCTTCAGAATCACGTCACCAACCGACGGAATCAGGCTGCGCTGCTCACGCTCGAGACGACTCTCGGCGATGGCGTTTTTACGGGTTATCAACCGTGTGACCGTGCCTTGGCTTTGCATTGTTCAGACTCCCTGTCGTGTCGCTGTCCACTATCCAATGGTTCGATCATCAGTCGACGGGCCAGCGCTTCCTTAGCGCAGCACTGGCCCCCGATCGATCAATCCTTTTTAAATTGCTCGACCCACTCGGCATAGGCGTTGATGAAACTCTGCAAAAACGGCCGGACCGACTCGGACACCTTCCCCGACTCGTCGAACGCCGTACCGGCGTTGCTCAGGTAGGCTTCCGGTTGCTGCATGCAAGGCACATTGAGAAACACCATGGATTGACGCAAGTGATGGTTAGCACCGAAACCACCAATAGCGCCGGGGGATGCGCTGATCACCGCCCCCGGCTTACCGCCCCAGACACTCTTGCCATAAGGCCGGGAACCGACATCGATGGCGTTCTTCAGGGGGGCAGGCACCGAGCGGTTATATTCCGGCGTCACGAACAGCACCGCGTCGGATGAGCTCACCTGTTGACGGAAAGTGCTGTAGGCTGCCGGCGGTGTTACGTCGATGTCTTCGTTGTAGAGCGGCAGGTCGCCAATCTCGACGATGTTCAGCCTGAGGTTTGCCGGAGCCAGTTCAGCCAGCGCCAGCGCGACTTTGCGGTTGATCGACTGTTTTCTCAAGCTGCCAACCAGGACAGCAATCGTATAGACCTTGCTCATTGGAAATTCCCGACTATCTGGCTAAAGGAGCCTGTAGTTATAGATGATTCGGCAGCACTTAACGTGCTCCGTGTCGCGGAATAGCGGTTAAATACTATTTTTTTCCTGTAGGAAAACTTACCAAGCTTATCGACGGTCTACAGAACCGCAAATTGAGTGACTTATCTCCAGAGGTTCTAAGCAGATGGCAGCAGTACTCGTCGGACAATTCCATGCAAGAGACGCGGAAGGCCGTGTTTATTCAGTGCATGAGTTCCAGGAATCCACCCCGTCGCAGGACGGTATCGCCGGCCTTGCGCCTGTCACCACCTATAAACTGGCGATTGGCGATCGCATCAACAAACTCGATGACAACGAATTTGTATTGGTTCAATCGGGCGTTACCATCACCCGCGAGCCTGAATCAAGCGTCGCCTCATAAGCCTCCGTTATGAGCTGAAGTCATAGGCACGGACTTGGGTTAGGATTCAGTCACTGACCCCCTCACCTGCTGAACATGGACTTCACGCATGCGTTTACGTCATATCGAAGTGATCCAGGCGCTCCTGCAAACCGGTCATCTGGGCACCGCTGCCGAGATGCTGCAACTGCCGGTGGCCGGGGTCGAGGGGATTTTGCGCGAGGCCGAGGATCAACTCGGCTTCATGCTGTTTGCCAGCGTACGCGGGCGATTGCAGGCTACCCGTGAGGCGCGGGAGTTGCAGGTCGAGATTGCCCACGTCTACGAAGCGCTCGAACCGCTGCAGCGGCTGGCCAACAGCCTAAAACAATACCTGGCGCCGCCGTTGCGGATCATTTGCACGCCCCCCTTGGCGCAGCACTTGTTGCCACAGGGCATTGCCACCCTGCGTCGACGTTTTCCAGATGCGCCCTGCTCGCTGCTCAGCCAACCCACGCGTGACATCGTCAGAAGCCTGCTGCTGCGTGAAAGCGATCTCGGCTTGAGCCTGCACGATCCTGACCACCCCGACATTCAGTGCCAGATCATTGCCCAAGGCAAACTCCAGCTCCTGGCGCCTCATGGCTGGCTGCAACCCAAGCAAAAATACATTTCCGTGCAGGACCTGGCCGGCCAGTCGATGGTCGGGCTGGAAGGTCACGACCCGCTCAGCGTGATGTTCGAGAGCAAACTGCAGGCCTTGCGCCCGGCACCGGTGGTCCAAACCCGGGTCCAGACCCATCAGATGATGCGCAGCATGGTCGAGGCCGGCGAAGGCCTGGCCGTTGTCGACCCGTTTACTGCGATCGGCGCCAAGGCCAGCGGACTGGACGTTTGCCCCGTCTCGCCGGCCGTCCCGATCAGTCTTTACGCCTTGACCCTGAACAATGCCGAGATAGCGCCTGCGACCCAGGCGTTACTGGAGATTATCAAGGAACAAGCCGAGGCGATGCTGGCGAGCTGATCGGACTTTCCAACGGATTATCGAACAGCCGATACCAGAACAACGCCACCTCTGCGGTTTGCGGATCGATGCCACGATAACGCAGGTGATCGATGCCACCCATGACATAGCCGCAACGCTCGTACAGCCGACAAGCTCCCAGGTTGTTATTCTGGGTTTCCAGCATGATGCCCGGCAGCTTCTTCTTGCGGCTCCAGAACTGTGCGACATCCAGCAACGCCTTGGCCACCCCGTGGCGACGCGCCGGGGCGTGCACTGCCAGCTCGTCGATATGGGCAAAGCCGTTCCAGTTAGTGCTGATCACGATGTGCCCCACCGGGTGATCGTCGAGAAACGCCATGAAAATCGCACTGTCGACCGCGTTCCGGTAACTGGCGAACTCCTCCGGGTCAATCCCATAACACTTGCGGTAGGGCGTGATGGTTTCCAGCGACCACTGATCCACCGGCTTATCGAGCTCTGCGGCCGCGTAGGCCCGGACCTCAAAACTGAAGTCACTGCCCCAGATATACGCAGCGAATCCCTGATCGGCGACACGTACCGCTAAACCCGGATACTTGGGATTGATGACCGGCTGCATACTCGGAAAAGTCCTCAAGTTTTTATGCAATCGACGGTGTAACACCGCCCATTGCCCTCGTCTTCATGCTGCAGGCCGTGCACATCGGCGACGAAGCCCGGGAAGCTGCTGTTGAATGTGCGGGCAAACGCCAGGTAATCGATGATCGAGCGCGTCGATTCGGTAAAACGTTCGCCGGGCATGATCAGCGGAATCCCCGGCGGATATGGCACCAGCATTACCGCAGCGATTCGCCCCTGCAAATTGTCGATTGACACCGCCTCGACCTCGCCACGGACCAATTGATCGTAGGCGTCGGCCGGTTTCATCGCGATTTCCGGGAGTACCGTGTACATCCGTTTAAGGTGCTTGGCGGTGGCATTGCTGCGGTAGCAGGCGTGCAATTGATCGCACAGGTCGCGCAGCCCCATGCCCTGGTAACGCGCCACGTCTCGTTGCGCGACACACGGCAGGCACGTCGCCAGGCTGACGTTGGCGTCGTAGCTGCGTTTGAATTCGAGCAACTCGGTGAGCAAGGTGCTCCATTTACCCTTGGTAATGCCCATGGAAAACAGCACCAGGAATGAATACAGACCGGTTTTTTCAACCACCAGCCCGCGCTCCCAGAGGAACTTGCTGACCACTGCCGCCGGAATCCCCCGCTCGCTCAGCGCGCCACCGGCCGTCAGGCCGGGCATCACCAGCGTCACTTTGATCGGGTCCAGCAGCACGTAATCTTCGGCAATGTCGCCAAAACCGTGCCAGTCGGCTTCGGGCTGCAACAGCCAGTCGGAGGTGGTGACCTTGTCTATACCCTCCACCAGCGGTGGCTGCCAGATCGAGAACCACCAGTCGTCGGTGGCGATGTGCTGGCGCAGGTTGGCCAGTGCCCGGCGAAAACTCAGGGCTTCATCGAACATTTCCTGCAACAGCGAACGGCCGGCCGGGCCTTCCATCATCGCCGACGCCACGTCCAGCGAGGCAATGATGCTGTATTGCGGCGAAGTGGAGATGTGCATCATGAACGCTTCATTGAAACGGTCGCGGTCCAGTTGCCGAGCGCCGCCATCCTGCACGTGGATCATCGACGCCTGGCTGAAGGCCGCCAGCAGTTTGTGGGTGGAATGGGTGGTGAACACCAGCGGGCTGTCGTCAGTGCGCGAAGTGCCCATGCCATAACGCCCGGCAAAGAATTCGTGAAACGCCGCATAGGCGTACCAGGCTTCGTCGAAGTGCAAGACTTCGACGCTGTTGCCCAATGTTTGCTTGATCAGCTCGGCGTTGTAACAGAGGCCGTCGTACGTCGAGTTGGTCACCACCGCCAGCTTGACCTTTGGCTCTCGGCCCTTGGTCAACGGGCTCGCATCGATCTTGGCCTGGATCGATTCATGGCTGAATTCGCTCAGTGGAATCGGCCCGATGATTCCCAGTTCATTGCGCTCCGGACACAGGTACAAAGGGATCGCCCCGGTCATGATGATCGAGTGCAACACCGATTTGTGGCAGTTGCGGTCCACCAGCACCAGGTCGTCACGCGCGACCATGGCTTGCCAGACAATCTTGTTGGCCGTCGAGGTGCCATTGATCACGAAAAACGTGTGATCGGCGCCAAAATTACGTGCTGCACGGGCCTCGGCTTCCGCCAGTGGCCCGGTGTGGTCGAGCAACGAGCCGAGTTCCGGCACCGAGACCGACAGGTCCGAACGCAGGGTATTTTCCCCAAAAAACTGGTGGAACGCCTGCCCTACCGGGCTTTTGTGATAAGCCACACCCCCGCCATGCCCTGGGGTGTGCCAGGAATAGTTGGAGTCGGCGGTGTGTTGCACCAAGGCCTTGAAAAACGGTGGCAGCAAGCCATCGAGGTAGCTGCGCGCCGCCCGGGCGACCTGGCGCGCCAGAAACGGCACGGTGTCTTCGAACAAATAAAGGATGCCGCGCAACTGGTTCAGTTCGCTCATGGCATCGGCCGGGGCGTTTTCCAGGGTGACTTGCTCGCCCAGGGCGAAGATCGGCAAATTCGGCGCACGGGCGCGGGCCACACGAATCAATTCGGCCATGTTCTGTAAAAGGTGGATGTTTTCCCCGGCGCCTTCGGCGGCAATCAACATGCACGCGAGGCCGTGGTGAGTCGAAGCGACCAGTCGGCCTTCGGTGTAATCCACCGCTGAAAGGACGCTGAAACCTTCCTGTGAAAGCTCCGTGGCGATTCCGCGCACGCGATCACCGGCGACCGTGTCGGCCTTGATGTCGCGGTGGACAATAAGGACCGGGAACTTCAAGTCTTTATACATGGGGCTCGACGTCCTGAGGCAGCAGACCGTAGTCTGCCAATACACTCAGGGTAGAGGGTTGCGGCCCGTGTGGCGAGCGGATGCCCCAAAACAGGTCACGCCCCATCCGATACTGTGGCGAGGGGGCTGCCCTGATGCCCGTCAGTTAAGGAAAAACTCGCCGAGCACATACCTTGTGGCGAGGGAGCTTGCTCCCGCTCGGCCGCGAAGCGGTCGTAATCCGGCAATCGCATTCCATCTGGATACTCGCGGTGGCTGATTTTAGGGTCGCTTCGCAACCCAACGGGGGCAAGCCCCCTCACCACAGGAGCCCGGACTATTCATGCTTGGTGGTTATGCTTGTGCCTCGGCCTCGGCCAGTTGGGTCCAGAGCGCCGGGGCACCGGCAGACTTGGCGATCACTTCAAGGCGCGAGGCGTGCTCGGCCAGCTCCGCTTCACTGGCGCGGATAATCCGTGCCGGCGTGCGATCCGCTGGCAGACGACGGATCTCGCTCGCCTGATTGCCCGAGCCCTCACCCGAACCGTTGCCGTCAGTCGCGTTACCGGCCAGCGACAGGCTGGTCTGGCCGCCGGTCATGGTCAGGTAAACGTCAGCGAGAATCTCGGAGTCGAGCAAGGCGCCGTGCAGCTCACGGCCGGAGTTGTCGACGCCATAGCGTTTGCACAAGGCATCGAGGCTGTTGCGCTGCCCCGGGTGACGCTCACGCGCCATCATCAGGGTATCGAGGATCGAGCAATGCTGGGTGATATCAGCCCGATCCTGCTGGCCCATCAGCGCGAATTCGTTGTTGATGAAGCCAACATCGAACGCCGCGTTATGGATGATCAGTTGCGCGCCCTTGATGAACTCGAAGAACTCATCGGCCACTTCAGCAAAACGCGGCTTGCCTACCAGAAACTCGTTGGTGATGCCGTGGACGCCAATCGCGCCCTCGTCACTTTCCCGGTCTGGTTGCAAATAAACGTGGAAATGCCGGCCCGTCAGGCGTCGACCGATCAACTCGACGCAACCGATCTCGATAATCCGGTGGCCGTCGGTCACCGGCATACCGGTGGTTTCGGTGTCGAGCACCACCATCCTCTGAGCCATCTTCTTTCAACCCCTCTTCGTGCCGTTTTGCATAAGGCGGCGATGTTAACACAGAGCTTGAAAGTGCCGCCGATACCCGGCAGTTGTCCCGTCGGGTATCGGCTCGAAACCTGCGCGGCTCAGCCCTGATCACCGCCGCCAACCGGCATCACCAGCCCGGTGATGTAAGCCGCGTCGTCAGAGGCCAGAAACAGGATCGCCCCGACTTGCTCGTCAATCGTGCCGTAGCGTTTCATCAGGCTGCTGTCGACGGTTTGATCGACAATCTGCTGATACCAGACCTTCTCCTGGGGGCTCTGCTCGGCACTGTTGCGCGGAATCCGCCGTGGTGGCGCTTCGGTGCCGCCCGGCGCGGTGGCATTGACCCGCACGCCCCGCTCGGCGGTTTCAAACGCCAGGCACGCGGTGAGCGCATTGACCCCGCCCTTGGCTGCGCCGTAAGGCACACGATTGACCCCGCGCGTGGCAACCGATGACACGTTGACGATGGCGCCGCTGCCCTGCTCCAGCATGAACGGCAATGCGGCATGGCAGCACCACAGTGTCGGAAACAGCGAACGACGGACTTCCGCTTCGATCTGATGCTCTTCGTAATGCTCGAAAGGCTTGGCCCAGATGGTCCCGCCGACATTGTTGACCAATATATCCAGACGGCCGAAACGCTCGATGGCCGCCGTCATCACGCGATGGCACTCGGCGTACTGTTCGAGGTCGGCGGTGAGGATCAGCACTTCACTGGTTTGACCCAGCTGCTCTTGCAGCTCAAACACCAGTTCGGAACGGTCGACCAGAATCAGCCGCGCACCTTCGGCGGCCATACGCTCGGCGACGCGGCGGCCAATCCCTTGGGCCGCGCCGGTAATCAGCGCGACTTTTTCATGAAATCTGTTCATCAAACCCTCCCGCGCTTACGCAGCACTCGCAGCGAATTTTTCGTAGTAGAAATTTTTCGGTGAGACGCCCTGCTCGCGGATGAACTGGCTCACGGCCTCAACCATCGGCGGCGGGCCGCAGAGGTAGACGTCGACATCACCGTCGTTCAAGTGTTTGGGCTCGATGTGCTGGGTCACATAACCCTTGAGCGGGTGCGCGCTTTGCGGGTTGGCCACGCAGGCGCTGAAACTGAAGTTCGGGATCCGTACGGCCAAGGCTTGCAGCCGGTCCAGTTCCACCAGGTCAAAGTCGTTGGTCACGCCGTAGATCAAGTGCAACGGATACTCACTGCCCTGCTCGGCAATTTTCTCCAGCATGGCGGTGAACGGCGCCAGCCCCGTGCCGCCGGCCAGCAACAGCAACGGACGCTGAATGTCGCGCAGGTAAAAGCTGCCCAACGGCCCGGCCAGGCTCATGTTGTCACCGGCCTTGGCGATACCGGTGAGGAAGCTGCTCATCAACCCGCCGGGCACGTTGCGGATCAGGAAGCTGACTTCACCGTCACGTTGCAACGAGCTGAACGAATAGGCACGGGTCTGCTCACTGCCGGGAATGCCCAGGTTGACGTATTGCCCCGGCAGGAACGCCAGTTTGCTCAGGGCTTCACCCTTGATCGACAGCGCAATCGTGCTGTCGGACAGCTGACGCACCTGGCTGATGGCCGCGCTGTAGTGGGCCTTTTGAGTACGGCAGACGTCCGATGACACCGGCACGCGCACCACGCAGTCGCTGAGAGCGCGCATCTGGCAGGTCAGCACAAAGCCTTTTTCGGCCTCGTCGCTGCTCAGGGCGTCTTCGATGTATTCCTCGCCCAGATCGTAACGCCCGGCCTCGGCGAAGCATTTGCAAGTGCCGCAGGCGCCGTCGCGGCAGTCCAGCGGGATGTTGATGCCCTGGCGATACGCGGCGTCGGCCACGGTTTCGCCAGGGTTGGCGTCAACGAAACGGGTGACGCCGTCTTCAAAATTGAGTGCGATGGAATGAGTCATGACGGCTGCCTCACAGGTGATAGACATCGATGACCTGACGAACGTAATCGTTCTTCAGGATCACTTTCTTGGCCTTGATCAGCGGGCTGTCGCCACGCACGTCGAGGGTGTAGAAGCTGCTGCCGAAATAGCTGTCGACGGTCTTGTAGCGAAAGCTCAGGGTGTGCCAGTTGAAGCGCACCTTGCACAGCCCGTCGGCCTGTTCGAGCAGCTCGATGTTGCTGATGTTGTGCGAGGTCCGGGTGTCCGGCACGCTGGCACTGGAACGCTCGGTCTTGATCCGGAAGATGCGGTCTTCCAGGCCCGTGCGGTTGCCGTACCAGATCAGCGAGATTTCCCGTTGCGGGTCTTCGGTCAACTCGTCGTTGTCGTCCCAGGACGGCATCCAGAAGGACGCATCGGCGGCATACAGCTCCAGCCAGTTGTCCCACTCCTTGTCATCGAGGTAGCGCGCTTCGCGGTAGAGAAAATCGCGTACGGTGTCGTAAGTAATGCTCATGACAGCGCCTCCACCTTGATCAATTCCGACTGTTCTTCGCTCAAGGCCTTGAGCATGGTTTCCTGCCAGTACTTGTGTTGCAGCACGAACAGGCCTTCGTCTTCGGTGCGCACACCGCTGAGCAACGGGTGCAGGTCGATCTCCCTGGCCGCCTCATCGGCACCTTCAACCCAGTGCTCGGCGCCACGGGACATGTCGTTCCAGGTGGTGACGCTGCCCTGGTAGCCGGTCTGGCAGGAGCGGAATTCTTCGAGGTCGTCCGGCGTCGCCATACCGCTGACGTTGAAAAAGTCTTCGTACTGACGAATCCGGCTTGAACGCGCGCTGTCGCTTTCGCCTTTGGGAGCGATGCAGTAAATAGTGATTTCGGTGCGGTTGACCGAGATCGGCCGGGCGATGCGGATCTGTGAACTGAACTGATCCATCAGGTACACGTTGGGGTACAGGCAGAGGTTGCGCGAGTTCTCGATCATCCAGTCGGCGCGGGCCTGGCCAAAGTCCTTGGCCAGTTCATCGCGGCGCTCGTACAGCGGCCGGTCTTCCGGGTTCGACCAACGGGTCCAAAGCAGCATGTGACCCTTGTCAAAGGAGTAGAAACCGCCGCCTTGCTTGGCCCAGGTGCCGGCGCTCATGGTCGGGTTCTCGTCACCGCATTCGCGCTGCTTGCGCTGGTTCTGGGTGGCGGCATAGTTCCAGTGCACGGAACTGACGTGATAGCCGTCGGCACCGTTCTCGGCAGTGAGTTTCCAGTTGCCTTCGTAGATATAGCTGGATGAACCACGCAGTACTTCAAGGCCATCGGCGGACTGATCGACGATCATGTCGATAATCTTCGCCGACTCGCCCAGGTGCTCAACCAGCGGCACCACATCGGCCTTGAGGCTGCCGAACAGGAAGCCACGATAGGATTCGAAGCGCGCGACTTTGGTCAGGTCGTGGGAGCCTTCGCAGTTGAAGCTCGCCGGGTAGCCGGCCGATGCCGGGTCCTTGACCTTGAGCAGCTTGCCGGAGTTGTTGAAGGTCCAGCCATGGAACGGGCAGGTGTAGGAAGACTTGTTGCCAGTCTTGTGCCGGCAGAGCATCGCGCCACGGTGGCTGCAGGCGTTGATGAACGCGTTGAGCTCGCCGTCCTTGTTGCGCGCAATGAAGATCGACTGCCGGCCCATGGTGGTGGTGTAGAAATCATTCTTGTTCGGAATCTGGCTCTCGTGGGCGAGGTACAGCCAGTTGCCTTCAAAGATGTGCTGCATCTCGAGATCGAACAAGCGTGGGTCGGTAAACATCTCCCGCTTGCAGCGGTAGATGCCCTGGTCTTTGTCTTCTTCAAGCAGGGAGTGAAGGTATTCGGGTCGCAGGGACATGGCCGCCGCCTCCATTGTTTTTATTCAGGCAGGCTCATGCTAGGGCGGGCGACTACTGGACAATATCCGCTGGGTGCAGACCTTTATCCGTTTTGTGCAAAGGAAGACTGACGCAAACCCTGTAGCAGCTGGCGAAGCCTGCGTTCGGTGCGGGCCGCGTTCGGACGTAGCCGTCGTAAACCCTGCATACGCGGTTTATCTGAAAGACCGGAGCAGCTGATTTCACGACGGCTGCACCGCCGAACGCAGGCTGCGCCAGCTGCTACAAGGGTGGTGGTGTCGGGTATCAGTGACGGCGTTTGAGGGTGTCCGACGGCAATTCGCCGAACTGCTTGCGGTAGCTTTCGGAGAATCGTCCCAGGTGCAGGAAGCCGTAATCCATGGCCAGTTCGGTCACGTTACGTACTGTGCAGGTCGGGTCGCTGAGACAGGCGTTGACCCGCTCGAGCTTCTTCTGCCGGATATAGTTTTTCGGGGTGGTCGCCGCATTGCGCTCGAACAAGCCATACAACGAACGCAGGCTCATCTGTGCCTGACGCGCCAGCTCTTCGCTGCAAATGTCCTGCTTGAGGTTGCGTTCGATGTAGTCGGCGATCAACTCGAAGTTCGCTGACTGCGAACCGAGACCGAGGCGCCTGACGTTGGTTTTCATCAGGCTGAGCATCTTGCTCACGACAATGTGTGCGTAATGCTCCTGAACACGCGGCATGCGCTCGGTCGCTTCAGCCTCCTGGCAAACCATGCCCAGCAGATTGACGAAACCTTCAAGCTCATCCAGCTGGTAGCGGTTCTCGAGAAACCGCACGCCCTGCCCCGGGTGCAACCAGCGTTGCTCCTGGCACACCGACTCCAGCAGGCTGGCGGGCATTTTCACGATGAATTTTTCGCAGTCGTCGGAATACGTCAGGTCCACCGGATCGTCCGGATTGATCAACAACAGCTCACCGGGCGCAAAGTAGTGTTCCTGCCGATGACCACGCCACAGGCAGTTTCCGCGTAGCAGCACTTGCAGGTGATAGATGGTTTCGAGCGCCGGCGAAGTCACCCGAACACTGCCGCCATAGCTGATTCGGCACAGGTCGAGACTGGCGAATTTGCTGTGATTGAGACTGGCCTGAGGGCTGCCGCTTCCGGGCAAGCGGATGCAATGGTTGCCCACGTGCTGATTGACGTAGCCCGACACCGCATAGGGATCGGCCTGCTCAAACACTCTGCTGCGCTCACTCAATAGATGCGCTTGCATAACCGCTCACTCTGGTTGTGATTATCGGCTGCGGTGCGGGTGCTCTTGGGCACGCACCCCGGAAAATCGGGCCTGACCATTCTATGCGAGCCGCCGCAAAGCGGAAGGCCACGAGATAAACGGTCTGTTATCCCGTGGCCTGGGCCAGCGCTGATCAGTCTTCCAGTGCGCGCACTCGCTCGTGACGGTGTTGCTCTTCTGGTTGCGCAGACGACTGCAGGGTGAAATCGAATTCGATCTCGGCAAAACGTCCACTGACACCATGCTCACGGGCACGCTGCTGATCGTCACTGAAGGTGATTTTGGCGATCAGTTCGTCACGGGTGGCGTAGGCAAAATCGTCGTGCAGGTACTTGTCACCGTCCAGGTTGATCTGGGTGGTCAGGTGGCGATGGTCATCCGCCGAAATGAAGAAGTGGATGTGCGCCGGGCGTTGGCCATGGCGACCCAGTTGATCAAGCAGCTGCTGGGTCGGACCGTCCGGTGGGCAACCGTAGCCCGACGGCACGATGCTGCGGAAGCGATAGCGACCCTCGGCATCGGTGACGATTCGGCGACGCAGGTTGAACTCGGACTGGCTGCCATCGAAGTACGAATAGGTGCCGCCGGTATTGGCGTGCCAGACATCCACCACGGCGCCGGCCAGCGGCTTGCCATCGGTATTCTTGACCTGGCCCTGCATGAACAGCACCACGCCCGGATCAACGCCGTCGTCCAGCCGTGCTTCGCCGTTGGACAGCGGTGCACCGGCGACATACAGCGGGCCTTCGATGGTGCGCGGGGTGCCACCGGTTTTACCGGCCTGCGCGTCTTCGGCATCCATCAACAGGTCGAGGTAGTGTTCCAGGCCCAAGCCGGCAACCAACAGGCCCGCCTCTTGGCGCGCGCCCAGTTCGTTCAGGTAGTTGACGGCTTTCCAGAACTCTTCCGGGGTCACTTCGAGGTCTTCGATGATGTTCACCGAGTCACGCAGGATGCGGTAGATCAGCGCTTTGGCGCGCGGGTTGCCAGCGTCGTTGAGCAGGCCACTGGCTTCTTCGAGAAACTTCTGGGCGCTGGCAGTGTGGGAAATTTTGGCGTTCATGATTAATCCTCATCTTGTATTTATTAGAGTACAGAACTGGCAGGCAACGGCTCAGCGATCATCCTCATGAATAGAGGAAGGATGCCTGCACATCGCGTTCACTTCGATAGCCATGTAGGGGTAAAGCGGCAGTTGCATCAGCAGGTCATGCAGTTCCTGCACGCTGTCGACGTCGAACACGCTGTAGTTGGCGTAAAGCCCGGCGATGCGCCACAAATGGCGCCACTTGCCCTGCTGTTGCAGGCGCTGGGCCAGGGCCTTTTCGTCGGACTTGAGCCGAGCGGCGCGCTCCGGGTCCATATCGACCGGCAGGTTCACGGTCATCTTTACGTGAAACAACATGCTGTTCTCCTCAGGCGGAATAAATGGCAGTGGAGGTTTTGTCGCGGCGGAAAAACGCCAGCCGCTCTTCGTCCAGGCTCAGGCCAAGGCCGGGTGCCTGCGAAACATGCAAATGGAAATCGCGGTAAACCGGCGGCTCGCTGAGGATGTCTTCGGTCAGCAACAGCGGGCCGAACAGCTCGGTGTCCCAACTCAGCTCGTTCAGCGTGAGGAAGGCATGGGCCGACGCCAGCGTGCCGATCCCGCCCTCAAGCATGGTGCCGCCGTACAGGCCGATGCCTGCCGCTTCGGCAATCGCCGCGGTGCGCAGCACTGCACGGGGGCCGCCGTTCTTGGCGATTTTCAGTGCGAACACCGAGGCCGCGCCTTCGCGGGCCAGGTTGAACGCATCTTCCACGCACTCGATCGACTCGTCCGCCATGATCGGCGCCGGGCTCATGGCGTTCAGGCGCACCATGCCAGCACGGTTGTTGCGCGAAATCGGCTGTTCGATCAGGTCGATGCCGTTGCCGCCGAGAATCCTGCAAGCCCGCAGTGCGACCGCTTCATCCCACGCCTGGTTGACGTCGACGCGCACGCTGGCGCGGTCGCCCAAGGCTTTTTTGATCGCAATGACGTGGGCCAGGTCGCGGTCGACTTCGCCGGCACCGATCTTTAACTTGAAGATCCGGTGACGACGCAGGTCGAGCATTTGTTCCGCTTCGGCAATGTCCTTGGCGGTATCGCCGCTGGCCAGCGTCCAGGCCACCGGCAACGACTCACGTACACGGCCACCGAGCAACTCACTGACCGGCAGCCCAAGGCGTTTACCGTGAGCATCGAGCAAAGCAGTTTCGATGCCGGATTTAGCAAAGGTATTGCCGCGAATACTGCGCTCCAGGCGCAACATCGCCGCATTGATGTTACAAGCATCCTGCCCCAGCAGCAGCGGCGCAAAGTGCTTGTCGATGTTGGTCTTGATGCTGTCCGGGCTTTCATTACCGTAGGCCAGGCCACCGATGGTGGTCGATTCGCCGATGCCTTCGATACCGTCGGCGCAACGTACGCGGATGATCACCAGCGTCTGATTCTGCATGGTGTGCATCGCCAGCTTGTGCGGGCGGATAGTCGGCAGATCGACGATGATCGTCTCGATCGATTCAATGGCAGAAGAAAGCATGTCGATACCCGTCAGGTTCTTGAAGTTCTGTGACGGATTCTCGTACGGCTTTTTTCAAGGTTCCAATATAGAATTGGTCTGGATCGATACCTTAAAGGTATTCACCATCGCCGACTGTGGAGGGCTCATGGAGCTGCGTCATCTGCGTTACTTCCAGGTGCTGGGTCAAACCCTGAATTTCACCCGCGCCGCCGAACGCCTGCACATCGCCCAGCCACCGTTGAGCCGGCAAATCCAGCAACTGGAAGATGAACTTGGGGTGGTGTTGCTGGAACGCGGCAGGCCATTGCGTCTGACCGAAGCCGGGCGGTTTTTCCTTGAGCACTCCAGCGCCCTGCTTGAGCAATTGAGCAAGGTCTGCGACAACACCCGACGTATCGGCCTGGGCGAAAAGACCTGGCTCGGTATCGGCTTTGCCCCGTCGACCCTGTATGGCGTGTTGCCTGAACTGATTCGCCGACTGCGCAGCAACGAGTCGCTGGAACTGGAGCTCGGCCTGTCGGAAATGACCACGCTGCAACAGGTGCAAGCGCTCAAGGCCGGACGTATCGATGTTGGCTTCGGGCGGATCCGCATCGATGACCCGGCAATCATTCAAACCGTATTGAATGAAGACCGTCTGGTGGCTGCCCTGCCCGCCGGCCATCCACTTCTGGCCGGCCCCATCAGCCTCACCGAGTTGGCCAATGAACCATTTGTGCTGTATCCCGGCAATCCCCGCCCCAGCTATGCCGACCATGTGATCGCGCTGTTCGAGTCCTACGGGGTGAGCATCAAGGTCGCGCAATGGACCAACGAGCTGCAAACCGCCATTGGCCTGGTGGGCGCCGGTATCGGCGTCACGCTGGTGCCGGCCTCGGTGCAGTTGCTGCATCGCGACGACATTGGTTTCACGCCGGTACTGGAAACCAATGCCACATCGCCGATCATCCTGAGCCGACGCGTCGGTGATGTCTCACCGGGATTGAGTCATTGCCTGAAAATGATCGAAGCCTTGCGTACGCGCGATCCGAAATGATCGCTCTGTGCGTTCGTGGTGACCCGGCGCGTCAGTCCTGCTTGTAACCCCGGACGTCGTCGACACCACGGTTGGCCAACTGGTCGGCGCGTTCGTTACCGGGATGCCCGACGTGGCCGCGCACCCACTTCCAGGTAACGTTGTGGCGGTTAACCTGCTCGTCGAGCTGCTTCCACAGATCAGCGTTCTTCACTGGCTCTTTCGCCGCAGTTTTCCAGCCGCGCTTCTTCCAGTTGACCATCCATTCGTTGATGCCTTTCATCACGTATTGCGAGTCGGTGACCAGCAATACGTCGCAAGAACGCTTGAGCTCTTCAAGGCCACGAATGGCGCCCATCAGTTCCATACGGTTATTGGTGGTATTGGCTTCGCCGCCCCAGAGTTCCTTTTCAACGCCCTTGCACACCAGCAGTGCGCCCCAGCCGCCGGGGCCAGGATTGCCCTTGCAGGCGCCGTCGGTGAAGAGTTCTACGCTATCGCTCATGCCAACCTATCCAGAAAATGTCTGTGGCTGCCGATCAATGATCGACAACGCCCAAGGCCGGGCAAGCCCGGCCGGGAAAATAAAATGTTTATTACGGCTCGCTGTGGCGTCGATTGACCTTGGCCATCGGCAGCGGGATCAACTTGCCCATAGGCTCGCGGCGCACCTGGCGGACCGGTCGCAAGCCGACGACGATCTTGCGCGCCACCAATAAATAGAAACCGCCACCGGACAGCTGCCAGTCACCGGCCTTGCGTTCCCAACCGGCCAAGCGGGCTTGCCATGCCGGGGACGCAAGCGGCGGACGATAGCACCCGAAGCGGCGTTTCTCCAGCGCAAACCCCAGCAGGTTGAGCCAGTCGGCGACCCGCGACGGCGAAATGCAGCGCGCCTTGCGCATGGCGTCGCTCGCAAACATGTGGCGCAGCCCCCAACTGCTCCAGGGGTTGATCCCGACAATCAACAGGTGCCCGCCGGGACGCACCGCGCTGGCGGCCTCGCGCAGCAGGCCATGCGGCGACAGGCAGAAATCCAGCCCGTGCTGCATCACCACCACGTCGGCGGCGTGCTCACTGATCGGCCAGGCCTGTTCTTCGCAGACTATTTCCACCCCCGGCAGCGGCGCTCCCAGACGGACATTGCGCTGCACCTGCTTCGCCGCCGGTGGCGTTTCGGCCGAAGGGCCGTAATGCACCAGGTAGCCGCCAAAGAAACGCCCCAGTTCGTCTTCGAGCATCCGGCGTTCTTCATTCAACAAAAATTGGCCGATGGGACCTGACAGCCACTCGCGAGCGGCACTGATCAATGCCAGCCAGTCAGGATCAGCCTGAGCGAACGCTTTATCGGTCATTGCATTCTCCAACTCGCCAAGAAGCTCTAAGATGCACCATTGTTTTCCGCTTGGCGAATCCTGCGATGATACAGATCAGTGCCCTTCCCGCCTTCACCGACAACTACATCTGGTTGTTACAGGATCACCGCAGCCAGCGCTGCGCCGTGGTCGATCCGGGTGATGCCGCCCCCGTGCAGGCCTGGTTGGCCATGCATCCGGGATGGCAGCTCAGCGACATCCTGGTCACCCATCACCACCATGATCACGTCGGCGGCGTCGAGCAACTCAAAAAAGCGACGGGCGCCACGGTCTACGGCCCGGCCAACGAAAATATCCCCGGACGCGACATCGCCCTGAACGATAATGATCGCGTCAACGTACTCGGCTGGGAGTTCGACGTGTATGCGGTGCCGGGCCACACACTGGGTCATATCGCTTACTACCATCAGGGGCTGCTGTTCTGTGGCGACACCCTGTTCGCCGCCGGTTGCGGACGCCTGTTCGAAGGTACGCCGGCACAAATGCACCACTCCCTCAGCCGCCTGGCCGCGTTGCCCGAAGACACGCTGGTGTACTGCACCCACGAATACACCCTGAGCAATCTGCGCTTTGCCGCGGCTGTCGAGCCGAACAACCCGGACATTGCCGAGCGTCTCGAGAAAGTCTCCCAATTACGCGAGTCGGGTGGCATGTCGCTACCGTCGACCCTGGCGCTGGAGAAGCTCACCAACCCTTTTCTACGTACTGGCGAAACATCTGTTAAAGAAAAAGTAGACGAACGGAATGGCCAGGATAACCGGGCTCCGAGTGAGGTTTTTGCGGCTCTTCGGGCTTGGAAAGATACGTTCTAGAGAGGGCCACTATTGGTACAAAAATTCTGAATGGTTGACCGCACCCCGTACGCTTTCTAGAATCGCCCGACATTTTTGCCCGGAACTAACTTCCAGCCAATGTCGTCATCTATTCGTAAATCCATCAATTCAGACGCATTGACCCGCTTGGCTCAAGCCATCGCGGTGGCTGTGTCCGCCACCCTGGCGGGCTGCCAAAGCACCAGTCAGGTGCCACAAACCGACGTGGCACATACGCTTTCTACCCGGACCAAACAAAAACCTATCTGGATCAACGAGAAGCCAAGCCCACAAGCCGCGCAGGACGTCTGGGAGCGCATGCGCCAGGGCTTCCAGTTGCAGGACGGGCTGGGCGTCAACCCGCGCATCGAGCAACAGCGCCTGTGGTTCGCCAGCAATCCATCGTTTCTGCAAGGCGCCAGCGAACGTGGCAGCCTGTACATCCACTACATCGTCGAACGCCTTGAAGAACGCAACATGCCGCTGGAACTGGCGCTGTTGCCGGTGATTGAAAGCGCCTACAACCCAATGGCCTATTCGCGCGCCGATGCGGTCGGCCTGTGGCAGTTCATCCCGTCCACCGGGCGTTACTTCAACCTGCGTCAAACCCGCTTCTATGACGGCCGTCGCGACATTACCGCCTCGACCATCGCGGCGATGGACTACCTGACCCGCCTGCACGACATGTTCAACGGTGACTGGCTGCTGGCCCTGGCGGCCTACAACGCCGGTGAAGGCACGGTCAGCCGGGCCATCGAGCGCAACGAAAAGCTCGGCCTGCCAACCGACTACTGGAACCTGCCACTGCCGGCGGAAACCCAGGCCTATGTACCCAAGCTACTGGCCTTGTCACAAGTCGTGCTGTCGCCAGAAGCCTATGGCGTGAACCTCAACCCGATCGCCAACCAACCCTATTTTGAAGTCGTCGAAATCAACCAGCGCATGGACCTGTCCAAGGTTGCCGCGGTGGCCAATATCGACGAAGACGAACTGTTCCAGCTCAACCCGGCCTTCAAGCAACGCACCACCATCGACGGTCCCCAGCACCTGCTGGTGCCGACGTCCAAGGCGCAGTTGCTGACCGCCAGCCTGTCGACCATGAAACCCGAAGAGCTGATCAGCCAGCGTCCGCTCAAACCGGTTTTCGAAGGTGCAGACGACCGCGAGCTGGCAACGCTCAAGCGCAGCTACCGGGTCAAACGCGGCGACAACCTGACGCAGATCGCCAAGGCCAACAAAGTCGAGGTCAAGGACCTGCAACACTGGAACAAGCTGAACGGCAAGGACCTCAAGGTTGGCCAGACCCTGGTGATGCGAGACACCAGCAAGAGCAAGCGCAGCGGTGGACGCATCAGCACGGTGGTTGCAGCCAACAGCAAGAAGCAGACCCAATACAAGGTCAAGCAAGGCGACTCGCTGTACATCGTCGCCAAGCGCTTCAACGTTGAGATGCAACACCTCAAGCGCTGGAATCCACGTGTTGGCCAGGCCCTCAAGCCTGGACAGGTGCTGACGGTTTCTTCCCCGCGTTAAGACAGTCCGCAGCCGGGCTTTTGTGGTGAGGGGGCTTGCCCCCGTTGGGCCGCGAAGCGGCCCTGAAACATTTTTCACCCTGCACATTGAGCCAGCCGTATTTGCGACGGCTGCGCCGTCGAACGGGGCGGTGCGGCGTTCCGACAAGCCCCCTCGCCACAGGAATTGCCGCCTGTTGAGTGCTTTAATTCCCTACCTTTTTCCTGTCGATACAAGCTGTTACTGTACGGTCCACAAAGCCCAAGCCGCCTGGACCGGATCTCTGCCTTGATACGTCCCCTCCTGCTCCTAATCAGTCTGGCCTTGAGCTTCCCCGCAAGCGCAACGATCAGCGAAAGCCATGGTTATGCGCAGTTCGGCACACTCAAGTACCCGGCCAAATTCACCCACTTCGACTGGGTCAATCCGCAAGCGCCCAAGGGCGGTACATTGCGGGTCATGGCATTTGGCACCTTCGATACGCTCAACCCCTACACCTTCAAGGGCACCAGCCCGGTCGCGACCCCGAACTTTCTGCAGTACGGCATCAACGAGCTGAACGAACCGTTGATGGTCGGTACGGGGCAGTACGCGCCGTCCGGCGATGAACCTGCCTCCAGTTACGGGTTGATCGCCCAGTCTGTCGAATACAGCGAAGACCGCAGCTGGGTAGTGTTCAACCTGCGCCCACAAGCACGCTTTCACGACGGCACGCCGATCACTGCCTACGACGTCGCGTTTTCCTATCGCTTGTTGCTCAAGGAAGGTCATCCGCAATACCGTACCAATCTTCAGGAAGTGCAGCGGGTCGACATCCTCAACCCACAGCGCATCCGTTTCGTGTTCAAGCGTGCCGGTAATCCTTTGCTGATCCAGCGCCTGGGCGAGTTGCCGGTGTTGCCGCAGCATTACTGGGAAGGTCGCGACTTCAAGGCGACCACCTTCGAACCGCCGCTGGGCAGTGGCCCTTACCGCATCACCGAGGTTCAGCCGGGGCGGCAACTGGTGTTCGAGCGGGTCAAGGATTACTGGGGCAAGGACCTGCCGGTCAACCGCGGCAAGTACAACTATGATCGCGTCGAGGTCGAGTTTTACCGCGACAGCGACGTCGCGTTCGAGGCATTCAAGGCCGGCGAGTTCGATATCTACATCGAGCACCAGGCCAAGAACTGGGCCAATGGCTACAGCTTCCCGGCCGTGCGGCGTGGCGAGGTGATCAAGGCGCAGATCGACCACCAGATTCCAACCCAGACCCAAGGCCTGTTCATGAACACCCGGCGCGGCACGTTCGCCGACGACAAGGTGCGTGAAGCCCTCGGCTTGATGTTCGACTTCGAATGGACCAACCGCGCCCTGTTCAGCGGTGCCTACAAACGGGCCATGAGTTATTACCCCAACAGCGAGTTCACAGCCACAGGCGTTCCGGTCGGTCATGAATGGCTGATGCTCTCGCCCTACCGCGATCAGCTCCCCGCCAAGCTGTTCACCGAGCCCTTCAGCCTGCCGCAGACCGACGGCCGCGGCATCCCCCGGGAAACCCTGCGCCGGGCGCTGGGTTTGCTCGCCGAGGCTGGCTGGAAGCTCAATGGCCAGCGCCTGCAGAATGCTGCCGGGCAGCCACTGCGTTTCGAGATCCTGCTGGTCAATCCGAACCTGGAGCGCATTCTCCAGCCCTACGCCGAGAACCTCGCCAGTATCGGTATTGACGCGCACCTGCGCACCGTCGACCGTGCCCAATACAAGCAGCGTCTGGACCAGTTCGATTTCGACATGATCCTGATGACCCTCGACCAGACCCTCAGCCCCGGACTTGAGCAGTGGCAGTACTTCCACTCGAGCCAGGCCTCGGTCAAGGGCAGCAAGAATTACGCGGGCGTTGCCAACCCGGTGGTCGATCATTTGCTGGAACAACTGCTCGCGGCAAAATCCCGTGACGAGCAACTGGCGGCCGGCAAAGCGCTGGACCGGGTGCTGCTGTGGCAGCACTACTGCATCCCCAACTGGTATATCAATTATCATCGCCTGGCGTACCGCAACCGGTTCGCCTTCGTCACCACGCCGCCCTACACCCTGGGGCTGAATGCGTGGTGGCTGAAGACTTCGGAGAAAGCCCAATGATGCGTTTGCGTACCCTGCTGGGTCTGGTCTTTGCAGGGCTTGCCTGCACGGCCCACGCTGCCCCGCAGCACGCCCTGACCCTGTACAACGAGCCGCCGAAATACCCGGTCGATTTCAAGCATTTCGACTACGTGAACCCGGACGCGCCCAAGGGCGGGATCTTCCGTCAGGCCGGCTTCGGTGGCTTCGACAGCCTCAACCCGTTCATCAGCAAGGGCGTGGCCGCCGATGACATTAGCCTGATCTACGACACCCTGGCCAAACACGGGCTGGATGAGCCATTTACCGAATACGGCTTGATCGCCGGCAAAATCGAAAAGGCCCCGGACAACAGCTGGGTGCGCTTCTACCTGCGCCCCGAGGCGCGCTTTAATGACGGCCATCCGGTGCGCGCCGAAGACGTGGTGTTCAGCTTCCAGACCCTGATGAAAAGCGGCTCGCCGCTGTATCGCGATTACTACAGCGACGTCGACAACGTGATCGCCGAGGACCCGTTGCGGGTGCTGTTCACCTTCAAGCACACCAGCAACCGCGAGCTGCCGCTGATCCTTGGACAGCTCTCGGTATTGCCCAAGCACTGGTGGGAACACCGCGACTTCAGCAAGGGCAATCTGGAGATTCCGCTGGGCAGCGGCCCGTACAAGGTCAGCGAGGTCAAGGCCGGGCGTTCGATCCGCTATGAGCGGGTCAAGGACTACTGGGGCAAGGACCTGCCGGTCAATCGGGGCTTTTACAACTTCGACAACATGACCATCGATTACTACCGCGACAACACCGTCGCGCTGGAAGCGCTAAAGGCCGGACAGTTCGATTACTGGCTGGAGATGAGCGCGAAAAACTGGGCCAACGCCTACAACACGCCGTCCGTTACCGAGGGTCGCCTGATCAAGGAACAGATCCCTAACGGTAACCCCACCGGCATGCAGGGCTTTGTCTTCAACCTGCGCCGCCCGGTGTTCCAGGACGTACGCGTGCGTCAGGCCCTGAGCCTGTTACTGGATTTTGAATGGACCAACAAGCAGCTGTTCAACGGCGCCTACGCGCGCACCCGCAGCTACTTCGAAAACTCGGAAATGGCCGCCACCGGTCTGCCGGATCAGGATCAACTGGCGATCCTCGATCCGTTCCGGGGCAAGATCCCCGATCAGGTCTTTAGCGAAGCGTTCCAGAACTCCGTCTGTGACGGCAGCGGAATGATCCGTGCCCAACAGCGCAAGGCCTATCAACTGTTGCAGGAAGCCGGCTGGCGAATCGTCGACGACAAGATGGTCGATACCAATGGCAAACCGGTCAGCATCGAATTCCTGCTGGCGCAGACCGAGTTCGAGCGGGTGCTGTTGCCGTTCAAACGCAACATGAGCGACCTGGGGATCGACCTGGTGATTCGTCGGGTCGACGTGTCGCAGTACATCAACCGCGTGCGCTCGCGCGACTTCGACATGGTGGTTGGCAGCTTCCCGCAGTCCAGCTCACCGGGTAACGAACAGCGCGAATTCTGGAAGTCCGAAAGCGCCGACAAACCCGGCAGCCGCAATTACATGGGCCTGAAAGACCCGGTAGTCGATGAACTGGTCGAAGAGCTGATCAACGCCGACTCGCGCAAAAGCCTGGTAGCCCATGCCCGGGCGCTCGACAGGGTGTTGCAATGGGGCTATTACGTGATCCCCAACTGGCACATCAAGACCTGGCGCGTGGCCTACTGGAATCACATTGGCCACCCGAAAACCTCACCGACCAATGACGTGGGCATTTCCACCTGGTGGATCAAGCCCGACGCTAAACCTGCGATCGAAGTGCTGACCAAAGAACAAGCCGATCCTGCGGGCATGGAGCAATAAGATGCTGGCGTATATTTTTCGGCGACTGTTGCTGATCATTCCAACCCTGTTCGGCATTCTGCTGATCAACTTCGTGATCATCCAGGCGGCCCCCGGCGGCCCGGTGGAACAGATGATCGCCAAGCTCGAAGGCTTCGAAGGCGCTACCAGCCGCATTGCCGGCGGCGGAGCTGAAGTCTCGGTGGCCGGTTCCAGCTATCGCGGCGCCCAGGGCCTGGACCCGGCGCTGGTCAAGGAAATCGAGCACATGTACGGCTTCGACAAGTCGGCGCCGGAACGCTTGTGGATCATGATCAAGAACTACGCCACCCTGGATTTCGGCGACAGCTTCTTCCGCGACGCCAAGGTCATCGACCTGATCAAGGAAAAGATGCCGGTGTCGATCTCCCTCGGGCTCTGGAGCACGCTGATCATGTACCTGGTGTCGATCCCGCTGGGGATCGCCAAGGCTACCCGGCACGGCAGCCATTTCGACGTGTGGACCAGCTCGGCGATCATCGTCGGTTACGCGATCCCGGCGTTCCTGTTTGCGATCCTGTTGATCGTGGTATTTGCCGGCGGCAGTTACCTGGACTGGTTCCCCCTGCGCGGCCTGACCTCGAACAACTTCGGTGAATTGAGCTGGATGGGCAAGGTCCGCGATTACTTCTGGCACATCGCGCTGCCGGTGACGGCACTGGTGATCGGTAACTTCGCAACCATGACCCTGTTGACCAAAAACAGCTTCCTCGACGAGATCAACAAACAGTACGTCGTCACCGCCAAGGCCAAGGGCCTGACCCGCCATCGCGTGCTCTACGGCCATGTGTTCCGCAACGCCATGCTGCTGGTGATCGCTGGTTTCCCTTCGGCCTTCATCGGGATTTTCTTCACTGGTTCGTTGCTGGTAGAAGTGATCTTCTCGCTCGACGGCATGGGCCTGATGAGTTTTGAAGCAGCGATCAACCGCGACTACCCGGTGGTGTTCGGCACCCTGTTCATCTTCACCCTGCTGGGGCTGGTGGTAAAACTGATCGGCGACCTCACCTACACCCTGGTCGATCCACGGATCGACTTCGAACACCGGGAGCATTGAGATGAACCTGTCCCCTCTCAATCGCCGACGTTTCGAACGGTTCAAGGCCAACAAACGCGGCTGGTGGTCGCTGTGGCTGTTTTTGATCCTGTTTGGCGCGAGCCTCGGTGCCGAGCTGATCGCCAACGACAAGCCGCTGGCGGTGCATTACGACGGCCAATGGTATTTCCCGGCACTCAAGCGCTACCCGGAAACCACCTTCGGCGGCGAATTCCCGCTGGAAGCCAACTACAAGAGCCCCTACATCCGCGAACTGCTCAAGGCCAAGGACGCCTGGACTTTGTGGGCGCCGATCCCGTTCAGTTACCAAAGCATCAACTACGACCTGAAAGTCCCGGCCCCGGCACCGCCTTCGGCAGACAATCTGCTGGGCACCGACGATCAGGGCCGCGACGTGCTGGCGCGGGTGATTTACGGCTTCCGGGTGTCAGTGCTGTTTGCGCTGACGCTGACCATTCTCAGTTCGATCATCGGCGTGATTGCCGGTGCCTTGCAGGGCTTCTATGGCGGCTGGGTCGATCTGGCCGGGCAGCGCTTCCTGGAGATCTGGTCGGGTTTGCCGGTGTTGTACCTGCTGATCATCCTCGCCAGTTTCGTGCAGCCAAACTTCTGGTGGCTGCTGGGGATCATGCTGCTGTTTTCCTGGATGAGCCTGGTTGACGTGGTCCGCGCCGAGTTCCTGCGTGGGCGTAACCTGGAATACGTACGCGCCGCGCGCGCGATGGGGATGCAAAACGGCGCAATCATGTTCCAGCACATCCTGCCCAACGCCATGGTCTCGACCATGACGTTCATGCCATTCATCCTCACGGGCGCTATCGGCACCCTGACCGCGCTGGACTTCCTCGGCTTCGGCCTGCCGGCAGGCAGTGCATCGCTGGGTGAACTGGTGGCTCAGGGCAAATCCAACCTGCAAGCGCCGTGGCTGGGCATGAGCGCCTTTGCGGTGCTGGCGCTGATGTTGAGTTTGCTGGTGTTTATCGGCGAGTCCGCTCGCGATGCCTTCGACCCGAGGAAGTGAAATGAATCAGGACAATCTGATCGAGGTGCGCAACCTCTCTGTCGAGTTTGTGGTCGGCGAAAGCGTGCAACGGGTGGTGGAAGGCGTCAGCTTCGACATCAAGCGCGGTGAAACCCTGGCGTTGGTCGGCGAAAGCGGCTCCGGCAAATCGGTGACGGCGCACTCGATCCTGCGCCTGCTGCCCTACCCCTTGGCGCGCCACCCCACCGGCACCATCACCTACTCCGGGCATGACCTGCTGTCGCTGAAAGAGAAAACCATCCGGCACATTCGTGGCAACCGGATTGCAATGATCTTTCAGGAGCCGATGACCTCGCTGAACCCGCTGCACTCGATCGAGAAACAGATCAACGAGGTACTGGGCATTCACAAAGGCCTGACCGGCAAGGTCGCGACCCAGCGCACCCTGGATCTGCTGGAACTGGTGGGGATTCCCGAGCCGCACAAACGGCTCAGGGCCCTGCCCCATGAATTGTCCGGTGGCCAGCGTCAGCGCGTGATGATCGCCATGGCCCTGGCCAACGAACCGGAACTGCTGATCGCCGACGAACCGACCACCGCACTGGACGTGACGGTTCAGCTGAAAATCCTCGAACTGCTCAAGGAGCTGCAGGCCCGTCTGGGCATGGCGCTGCTGCTGATCAGCCACGACTTGAACCTGGTCCAAAGAGTCGCGCATCGCGTATGTGTCATGCAAAAGGGTTGCATCGTCGAACAGGCGTCGTGCGAGGAGTTGTTCCGCGCGCCGCAGCATCCTTACACCCGGGAGCTGCTGGCAGCGGAGCCTCGTGGCAACCCGGCAACCAATGTCATCGGCCCGCCACTGCTGCAAGTCGAGGACCTGAAAGTCTGGTTCCCGATCAAAAAAGGCTTTTTGCGCCACACCGTCGATTACGTCAAAGCGGTGGACGGAATCAACTTCAGCCTGCCCCAGGGGCAGACCCTGGGCATTGTCGGCGAGAGCGGTTCGGGCAAGTCCACGCTGGGTCTGGCGATTTTGCGGTTGATTGCCAGCAAAGGCGCGATCCGTTTTGAAGGCAAGTCGTTGGATTGCCTTTCGCAACAACAGGTAAGGCCGCTACGGCGGGAAATGCAGGTGGTGTTTCAGGACCCCTTCGGGAGCCTGAGCCCACGGATGAGCGTGAGCCAGATCGTCGGCGAAGGCCTGCGGATACACCGGATCGGTACAGAGACCGAGCAGGAGCTGGCGATTATCGCGGTACTCAAGGAAGTCGGTCTGGACCCGGCAACCCGGCACCGCTATCCCCACGAGTTTTCCGGCGGGCAACGGCAGAGAATCGCCATTGCCCGAGCCCTGGTACTGAAACCGGCGTTGATCTTGCTGGACGAGCCGACCTCGGCCCTCGACCGCACCGTGCAACGCCAAGTGGTTGAACTGCTGCGCTCACTGCAAAGCAAGTACAACCTGACGTATCTGTTCATCAGCCATGACCTGGCGGTGGTTAAAGCGCTGAGTCACCAGTTGATGGTGATCAAGCACGGCCAAGTGGTCGAACAAGGTGACGCGCAAGGTATCTTTGCCGCACCGCAACATCCTTATACACAGCAGTTGCTGGAGGCCGCTTTCCTGGCACCAGCCACTGCGCAATAACCTGAAAGAGGAGCAACACATGGGTTTTCTCGCCGGTAAGCGCGTACTGATCGTCGGTGTCGCCAGCAAGCTGTCCATCGCATCCGGCATCGCTGCCGCCATGCATCGCGAGGGCGCTGAGCTTGCCTTCACTTATCAGAACGACAAACTCAAGGGTCGTGTCGAAGAGTTCGCACAAGGCTGGGGTTCGAGCCCTGAGCTGTGCTTCCCGTGCGACGTGGCCAGCGATGAAGAAATCGCCAGGGTTTTTGAAGAACTGAGCAAAAAATGGGACGGCCTGGACTGCATCGTGCACTCCGTTGGCTTCGCTCCGGGCGACCAACTGGACGGCGACTTCACCGAAGCCACCACCCGTGAAGGTTTCCGTATCGCTCACGACATCAGCGCCTACAGCTTCGTGGCCCTGGCCAAAGCGGGCCGCGAGATGATGAAAGGCCGTAATGGCAGCCTGCTGACCCTGTCGTACCTGGGCGCCGAGCGCACCATGCCGAACTACAACGTGATGGGCATGGCCAAGGCTTCGCTGGAAGCTGGCGTACGTTACCTGGCCGGCTCCCTGGGCCCGGAAGGCACCCGCGTCAACGCCGTATCGGCTGGCCCGATCCGCACCCTCGCCGCTTCCGGCATCAAGAACTTCCGTAAAATGCTGGCCGCCAACGAAGCGCAAACACCGCTGCGTCGCAACGTCACCATCGACGAAGTCGGCAATGCCGGCGCCTTCCTGTGCTCGGACCTGGCGTCCGGCATCAGCGGCGAAATCATGTACGTGGACGGCGGCTTCAACACCACCGCCATGGGCAACATCGAAGAGTGATCTTCACGCGTTAACAAGAAACCCGCCGATTGGCGGGTTTCTTGTGCATGCGATTTCAAGGCTGACGCAATTCAATGTGGGAGCGGGCTTGCTCGCGAAAGCGTCATGTCGAGCGACATATTCCTCGCGTCGTACACCGTCTTCGCGAGCAAGCCCGCTCCCACAGGATGTGTGTTCAACCTTCGAAATCAGACAAACATCGCGCAAACAGCTGCTGGATCGGTTGTGTACGCTGGCTGTAGCGCTGCAACAGCACGATCTCCCGATAGAACGTCAGTTCGCCCAGCGAGATGATCCTGACCTTTGCGCCATAGTCCAGCCAAAGCCCCGCCCGGGGAATCAACGCGACCCCCAGCCCGCACTCGACCATTTTCACAATCGCTTCCAGCTCATCCAGCTCCAGCGCGACTTTGACCTCGATCTGCTGCTCGCGCAGAAAGCGTGTCACCAGCCGTCCACCGAACGAATTGCGGTCATAACGCACCTGTGGATGTGTGCTGAGTATCTGCAAAGGATCCTCGCCCTCAAGGTTCGGCGGCACGATCAACACAAACGGCTCCTGCCGAATCACCTGGGCCGACAGTTCCTTGGGCAGTTCAAAGGGTGGCTTGATCAGGATCGCCAGATCAAGCTCGCCAGCGTCGACCTGACTCAACAGGTTGAGTGACACGCCGGGCACCAGTTTCGGCTCGAGCATCGGTGCCTGCTGCCGCAAGCGCAGCAATGCCTGGGGCAGCAAACCGGTTTGGGCGGTCGCCACAGCGCCGACCCTCAATTCGCCGCGAAACTCGCTGACGTCGTCACTGACGGCCATGCGCTGAAAAGTTTCGAGGATTTCCCGGGCCATCGGCAACGCTCGCTGCCCGGCCGCGTTGAGGATGGCCTGACGCCCGGTGCGGTCAAACAGGCGAATACCCAACGCCTGCTCCAGGTTGCGCATTTGCGCGCTGACGGCCGATTGCGTGAGGCCAATGTGCATGCCGGCTGCGGCGAACGTGCCATAGCGAGTCACGGCGATGAAGGTTTTCAGTTCACGCAGCATGAGCGCCTCGATTGATCGATTTTATTTGAGCTGGAGGCAAAAATTATCGTCTTTTAATCAAAAATCACAAGATTAGAATCAGCTCAACTCTCCTGTCATCGAGGCTTGAACACCATGCGTCTCTCCCCTTTTCATCTGGCCATTCCAGTGTATGACCTTGCAGCCGCGCGGCTTTTCTATGGCCAGGTGTTCGGCCTGGAGGAAGGACGCTCCAGCGAGCACTGGGTGGACTTCAACTTTTTCGGCCACCAATTGGTCATCCACGAACACCCGAAAACCGCCACCCAGGAATCAGCCCACACCAATGCCGTGGACGGTCACGACGTGCCGGTCCCGCATTTCGGCGTGGTGCTGTCGATGGAAGAATGGGAATCCCTGGCCGAACGGCTCACATCGCTGGGCACGCGCTTCGTGATCGAGCCCGGTATTCGCTTCAAGGGACTGGTAGGCGAACAGGCGACGATGTTTCTGTTCGACCCGTGCGGCAACGCGCTGGAGTTCAAGGCGTTCAAGGACATCGACCAGTTGTTCGCCAAATGAGCAGCAGCACCTCGCCCTTGCTGGCGAACGCCAATGACAGCGATGGCTCACTCAACGAACTGGATGCGACCAGCATCGGCGATACGATTCGCAGTGGCTTGGCGACTGCCACCTCGGTAGCCGAACACTTCTTGACGCGCATTGAGGAGCACGAGCCGCAGGTACATGCATTCGCTGCGTTCAACCCGCAACGTGTGCGCGCTCAAGCCGGAAAGCTTGCCCAAGAGAACCACCAAGGGCTGCTGGCAGGTGTACCGGTAGGTATCAAGGATATCTTTGACAGTGCCGATCAGCCTACACAGTTCCATTCGTCGATTTACACAGGGCATCAGCCCTCACGAGACGCCCATGTGGTCACCTTGCTACGTCAGGCAGGGGCGGTGGTCATGGGTAAAACCCACACCACTGAATTTGCGTACATGCACACGGGCCCGACACGAAACCCCCATCATCTTGCACATACCCCCGGCAGCTCCAGTGCAGGCTCGGCGGCCGGGATGGCAGCCGGTTTCTTTGCCCTCGCACTGGGAACACAGACCGCAGGATCGCTGCTCAAACCCGCTGCCTATTGTGGTCTTTACGCCTTCAAACCTTCACTTGGACTGGTTTCCCTTGAAGGTGTCAAACCACTGGCTCATAGCTTCGACACCGTCGGTTGGTACGGCCGTTCGGTACGCGACCTCGAATGCGTCGCGCGTGTACTGATTCCGGGTTTTACCGCGCAAACCGGCGAGCACCGTCATTTACGACTGGGTCTATGCCGAACCCCTCGCTGGAGCCAGGTCGAACCACAGGTTGCCGACGCATTTGAGACTGCCATCGAGCAACTTCGCTGCGCAGGGCATCAGGTGCACGAAGTGCAGCTACCCGCGCCATTCGCCAGGGTGTTTGACGATCACGCATTAATCAATGATTGCGAAGGCGCACGCTCGCTGTCCAAGGAGTTTCATGCCCATCGCACCCAACTCAGCGACTCCGTGCTGCAGATGTTCGAACGTGCGGCAGCAACGGACTGGGAGCAAGAGTCCGCCGCCAAAGCGCGCCTTAGTCTGCTCGCGCCGCAGTTGGCGCGCTATTGCCAACCGTTCGATGCGATGCTCAGCGTCAGTTGCGGTATCGTCGCGCCATTAGGGCTTGAGTCTACCGGGCCGTCCGACTTCATCAAGTTCTGGGGGGCTTTCGGCTTGCCTCAGGTGAACATCCCACTGAACCGCACAGAAGGTCTGTTGCCGGTTGGATTGCAGATGATTGGGGGATTCAGGAACGATAGGCACCTGCTTTGGACCGCCGATCAATTGGCCGCGACATTAAACAGCCTACGCACGGCTCCCGCGCCGAAAACCCGCCCCGCCTGACTTCCCATAGGCGGGCACGGTCCTCCCGCGCCTGCCCAACACTTGAAGGGGTGACAGACCGATCTGTCGCCTCAGCTCACACACCTGCCAGTTGCAAGGGCAGTTCACGCAAGCGTTGCCCGGTCAGGGCGAACACCGCATTGGCCACCGCCGGTGCCGTCGGTGGTACCCCGGTCTCGCCGATGCCGCCCGGTTTTTCGGTGCTGGGGACGATGTGCACCTCGACCACGGGCATTTCATTCAGACGCAACACCTGAAAGTCATGGTAATTGGACTGCACCACTTTCCCGTCCTTGAAAGTCAGCTTGCTGTGCAAGGTGAACCCCAGGCCAAAGGTGATGCCCGATTCCATCTGCGCGGCGATGCTCGCCGGGTTCACCACAACGCCGCAATCGACCGCACAAACCACGCGGTGCACGCGGATCTTCAGGTTGTCCTGGGACACCTCGGCCACCTGCGCAACGTAACTGCCAAAAGACTCATGCACCGCCACGCCCAATGCGTGCCCCGCAGGCAGCGGCGCCTTCCAGTTGGCCTTCTCTACCGCCAGATTCAGTACCCCGAGATGTCGCGGATGCTTCTTGAGCAAGGCCCGTCGGTACTCCACCGGGTCCTTGCCGGCCGCCGTGGCCAGTTCATCGATCAGTGACTCGACGACAAATGCGGTGTGCGTGTGCCCCACGGAACGCATCCACAACACGCTGATGCCGGTTTTCGGCGAATGCAGATCGACCAGGTGGTTGTCCAGGCCCTTGATATACGGACTGTCGGCCACACCTTCGACCGAGGTCGCATCGACGCCATTCTTGACCATCGTCGCCTCGAATGGGGTGCCGTCCATGATCGACTGCCCGACCAGTACGTGCTGCCAGGCCTGGGGCATGCCCTTGGCATCCAGGCCAATGCGCGCGTGATGGAGGAACGCCGAGCGGTAGTAACCACCGCGTATGTCATCCTCCCGCGACCAGACGGTTTTCACTGGCGCAACGGCCGCCTTCGCGACTTGCACCGCCTCGCTGACAAAGTCCGATGTCGGATTGGCTCGACGACCAAAACCACCGCCGAGAAATTCGGTATGAATCTCGACCTGCTCGGGTTTGAGCCCGGTGATTTTCCCCGCAATCATTTGGTCCAGCGTCTGGAATTGAGTACCGGTCCAGATCTCGCATTTGTCCGGGGTGATTTTCACCGTGCAGTTGAGTGGCTCCATCGGTGCATGGGCCAGATAAGGAACGCTGTATTCAACATCAATCGTCTTCACCGCCTTGCTCAGCGCGGCGCTGATGTCGCCCGCCTGGCTGGCCGGAGTGCCGGGGATCGCGGCGAGCTTGCGGAAATTTTGCAGCAAGGCATCACTGTCGAGCCCGGCATTGGGTCCCAGGTCCCAGTCGATTTTCAGCGCATCGCGGCCGAGTTTGGCGGCCCAATAATGATCGGCCACCACGGCTATGCCCGTCGGCACCTGCACGACTTTATGCACGCCCGGCAGCGCCAATGCCGCTGCGCCATCGAATGATTTGACGCTGCCGCCAAATACCGGCGGGCGTGCAACCACGGCCGTCAGCAATCCATCGAACTGCACATCCATGCCGAATTTCGCCTGGCCGGTGATTTTTTCCGGGGTATCCAGGCGCTTGGTCGGTTTGCCGATGATCTTCCAGTCCTTGGCGTCCTTGAGCTTGATCGACGCCGGATCGGGCACCGGCAGTTGGCCGGCGTCATTGGCCAACTCACCGTAAGTGGCGCGCTGATCGCCGGCAATCACCACGCCCGGTTCGGTTCGTATCTTCGAGGGTGCGACGTTGAAGCGCTTGGCGGCGGCCTCGATCAACATCAAGCGTGCGGCAGCGCCAGCCTGACGGTAGCGGTCGAATTCCATCCAGGTCGAGGTCGAGCCACCGGTGATCTGCATGCCGCCAAAGGCCGGCAAACCATAATCGGCTGCCGATGCCGGTGCATGCTCGACGTGGATTTTCGTCCAGTCGGCATCCAGCTCTTCGGCGATCAACATGGTCAGGCCCGTCCAGATCCCCTGCCCCATTTCGGAGTGCCCCAACAGAATGGTCACGCTGCCATCGGGCGCGATGCGCAAAAAGGCATTGGGGGCGAACACCGCGTCCGGCGTCGATGCCGCCTGGGCAAAGCGATTGGCTCCCGGAATGACAAACGCCACCACCAGCCCTGCACCGAGCACGGCAGTGCTTTTCAAAAAATCCCGTCGAGAAGTCTCGATCTTCGCATTCATCGTTATGCCTCCCCGATTTGCGCAGCACGTTTGACCGCCGCACGAATGCGCGGGTAGGTCCCGCACCGACAGATATTGCCCGACAGCGCCTGATCGATATCGCTGTCGCTCGGCGACGGGATTTTCGCCAATAAAGCCGCCGCCGACATGATCTGCCCCGACTGACAATAACCGCATTGCACCACGTCGATCTCAGACCAGGCGCGTTGCACCGGGTGCGAACCGTCGCTCGACAAGCCTTCGATGGTGAGGATTTTTTGCCCGTTGGCGACGGCTGCCGCCGGAGTGATGCAGGAGCGCAACGGCGCGCCGTCGACATGCACCGTGCAGGCGCCGCACTGGGCCATGCCGCAACCGAACTTGGTGCCGGTCAAGTGCGCGACATCGCGCAATACCCACAACAGCGGCATGTCGCCGGGCACGTCCAGGGATTGGTCTTTGCCATTGATATTGAGCGTCAGCACGGCGGTCTCCTCAGTCACTCACTGATGTCCTTTCATGGCGTCACTGTGGCAACGACTGCCTACGCGCGCCTCGGTTTATCCATTGAGCTAAGCGCAATTTTCCCGAAGCCTTGGTTTGCGCGACCACCGGTCACAAAAAGGGGCCACTTCCCAGGAAGCAGCCCTGTGTTTCAAACCATCAACCGACCTACACCCGCGGCTTGTCGATTGACGGTTACGCCTGACGATCACCGGCTGACTACGCTAATAGTCCAGCCTGATCATTCCTGGAGGAGAACCTTCATGTCGCGCATTCAGAAACTCACGCCCTGCCTGTGGTTCGACGATCAGGCCGAAGCCGCTGCACAGTTCTACTGTTCGGTGTTCGAGCACTCGACCATTACCGCCATCACTCACTATGGCAAGGTCGGTTTCGAGCTCCATGGCCGGCCCGAGGGTTCAGTGATGACTGTCAGCTTCATGCTCGATGGCCAGACCTTTACCGCACTCAATGGCGGCCCGGTGTTTCGCTTTAACGAGGCCGTCTCGTTCCAGGTCAACTGCCATACCCAGTATGAAATCGACCACTTCTGGAATGCGCTGTCTGCCGGTGGTGACAAAAAGGCCCAGCAATGCGGCTGGCTCAAGGACAAGTTCGGCCTGTCCTGGCAAATCGTGCCGGTGGTGATGATGGAAATGATGACCGACAGGGACACCGCCAAATCCCAGCGCGTCATGCAGGCGATGTTGCAGATGGAGAAACTCGACATCGCCACACTCGAGCGAGCCTTTAATGGCGAGAGCTAATACACTCCCCAACTGAACTGCCAAAGGACGCTCGCGGATGAAACACGCCATCGCCAAAAATGCCGACAAAGCCCCTCGCTTCTGGCGCGATGACGCACTGCCCTTCATCGAAGCACGCTCCATCGCCGATGGCCGCGAAGTCTGTTACGCCCGACATTCCCACGAGTTTTTTTCCATCGGTGCGATCACCGCCGGGCGCAGCACCTATCTCCATGAACACGCCGCGTTTGAAGTCGGCAGCGGCACCGTGGTGCTGATGAACCCCGGCGATGTCCATGCCTGTAACCCGATCGACAATCAGCCCTGGTCTTATCGCATGCTGTATGTCGATACGCCGTGGTTGAACGACCTTCAGCATCAACTGGGGTTCAGCAAAGAGCTGGACTTTCGGCGCTTTTCAACCACCCACTGCAACGACGCCGGGCTGTTTAGCGGGCTCAATCAGCTGTATGACGTACTGCTCGACGAACAGCTGGAGACGCTGCAAAAACACAGTGCCGCCGTAGCGTTTTTTACTCAAGTGCAGCAAACGCTCAATCCGGCTGAATTGAGCGTTCGCGAACCCAACCTCAAGCTGGAGCGAGCGGCCGAGTACATCCGCGACAACTGCACCCTGTCGCTGAAACTCGAAGACATCTGCGAGGCGGCAGATCTGTCTGCGTCGTACCTGATCCGTGCTTTCAAGCAGCATTACGGCATGACACCCCACGCGTTTCTGGTCAACCATCGCATCCAGTTCGCCCGCAGCCAACTGCGTCGAGGCAAGTTGATTGCCGACGTGGCGCTGGAAGCCGGGTTCTCTGATCAGGCACATTTTCAGCGAGCGTTCAAACAGCATTTGGCCGCGACGCCGGGGCAGTATCGCGGTTGAAGCCCGAGATTTATGGCAACAGCAAGTAACCTGCACTCACCGCCAGCAACGACGCCATGAACCGGTTAAACAACCGCATACCGCCGGCATTGCTCAGGTACTGTCGCAGAAAGGTCCCGGCATAAGCCCAGCAGGCCACCGACAGGTAGCAGACCACCAGATACACCGCGGCAAACTGCCAGACCAGCTGCGCCTCGCCATCGGCAACAAAAGCCCCCATCCCTGCGACACAGGCCAGCCAGGCTTTCGGGTTTAGCCATTGCATCAGCGCGCCGTAGAACATCGTCGGCGCTTGCCCTGAATCACCCGCATTGAGCCGACCATCGTCAGTGGCGAGCTTCCAGGCCATGAACAACAGGAACGCCACCCCGAACAACTGCACCGCCCGCGTTAGCGATGGCCAGAGATTTAGCAGTTCATGCAGGCCCAACCCCATCAACACCAGCAACAGCACAAACCCCAGCGTTGCACCCGCTACATGCCGTTGGCTGGCGCGAAAGCCGTACTGCGCGCCGGAGCTCAGTGCAACGATGTTCACCGGCCCTGGGGTGATCGACGACGCCAGCGCAAACGCGGCCATGGAAATGATCAGACTCATTGCACACCTTCTTCAATAACTTCGGGACATCCCGGCGCTCAAAGTAGGAGAACGCTGATAGGCCTGTATTGAAGAAAAACACCCCCGTGCAGTCCTCGACATTTCAGATCGAACGCGTCGGTCACCCAGGTGTCATTAATAGTAATGGGATCGCAGCCTCTGCCCCTCTTCACACCGTTGAGTGGGCAGCGAGTGCAGACAGAAGAGCAGAGTCACCGACAGGGATGTGGCAAGTGACCCGTGCGCTACGCCGAAATCCTTGCAAAGGAGATCCACCGATGGTGACTCACTATAAGACTGCCGGGCACCTGGCCTGCGGCCGCCATGGCAGCAACCTCGCCTCTACGACTGAATTTTCCCGGGTCAAATGCCGCAGCTGCCGCAATACCGACGCGTTCAAGGACGCCCGAAAAGACGCTCGCAACGCTGCACGTCGAGCGGCGCGTAGAGCCAAAGTCGCCCACGCCTCGATTGACTGGCGCGCGTCCTGGATCAAAAGGCTCAGCGAGATGCCGGGCCAGCAACGGCTCCCACGGGGATTCAGCGGCCAGCCGTACGTTTAGGATTGTGGGAACACAGAGATCAGTACGCCGATGATTGCCATCGGCGTATGCAGTTTGCAAATGGCCGAATCAGTCGTGCTGCAACAGCCCCGAACTGTATTGATTGAAGCTGTTGCCGATCGGGCTTCCACCAAAACTCATCTTGTTGGCACTACGACCGTCGAATTGATGGCAATCGTCTGAAAAACAGCTGCTGGTTGTCACGCCAGAGCACGCACTCAACAACAACGTGCCGGTGATCAAAAAGACTTTGACGAAGTTCAACTTCATTGTTCAGTTCCCCTTGGCTGGAAACGAGGCGATGCACGATCCGAGTCAAGCATCCTACGCCGCCAGATTAGCTGAAACATAATGAAACATTGCAGGCTGACAGTCTGGGTTCAGCTTCTGGAGATATCCCGTCAATTGACAACCTGCCACCAGCTGCGTAAATCGGTTCTCTCTCCCGACTTCAAGAGCTCGCCATGGATATAGCAGCCATCCCGTTCGGCACCACCGACTGGTCGACCGTCGAACCCACCGTCCACGCCGGCGAACGCGGCAGCGCCTATTGGCGCACCCAGCAGTTCGGCGCAATTCGCGTGCGAATGATCGAATACACCGCCGATTACCTGGCAGACCACTGGTGCTTGAAGGGCCACATCCTGCTGTGCCTTGAAGGCGAACTGCACACTGAACTCGAAGATGGGCGCCAGTTCGTGCTGAAACCCGGCATGAGCTATCAAGTGGCGGATAATGCGGAGTCTCACCGGTCGTCGACGGAGACGGGGGCGAAGCTGTTTGTGGTTGATTGACCTCGCCTCGCTGGGCCGTAAACGCAGGGGTAACGACGCACAAGACGACCATTGATCTGCAAATCCGGCCCACATCCAATAAAAACATATTTATATGCTTCAATTGATATTGTTGGACAATCCCACGACAAGAGGGTGCCGTCATGAATATCAAAACCTTGGCTTTACTGCTGCTGGCGCTCTGCGCCCAGCCCGTCTGGAGTCAAACTCCCCCCGCCTCGCCTGCACCAGCCGAGAGCGCCGCGCTCACCACGCGCCTGTCGTTGCGCGGCCTTTGGATCGAGCATATTTTCTGGACCAGAAATTACGCGATAGCCAACCAGAGCGCTAACCATCAACAAGCCCAGGTCGCCGCCGCTCAGGTGGTAGACAACGCAACCCGCATCGCCAACAGCCTCGCGCCACTGTATGGCCAACCCGCTGCCGATCAACTGCTCAAGCTGCTTGCCGGTCACTGGGGCGCGGTGAAACATTACAGCGACGCCACTGTCGCCAAAGACAAGAAAGGCCAGCAGGCCTCTGTCGCAGAACTGACGAGCAATGCCAAAGCCATTGCGGCATTTCTCGCCAGCGCCAACCCCAACCTGCCTGAAAGCACGCTGGTGACGATGCTGGCAGCTCACGGCGGCCACCATGTCGCCCAGATCGACCAGCTCGCCGCGCACGACTATGCCGCTGAAGCGAAGACCTGGCAGATGATGCGCGTCCATATACTGGCACTGGCTGACACGCTGACGGCGGCACTGGTCAAACAGTTCCCGGACAAGTTCTGATACCGAGCGAGCACAGACCATGCTTGAAGGGTTGGGCCGTACACAGCAGGACCTGCTCAATGCGCTGCTGCACCACGCGGGCGGTATGAGCATTGACGAGTTGGCTGAGCAACTGGCTGTCACACGCACCGCGATTCGCCAGCATCTGGCGGCTCTGGAGCGTGACGGACTGGTTCTGCGCGGCGAAACCCGTCCGACAGGCCGGCGACCGGAGCAGCTGTATCAGCTCACCGACCATGCGCGGGAGCAGTTCCCTCGTCACTATCAGTTACTGGCCAGTGTGTTGATTGAAGAAGTGGCCGACATCATCGGCCCCGTCGAACTGGCTTCGCTGATGCGCCGTATGGGCCGCAAACTGGCACTGGACCGTGAACGTCAGGTGGTTGACGAAACAAAAATCGTGCAACACATGAATCAGACGGGATACGAAGCGGAGGTGTTCTTTCGCTCATCCGACGACAAGGAAATCGTCGCGCACAACTGCGTCTTCCACCGCTTGGCCGCGGCCTATCCGGTGGTGTGTGAGCTGGATCTGGCGTTGATCGGGACGTTGGGGGGGGCCGAAGTCGACCATACGGAGTGCATGGTACGGGGCGGCAATGTCTGCCGGTTCAAACTTCGGCCGATCGAGCATCCAGCAGAAGCTGAAAAGGATGCAGCACCCGATCCAGCAACGGCTCGATGATCAGCAAACAGCAGCTGCCTCGCGTTCACGACGTCGAGGCAGCTGTTTACCCTTGAGACTTAAGCCTGGACCAGGTTGGCGATCTTGACGTCCGGATCGACGTCAGCCTCGTAGTCCACCCCTTCGATCCCGAAGCCGAACAGGCGCAGGAACTCTGCCTTGTAACCGGCAAAGTCGGTGAGTTCGTAAAGGTTTTCATTGCTGACCTGATCCCAGAGTAGCTTGACGCGCTCCTGGACTTCAGGCGCCAGCTCCTTGTAATCGGCGCGCAGACGCCCTTCTTCGTCCATGACCGGAGGATGACCGAACAAGCTGTCCTTGTAGAGCGCATAGACCTGCTCGATGCAGCCTTCGTGTGTGCCCTGCTCTTTCATGACCTTGAACAGCAAGGACAGGTACAGCGGCATGATCGGGATTGCCGAGCTGGCCTGGGTCACTACCGCTTTCAATACCGAAACCCGTGCATCGCCGCCCAGGTCCGCCAAGCGCTCGCGAATGCTCAGGACTTTCTGGTCCAGGTCTTTCTTCGCCGCGCCGATGGAGCCATTCCAGTAAATGTCGTGGGTCAGCTTTTCGCCCAGGTAAGTGAAGGCAGTGGTTTTCGCCCCCTCGGCCAGAACGCCGGCTTCGTGCAGGGCGTCGATCCACATCTGCCAGTCTTCGCCACCCATGACCTTGACGGTACCGTCGATTTCTTCCTGGGTCGCTTCGGCCAAGGTGGTCACGTTGACCTCTTCCTTGTCGGTGTTCAGGCCGCGCTGGGTCACCGACTTGCCGACCGGCTTGAGCGTCGAGCTGTAGACTTCACCGGTTTTCGGATCGGTACGACGCGGTGCCGCGAGGCTGTAGACCACCAGATCGATCTTGCCCAGGTCGCGCTTGATGGTCTCGATGGTCAGGCGCTTGATTTCATCGGAGAACGCATCACCGTTGATGCTCTTGGCGTAGAGACCTTCCGCTTCGGCGAACGTGTGGAAAGCCGCGGAGTTGTACCAGCCGGCGGTGCCGAGTTTGCCCTCGACGCTTTCACGTTCGAAGAACACACCCAGCGTCTTGGCGCCGCAACCAAAGGCCGCGGTGATGCGCGCAGCCAGCCCGTAACCGGTCGATGCGCCGAGCACCAGGACATTCTTTGGCCCATCGGTGATCTGTCCTTGCGCACGGACGTAGTCGATCTGATTCTTGACGTTGGCTTTGCAGCCAGTGGGGTGGGTAGTCACACAAACAAAACCACGAACGCGCGGTTTAACGATCATAAATATCTCCCTCTTCCAAGATGCCGAGAGCCAATACTGGCTATAAAAGTCATAGACGCTGGGAAAACGGAAGCGTCACGGTGGCGGGCCGATTCATTGGCTTCACTGTCCGGGCCTGTCGCAAATCCAGCGCATACCCTCGATGATTTGAGCCGCTGTTTCCAGTCCGAGAGTGGCGTTATTCAAAAACAACCTAACACGCGGTGATGACATTCTGGACGAACCCGTTTCCATTGCTAGCGTTATCCGTAGAAACACCTCAGGTCGTCAGGAGCAGTCCGGTGAACAAGCCCATGGAAGAGCCTTATGGCGGTAGGCGCAGGACCTATCTGTTCAAGGAATCGCACCTGAGACCACGGCAACGGGCCCTGTTCCTTGCACTGATTCTGTTGCTCATCAACGGTGTCGGTCGATTGTTCATGGTGGACGTGGTCGGACTAGATGGCGCAATCCTCCAGTTGGTGGTGATCCTCACTGCCTTCGCCACGGTGATCTGTGGCGCCCCACTCATCATGTTTCTGAGCATGGGCTGGTTTACCCGCTACAGCGAATTCCAGAACAGTTTGAAGGGCGGCGCCCTGGCGGCCTATCTGCAACGCTTCTGGTCGACCAGTCTAATCCACTCACTCCAGGACGAAGGCAAGCTGAGTCCGAGCGGTTCCGTCGATGATTGGCGAACCTGCTCCGACAAGAACCCGGAACTGTGCGAGCGTTTGTTTGCACGTATCTACCATGAGCAATATGGATTGGTGCCGTTCATTGTGCCTTTCATCATTCTCTTGTTGGTGGCTTATGCCGCGGCAGCCTTGGTCGCCTCCAACTATGTCATCCCCAACTGCGACAACACGCTTAAAGTGGCGTGCGTGTACAAGCTCGGGATTCCACTGCTGGTCAGCTCGCTGGCGGGGGCTTTCATGTTTATCGTGAGCGATTCTGTCCTCAGTATCCGCCGCAAGTCACTGAACATTTCCGATGTGTATTGGTACTCCCTGCGCCTGTTTCTGGCCATTCCGCTGGCAATGGTGATCATGAATGCCGGCGCTGGAGATGGCCCGCATATCGTCACCGCCTTTGCCTTGGGTACCTTGCCGATCGATCCGCTGATGAAGATCGTGCGAAGACTGGGCTTTCCCCAACTCACCGACCAGGACAAGAGGGACGGAAGCTCAGACAAGTTGCTGGTCCTGGAAGGCGTGACCCTGCCTGTGGTTGCGACGCTGGAATCGGAGGGCATCAACTCGATCGAGCAGGTCGCTGCGGCGGATCCGGTATTGCTTTCAATCCGCACCGGATTCCCCTTCCGGTTCACCTTGCGCCTGGGTTCCCAGGCTATCGTGCGGCGCCATCTGGGGGAAAACGCGGCCAGGCTACTTCCGGTGGGGCTGGCTGATGTCGTCCCGGTTTTCCTGCTGGTGCGGGCACTCGATACCCCTGCCGTGCCCACCGGTGATTCCCCCAACAAGTACGACGGACCGTTTCCGCGGATCGAGACACCCGATGCGGTCGTCCAGAACGCGGCCGTCCGCCTTTTCCCCGATGACAATGACCTGCAACGCCAGGCCATCACCCGAATGAAATTCCGGCAAATTGCGGCCGAAGAATATACGGTGATGCTGGCACGGATAACGCCGCCCGATACCGGGTTGTAACTACAGGGCGAAGGTCATTTACGCGCCAACTTATACTTGACGCACTCATTATAGAAACTCTGCCGGACAGCCTCGGGCTTGAACTTTGATTGACTGTCGTAGGTTTGCTCGGTAATGCCCATGGCCATCATCCGCATCCAGCCCTTGCTGAATTTGTATGCCTGGATCTTCTGGCGAGCGGCATACAGCGAGACCCCGGACAGCTTGAGCTCCTGAGCCCTTGCCGCTGTACCCGCGCCCCAGCTGCACATAAACCGATCATTGGGCATCAACTCTCTTGCCTGGACAGAGACCGCAATGCTCGCCAGTACCAGCGAGATCGGCACGATCAACACATTGCGCATTTGCATTCCGCCTAACCACCTGAAAATGAAGCGATTTTGGCGGTAATTTTGAGGCTTCGGGGCCAGCAAAATGCCTTCTGTCCGGCTTTACGAGGATGACGTTTGCCGAGCTACGGACTATTGCGGCTGAAATGTCTGAAGGTAGGCCAACAGGTTTTCGATCTTTTCCGGATCGCTGATACCCCAGAAAATCATGCGCGTCCCGGGGACTACTTTTTTTGGCGCTTCGATGTAGGCGGCCAGCGTTTCGCGGGTCCAGACCACACCTGACGATTTCATCGCGGTGGAGTACTGGTAGTCCGTCGTGCTGCCGGCATGGCGCCCAAAAATGCCATTGAGTTGCGGACCAAAAGAACCTCGGGCTGAATCGCCCACTTGATGGCAACCGCCGCATATTCGGTTAAAGAGTTTCCCGCCCGCTTCAGCATCGCCGGCCGCTTCTGCGGGCGCACTGAATACGCCTGTATTGAGTATCAAGGCGACGGTTAGTACTGCGGCTTTCTTCATGCTCTGCTCCCCATCAGGTGTTGCCTACAGCTTTGAAGCACGACAGTGTGCTCTGTGACCGCTATTACCAGGATTTACGGTCCACAAGGGGACACGAAACCCTATGAACAGACGGCTCATTCCTGCTTTCGATCAAGTGCTGAGCGGCACGCCGGCCCATTTCGTAATACGGGAGTTGCACGGTGCTCAGCGGTGGATAGAACAACTCGGCAACGCCGATCATATTGTCGTAGCCAAGTACGGCCACCTCGGCAGGAATACGCAGGCCACGACTGAGCAGGTATTGATAAGCGACCAACGCAATGCGGTCGTTGCCACAAATAAGCAGATCGAAGGTCGGCTTTCCATCCGACTCACGCAATTGCTGCTCCAGCGCTACAACCGTTTCCTCATAGGCGTCATCGGTCGACAGGTTGTATTGGGCAACCCTGTCCAGGGACACACCGCCCTCTGCCAGGGCGCGAACCAATCCCTGCTGGCGCAACTCCCAGGCGAGACTGCTTTGCGGCAGGTTGATGCACAACGGATGCCGGTAACCACGCTTCAGCGCTTGCCGCACGGCCTGGTACTGACCGTCTTCGTCATCGGGGACGTAACAGGCCACGCCTGGCTCTGAACTCATGCAATTGCTGAGCACCAGCGGCAGGCTGCGGAGCACCTGGGGTATCTCGACGGTACGAAGCTGCATAGCGCTGAAGATGATCCCGTCGGGCTGATGCGACAGCATCAGGTCGATGGTTTGCTGACTCGGCGGTGCCTCGAACACGTTGAGAATAAAGACGTTCCAGCCGTTTTCTCGTGCCGTGCGCTCCATTGAAAGCAGCATTTCTACAGCGAAAGGGGTTGTCGCGGTATCAAGTGCGAAGACTCCAATAGTCTTGCCACTGGAGTGACCGCCACGGATCTTGCGCGCGGAAAGGCTGGGGACGTAACCGAGGGACTCGACCGCTTGACGAACTTTCGCCAGCGTTTCCTGGTTCAGCTTTTCCGGGGTGTTGAGCGCCCTGGAAACGGTCATGAGGGAAACCCCCGCCAGCCGTGCGACATCTTTAACTGAAGCCATTCGCGGGTGCCATTGCTTGTCTGGCCGGGCATCATGTCATGCTTGGCAAAAGCATGACAACACGATGCCCGGCAGCAGGCGGCACGAATGGTCTGCCGGGGGAGCTCAGAGCTTGAGATCGGCCAGGTTCCAGACAGAAATCTCCCCGAACACCCCTGCCCCGTTGACTGCAAAAGCGCTGACAACCTGGCTATCGGGCCGCGGATAAATCCGACTGCTCAAGCTATAGACGCCATCGTCGACAAATACCTCGATGGACGAGCGATCGAGAAAAATCCGCAGCGCAATCCGCGTTTGCTCCGCTTTCACCGGAACGCTACGAACACCGCTCACGCCAGCACCCGAGTGCTGCCTGTCGAGGACCAAACGTCGGGACATGGCATCGAAATACAGCAATGTCCGTTCCTGTTGGTCTTCGCTACAGCGCAGCGCCAGGCCAAAGCGCTCGGCGGTGCTGTCTGCCAGATCCAGCTCAAGCTCAAACTCCAGCAGGGCGCCACGAACTTCAAGTGTGCGGTTCCGGGATTCGACCGTGCCGACCTGCAGCATTTGTCGGGATTGCCGTAGCGCTGTCAGCTCACGAGCCGGACGCATACGCAGCCGCTCGCCGTCGCGGCTCAACTCACGCGGCAACGACAGCGCACCGCACCAGTGTTGCGCCTGACTCGGCATAGGACTGTCCCACATGTCCATCCATGCCCAGAGCAGACGGCGTCCGTCCGGCGCCAGCAGGGTCTGCGCGGCATAAAAATCGTGACCGTGATCGAGTTCGTGGAGCTCGCCTCTCTCAGTGAAATAGCCGGAGTCATCCAGCACGCCCAATCGATAGCTGTTCTGGAATTTATTCCAGTTGTCGTACCCGCTGGGCTTCAGGCCTTGCGGCGAGTACAGAAAAACGTCGCATCCATCCACTTCGAATACGTCCGGGCACTCCCACATGTAACCATCGGACTCGCGCTGGCCATCCAGGGCACAGCCGAGGTATTCCCACTGATGCAGATCCTCGGAGCGATAGAGTAAAAGCTGCGGGTCGTCCCCCTGACGAGCACCAAGCGCCATCCACCATTGGTCTGCACGCTTCCAGACCTTCGGGTCGCGAAAATGCATGATGTCCGGATGCGGTGGCGTCTCGATCACCGGCCCATGTTTGGTGAACGTGAGGCCATTCGTGCTACTGGCCAGGCATTGGACCTGGTGAATTTTCTGGTCATCACCCGGTTCCCCCAACCAGGTGTGCCCGGTGTAGATCAGATAAAGCGTACCGCCGGAAACAACCGCCGACCCTGAAAAACAACCGTCTCGATCGTAGGGATCGCTGGGCGCCAGCGCTATGGGCAGATGCTCCCAATGCACCAGATCGCGGCTCTTGGCGTGCCCCCAGTACATCGGGCCCCACTGCGCCGAGTAAGGATGATGCTGATAGAACACATGGTATTCGCCTTGAAAATAGACCAGCCCATTTGGGTCATTCATCCACCCGACCGGGGGCGACAGGTGATAGCCGAGGCGATAGTCGTTGCCGCGTTCGGGCAGTTTTTTTTCGATGGCGCGATGCGCTTTTTCCAGCAGTACGGCGTGCATGGATTGATCCTTACTAGGGTTCGTAACGGTTGGCTGATTGCGCCATGGCAGGAAGCTCTATCGAATCAAGAGCGCTTGCCCGGGATGATTGGCGGGCGGGATCCGCACGTAACAACGACCATGACAGCAGCAGGCAACTGCCTACCAGGCCAGCCATCGCTACGTAAACGCTCGAGAAGCCAACATGGTCGTAGCCGTATCCCACAAGTGGCGACAGCAACATCGCGGTCAATTGCTGGGCGAACTGGAATCCCACCAGATAAATCGAGGCCGACAGCCGCGAATCGAAGTTCAACGAAATGTATTTGAATACCGAGACCAGCAGGATCGGGACTTCAAGCGCGTGCAACATCTTGCAAGCGGCGATGGTCCAGGCATCCGTTGCCAATCCGGAACCAAGAATGCGGACGAACATGATGCTGCCAGCCAGGATCAATCCATACTTGGCGCCTGTACGACTGACCACCCATGGCGCGAACAACATCAAGACCGCCTCAAGCAGAACCTGGGATGAATTCAGGTAGCCATAGGCTCGTGTGCCCTCCTCCGGGGTTGAGAAAAACGAGGAGAAATACACCGGAAACTGCTGTTCGTAGATCATGTAGATTCCGCAAACCCCAGTCAGATACAAGCTGAATGCCCAGAAGCGCGGCAGTGTCAGCAACTTCCAAAGATCGTTAAGCCGCACTGGTTTGCTGGCTTCGCCACCCGCGTGCGCTTCTGGTTTGTTGAAGCGCTGCAGATCCAGGCGGAACAGGATCAGCAAGAACACGACCCCGGCGGCACTGCTCATGTAAAACGCAATGTTCGGGTCAATGTTGAAGACCACACCAACGACGCCTGTCGCACTCGCCCAACCCAGCGAACCCCACATTCTGGTGGTGCCAAACTCGAAACCCGCGTGACGCGACAGTCGCTCCGTATAGGACTCGATGACCCCCACGCCCGCGAGCATGGCAAACGCCAGGAAAGCCGCGCCGACCACGGCCCCCAACACCACGTTCTGAGCCAAAAGGTTGGCGTATACGTAGATCGCAAAGGGCGCCGAAGCGCAGAGCAGTACACCAATCCATACCAGCAGTTTTTTCGACAGACCAAGCCGATCCTGAAGAGCGCCATAGAACGGCTGAATCAGCAGTGCCGCAATAGCGTTGGCGGCAAAAATAAACCCGGTTTCCGTGCCATTCAGACCGATGACTCGATGAAGCCATATCGAGAACAGCGAGTAGCTGGATGACCACGAAAAAAAGAAGAAAAACAGTAAACCACTGATGAGCCAGTACTCACGTTTGACTGATAGCTGCATGTGACGACCCTCTTGTTTTTATTTAAGTTAACGTTAACATCGCAGCGCATTACGCGTCCTCTCCCTGCTCGTTGTCAAGTGGATCCGAGTACCAGGGGTGGGGATAAGGATCTGTTCAACAGGTCTTTGCAGTACCCGAATACAAAAACAAGAGGGTTACCTATGAGTGCTGTGGTCTGTCGGCCTTTGGCTGGCTTTTCTTTGCTATTTCTCTCCACTCAACTGTTCGCCGCACCGGTGCAAAGCATTGAGGAACGTCTTGCCAGGCTTGAAGCCAGAACCTCCGTCGCCGAGGCCCGAGCCTTGCTGGCAGAAGCTGACGCAGCTCGATTGCGCAAGGAAGTCGAGCAACTCAACCGGCAAATCGCGATCCCCCCGCCGGCGACCACTCAAGCCTCCCTCAATGAGCGCGTTGCCCGGATAGAGGCGAACCAGCAGGCCCTTGAACCCCCTCCCCCAACGACCGCGTCTTCAGCCAGTTCGACCGAGCATCCGAGCGATGGCTTCACGTTCGGTGGCTATGCCCGCTCCGGGATAGTGACCAACGGATCAGGTGCCGGTCATGGCGGCCCCTACGTCACTCCCGCAGGCTCCGTCGGAGGAGCCGTTGGCAGGCTTGGCAATGAAGTCGATACCTACGTGGAGGCGAAGTTTTCGAAGGAAAGCCAAGCCGCCAACGGCACGCATTCGAAATACACGCTGATGCTCGCCGACGGTCTCGAAACACCCAATGACTGGACCGCAGCGGAAAGCTCACTCAACGTGCGGCAGGTCTACGCCGAACTGGACCATCTGGCGTCCTTTCGAGACAACCCGCTGTTGCGCGATGCAACGCTGTGGGCCGGCAAGCGCTTTGATCGGGACAATTTCGACGTCCATTGGCTCGACAGGGGGATCGTGTTCCTTGCCGGGACCGGTGGTGGTATCTACGACGTGCGCCTGACCGACGACTGGCGCATCAATGCATCGCTGATGAGCCGTTCCTACGGCGACTTCGGTACCGAGGAAAACAAGGACATCAGGAGCTATGTCGCCACCCTCAATCAATTTTTCGATGAGGGTCGCTGGCAAGTCATGCTCAATGGTATTTCCTCACGCCAAAACGATGCCAGCCTGAACGACAAGAGCCACCAGGCATTCCCCACAAATACCCGGGTGAACAAGGCTGGGTTCAGCCCTGCCGAAAGCGGTTCGCACGGCATGCTCGCCTACCATCAGCCCGACTTTTTCGGTCGTGAGGGCTACTTCAAAGCTGCGCTGCTGTATGGCAAGGGATTGGGGGCGGAGGTCAACAGCATCGGTGCCGATGGCGAACTGCTGGACGAGGCTCAGACCGTGCGGCTGGCGCTCTATGGCCATACTCGCCTGAATCAGGATTGGAGCATCGCACCCGCGATGATTGCCGAGCGCAGCAAGGATCGCTATGTCCCTGGCGACGACTATCGCTATGTGACGCTCAACATGCGCCTGGCCAACGAATTGAGCAGCAACTTCGAAATGCAGTATGAGCTGAGCTGGCAGAAGATGGACCTGAATGCACTTGGCTATAAGGACCGACAAGCAGCCAATGGTGACTACTGGAAGTTCACGTTGGCACCCACTTTCAAGGCACAAACCGGAGACTTCTTCACTCGCCCTGAATTGCGTCTGTTCGCCACGTACATGAACTGGTCCAGGGACCTCGATAACTTCAGTGCAACAGACGATTTTGGTCAAAAGGGCTTCAAGTCTGGCGGGGTCTGGCAATTCGGAGTGCAGATGGAGACCTGGTTCTAGGAGCCCTCAAGGGCTAAACCGGCGCTGCAACGGTCGAGATCAGAGCACTCTCCGCGCAAAAACCGCAGCGAGATGTTCATGACAGTAGCGCCCTCAGCGCTGCTGGCATGACTACAACCTCCTTGGTTTCGGGTGAGATACACACATGAGTGACATTGGCGGTGAAAGACAACGTGTCACTGTTGAGAAAACCCTCGACTAAAAAAGTGAAGGAATGAGTCCCTAGTTTCTCCACGCTGACCTTGATGCTCAACTCGTCGTCCCACGTCAAAGGCCTTAGCAGCTCCAATGACATGGCGCGCACCGGGGGCAATATATCGAACCCCATCAGCGTTCTGAGTCCGGGCGCTCCCAGCCATTTATCAAGCGCCGTATAAATGGCTTCCACTGCAAAATATGAAAATCGCGGGGTGTAAACCACACCTGCCGGGTCGCAATCTCCAAATAGAATGGTTCTGCTGACGAAAACCGCTTTAGGCATCAGTCTGTTCTTCCTTGAAATGTCAGTCATATTCCGCTTCCCGATGCTCCCCCAGCAGGCGCCGTTGACGCGGTGTCGCGGCGGCCAGCACGTCGGGGTTGAAGCGCCAGTGCAGGTAAGGCGAGAACTTCTGCGCCACCATTCGCCGGCCGTAGTGTACCTGCAACAGGTAGCGCACACGGTCGGTGGTTCGGTTGTCGCTACCGGCGTGCCACAGCTCACTGCGAAACATCAGAGCGTCCCCGGCCCGACACAACACTGGTTTCGCCACACTGCCGTGCCATTGGATTTCGCCGCGAGCTGGCGGCCGCCCTGCTCGGTGGCTACCGGGGATCACCCGGGTGGGACTGAGGTCGGCATCAATATCGTCGAGGTAGAGCTGCGCGGTGCAGATCTGCATCGGCAATTCAAAGGCTGGGTCGGCCAGCAAGCTTCGCGGCAGTTCCATCACCAGGTAATCCAGGTGCAATGGAGCACCGATGAAGCCGGGATGGCTGCGCCAGGCGGTCTGGCCAATGATGTGACAATCGTCTCCCAAGGCCGCTTCGGCCAGTTTGATGACCCCATCCAGATCGAGAAACGGCAGCCAAAACGGGTCACGGTTGAACACGCACTTGTAATGGTCAAGCAGGCCACTGTAGTCCCAATGCTCAGGTTTCAGGCCATCTATCGCATGGCGCAGCGCACTGATTTGCGCGCTATCCAGCACGCCGTGCAGCACCACAAAACCGTCCTGATGCAAGGCTTGAAGGCGATTGGCAGTCAGTGATGACAAGCGCTCGGTAGTGTCCATGTTGCGCACCCGAAAAATGCCGACAACTCCCACTCATACTGGCACTGCGCGGGGTGCTTCGCCACGTTTGCATCCTGACGGAATCTGAGCGAACGCCCCTATCGTGCGGTACCGTCGTGAGGCTTATAAAAGAGAAATTTTCGGGTCTCGGCAGTCTTGATGTATTCCCTGGCCCATTCGGGTTTCACGTGTTTGCTATGGAAATACATGGCGCCATGGGTTCGGTCCGCGAGTTGATGATTGAGTGCTTTTCGCGCGACTTCCGTGGCAACCGCGTAGGGAGCGTCTTCATCGGCATGCTCCGAACGTCGATCACACCACCACGAAAACTGGCAGGCATGCTTTTGCGAACCTTGCTTGACCACCTCGCACACCGTACCTGGAAAACCTTCATGGCCTAGCCGGTTCAACACCACATTGGCAACCGCTTCCATGTCGGCCAATTCCCCACCTTTGGCCTCCCAGAAAATAGTACGTGAAAGGCAAGTTATTGCATCCTTCAAAGGTGCTTTGCCTGTCGGATCGACCGCCTGCGCTTCAGAGGGTGTAATCGCCTCGGCCTTTGGCACCGGCGCCACACTGCCCTTCTCAGCAGTCTTCTGTTCCAGGACCTGCGCCTTGTCCACCGCCACCGCCTTGTTCTGCACTTGGTCAGCCGCGCTCGCCTGCCCGCCGAAAAGGGCTATTGCGAGGCAGGTGGCTATCCAGATCAGGCGCATGGTCGAACCTTCTTGCCGAGTCATGTTGGCGACTCCGCTTATTGCGGTCGACACCGTAGCGGCCCAATCATTCCAACAGACTGACAGCTGGCAACTATTGCCGTTGCGTATCAGCCCGACCGGCCACTCACCCTTCTGCTTTGTGTGTAGATGTGCCGACGCAGGGGAACTCCTGACTGCCGCCACACCTCCAAATTCATGTAGCACATCCGTTGCTTCATCCATTCGGAGGACGCCGTCATGCGTCGCACACTTGTCATCTCTTCGCTAATCCTTTGTCTGCCCTTTGGTTCGGCCTTTGCCCGTGTGGATGCACGCGATGTCGCCACCTCGGCCGGTGTTTCTGCATCCCTTTATTCAACGTTCAAGGACCACAAACTGGTCGTTTCCGCCCGCGATGACGCTTCCAGCTTCGTGGCGAGTGGAGGTGCCATTCGCGGAGCCTATCTGGAGTCGGAGTTGAAACGGATTCGACTTGAACACCCAGGCCTCAAGGCCAGCGACGAAGACCTGGCCCAGGCAATCCTCATTCAAGCCGAGGCACCTGCCGATCACTAGAGGCATACGCACGTCAGTGACAAACTTCGAGGTTCACCGGGATGATGACGTTGGCCTAACGTCCCGGTCCTCGGCCTCTGTGCTGACATGCACCACCGACCAGGAACTCCTGTCCGACGCCACGTATCAAAAAACATAAGGCCGGTCATTCAGGTCTCATGCATACGGAGGACTCGCCATGCGACGTATATTCCTCATTCCTTTGCTGGTGCTGCTTTGCCTGCCCTTTGGTTCGGCCATGGCCCACAGGCGCCATATGCCCGACATTGATGCGCGCGATGTGGCGACGTCGGCAGGGATTTCCTTGTCGCTGTACTCGACACTCAGAGACGACAAAATCGTCACGCCAGCCCGCGAAGACCTCACCAGCTTCGTCGCGAGCGGCGGCGCCATTCGCGACGCCAATCTGGAGTCGATGTTGATGCAGGCTCGACACGATCATCCTGGCCTCAAGGCCAGTGACGAAGAGCTGGCCCAGGCGCTGCTCGTTCAACCCGAGGCACCCGCTGATCACTAGAGATACGGTGAAGTGTCGAGTCGATCCCTCCTGCAAGGGATCGACGGCACGACCGCGAGTCGGCATCGTCGTTGCACTCGCAGGCCGGTCAAAATCATCCCCCAATTTAATGGTCAGGTAATACATCCCCGGCTAAACTCGCATCCATGAAACGCTACCTGCGATTTTGCCTCATCTTCCTGATCAGCCTGGCGCTTCCCCTCAGCGGGATGGCGGGCGTTCAGGCGTCCACCGAGCCTTGCCCGATGAAAACCATGGGCATGGCGATGATGGATGGCATGGGGCAAGACTGCTGCCACGACATGAAAAGCCCCGTCGAACACGGTAAGCCCTGCAAGCCAGGCCAGGAATGCAAGACGGGCGGTATGCTGCAAGTCTCGATCATCAAGCCTCCTGTTACCTTGTTCAGCCCTGTTGCACTGTCCTTCTCCAGCGATTTCCTGCCAGTACAAACCCCTTCAGGGGTGTGGCGACCGCCCCGCGTTTGATTCCTGTACCACGTTGAGCCTCATTCCGCTTTAGCGGGATGGCATACCTGCGCGCATGCCTTGTGACGCGCGCAGTGGATCATCACAGGAATCGTAAACATGAACTCCAAGTGCTATTGCACAGGTTGGGCCCTCGTGGCCGGCCTGGCGGCAAGCGTACTGGCATTGCCGAGCCTCGCCGCCCCACTGACGTTCGATGAAGCGTTGCGGCTGGCCGAAAACAATGCCCCGTCACTGACAGCCCAAGCGGCCAAACTCCAGGCCGCAAGCAGCGCCGCCATACCCGCCGGCGAACTGCCTGACCCGAAATTAAAGCTCGGCGTGCAGAACTATCCCATTGGTGGCCCTGACCGCTGGAGCATTAACCAAGACTCCATGACCATGCAGATGGTCGGGGTCATGCAGGAAGTGCCCAACCGCGACAAACGCAAAGCCCGTATTGAAGTGGCCGATGCGGCCGTTGACCGAGCAGCGGCCGAAGCACGTATCGAGCGCCTGAACGTTCGTCAGGCCACAGCGCTGGCCTGGATCAGCAGCTACTCCGTCGAACGCAAAGAGGCATTGTTCCAGGACTTTTACAAAGAAAATCGCCTGTTGACCGACACTGTTCGGGCGCAGATAGCCGGTGGCCGCGCCCAACCAGCCGACGCGGTGACACCCAAACAGGAGGCAGCTCAATTAGCGGATCAACAGGACGACCTGGCCCGCCTGCGTGCTCAAGCCCGAGCGGCACTCAAACGCTGGGTTGGGCCGGCCGCCAATGACCCACTCTCCGGCAGCTTGCCGCAATGGCCCGTCGAGACCTCTGGCTACACCCATAAACTGCAACATCACCCCGCACTGGCGGCCTTCGAACCAATGACCCGCGAAGCGGAGGCCAAAGTCCGTGAAGCCGAGGCGGAAAAACAATCCGACTGGAGCTGGGAGCTCGATTACCAACACCGTGACCGTCAGTTCGGCGACATGGTCAGCGTGCAGTTCTCGTTCGACCTGCCACTGTTCCCCAGCTCTCGACAAAATCCGAAGATCGCGGCCAAACACGCTGAGCTGAACCAGTTGGAGGCTGAGCGTGAAGCCACGGTGCGCGAGCATACCGAGCAATTGGAGGAGAGCCTGGCCGAATACGAGCGCCTGAATCGTGCCGCGCGCCGCAGCCAGGAAAGTCTGGTGCCTCTGGCCAAGGAAAAGGTCGGACTGACCATGGCCAGCTACCGCGCCGGTAAAGGTGACTTGGCGGCAGTCATCGCAGCCCGACGTGAACTCATCGAAGCTCGCCTCAAACAGATCGATGTCGAAGAGCAGCGAGCCCTGAGCAACGCACGCTTGTATTTCAATTACGGGGAAACCGGCCAATGAGCACTCGAATCTGGAAAGGCGCTTTATTGACTGGCTTGTCGGTCGCCCTGGGCGTTGCCGGCGGTTACTGGTTTGCTCAACAGCGCATGAGCGCAATGTCCGGTGCAGCGGCCGAACCAAGTCCCGCGACGCAAGACGAACGCAAGCCCCTGTATTGGTACGACCCGATGTACCCACAGCAGAAGTTCGACAAACCAGGCCAATCACCTTTCATGGACATGCAACTGGTGCCCCAATATGCCGATGCCGCTACTGACAGCGCAGCCATCCGCGTTGATCCCGGTCTGACCCAGAATCTCGGGCTGCGTCTGGCGACGGTGACCCGTGGCGTCCTTACTTCCAGCGTGGACGTTGTCGGTACGCTGGCATTCAACGAGCGAGATGTCGCCGTGATCCAGGCGCGGACTGCCGGTTTTGTCGAGCGGGTTTATGCCCGTGCTCCCGGCGATGTGCTCAAGGCCAACGCGCCATTGGCGGACATTCTGGTACCGGAGTGGGCCGCAGCTCAGGAAGAATTCCTGGCCCTCAAGCGTAACGGCGATGTCGACTTACTGGCCGCAGCACGCCAACGGCTGCGCCTCACCGGGATGCCGGCGACGCTGATTACTCAGGTCGAACGCAGTGGCAAAGTCCAGCCGAACCTGACGCTCACCAGCCCCATCGGTGGTGTCTTGCAAGCGCTGGATGTCCGTACGGGCATGACTGTGTCGGCTGGCGAGACACTGGCTCGCGTGAATGGCTTGAGCAGTGTCTGGCTAGCGGTGGCCGTTCCAGAGTCGGAGAGCGGATCGATCGTCGTCGGCCAGACGGTAGAAGCCCGCCTTCCAGCCTTTCCGGGGACGGTGCTCAATGGCACGGTCAGTGCGATTCTGCCCGAAACGAATATGGACAGCCGCACCGTTCGCGTACGCGTCGAGCTGCCCAACCCTGACGGGCGCCTCAGACCCGGATTGTCGGCGCAGGTGCGTCTGAACCAGACGACCGGGCAACCTGTGTTGTGGGTGCCGAGCGAGGCTGTTATCCGTACTGGCCGGCGCACGCTGGTGATGCTCGCCGAGGATGCAGGTCGCTACCGTCCGGTAGAGGTGCAACTCGGGCAGGACAACGACGGCAAGACGGCGGTATTGAAAGGCTTGCAAGAAGGTCAACAGGTGGTCAGCTCCGGACAGTTCCTGCTCGACTCCGAGGCCAGCCTCAAGGGCATCGTCGCCAGCCCCCTGGAAGCATCGCCACCTGCCACTGATGATGGCTTGCGCGTTGAGCATCTTGAAAAACTGGGGGGGCAGCCATGATCGCCGCCCTGATTCGCTGGTCGGTGGCCAACCGCTTCCTGGTGCTGCTGGCCACACTATTCGTCACCGCCTGGGGCGTCTGGTCGGTTCAAAGCACGCCGATCGATGCACTGCCGGACCTGTCGGATGTGCAAGTCATCATCCGTACGCCATATCCAGGACAAGCACCACAAATTGTCGAGAACCAGGTGACCTACCCATTGGCCACTACCATGCTCTCGGTACCGGGAGCGAAAACCGTGCGCGGCTATTCCTTTTTCGGTGACAGCTTCGTGTACGTGCTGTTCGAAGACGGTACCGATATGTATTGGGCGCGTTCGCGGGTGCTGGAGTATCTGAGCCAGATCCAAAGTCGCCTGCCCGCCAGCGCCAAACCGGCATTGGGGCCAGACGCGACAGGCGTCGGCTGGATTTTCCAGTACGCGCTGGTCGACCGCAGTGGCGGGCATGATCTGGCGCAATTACGCGCCCTGCAGGACTGGTTCCTCAAGTTCGAGCTCAAGACCCTGCCGAACGTTGCGGAAGTGGCGACCGTGGGCGGCATGGTCAAGCAGTATCAGGTGCAGCTCGATCCGCTGAAACTGGCCAGCCTCGGCATCACGCAGGCGCAGGTGACCGAGGCGATCGGCAAGGCCAATCAGGAAACCGGTGGGGCAGTGCTGGAGATGGCGGAAACCGAATTCATCGTGCGAGCGTCCGGCTATTTGAAGACACTCAATGATTTTCGGGCAATCCCGCTCAAGCTCGGTTCAGGTGGCGTGCCGGTGACATTGGGCGACGTCGCCACGATCCAGCTCGGGCCGGAGATGCGTCGCGGCATCACCGAACTCGACGGCGAAGGCGAGACCGTTGGCGGCGTGGTCATTCTGCGCAGCGGCAAAAACGCTCGCGAAACGATTGCGGCGGTCAAGACCAAACTCGATGAACTGAAAAGCAGCCTGCCGGCGGGCGTGGAAATCGTCACGACCTACGACCGCAGCAAGCTCATCGACCGTGCGGTGGCGAACCTCAGCCACAAGCTGATCGAGGAGTTCATCGTCGTCGCCTTGGTCTGCGGGGTCTTTCTCTGGCATTTGCGCTCCTCGTTGGTAGCGATCATCTCTCTGCCGGTTGGGGTGTTGATGGCCTTTATCGTCATGCGCTACCAAGGGATCAACGCCAACATCATGTCCCTGGGCGGGATTGCCATCGCCATTGGCGCGATGGTCGACGCCGCCGTGGTGATGATCGAGAACGCCCATAAAAAGGCCGAGGCCTGGCACAAAGCCCATCCAGGGGAAGTGCTCAAGGGCGAACATCACTGGCAGGTCATGACCGAAGCGGCGGCCGAGGTCGGGCCGGCGCTGTTCTTCTGCCTGTTGATCATCACTCTGTCGTTCATTCCGGTGTTCACCCTGGAGGCTCAGGAAGGTCGTTTGTTTGGTCCACTGGCCTTCACCAAAACCTACGCCATGGCGGCGGCAGCCGGATTGTCGGTGACCCTGGTACCGGTGCTGATGGGTTACTGGATTCGTGGGCGGATTCCCAATGAGCAACAGAACCCGCTGAACCGTTGGTTGATCAGGCTCTATCAGCCGGCACTGGATGCGGTGCTGCGTCGGCCAAAAATCACCCTGCTGGTCGCACTGCTGGTGTTTCTCAGCGCGGCATGGCCGATGTCCCGGTTGGGCGGCGAGTTCCTGCCACCGCTGGACGAGGGTGATCTGCTCTACATGCCTTCGGCGCTGCCAGGATTGTCGGCGCAGAAAGCCGCGCAATTGCTGCAACAGACCGACCGTCTGATCAAGACCGTCCCCGAGGTCGAACACGTCTTTGGTAAAGCCGGTCGCGCTGAAACCGCCACCGACCCGGCGCCGCTGGAGATGTTCGAAACCACCATCCAGTTCAAGCCGCATGAGCAATGGCGCCCCGGCATGACCCAGGAAAAGCTCGTGGAAGAATTGGACCGGGTGGTCCGAGTCCCTGGATTGACCAACATCTGGATACCGCCGATTCGTAACCGCATCGACATGCTGGCCACGGGTATCAAGAGCCCGATCGGGGTGAAGGTTGCCGGCACAAACCTGACGGAAATTGATGCCGTCACCCAGGCCGTCGAGCGTCTAGCCAAGGATGTACCCGGCGTGAGTTCTGCGCTGGCCGAGCGGCTGACCGGTGGCCGTTATATCGACGTGGATATCGACCGCAAAGCCGCTGCGCGCTACGGACTGAATATCGCCGATGTGCAGTCGATCGTGGCCGGCGCCATTGGCGGTGAAAACGTCGGGGAAACGATTGAAGGGCTCGCCCGCTTCCCGATCAACGTGCGTTATCCCCGTGAGTGGCGTGACTCGCTCGGTGCCTTGGAACAGTTGCCGATCTACACCCCACTGGGCAGTCAGATCACCCTCGGCATGGTTGCGAAGGTCAATGTCAGCGACGGCCCGCCGATGCTCAAGAGCGAGAACGCCCGACCCTCCGGCTGGGTGTACATCGACGTGCGCGGGCGGGATATCGCCTCGGTAGTCGCCGACTTGCGCCGGGCGGTCAGTGAACAGGTCAAGTTGCAGCCAGGCATGAGCCTGAGCTACTCAGGGCAGTTCGAGTTTCTCGAAAGGGCCAATGCCCGGCTCAAACTGGTGGTGCCGGCGACATTGCTGATTATTTTCGTGCTGCTCTATCTGACTTTCGCCCGCTTCGACGAGGCCTTGCTGATCATGGCCACCCTGCCCTTCGCCCTGACTGGCGGGGCATGGTTCCTCTACCTGCTGGGATTCAACCTGTCGGTGGCCACTGGCGTCGGCTTTATCGCACTGGCCGGTGTGTCTGCCGAGTTTGGCGTGATCATGCTGCTCTACCTGAAGAATGCCTGGGCCGAACGAGAAGATCTCGGCGACAGCACCGAACACGGTCTGGTCGCCGCGATTCGTGAAGGCGCGGTGCAGCGTGTCCGACCCAAGGCCATGACCGTGGCCGTCATCATTGCAGGCCTGTTACCGATCCTTCTGGGGAGCGGCACCGGTAGCGAAGTGATGAGCCGCATCGCCGCGCCGATGGTCGGTGGCATGGTCACAGCCCCCCTGCTTTCCCTGTTTGTCATTCCGGCAGCCTACCGCTTGATGCGCCGCCGGCACTTCCCCGTTGTATCCACTAACCCACAAGGAAAAATCGTATGAAACTGACCCTGATCGCCATCGCAAGCGCCGTTGCCGCACTGTCTCTTTCTGCTCAGGCCGAGGACATGCCGGGCATGAAAATGGACGGTATGGAAAGCATGCAGATGAAACAGCAAACCACGCAGGCCCCTACCGCCAACGCCGAGGGAACTGTCAAGGCGGTCGATACCGCCAAACAGACCGTGACCATCGCCCACGGCGCCGTTGCCACCTTGCAATGGCCACCTATGACTATGGCCTTCAAGGCTTCGCCGGAGCAGTTGGGTCAGGTGAAAGTCGGTGACCGGGTGGCGTTTCAGTTCAAGGCGCAGGGCACGGTTGCCACCCTCGTCGCTATCAGCATAAAGAAGTGAATGGGTAACGAGACGAAGCAGGGTCGATAACACCCGAACTGGAGGGAAATCCGACTGCGTGTACCGCCCCCTGCCAGGGGGCGGCTTGCAGGCAGTCCGCGCTCAATTCTGCGAAGCCCATTGAACACATTTGATCGCCAGAATAGTGGTCGGATCGACCAACGCGACAGTGTGCTCACGTATTTTGAAATCGTCGCAATGGCTCAAGACCAGCGGCAGTTCCGTGCATCCCAGAATCAGCACATCCGCCCCCAATTCACACAGATGCTCGGCGGCAAGCAGTAGCTGATCCTTGCAATGCCCGTCGACAAAACCTGCCTTGATCCCACGCCCGCCATAGATCGCATCCATCACCAGCCCCTGATAATCGAAGCCCGGAGTGATCAGTTGCAAACCGGCGAGCCGTGCAGCGTCATGATAGACCCGGCTCTGGATCGTGCCGGACGTGGCCAGCAGTCCAATTGTTTTGCCTGAACCATATTGCTCGGCGATAGCGCTTATGGTTTCGCTGAGCATGTTGATAATGGGAACCCGAAGGTAAGCCTGGATACGCTCGACGAACGCGTGCGCGGTATTGCACGGGATCGCTATGGCGTTTGCACCATAACTCTCAAGCCGTTTGCAGGCGGCATACATGGCCATGGTTGGATCGGCTTGATTGAACAACAGGTTCGCGGTCCGGTCCGGAATCTGCGGGTTCTGTTCGACGACCATCTTGATGTGTTCCTGGTCCCGGCCAGCCGGCGTATGCCTGACCACCTTGGCCATGAAGTCCACTGTCGCCGCCGGGCCTACGCCGCCCACGATGCCAAGCTTGAACGGTGGACGAGCCGTTTGGTTCTCTGGAAGGGTCGCCACCGCAGCGTATATTTCATTCACATCGAGCAGCTTCACCCCGCGGCGTTGCAGATCGGCACACACCAGCGAGAGCTCTGTCATCCCTGGGACGATCAGGCTCGCACCCTGGTTTTGCAGCGACAGGCAGGCCTGATGCACACGCTCCAACGGGACACCCTCAAGCTGTCCGTCCTTGATACCGTCGACACCGTACATCGCCTCCATCATCGCCGATTGATCCTGCTCAGTCGGATAGACCAGTTGGAAGTCAGCCCCAAGGTAGCGCTCAAATAACCCTGAGTGACGAACGTAGTCCGAGGCCAGAACCCCCAGCGTGCTGCCCGGATCTGCAACATGACGGATGTTCTCGCTCAGGGCCGCCATCATGTCCAGGATGGGAATGCCCAACTCCTCCTGGATCTCTTCCCGGAAGGTGTGGCTCGCAAAACAAGGCAACATGATCGCGTCCACCCCGCTCGCCTCAAACGATTGGCAGACTTGAAAGACATAGAACTTTCTGGAGGTCATGCTCGCGACCCTGTCCAGTGGTAACAGAATGTCCTTGAAGGGATGTTGCTCGAAGAGGAAGTGGTATCGACCTTGATCAGCCAGCACGGCTCTGGACTTGACCAGTTTGAAGAAAAGGTCGCCTCCCGCCAGGGAGCCAAGCCCGCCGACGATACCCAGTTTTCGGGTCAGGGCTGGCGTGTTTGTTCGTTGGGATCGGGTTTTCATCATGATGTTCACACGGCAACCGAGGAAGCGCTGGGTACTGTTGACGCCTGGATAGCCGGCGCTGCTGCATCAACCTCCTCGGCCGGTTCCGATTTCGCGACGACAGCCGTGGCGATGCTGTTACCGACGACATTGGTCGCCGTCCTGGCCATATCAAGGAACTGGTCGATACCGAGAATCAACAAAATGCCCGCTTCAGGAAGGTTGAACATCGGCAACGTTGCCGCCACCACCACAACCGAAGCTCTTGCGACACCGGCCATGCCTTTGCTCGTCACCATCAAGGTCAGCAATATCAGCAGTTGCTGGGTAAAGCTCAGCTCAACGTTATAGGCCTGGGCGATGAACATGATTGCAAACGCCTGGTACATCATCGAACCGTCGAGGTTGAACGAATACCCCAACGGCAGCACAAAGCTGGACACCCGTTTCGGAGCGCCGAACTTCTCCAGGGCTTCCATGGTTTTCGGGTAGGCCGATTCGCTACTCGCCGTGGAAAACGCCAAAAGGATCGGCTCCTTGATCAGCTTCCCCAAGGTAAAAACCGAACGACCGAGAAACAGATAACCTACGCCGAACAGCACCGCCCAGAGGATAGCGATACCCAGGTAGAACTCGGCGATCAGCTTGCTGTAGTCCAGCAACAAGCCAAGCCCTTCGGTGGTGATCGCGGACGCAATAGCGGCGAACACGCCGATGGGTGCAAAAGCCATGACATAGTCGGTGATCTTGAACATCACCTTGGCCAGCTCATCCACACTCTTGGTGATCTGGGTGAAACCTGCTTTTTTCACGGCAGCCAGGGCAAAACCGAAAAACAGCGAGAACACGACAATCTGCAAGATCTCGTTGTTGGCCATCGCCTCGGCAATGCTGCGCGGGAACACGTGACTGATAAACACCTTGAGACTGAAATCACCGGTGTTCACCGCCAACGGCGTGGCGCCCACCTGACTGGCTTGCAGATCAAGCCCGGCACCCGGCTGGAACACGTTCACCAGTAGCATGCCAATGAACAGTGAAACCACCGACGCGCTGATGAACCAGGCCATCGCCCGGGTGCCGATGCGCCCCACGGATCTCGAACTGCCCATACTGGCGATACCGCCAACCAGCGTCGCAAACACCAGTGGCGCGATGATCATTTTGATCATGCGAAGAAAGATGTCGGTGACCATCGAGAAGTAGGTAGCGATTTCTTTCGCAGACTTGGCGTCTGCTGCGAAATGGTGGCAAAGCCAGCCAACGAGCACGCCCAATGCGATGCCGTAGGCGATATGCCGAGGGAGTCTGTTGTTCTTCACGGTGTTTTCCTCAAGTCGTGTTATTGGTTTTTTGCTTGGCAGGAGAAAGGATCGAAATGCCCGGGTGCTCTGTTGCTGCGGGCGGCATGATCGATTCTATGAAGAGCGCGATAGGCAGATGATGAGTAATCGCCATATCCCGATGCGGTTTTGGAATAGTTTGTGAAATGTCGCGAATACCCGGTATCAGGGGCGTAGAATTTTGCGCAGCACAGCTGGAGGCGGCGTCATGCAAATCAAGTGGTTGGACGATCTATTGGCAATCGCCGAGTGCAAGAATTTCTCCCGGGCGGCCGAGATTCGATGCGTCACCCAATCGGCGTTGTCGAGACGGATTCGCTCATTGGAGGATTGGGTGGGTGTCGAACTGGTCGATCGGGGCACCTACCCGATTCAATTGACGCTGGCAGGCCGAACCTTTTGCGAACAAGGGCGCGAAGCCCTGGCTGCATTGCTTGAATTGCGTTCAGCGCTCAGGCAAGAGGAACGCATGCCTGGGCGTTCCATTCAGGTTACTGCCGGGCACAGCCTGTCGATGACCTTCCTGCCCAAATGGTTGACTCGCTTCCAACAGCACAACGCGCATTTCAACGCACGTGTGGTGGCGGCCAATATCCATGACGCGGTCATCGCACTGGCCGAGGGAAACTGCGATCTGATGATCGTCTACCATCACCCTCAAGCGCCGATCCTGCTGGATGTCGAAAAATTCGTCAGCCTGACCTTGGGGCACGACTCGTTCATCCCCCTCTGCGCCCCGAATCGTCGGGGTGAACCGCTGCACCGGCTGCCCGGAAATGCCGGAAAACCCGTCCCGCACCTGGCTTATACCACCACGACTTTTTTGGGGCGCGTTGCCGATATCGTCATCAAGAACGCCCCTGTTCCCTGCGTGCTTTCCCGTTGCTATGAAGCCGATATGGCGATGCTGCTCATGCGGATGGCAATCGAGGGCTACGGCGTGGCGTGGTTGCCCGAAAGTGCCGTGACGGAAGCACTGGAACGCGGGCAACTCGTCCGGGCCGGTGGCAACGAGTGGAGCGCTCAGCTGGAAATCCGCTCGTACTGTTCGAAAGCCAATCAAAATCCGACCATGCTGGAACTGTGGAAAACGCTGGAGAAAGCTTCACACCGTATCGCTGTCTAGCGTCAACGGGCCGTGACGACGTTCATTCGAGCGCATGCCACCAAACGCAGGCCGGACAGCCCCCTGCGCAATGCCACCTATACTCAATTTCACCTCCCCCCTCTCGGGGCCTGCACTGCCAACAATAAGTAGCAGAGGTGGAACATGGTCTGGCAGCAAGTCTACGATCCCTTCGGTAACCCGCTGGTCTCGACTCTCATGGCGGCGTTACCGGTGGTGGTGATGCTCACGTCCCTGGCGTTTTTCCATCTCAAGGCGCATATCGCGGCCTTGCTGGCCCTGAGCACGGCCTTGCTGATCGCCATCTTCGCCTTCGGCATGCCGGCGAACATGGCCGGTTCCGCCGCGCTCTTGGGTGCCGCGACGGGCCTGGTTCCGATTGGCTGGATCGTGCTCAACATCATTTATCTGCATCGGCTGACCACCGAGAACGGCTCGTTCAAAGTCCTGCAGGATTCCCTGGCGCGCATTACCGATGATCGCCGCCTGCAATTGCTGCTGATCGCCTTTTGCTTCGGCGCGTTCTTCGAAGGCGCGGCCGGGTTTGGTACGCCGGTGGCGGTAACCGGGGCCATTCTGATCGGCCTGGGTTTCTCGCCCCTGGCCGCGTCCGGCCTGGCGTTGATCGCCAACACCGCGCCGGTGGCATTCGGGGCCTTGGGCACGCCTATCATCACCTTGGCCAAGGTCACCGGGCTGGACGAAATGCAACTGTCGATGATGGTCGGCCGGCAGTTGCCGTTCTTCTCGGTGCTCGTGCCGTTCTGGTTGATCTGGGCCTTCGCCGGTTGGCGCAAGATGCTGGAAATCTGGCCGGCGATTCTGGTGGCCGGGGTCAGCTTCGCGGTGCCGCAGTTCTTCGTCTCCAACTACCATGGGCCGATGCTGGTGGACGTGATTGCCGCACTGATCTCCATGGCCTGCCTGACCGGTTTTCTCAAGGTCTGGAAACCCGCCCGCGTACACACCTCCGCCGCCTTGTCGGGGCGAGTCGACGACTCAAAAATTGAGGAATCGCCAGACGAAAAAACGGCGGCCAACGCAACCTTTGCCAGCGATGCCCGACCCACCGTCATGCGTGCATGGATGCCTTGGATCATCCTCACGGTCTTCGTCTTTGCCTGGGGCACTCAAGGCTTCAAGAACATGTTCGACATCCGTCCGGCCATGGACCCGCAAACCCACTCGGCCAAGCTCGATCCGCAGGGTAAGCCGGTGAACGAGGCGAACCCGATCTTCGCGCCGGCCCTGACCTTCACTACCCTGCACTTGCAGGTCGAGAAAGTCCCGCCCGTGGTGCCGCAACCGAAACCTGAGGAAGCCATCTATAAATTCACCTGGCTCACCAGCACCGGCAGCGGCATCCTGCTGGCGGCGATCTTCGGCGGACTGCTGATGGGTTATTCGATCCCGCAGCTGATAACCCAGTACCTGCGAACGCTGTGGGTGGTGCGCTATTCGCTGACCACCATCGCGGCCATGCTCGCCCTCGGCTTCATCACCCGCTATTCCGGCCTGGACGCGACCATGGGCCTGGCGTTCGCCGCCACCGGAATCTTCTACCCGATGTTCGGCACCCTGCTCGGCTGGCTCGGCGTCGCCCTGACCGGCTCGGACACGGCGTCCAACGTGCTGTTCGGCGGCTTGCAACGAGTGACCTCGGAACAACTGGGCATTAGCCCGATCTTGATGGCCGCGGCCAACAGTTCCGGCGGGGTCATGGGCAAGATGGTCGATGCCCAATCCATCGTGGTGGCCTCCACCGCCACCCGCTGGTACGGGCATGAAGGGGAAATCCTGCGCTATGTGTTTTTCCACTCCATCGTGCTGGCGATACTGGTGGGCGGGCTGGTCACGTTGCAGGCGTATGTGGTGCCGTTCAGCCATTTGGTGGTCGGTGGACATTGATCAACATCAGGTGGGTTGTTTTCGGTTAGCTCCATGCCCGGGTTCTTCGCCCGGGCATGGGGCTTGGCAGCCGGCATCGCCCTCCTCTTACACCAGCCGCTCGATCTTCTGATGCTGCCAGACGATTTTGTAATACGCCGTCTGCAGCATCAGCATCCCCAGATACGCCACCGGAAACGCCATCCACACCCCTTGCAATCCGAACTGCGCATCCAATAAATACGCCATCGGCAACTGCACCCCGACCACGCACACGATTGCAATCGCCACCGGCACCATCACCGTGCCGCTGGCGCGCATGATGCCGCCGATAACCGCTTGGAAACCAAACACCAGCAGGCTCCAGAGCATGATGTGCAACAGGTGTTCGGCCATGGCCTGGGTGGACGGATCGGTGAGGAACAACCCCAGCAACCAGTGCGACAGCAAATAACCCAGCACCACCAGGCCACCGGTCAGCCACACATTGATCAACAGCCCGGTGCGCAGGATCAGCCCGATCCGCTCGATGCGCCCTGCCCCGATGGCCTGGGCGCCGAGGATCGACGCCGTGATCGCAATCGACAGCGCCGGGAATTGCACGTAATTGACGATCTGCGTCACCGCCCCGTACGCCGCCGTCGCCTGGGAACCGTGCTGGTTGACCAGCGCCAGAATCACCAACTCCGACAGCGACAGCACCACCATCTGCAACCCCGTGGGCAGGCCGATGCGCAGCACTTTGCCGAGGATCTCCAGGTCCAGTCGCATCGCCGCAAAAAACGCCCGATCCGGCGCCAACGGATGCCCCTTGCGAATCAACCGCCAGGCCAGCCAGGCCATCGCCGACAAGTTACCCGCCAACCCGGCAAACGCCGCACTCTGAATGCCCATTGGCGGCAAGCCGAACCAACCGCGAATCAACGCCGGCGTCAGCGCCAGCCCGATACACGTCGACACCAGCAACGCCACCAGTGGCGACAGCGTATCGCTGACCCCACGCAACAACTGGGTAAATAGCACATAAACCAACAGCGACGGCAGGGTCCACATCATCACATGCGCATACGCCACCGCATCGTCCAGCACATCCGCCGGCGTCCCCAACCCCTGCAACGCCGGCCGCGCAAACACACTCCCCACCACCGCCGCCACCAAGCCGATCATCGCCCCCAACAGCAACGTCGTCCCGGCAATCGCCTTGACCATCTGCGGCTCCCGCGCGCCCCACGCCTGACCGATCAACACCCCCGCCCCCGCACCAAGGCCGATGACCAGCGCGATGAAGAAAAACACGATCGGGAACATCCCGGACACGGCAGCCAAGGCTTGGGTGCCGAGCATTTGGCCGATGTAAATGCTGTTGATCGTGCCTGACATGGATTGCAGGAAGTTCGACAGGACCATGGGGGCCAGGAACAGGAGGTAGGTTTGCCAGAGGGGGCGCTGGATGGAGGGGGTTTGCATGGGTGGGAGGTTCCGTCTCGGGATAGGTGCGTCTGTGACCAGAGATTCTACGGGATGACGGAATGCAGGAAGAGAACATTCTCTGGGAAATTGAATCCCTACCATTCGTAAAAACGACTGTGAGTATTATTAATACTTTCAACAAGTTAAACCACTTCACCAACAACCTGCAGCTAGAACGAACACAAAAAGTAGACCCGATGATGGCAATTCATTACCATCGATAATAGCCTCTAGCCTGAAAGCAAAAAAAAACAACAGAGTCAAGTCAAAAAAGGAATTAAACATGATGTGGTTATGGATTGTAGGATTGATATTTGCTGGCTTTGTTTACATGGCAATGCAAGCTGAAAAAGCAAAAAAAATAGCACTCCAGAAGTACCGAGAGGCGTTGAGCCAACTTAAGCAGCAACCAGCTAACGCAGATCTAAGAGAAAGGGCCTTAGCGCTAGGCCGTGTCTATTCGAATCTAATGCGCGATAAAAAAGGAAATACTCTCTTTGATGAAGTGGCATTGATGAATGACATCAACGCCGCCTGTGCAGCTGCACATCAACAAATCCAACACAAAAGCGAAACGCCGTTGACTGACTCTGTCGAAAACCGACTACAAAAACTCTCCAATCTTAAACAAAAGGGGCTAATTGATGAGGCAGAGTTTCTTCAACGGAAACGTGAGATTCTCGAATCAATATAATTCGCTTACTTTTTACAACCAGAAAACACCAACTCATGGAGGAATGACTCCCACCTTTCCCAAAAGTGAGTTACTGGAATAAAAGCCATAATCAGGAGAAATTTATGAACTACTGGGTTGTTGGTGCATCTTGGGGCGGAGTTGAACACCAAGACAAAAAATTTGTTGACGAAGGATATTGGATGTTGGGCTGGAAAGAAAATGATCAGCCAGACCAATTCAAAAGAGCATCACAGATCAAGCCAGGCGACAGAATAGCTATTAAGAGAATGAAAGGACAAGGTCGGAGTGGAATAAGAATTTTCCATCTAGGAATTGTTAATGGCGTCGTTCTGGAGACAAACAAAGTAATTTGCACCGTGAACTGGGTAGCAATCGATCTAAATCGAAACATTGAAGAGAGCCGTGGTTGCTTCGCGTCAATTCATGGGCCATTTGCTCATGACTCTTGGGTCCAAGAGGTTTTTTGCCTATAGCCACGCCTAACATTGCACGACAACAAATAAATCCGCCCTCCTCTAACTCAATAGGACATCGTAAAAAAACCACTCATGAATGTTACCACCAAAGCACTTTATAAGCTCTAGAGAGCGAGAGAGCCCAAAACACTCTCTAGAGCAAAGTCGACCTAATCTGCAACTCTTTTTGAATTAGAGATGAATCTAGTTCTTGATAGGGGGGACTCATAATAGTCCTCATCCAAGAACCGAAGAAGTCGTCGAAGCTCTGTGCGATTCGTTGGAACTTCAATCCTGCCATCTTCACTAAGATTAATCGAAAATTGAAACGTCGTAGCAACCGCTAAAATCTCTTGAACTGTGAAGTTTTCCAAAACCGCCGACTGCCTAATCAAAGAAATTTTCTTACGGACTTGTGGGCCTGCCGAATCTAAAAATTCGGCCACATCACCCACTGCGAGCTTTTCATGCTCGGCAAAAGTAGTAACCTCTTCATTCGTAGCCTCTTTGAAGTACTCGCTCAGTTCAAAAACTCTACGAGCAAAATGAAAGCTCTGGAATTTTAAAGTATCCCCCTCAATGACAGCTAAAAGCTTTGTATCTAAGGACAGACCCGAATCTGTCATTTTCTGGAACTGATTACCTGCAAAGAACATCGCTAATCCACTACGAGCAATCAGCCTTCGCCTTTCGAACAACTGAATCAGAATCTGAGGACTACTCTCATGTATTCGCCCCATGAATAGTGCCTTCACTGAATCTAAGCTATGAGTGGCGGGATCATATTGATCAATAGCTAAAGGGTTGGCGATGGCATTTGACAGACCATCCACATCAGCGAAATCATTGATAGAAAGAAGCTCCCCCTCCTCAGGAACATAGCGTCCATCGAAGGAGACAATGGTATCCACTCCTTCGAAAAAAGCATTTCCCTGACTTTCAAAAACTGTAGATATTTCATCCCGCAGATCCGCAGAGAGGGGAAATCTGATAATTCTAGCCCCAGCAACATCAGTAAGAGCAAAAAGATTCATGGCTTATCCTTTTATGTCAGATTCTAATATCCCATATTCGCTTAACTGAACGACCCTCTTAATACTAGTAACGTTATTTATTGCTCGCTTACTGATCAACAAATACGTCACCCCCTCCTGAGTTTCCACTTCATAAAAATGAAAGCCCAACACACCTAAAACCGGATTCACCTGTAATGCATGAGTAGTCCAGAGCACAAATATCAACATCAGAGACGCCAATAGCCATGCCCCTACATCAGCATCAGCTTGACCTTTAAAAATCAAGGGTAATGCGTATGCGATAAAAAACCCCACAACCTCTTTATCTGCGCTCTTTGCTTTTTTTATAATTATCGGCAGCTGCTCAAATTTCGTGGAGGCCGAACTTATAATCCAACTTGAAATTATCCCGAGCAGCGCACAACCACAAAGAGCCAATATGGCCATCAACCAATTATGGTCCCTAGTCGCAAAAACATATGCTAGCGAAACCGATAAAGGTGCTATCGCTGTGAGTGCCAGCAGCACTCTGGTTGGTCTTCCTAACATTCCGCCTCCACTATATCTATCTTGGATCATAGCTGAAGAAGCCCACTCTGCCGCTTAGACGTATGAATTTACGTGGACCTATAAAAAAGGGCCTAAAAAGAAACAAAACAACTGTACATTCATACAGCAAACAAAGCTAATCCGAGCGATGGCTGGTAAAAAATTATTAGTTTTCTCGCACCAATTTTGGCGAACTGGCAGACGTAAACAGCGACTTTTAGCACTGTTCACCACTAAGAAAGCCGACTCTCTGACGACCTCAGTACCTAAGTACCTAAGTACCATTCCTACACAAACCTCAGAATCGCCTACCTATTCTCTCTTCAACACCAAAGCGTATAGTCCTTCCGTCGCCCACCCAGCGACCAGGTTTGGCGACCTGTTGATCGGATCAGCCCTTTAAATCTGATTCGGAGTTCCACCCATGGATAGATACATGCCCCTCACCGGAATCGACCTGATCCCGGCCTCCCTGCTCATCGACACCCAAGCCCCACTCGACGTGCTGCAAGCCACCGCCGACTACCGCATCCGCACCGTCACTCAGGTGCTGGAAAATATCGCCTTTCGTGCTGATATCGAGAGCGACACGGTGGTGTTGGCCGATTTCGCCAAACTGCTGGTCATTCCGCTGCGCGATGGGTGCGATTTGATGGATGTGATCGGCAGACGCTTGCGGGAGCAGGCGGCGAAGTGAATGAAAACGGGCGCCTTGAAGGCGCCCGCTTTGTGTGTCAGGGAGCGATGGTGTCGTGACATCAAGCGGAACGGCGCGCTATTTGATCTGCACAATGACCGGGCCTTCCGTGACGATCGGCGGGCTCGCGTGGATATGCGAGGCATTTTTCTGAATCCACTCGCGCGCGACTTTCAAACTCGCATCGCTGCCGGCCTTGTCCGTGCAAACAGTCACCGCCGTAACACCATCACCCGTATTCAGCAGCGTGTAGCTGACGAGGCCAGGCACTGTCCGCAGGGCAGCTTCGACATCGGCCTTGCGCTCTTCTAAAAGTTTGAAAAGCTGCTTTGCTCCCGTACCCAGGTAGGTTCTTATCACCGCATACATAGTCGTCTCCTTTGGGAGTACCGTCTTGATGCCAAGCCAGATCCGATGATCGCCGCTATCACTCTGGTTTCAGTTCACTCCCGACTTTTTAAGTTTAGCCAAACGCTGGTGACAAACGAGATGCAACGACTACCGGCCGCTAGCGAGTGGTTGGTCGTCCGTGTGTCCTTGGCGCCGCAGGACGACATGCGTGGCCTTCTCCGACGCTACGTGTTCAACGCATTCGTATCCCAAAGCCCGCAAGTCAATCCCTTCGAACAGCGATTCTCCCCGCCCGAGCAAGACCGGTGCGATAGCAATGTGCAGTTCATCAATGAAGCCCTCACGAAGATACTGCCGGATGGTGTCCGGCCCACCGCCGATTCGCACGTCCATTCCGGCAGCAGCCTCACGTGCACGGTCTAGCGCCTCGCGAATGCCTCCTGTTATGAAGTGGAACGTCGTATCGCCTTCCATCTCGATGGGGGGACGAGCGTGATGGGTCAAGACGAAGACTGGAGCGTGATACGGTGGATTATCTCCCCACCAGCCTTTCCAGTTTGTGTCCGGCCAGTCCCCACGAATGGGTCCGAACATGTTCCGCCCAAGAATCCAGGCCCCAACATTCTGAAAGCCACGGGCGGCGAAATCATCGTCAACCCCGGTCGTACCGCCGTCCTTGCCGAACAAGGCCCGCTGGAACGTGCGTGTTGGTACCAGCCACTGGTGCAGTTCCGTCCCACCAACACCGAGCGGATTGTTGATGTCTTGATTCGGACCTGCTCCGTATCCATCGAGCGAGATGGTGAAGCCGTTAACGCGAACCCGTGTCATCGTTTGCCTCCATTTAGACGCCTGGCAAGTAATCAGCGGATGCCGGCGTTCGGTCATGCTTATCAGTAGGGACAGGTCGTGTCATGCGTAAGCTTTTGTTTTCACGGCGGGGCCTTTCCGAGCTATGTTGCGCCCTACCCCTGTAGCAGCTGGCGAAGCCGGCGTTCGGCTCGGTCCGCGTTCGGGCGAAGCAGTCGTAAATCCTGCCTCCACGGTTAACCTGAAAAAACGTGGTGTCTGATTTTACGACTGCTTCGCAGCCGAACGCAGGCTTCGCCAGCTGCTACGGGTTATGCGTTGTTTTTAAGTGACGGGCACGGCTCAGATTTGCGCTAGCGCCTGGGCCAGGTCGGCGCGCAGGTCTTCGACATCTTCGATCCCCACTGACAAACGGATCAGCGCATCGCCGATGCCAAGCTCTGCGCGGGTTTCGGCGGGGATGCTGGCGTGCGTCATGATCGCCGGGTGCTCAATCAGGCTTTCGACCCCGCCCAGGCTCTCGGCGAGGGCGAAGATCTGCACACTCTCGAGGAAACGCTTGGCACCCGCCAGGTCGCTGTCCAGGTCGAGGGAAATCATCCCGCCGAAACCGTGCATCTGCCGTTGCGCCAGTTCGTGCTGCGGGTGCGACGGCAGGCCCGGATAATAGACGCGCGCCACCTGTGGCTGATGCGAAAGCCAGCGTGCCAGTTCCAGCGCGTTGCTGCAGTGGCGTTCCATGCGCAGCGCCAGGGTCTTCACGCCGCGAAGGGTGAGAAAAGCATCAAACGGCCCGGCGATAGCCCCCACCGCGTTCTGCAGAAAGCCCAGGCGCTCGCGCAGTTCTGCATTCTGCCCGACCACGGCAATGCCACCGATCACGTCGGAGTGGCCGTTCAGGTACTTGGTCGTCGAGTGCAGCACGATATCGAAGCCCAGTTCCAGCGGCCGCTGTATCCGTGGGCTGGCGAAGGTGTTGTCAGCCACACAGATGATGCCCCGCTCGCGGCAGGTACGCGCGACCGCGGCAAGGTCGGTGATGCGCAGCAAGGGATTGCTCGGCGTCTCGACCCAGACCATTCGCGTGTCGTCCTGCAGCGCCGCTTCGAATGCCGTCAGATCGGTTAGATCGACGAAGCTGAAACGATGCCCGGCGCTGCGCCGACGCACCTTGTCGAACAGCCTGAAAGTGCCGCCATACAGGTCGTTACCGGAGACGATGTGCGAACCGGTATCGAGCAGTTCGAGCACGGTGGAGATCGCCGCCAGCCCGGAAGCGAAGGCAAATGCCTGGGTGCCGCCCTCAAGGTCTGCCACACAGCGCTCCAGCGCAAAGCGCGTCGGGTTGTGCGAGCGCCCATAGTCGAAGCCCTTGTGTACGCCGGGGCTCTGCTGCAAGTAGGTGGAGTTCGCATAAATCGGCGGCATCAACGCCCCGGTGGTAGGGTCCGGCGTCTGTCCGGCATGGATCACACGGGTGGCGAAGGCCCGTGGCGTGGCGTTTTCATCGTGTTGACTCATGTAAGGGATCTCCGCAAGTGATTGAGCATGTCGACGCGAGTGATCAGGCCGTGGAAGCCCGAGGCGTCGGCAATAACCGCCACCAGCCCACGGTCGAGTTCCGCCTGCAGTTCAGCCAGGCTGGCGCCGGGAGGCAGGGTTTCGACCTTGTCGGTCATCGCGCTGGCCACGGTCATACGAAAGTGCGAAGCGTCTTTGTGCACGCCCAGCAGAATATCCGACTCGTCGATCACCCCGACCAGCCGCTTTCCGCCCACCAGCACCGGCAGTTGCGACACATCCGCCAGGCGCATGCGCTGGAAGGCGGTCAGCAACGTGTCGTCCGGGCCGACGCTGATCACCCGGCCATCCTCGAAGCGCCGCGCGATCAGGTCGCGCAGGTCGCCGTAACGCTTGCGCGCAAGCAGGCCCTGGTCGGTCATCCACTGGTCGTTGTAGATCTTCGACAGGTAACGGGTGCCGGTGTCGCAAACGAAGCTGACCACCCGCTTCGGCTCGGTTTGCTCGCGGCAGTAGCGCAATGCGGCCGCCAGTAATGTACCGGTCGAAGAGCCACCGAGAATGCCTTCGGCGCGCAGCAGTTGGCGGGCGTGATCAAAGCTTTCCTCGTCGCTGATCGAGTAAGCCTGGCGCACGCTGGACAGGTCGGCAATCGACGGAATGAAGTCTTCGCCGATGCCTTCCACCGCCCACGAACCGGGTGTGCCAAGGGTGCCGCTGCGGCTGTATTCGGCCATCACCGAGCCGACCGGGTCGGCCAGCACCATTTCCAGGTCAGGCTGCACACGGCGAAAGAAACGGGTCAGCCCGGTCAGCGTGCCGGCCGAACCGACGCCGACGACGATGGCGTCCAGATCATGCTCGGCCTGCGCCCAGATCTCCGGAGCGGTGCTGCACTCGTGGGCCAGCGGGTTGGCCGGGTTGTTGAACTGATCGGCGAAGAACGCGTCGGGAATCTCCTGCGCCAGCCGCGCGGCAACGTCCTGGTAATACTCGGGATGGCCCTTGCCGACGTCGGAGCGAGTGATGTGTACCTCGGCGCCCATCGCTTTGAGGTGAAGGACTTTCTCGGTGGACATCTTGTCCGGCACCACCAGCACCACCCGGTAGCCCTTGGCGCGACCGACCAGGGCTAGGCCGAGGCCGGTGTTGCCGGCGGTGGCCTCGACGATGGTGCCGCCAGGTTGCAGGCGGCCATCGCGCTCGGCGGCGTCGATCATCGCCAGGCCGATGCGGTCCTTGATCGATCCTCCGGGGTTCTGCGATTCAAGCTTGAGGAACAATGTGCACGGGCCAGTATCAAAGCGGCTGACGCGCACCAGCGGCGTATTGCCGATCAGCCCGAGCACAGCCGGGCGAGAGTTGTTCGGCATGTCTTCACCTCCTTGCGGACTATCACATTGGATGGACTGCAACCGACGGTGAGTCAACGTGCGCCCATCGCAGGAAATGTCTCGCTTGGACCATAGGCCGGGATCGTGTCGCCCGCAACTTTGCGCAGCCAATCGGTAGCGTCGCCGTCGGAACGGCAAGGTCGTCATGACCTTGAAGTAACCATTCGCACCTGCGCCCCAACCGTCGAAAAATTTTGCAGTACGATATCGACTTCCGGAACCCCGTTCGTCATTCCGATGCCAGGCCGATGAGGCCGGCTCAAACAAGGAGACAGACGATGCGTGTCATTGTGTTCGTGAAAGCTACCGACGACAGTGAAAAGGGCATTCTGCCCACGACCGCGATGTTCGAGGCGATGCGCCGATATAACGAAGAGCTGGCCAATGCCGGCATCATGCTTGCCGCCGACGGCCTCAAGCCCTCCTCGCAAGGCAAGCGTATTGCGTTCGATGGTCCCGGCCGTACGGTCATCGACGGACCTTTCTCCGAGACCCGCGAGCTGGTCGCCGGCTTCTGGCTCTGGGAAGTCAAGGACATGGATGAAGCAGTCGCCTGGGCAAAGCGCTGTCCGAACCCCATGCCGGGACCGAGCGAGATCGAGATCCGGCCGCTGTACGAGATGGCTGATTTACGCTGAAAGTTTGATCCAGATGCTTGCCGAAGGTGATCCCGGCGATGGCGTAGCGGCGTTCTCGCTGGCTCTCCCGCAACATTAAATCTGCTGCCATTTCGCGCAACGAGCACAGACGAAAAAGCCCGGGAACCCGGGCTTTTTCACGTCAGCGCGTACTTGCCCGCAGGCCGGGTACTGCGTTTACTGAACGTTTTTCAACTTGATCACATCACCGGAGATCTTGGTGGTGTAACCGGTCAGGACCCAAGCCCAGAACCATTTTTCCTGCACCTGGGTGTTGATCATTGCATCGCCGCCCTTGGCCTTGATCGCCGCGTCCTGAGCACGAACAAAACGGCTGTTCTGCTGGATCGGGATGCAGCCAAACAGCATGAGGCCTGTGGCACTCGCTTCACTGTGACCCAGAACGGTGTATTGGGTGCTGTCATAGTGCTGGGTTTTCATCGAGGTGCCGGTGCAACCCGCCAGAACCAGGCCGAACAGTACAACGGCAACAACTTTGCTGAGGTGCTTCACTGAATTACTCCATGAGAAAAAGCCCGGGATCCATCTCTCGAGCGGCGCATACTTTAATGGATGAGATATCAAAATGGTATCGCTCGCGAAACCCGTTAAACCGCCCGACACCGGTGATAAAAATACCGTTCATGCTTCTGGAGGCTGCCCTGGATCATGCCGAAGCCAGTAAACGCAATGGCACCGATATGGGGCGCGAGCCTGCTGGCGGGCCTGTTCGCAATCGTGTTCACCGCAGGAGGCGGCTACCACGTGGCCGCCCAGCGCAAAGTTGATCGTTGTTAATGTACAACGACAACCAGCCCCTCCTCCTCGCCCGGAATGCTGAAGTAGCGTGTGATCAGATCAAGCTCGGCGTCTGTGGCTGCGAAATCATGTGCGCCCTCGGCGTTCCGTGCGTGCAATCTGGCGCGGCAAGTCTCTTCGTCAACGTCCAGATAATGCAGGCAATGCTGCGCCCTCGCATGATCTGCCAAGGTGCGCAACCACTCGCGATCAGAGACGGTGTTTGCAGGAAAATCCAGTACCACGCAAACACCTGCCGCAAGCATGTTGGTGACCAACGGCCCCAATACCCCACGAATGCGATGTGCACACTGCACATAATCGCCCACCGAACGGATCTCTCCGGGGTAAAGCATCGAAAGCCAATGGTCTTCGCTGAGTAGGATGGCCGCGTGGTTGTCGGCAAGTACCTTTGCCAACGTTGATTTACCAGACGCGATCTTGCCGCACATCAAATGCAACGTTGGTGTAGTAGTCATGGGATACGTTCCTTCATATCGGGCAAAGGATAATGCCCAATGCTTGCTGCCGGGACAATCGACCGGTTGAATCCACATCGAATAACGGACAGTCATTGGCCAGGACGCCGCTGCTTTCAGCGCTGGGGCGTGGTTTTTGTACCTGAAATGAACGCCAACCGGGCATCAAGCTCAAGTAGCGCGATATCATTGGCAGTATTGGCATTTCTGATGGCCCGCAGGGCCTGAATCTCCTTGAACATTAAGGCACTGAGCCCCCATGAACCTGAGTATTTTCTACGCCTTGAGCGCGGCCGCACTGTTTGGCGCCAGTACCCCTCTGGCCAAACTGCTGGGTGTGGAGGTCTCACCGATTTTACTGGCAGGGCTGCTGTACCTGGGCAGTGGCCTCGGCTTGACCCTGGTCAGGTTTATCCGTGACCGCGGCTGGCAGTCAACCGGCCTGACGGCCGGCGAGTGGCCGTGGCTGATCGGTGCCATTGCCTTCGGCGGTGTGCTTGGGCCGGTGGCATTGATGTTCGGCTTGACCCTGACGTCAGGGGCAACGGCCTCGCTGATGCTCAATCTGGAATCGGTACTGACCGCGCTGCTGGCCTGGCTGGTGTTCAAGGAGAATGCTGATCGGCGAATCGTTGCGGGGATGTTGGCCATCGTCGCTGGCGGAGTGTTCCTGGCCTGGCCGCAAGACTCGACACACGCACAAGGCTGGATCGGCCCGCTGGCCGTCGCGCTGGCCTGTGCCTGCTGGGCCATCGATAACAACCTGACCCGCAAGATCTCGGCGTCCGATGCCCTGTTCATTGCCGGTATCAAGGGGCTGGTCGCGGGGGCGGTCAACTGTACGCTGGCGTTATCGTTGGGGGCCAAACTACCGAACATTGCCACGCTCGCGCCGATACTCCTGGTCGGCTTTCTCGGTTACGGCATTAGCCTGGTGCTGTTCGTGCTCGCCCTTCGCGGCCTCGGCACGGCACGCACTGGCGCGTACTTTTCGACCGCGCCGTTTCTGGGGGCGGCGATTGCGATTCTGATCCTCGGCGAGCCTGCTTCACTGACGTTCTGGATCGCCGCCCTGCTGATGGGCATTGGCGTCTGGATTCACCTCACTGAAAGCCACGCGCACGACCACCAGCACGAGCCGCTCATCCATGGTCACCGGCATGTTCACGATGAACACCATCAGCATGAGCATGACTTTGAATGGGATGGCAGCGAACCCCACAGTCACGTTCACCAGCATCAGGCGATCCGGCATAGCCACCCGCACTACCCGGACATTCATCACCGGCACAAGCATTGATGGGCTGTTCATTTAAGCCGTAATGCAATCTGTAGCAGCTGCCGAAGGCTGCGTTCGGCAGCTGCTACAAGGAATGCCTCGCGGCTGAAATTGCTTCAGTGAACAGCATTATTGCCGGGGGCTTTTCAATCGGCCCCGAGAAGAATACTGTAGAGATACAAACTTTTTTTGAATGTACCTCTACATGAAAAATTGGCTCGCTTTAATCCTTGGCCTACCGACCGCCAATGCCACCGAGCGCATGCGAGCCTGGCGCGCACTGAAAGCCTCTGGAGCGGCGGTGTTACGCGATGGCGCCTATCTGCTGCCGGACACGGTCGCCTGTCGTGAAGCACTGTCCTCGGTCGAACGCGATATTCTGGCCATCAATGGCACCGCCTATGTCCTGCCTGTCGTCGACCCAAATGGCGAACGCTTCGTAGCGTTGTTCGACCGTAGCGATGAGTACAGCAAGCTCGGCGCCGAGATCGATGCCTGCCGTGCACAGCTCAATCCCGAGAATGCACTGGCGACCACCAAGCAGATTCGCAAGCTGCGCAAAGCCTACGAACAGCTGACCACTATCGATTATTTTCCTGGCAAGCCGAAGCAGCAGATCGACGCGGTTTTGCAAGAACTTGAGACCGCCGTCAGTCGCGCATTGTCGGCAGACGAACCCCATAGCCGCGACCAGCCAATCGTGCCGCTGAGTCTTGCGGACTTTCAGGGTCGCGTATGGGCAACACGCAAGCGACCCTGGGTTGATCGACTGGCCTGTGCCTGGCTGATTCGACGCTTCATCGATCCAGACGCTCGGATCCTCTGGCTGAACAGCCCGCAGGACTGCCCCGCCGATGCCCTGGGTTTCGATTTCGATGAGGCGACCTTCAGTCATGTCGGCAACCGTGTGACCTTCGAAACCCTGCAAGCCAGCTTTGAAATCCAGGAACCCGGTCTGGAGCGCATTGCCGCCCTCGTGCATTACCTCGACATCGGCGGCATTCAGCCGGTCGAGGCTGCCGGCCTTGAGCGGGTGCTGGCCGGACTACGCGAAACCATGACTGATGATGACCACTTGTTGGCTACTGCGAGCGCCATCTTCGACGGCCTGCTTGCCGCGTTTGTGAAAGAGGAACAACCCCAATGAGTAAGGCATCTCCATCGCTTGTTGAAGCTGAACTGCCAAGGCCTGAGGCAATCAGTTTGCGTGAGGCGTTCTGGTTCTGGCTCAAGCTCGGCTTCATCAGTTTCGGCGGGCCAGCGGGACAGATCTCGATCATGCACCAGGAGCTGGTCGAACGACGGCGCTGGATTTCTGAGCGGCGATTTCTGCATGCCCTCAACTACTGCATGTTGCTGCCAGGACCGGAAGCTCAGCAGTTGGCAACCTACATCGGCTGGCTGATGCATCGAACCTGGGGCGGTGTTATTGCAGGTGGGCTGTTTGTGCTGCCCTCGCTGTTCATCCTGATTGCCTTGTCCTGGATGTATATCGCCTTCGGCGACGTGCCGATGGTCGCCGGGCTTTTCTATGGCATCAAACCGGCCGTGACCGCCATCGTCGTACAGGCGGCTCATCGAATCGGTTCGCGAGCGCTGAAGAACAATTGGTTGTGGGCCATCGCGGCGGTGTCGTTCGCGGCGATATTTGCATTCAATGTGCCCTTTCCACTGATCGTGCTCAGTGCGGCCTTGATCGGCTATCTGGGTGGCCGTTTTGCTCCCGAGAAGTTCCGGATCGGAGGCCACAGCGCTGCCCAAAAATCCTACGGCCCGGCATTGATCGATGACGACACCCCTTCCCCCGACCATGCCCGGTTCAGCTGGTTGAAGCTGGCGCTGCTGACACTCATCGGCGCGGTGTTATGGGCGTTGCCAATGGCGATCCTGACCATGCTCTTTGGCTGGGAAGGTACCTTGACCCAAATGGCCTGGTTCTTTACCAAGGCGGCACTGCTGACATTTGGTGGCGCCTACGCGGTGCTCCCGTATGTCTACCAGGGCGCAGTCGGGCACTATGGCTGGCTGACCCCGACACAAATGATCGACGGCTTGGCGCTGGGGGAAACCACGCCGGGGCCGCTGATCATGGTGGTGGCTTTCGTCGGCTTTGTCGGGGCCTATGTTTCGCAGGTGTTCGGCGCCGACCAGGTGTTTCTCGGCGGCGCCGTCGCGGCGACGCTGGTGACCTGGTTCACCTTCCTGCCTTCGTTCCTGTTCATCCTCGCCGGCGGCCCGCTGGTGGAGACGACGCACAACGAACTCAAGTTCACCGCGCCGCTCACCGGGATTACCGCCGCAGTGGTTGGGGTGATTCTTAATCTGGCAGTGTTCTTCGGCTATCACGTGCTGTGGCCCAAAGGGTTCGGCGGCACCCTCGACTGGCCCTCTGCGCTGATCGCCATTGCCGCAGCAATTGCCTTGTTTCGCTTCAAGCGTGGCGTCATTCAAGTATTGATGGCCTGTGCGCTCATTGGATTGGCAGTGCATCTGCTGCGCTAGAAAGCGTGCGGCGATCAAACGTTTCCTGGCAGGCATCGGGCCTGCCGGATCATCCAGCCTGTCGAACCAGGCAGGAGGTGTTGCATGAGGTGGATTACCCGTGAACGACCCAAGATTGATCGCATCGCGTGTCCTTGGCTGATCACTCGTTTTATCGATCCACAAGCCGAGTTCCTCTACGTACCCAGCAAAGACGTTCTGCGGTTTGCCGCTGAGAAAGATGCAACGCCTTACGATATTCCGAGCGTCGAGCTTTCCCACGTAGGTGAGCTGTGCAGCTTCGATGCGTTCCTGAAGAAGTACCAGCTCAGTGATCCCGCCTTGCAGCATTTGGCCGAAATCGTGCGTGGAGCAGATACCTCCCACCTTGATCTGACGCCACAATCGGCTGGGCTGTACGCGATTTCTCTAGGACTGTCGCAACGCTTTGCCGATGACCAGGAAATGCTGTCGCACGGTTTGATCATGTATGACGCGCTGTACGCCTGGTGCAAGGAGTGTCAAGGCGAGACGCATAACTGGCCTCCGCAGATGTGATGAGGCCTGTTCACACTGAACGTTCTAATCCTGTATTACCGGGACAAAGGCAGGACGATTGACGTCGCCCTGCCCAAGCAGAAGAGGACCTCATGACCCTACGGCACAAACGACGTTTTGCTCTGCCAGTCTTCGCCGTCCTGTTGATGGCGCTAGCCGTCATCAACATCGCGAACCTTCGTGACGTTCAGGCTGCAGACGAACCATCGACCAACGACCTGCCACTGAAACATGTCACCGACATTCCGTTGCCCGGTGGCGCTACTCGGCTTGACTACGAGAGCTACGATCCAGCGCGCAACCTGTTGTTCATCGCCCATTTGGGCGACAGCGAAGTGATCGTCTTTGACCTGCGTGAATCCCGCGTCGTTGGACGCATTGCGAACGTTTCGTCGGTGCACGGTGTGCTGGTTATTCCTGAGCTGTCGCGTGTCTACGCGTCGGCGACGGGCACCAACGAAATCGTGGCGATTGACGAAGCGACCCTGGCCGTTGTCAGTCGTATGCCCGGCGGTATCTATCCAGACGGCATGGCTTATGTACCCGACCTTCACAAGCTTTACGTATCGAACGAAAACGGCAAGACCGAAACGGTAATCGACGTGCGCACCAACACTCGCGTCGCAACGATTCCCCTCGGAGGTGAAGTCGGCAATACACAATATGACCCCGTATCACGGCACATTTTCGTTAATGTCCAGACACGCGGGCAACTGATCGAGATCGATCCCGCAACCGACCGGATCGTTGCGCGCATTGATTTGCCGGGGGCAAGAGGCAACCATGGCTTGTTGATCACCCCGCGTGACCGGCTGGCCTTTATCGCATGCGAAGGTAACGACAAACTCCTGGTACTGGACATGCGCACGATGCAGGTTATCCAGGCGTTCGATACTGGAGGAACCCCTGACGTGCTCGCGTTTGACCCCGTACCGGGCACGCTTTATGTGGCTGCAGAGGCCGGCATGGTGTCGATGTTCCACGTCAAGGACAGCGTCGTCACGAACATCGGCAGTGGCCGCGTAGGCCCGCATGCGCACGTCGTTGCTGTGGATACAGCGACACACCGCTCGTATTTTCCACTCAAGGATATCGACGGGCACCCGGTACTGCGGATTATGGAACCCCGGTAGCGCATCCGTGCTGCGTCACTGTCGGTAGCTGGAGATTTATAGCGCTGCAACCTACGCGAAAGTTTGAGCGCAAGAGACCGGGTGCGATCCAGCGGGCAGATCTTTAATCTGCCTGCAGTACCTGAACTTCTGCCTGGAATTTCCATGCCCTATCACCCCGCCAGCCACTACCTGTCCGCCATCGACACGGACTGGGCGCGGCACGTCGCTGCCATCGGCCCGTGCCTGCATCAGCCAAAACCGGCTCGTGATCCCTACGAAGCGCTGGTTCGGGCCATTGCTTATCAGCAACTCCATGCCAAGGCCGGCGATGCCATTCTCGGGCGTTTGATCGCGCTGTTTCCCGACTCGCCGTTCCCGACGCCCGAGCAATTGCTGGCCTGTGAATTCGAGGTGCTGCGCAGCTGCGGTTTCTCCGGCAGCAAGATCGCCACGCTTCACGGTATCGCCCAAGGCGCGCTGGAGGGGCTGGTGCCGGATCGTTCAAATACGCTGTCGATGAGCGACGACGAATTGATCGAACGCCTGACCCGGTTACGCGGTGTCGGCCGCTGGACTGTCGAGATGCTGCTGATCTACACCCTCGAACGCTTGGACATCCTGCCTGCCGACGACTTTGGCGTGCGCGACGGTTACCGCCGTCTCAAGGGCCTGGAGCAACAGCCAAGCCGCAAGCAGATGGTCGATATCGGTCAGGCATGGAGCCCCTATAGAACCGTCGCGGCCTGGTATTTGTGGCGAGTGCCGAACCCATGAAACGCTTTGTGTTGATCAATGCTCAGGGCGAACCGCTAGACAGCGCCGAACCCGGACAAATGGGCGGCCATCGACGATCCCGAATCTACGGTCGACTGGACTGCCCTGCTGCACTGCGGGCCATTGCCCGTGGTGGCTATGTCGCGCACCGGGTATTTTTCGCCGATGAAACCACGGCCCGCGCCGCGGGTTATCGACCGTGTGCGGTGTGTTTGCCGCTGGCGTATAGGGAATGGAAAAAAGCATCCAGTCTGCGGGTCGGACAACTCAAAAACCTGCTCAATTCGCACCAAAGCGGACTAGTGCAGCATCGATAAATCGTCGGAGTTTGGCGGTTCTCTGGCGATTTGCCGTGTAGAGCAAATGCATGTGTCGGCTCGGCGCTTCGAAATCAGCCAGCAGTCGCACCAACTCGCCGCTTCGCAGCGCTGGCTGAAGAAAGTCTTCGGGGCCAAGGACAACTCCAAACCCGTCAAGCGCTGCTGACAGCAGTGCTTTGCTCTCGTTGACCTGCAAACGACTGGTGACTTGTACCTTATGAACGGTGGAGCCTTTGCAGAACTGCCATTCGCGGTCGGCCGGGCGGGACCAATAGGCATATCCCAAACACTCGTGGCTCTCGAGATCAGCCGGTGTTTGTGGCGTTCCGCGTTCAATCAGGTAGCTCGGTGCCGCGCAGGCCACCAGCCGATAAGGCGCCAACGGTCTGGCGGTCAGACTGGAGTTGGCCAAGGGACCGATCCGGAAAGCCACTTCATAGCCCTCTTCCACCAGATCGACGAAGCGATCCGTCAAATGCAGATCGATTTCCACTTCAGGGTGGTGACGCAAAAAATCCGTCACCAATGGCATGAGGCTATAGGAACCGAAAGTCACGGGCGCACTGATTTTCAGTTTGCCACGAGGGGTGTCATTCATGATCTGCGCAAGGGAGTCGGCAGCCTGGGCTTCGCTCACAATATGCTTGCAGCGTTCATAGTAAGCACTCCCCAGTTCAGTCAGGCTCTGCCGCCGGGTGGTACGGTTCAGTAGCCGCGCGCCCAGCCGGTGCTCAAGTGCGGCAACATGTTTGGCCACCATCTGCGGCGACATGCCCAAGCGCTCTGCGGCGCGGGCATAGGAGCCAGATTCCGCCGCCATCACAAAAGCGCCCATGCTCGTCAGGCGATCCATCATTCAATACTCCTGGTAACAAGACTAAGTCCGAGATGGTTATTTATCCCCTATTGGTTGCCAATCATCATAGCCTCTTCCTGACAAACAACGGAGCAAGGACATGCGGATAGGCATTATTGGCGCAGGGTTCATCGGACGTGCAGTGGCGCAATTGGTTATAGCTGCAGGGCACGAGGCAATGCTCAGCAACTCACGTGGGCCACAGACCATGAGCAGCGTGCTCAGTGGCATTCCCGGCAGTCAGGTCGGAACCCTCGAGGAAGCTGCGCAGTTTGGCGAAGTGGTTCTCGTGGCAATTCCGCTGGCGCAATACCGAAGCGTGCCGGCCCAGTGGCTGGAGGGCAAAACCGTCCTGGATGCCAACAACTACTATCCGGAACGAGACGGCCACATTCCCGTCCTGGACCGATTCGAAACCACCACCAGCCGCCTGCTTGCCGAGCATCTGCCCGGCTCCAGGGTGGTCAAGGTTTTTAACGCAATCCTCGCTCAAGACCTGATGCAGGACTCGCGCCCGAAAGCGGCACCCGACCGACGCGCACTGCCGATCGCTGCGGATGACCCGGTCGCGAAAGCCTTAGTGATCACGTTGCTGGACGAGATTGGATTCGACGCTGTCGATGCTGGCAGCCTTGATGAAAGCTGGCGATTCGAACGGGCCAAACCCGCCTACTGCATCCCCCTGGATAAACAGGGGTTGAAGGTTGCCTTGGCAGCGGCTCAGCGGCAGGTCGAGTTGCCTGATGGATCGTGGCGCCGCTGAATAGCCCGCAACATCGCCGCTCGGTGGCTTTCCGTACAACCCCCTGGACCGAGGCTCAAGCCAGCAGGTCGCTGATCCACCGTACTTGCCGGGCGATGTCCTGCACCTTCTCCGCGGGCACGGCCTGCCGCGCCCGGGCGAAGTTGCTCAGGGTCTTGTGCTTCTCGCGCAGTATGCGCTGCCACTTGGCCAGGAACGCCGGACTGCGGGCCTGCATCTGCAGCGGGCCGAAGTACAGCTCCTCGGCGGTGTACATCACCGGCCCGGCGCGCTCGGCGACGATGATTTCGTAGTCGAAGCGGTTTTCCCGCAGCATTTCCTCACAGAGGATGCGATAACCATTTTCCATCAGCCATTGGCGCAGTGGCTGCTCGCCGCCATTGGGCTGCAGGATCAGGCGCTCCTGGCCGCTCAGGCGCGCTTTGCCACTGTCGAGGATGTCGCGGATCGTCTCGCCGCCCATGCCGCAGATGCTGATTGCCGTGATCCCGTCTCCCGGCTCGATCGCTGCCAGGCCGTTGGCCAGGCGCACGCTGATCCGCTGGTCCAGGCCGTTCTCGCGCACAGTGCGTTCGGCCGAGCAGAACGGCGTCAATGCCACCTCGCCGGCCACCGCCGCCGCGATAGCGCCACGGCGCATCAACGCCACCGGCAGGTAGCCATGATCCGAGCCGATATCGGCCAGCCGTGCACCTTCTGGCACATGCCCCGCCACGCGCTCCAGGCGCATGGACAATGTCTGTTCGTTCAACCGCAGCCCCTTTTCACCACGAACGTCCGGCACCTTTGGCTGGATCGGGGCGCGATTCTGTCGGGCAACGCCGTGCATTTCAACTTTATGCGATCAAGACCATGGCTCGCCCCAAACCTGGCGCTTGCGCATCGGCCCAAAGCGAACCCTGGTTATGGGCTGCTTTTGGCCGATCTTCGCAAGGACGCGGCCTGCCAGGATGATCCGCCTCATGACGAATGCAGGGGGTCATCCCATAGCAAATCTGCTGATACGCTGTGCATGGCAGTGTTTCTGAATAACATCTCGACATGCAGGCTTTCATCTGGCCTGCGATTCGACACAGGCCCGATACGTCACCGCCTTCAAATGCAAGCAAGGTTTGAAGGGAATCAGCCAGACTCTGCAGTCAACAACTTGTAACGGAGACATCACCATGAAGATGGCAGTGCAAAACAACAAAACCGGTAAAACACGCCACCGTCTGGTCGGCTCGTCAGTCCTCGCGCTCAGCCTGTTTGGCACTCTCGGCGCGGCCCACGCGCAAACGACCGCAACCGCACAGCCAGCCGTGATCAATGCTAGTACCGCTCATGCGGCACCCTCTCCGTTCGGCCCACTGAAGCATGTCAACGCCGGACTACTGAACGTGGCATACGCCGAAACAGGCCCGGCCAATGGACCGGTGGTGATTCTTCTGCACGGCTGGCCGTACGACATTCACAGCTATGACGAGGTCGCACCCTTACTTGCAGCAAAGGGCTATCGAGTGCTGATGCCATATGCGCGCGGCTACGGCGATACGCATTTTCTATCCGAAAAAACCCTTCGCAATGGCCAACCGACCGCGCTGGCAAGTGACGTCATCGACTTCATGGATGCACTGAAGATCAAGCAAGCCGTGCTCGGTGGCTATGATTGGGGCGCGCGGTCGGCTGACATCGTCTCGGCGCTATGGCCAGAACGGGTCAAGGCACTGGTCTCGGTCAGCGGCTATCTGATCGGTAACCAGGCGGCCGGCAAGAACCCGCTGCCGCCGAAGGCTGAATTGCAGTGGTGGTATCAGTTTTACTTCGCCACTGACCGCGGTCGCGCCGGGTACGAGAAAAACACCCACGACTTCGCCAAGTTGATATGGCAAACGGCTTCGCCGAAATGGGCGTTCGATGACGCCACCTACGATCGCAGCGCCAAGGCACTGGACAACCCCGACCATGTCGACATCACCGTGTTCAACTACCGCTGGCGCCTGGGCCTGATTCAAGGCGAGCCCCAATACGAAGCTTTAGAGCAGAAACTGGCCAAGGCGCCGTCCATCAGCGTGCCGACCATCACCCTTGAAGGCGACGCCAACGGCGCGCCACACCCTGCCCCCGAGGATTACGCCAAGCGTTTCACCGGCAAATACGAGTTCCGGCTGATCAGCGGCGGCATCGGCCACAACCTGCCGCAGGAGGCTCCGCAGGCGTTCGCCAAGGCGGTGATTGATGCGGATCACCTTTGAGGCCGATCTGACATTCGTGAACTTCCCCCAATAAGCACGTTCTCAACAGCGGCTCGTTATATCTGACGAGCCGTTGTTCTTTGCGCGGCTCTTTTGGACAATCACCAACTGAAAAGAGCCAGCCCGGCAAAAACGCCCCCCAATGCACTCGGTCCGCTGAACCGGACCAAGGGCAGGCGCAACTCTGTCTAATCTGAATAGAACACGACCACACTCTTGATACAGGGGAAACCGCATGACCAGAATCACAGCACGTCAATACTCGTCATGGGCCCTGATCTCCCTGCTCGCCATCAACCTGGCGCTGACAGCCGGATGCTCAAGCAAAACTGCCGCAAACCGCTATTCGACCTCAAGCACAGCCTCGAACTGCTACGCAAAAGCGCTACCCTCTGCCGGCGAAGGCGGCTTGGCCTGGGGCTCCACTTTGGGCATGGCTCGGCAAAAATCCCTGGATAATTGCAAACGCTATGCCGGCCAATCCGGTGGCACGCCGAGTACCTGCCATGTGGTGACAGCGGAGTGCAAAAAGTAATAGCGCGTTTGCAGTGTTTGCCAATTGAGGGAGTACAAGCATGCACGATCCCTTCAATCTTCTTCGTTTCGTCGAGGCCCAGCGCCCGGTTTTCAGCCGAGTCATGGAAGAGTTGCGCGCCGGGCGCAAGACCAGCCACTGGATGTGGTTCATCTTCCCGCAACTGCAAGGTCTCGGGCATAGCGAGATGGCCCGGCGCTTTGCCATTTCTGGTGCTGCCGAAGCCCGGGCCTATCTGCTGCATGATGTGTTGGGGCCACGGCTGGAGGAAAGCCTCAGTACCCTCCTGCAACACCGTGACAAGAGTGCGCTGGCCATCCTTGGCCACCCCGATGACCTGAAGTTGCGCTCCTGTCTCACGCTATTCGCCAGTATCAAGCCCGAACAGCCCCTGTTCCAGCAGGCCCTCGACCAGTTTTTTGCCGGTGCCCCAGACACCAGGACCCTGTCCCTTCTTGAAGAATAAGGTCGACACGAGCTACATCGCGACGGAACGCCGTGATCGGCGCACAGAGCAACCGATGTCTCGCGCCGGCTGATTGTCCCATCGTGTAGACGATGCTTCTCATTTTGTCGATTGTTCCCGGAGCCCCCCGACCTGAACGATCAGGTCGAGGTGGCCCACTCCGGGATCCAGGGTCCAACGCTCGCGTTACCTGAGGTCGAAACGGTCGAGATTCATCACCTTGGTCCAGGCTGCCACGAAGTCTTTCACGAACTTCTCCTGCGCATCGCTACTGGCATAGACTTCGGCCAAGGCCCGCAGTTGCGAGTTTGAGCCGAAGACGAGATCGACACGAGTGCCTGTCCATTTGAGGTCGCCGGTTTTGCGATCGCGTCCTTCAAACTCTTCATTGGCGTCCGAGACCGGCTTCCATTCCACGCCCATGTCGAGCAGGTTGGTGAAGAAATCGTTGGTCAGCGCTTCAGTTCGCTGGGTGAAGACCCCGTGCGGGGTTTGTCCGACGTTGGTGTTCAACACGCGCAGGCCACCAATGAGCACCGTCATTTCTGGCGCGGTGAGTGTCAGCAGTTGCGCCTTGTCGATCAGTAACGCCTCGGCCGGTACGCGGTATCGGGTCTTGAGGTAATTGCGGAAGCCATCGGCGATGGGTTCGAGAAACCCGAAGGATTCGACATCCGTCTGCTCTTGGCTCGCGTCCATCCGCCCCGGAGTGAAAGGCACCGTGACGGTGTGACCGGCATTTTTCGCCGCCTGTTCGACACCAGCACAGCCGGCCAGCACGATCAGGTCCGCCAGCGAGATCTTCTTGCCGCCAGTCTGCGCGCTGTTGAACTCGCTCTGGATTTTCTCGAGGGTCGCCAGCACGTTCGCCAGTTTCGCAGGCTGGTTGGCCGGCCAGTCCTTCTGCGGGGCCAGGCGCAAGCGCCCACCGTTGGCACCACCGCGCTTGTCGGAGCCACGGAAGGTGGACGCCGCCGCCCAGGCAGTTGATACAAGCTGCGAGACTGTCAGGCCACAGGACTGAAGCTTACTTTTGAGTGAGGCGATGTCGCTGTCGTTGACCAAGGCATGGTCGACCGCTGGAATAGGGTCTTGCCAAATGAGCTCTTCGTTCGGCATTTCCGGACCGAGGTAGCGCGAGAGCGGCCCCATGTCGCGGTGGATCAGCTTGAACCAGGCGCGGGCGAACGCGTCGGCCAACTGATCCGGATTGGCCAGGAAGCGCCGTGAAATCGGTTCATAGATCGGGTCGAATCGCAGGGACAGGTCCGTGGTCAGCATGGTCGGATTACGCCGCTTGGACGGGTCGTGAGCATCGGGAATTATGCCCGCGCCAGCGCCGTTTTTCGCCGTCCACTGGTTCGCACCGGCCGGGCTCTTGGTCAGCTCCCACTCGAAACCGAACAGGTTCTCCAGGTAGTTGTTGCTCCACTTCGTGGGCGTAGTGGTCCAGGTCACTTCCAGGCCGCTGGCGATCGTGTCGCCACCTTTGCCGGTGCCAAAGCTGCTCTTCCAGCCCAGGCCCTGCTGTTCGAGGCCAGCGGCTTCGGGGTCGGCGCCGACATGGGTTGCAGGCCCGGCACCGTGGGCCTTGCCGAAGGCGTGGCCGCCGGCGATCAATGCCACGGTTTCTTCGTCATTCATCGCCATGCGAGCGAAGGTTTCGCGGATATCCACCGCAGCAGCGACCGGGTCCGGGTTGCCCTCAGGGCCTTCCGGGTTGACGTAGATCAGGCCCATTTGCACCGCAGCAAGCGGTTTCTCCAGGTTGCGCTCCTGGACAGTAGGGCTCTCATCTTTGCCATAGCGCACGTCGCCCCCCAGCCAGGTTTTTTCGGAGCCCCAGTAGACGTCCTCATCCGGTCCCCAGACGTCCGGACGGCCGCCGGAAAAACCAAAGGTCTTGAAGCCCATGGACTCCAGCGCGACGTTGCCGGTGAGGACGATCAGGTCGGCCCAGGAAATGTTACGACCATACTTTTGCTTGATCGGCCAGAGCAGTCGGCGTGCCTTGTCGAGGCTGACGTTATCCGGCCAACTGTTGAGCGGCGCGAAGCGTTGCTGGCCGGAGCCGGCACCCCCACGTCCGTCACCGGTGCGGTAGGTGCCTGCGGCGTGCCAGGCCATGCGAATAAAGAACGGCCCATAGTGACCGAAGTCCGCAGGCCACCAGTCTTGCGAATCGGTCATCAACGCATGCAGGTCTTTCTTGAGCGCCGCAAAGTCCAGTTTTTTGAACGCTTCTGCGTAGTTGAAACCCTCGTCCATGGGGTCGGACAGGGACGAGTGCTGGTGCAGGACCTTCAGATTGAGTTGGTTCGGCCACCAGTCGCGGTTCGACGGGCCACCGCCCGCGGCGGCGTGATTGAACGGGCATTTCGATTCAGTTGCCATGTGTGAGCTACCTTTGGTCGTGTTCATCCGGCTATCCGGCCCCGCGTGGGCGTGCGATAGCGACGAGCGAAATCAATGACATAAGCTGCAGGGCCAACAATTCGATCAATTGATCGTCGTGGTCACACGGGCAATCCGGATAGCGGCAATCGAGTTACCAGCACGGTGGCCCACGGCAAGCCTAGTACGCTTCTGACTTATTCGTATCTCTTATCAGGTCTCAACCGGCCAGTTTTCACCGGCGCTCCGTTAAGGTTAGCCCCCTATAAAGCACTCAGCTAATAGGTGGCGTATTCGGTCCTGATAGGCCTAGTCTTTTACCTGACACCCAAGGAAGGAATAGAGCTGTTACACGACGTACGCCTGTACGGGAGAGCACCAGACCATGAATAAGTGCCGGCGCTGCACGGCCGTCCACGAAGCTGGCCACGCCCTGGCTTTTTGGTGGAATGGTCAGCACATCGAGCGCATCACTGTGCGCACCAGGACAGAAGCCTGCACCGGCCCAATGATTGATCTGCGCGGCAACCCGCAAAACGTAGAGGGATTGGTCGAGGCCGATTACCTGGTCCCGCACCCATCCTTCGACGCGCCCGGGATTGCTGAATACCTACCCTCAATGATCGATTCTATTGAGCGCGACCTTCTCGACTGCTTCGCTGGCCCCGTGGCCGAAGCCGTCTACAGGCGCACCAAATCGGACAAATTCACCTGGGCCAGCGGCAGGGGGGACCGGTGCCGGGGTTACGAATTGATCAGTTTGCTGCCTGCACGAAAGCTACTCGACGCCGAATCCCGAGCAATCGCCCGCTCCTGCTGTCTGGTGCGTCACTACTGGCCCGCTGTCACCGCTGTCGCGGATCTTCTACAACAGCACGGCACGGTTAACGGGGAAGCTATAACAGCGCTGCTGTGCGAAGTCACCGGGGAGTCACCGACGCGGCTCACTAATGACCTGGCAACCCTCGATAGGCGACGCAACAGGCGGTGGACTGCAGCCCACTCGAAGCTACTGTTCAGCAAAGCCCGGCAACCATCTGACCGAACTGACTTCGATTGCCGGTGACTTCGTTCAGTAGTCTTTTAGCTGGCGGTGAGTTAATCCCTTTGTTTTTATGGAGGGTGACACACCGCTGGACTCGTCTCAGTAATCGACCCAGACCCCGCCTTTGTCCGCAGACTGGACACAGCGCTCGACCCAGCGAACGCCTTCGACTCCGGCATGGATATCCGGATAGCGCAGCGTCGCCAAGCGCTCATGATTGCCGCGGTTGGCGGCGTCCATAGCCACGGCGAAACGGTAGTAAAGGTTGGACCACGCATCGAAGAGCCCTTCCGGGTGCCCCGCGCCGATTCGGTCATCGAGCACTGCATCGGGATGCAAATACCCCATGCCGCGCTCCAGCACTTGCGCGGGTTTGCCCTGGACTTCGAATGACAGCTGGTTTGGCCGCTCGTCCCACCACTCGAGGCTGGCTTTAGAGCCGATCACGCGAATTTTCTGGCCGTGCATGGAGCCGGCGTTCACGGCGCTTGACCACACACTGCCCATTGCCCCGCCTTCGTATTCCATCAGCGTGTAGGCATTGTCCTCAAGCGGTGCGCGGCTTTTGACAAAGCTCTGACGGGTGCATAGCAGCCTTTTGATCTTGAGTTCGGGCAGCATGACTTCCGACAGGTACAGCGGATGGGTGCCGACATCTCCCAGTACATAGCTGGGGCCGGCGAAACGCGGATCGACTCGCCATTGGGTCGCCTCGCTTTGCGCCTCCACCGGCTCGCAATGGAAACCATGGGCAAACTGCATGTGCACCATGCGAATCTCGCCCAGTTCGCCCTGGGCAATCATGTGCCGGGCCTGTTCGATCAGTTGATGTCCGGCGTAGCCGTAAGTCACCCCCACTACCCTGTTGTTCGACACGGCAATTTCCCGCAGCGTTTGCGCCTCCTCGAGGGTAAAGCACAGCGGCTTTTCGCAGACCACGTGCAACCCAGCTTCCAGAGCGGCCTTGGTGATTGCGAAATGAGTGCCATTGGGCGTCGCCACCGAAACTGCCTGGATGCCATCCGGCCGCCCGGCCTCACCTTCAAACAGGCTGCGATAGTCGGCATAGCAGCGTTCGGGGTCGACTCCCAGTTCCACGCCGAAGGCCCGACCGCGCTCCGGATTCAGGTCGAAGGCGCCGGCGACCAGCACAAACGACTGGTCACGCAATGCCGCGCTGCGGTGGATGTAGCCAATCTGACTGTCGCGTCCACCGCCAACCATGGCCCAACGAAGAGGTTCGGGAATACGCTTGCTGCCATTGATCATCGATAAGTCCTTTGCGTGAGAGAAATCAGAAACCTGCCTGAGAGAGGTAGGCGCGGCTGGCAGCAACGTCGCGCAGACTGCCACGGGCGTTACGTGGATCGCGTTCTTGCTCGACCGTGATGTAGCCCTGGTAACCGAGCTCGGTGATCAGCTCGCGCAAGGCGCGATAGTCGATGACACCCTGGCCGATCGGGCACATCACGCCCCTGGCGCAGGCCCCGAAAAAGCTGATGTGCTCACCCAATACCTGATCGAACACCGCCTGATCAATGTCTTTGAAATGCAGGTAATCCAGCCGATCCGCGTACTGGCGCAGGGTCTGAACCGGGTCCATGCCGGCGTAGTAGAGATGGCCGGTGTCCAGGCACAGGCCGGCCACTTCGTAGGGAATGTCGGTGACCAATTGCGCCAGCTCGTCGGCGAACTCGATGTAGCCGCCGGCATGCGGGTGAATCACCGTACGAACGCCGAACTCCAGCCAGGCCAGATCAGCAATGGCCCGGATGTGGTTCATCATGCCCCGCCAGGCGTCAGGTGCCAGACGCGGTGCTCGTTCGGAGTGTCCGGCCGCGTAGTCACGTTCCTCATGCCCCCAGTCGATAACCACCAGGCAAGGCATGGCGAAGCGCTGCCCCGGTTCCTGCGGCACTGCTGGCAGTTGCTTGAGCAAGGCACAAATATTTCGGGTTTGTGTCAGCACGTTCGGCAGATTGGCCGGATCGACCAGATTGTCGAATACAGTGCCGGCCACCACATGCAGGCCCTGCTCGGCGAGCACCGTGCCGACTGCCGCAGCCTCAAGCGGCAGGTAGCCATACGGCCCTAGTTCGATGCCGCGATACCCGGCTTGCGCGGCTTCGCTGAGCACCTGTTGCCACGCTGGCAGATGAGGATTGTTGACGTCGTCTACGCCCCAGCAACAGGGTGCAGTGGAGATATGGAGGGTCATGTCAGGTTCCGATGATTGTTGTTATGAGTGGTGCTGTTTCGCTCGGAGAAATCCTAAGTTGCCAGGGTGCACGACTGCTATAGTCCTGCAGCCATACCTGTCAGAACCCATCAAAAACATTAAAGAGCCTTTCATTTCATGTCAGAGACCCATCACCCGGCCGGCCGTCGTTCAACCATGGAAGATGTCGCCGAGGCCGCCGGCGTTAGCCTGTCCACCGTGGATCGGGTGATGAATCTGCGTGCCAACGTTCGCGCCGATACTGCGCGGCGCATTGCCGAAGCTGCTGCCCGGCTGGGCTTCTACGGTCGCAATGTGATCGAGCAACGCCTGCTTCAGCAGCGACCAACCGTACGCCTGGGGTTCCTGCTGCAAAAGCGTGGCGTGGCGTTTTATCAAGGGCTGGCCAAGGCCTTGGCCGAGGCAGCGGCATCCAGCATCCGCGCCCAGGTTCGGGTGATGATTCATTACATCGATGACCTCGCCCCGGCCGCCACCGCACAACGCATCCTCAAGCTACAAGGAGAGGTCGACGCTCTGGGTGTGGTGGCGGCAGATCATCCCGCCGTGCGCGAAGCGATGGTGCAGTTGCGTGCCGCCGGCATCCCCGTTGTTGCCCTGGTTTCCGAGCTGAGTGCGTCGGCCGGTGCCAGCTATGTCGGTGTCGACAACCGGTCAATGGGGCGCACGGCTGGTTGGTTCATCAAGAACCTGGCGCCCCACGCGGGGCCTGTGGCGGTGATGGTAGGAACGCAGCGTTTTCAGTGCCAGGAACTGTGCGAAATGAGCGTGCGCTCCTTTCTTGCGGAGCAATCCCAGGACTGGGAGCTATTGGCAACGCGCCTCACCCTGGAGGACGAAGAGTTCGCCTATGCCGGCACGCTCGACCTCCTGAGCAGTCAGCCCAACCTTGTCGGCTTGTACGTGGCCGGCGGCGGTATCGAGGGCGTCATCAACGCCCTGCGCGAACTGAAAGCCCAGAACGTCGCGCTTCCCACAGTTGTATGCCACGACCTGACACCCATCACCCAAGCGGCCCTGCGTGACGGCATTATTCAAGCCGTACTGTCGCATCCCGTCGTGGCACTGGCGCAGACTGCCGTGAACGTGATGGTGGATGCAGCGATAGACCCATCGTCAGCCATCGCCACGAAGCTCATGCTCGCACTTCAGATTGACGTGTCTGAAAGCGTTTAGAGACCAAGCGATAACAGGAACGAAACTCTCAACTGCACAACGCACATTCAGCAGTTCGTTTCATATTTAAAACAAATCCGTCATTTCCTCGCATCCGGCGTTACCTATAAAAGCGCCCCCTTCTCGTAATTCCCCCTGCCCTACACATTCAACGTGCAATTTCGTGCCATATAAGAAACCACGTTTTATATATGAAACACCCAATAAATACTGAATTTTCAGTAACTCATTAATAAGAAAGGAGTTTTAAACAAAAAACCAACTTGGCAAGTCTCTGGCATTGTTCATGCACTAAACAACGTATCACCTATAAAACAGACCAGAGACCCTTTCCAATGGCTGTGAACGAGATGTACGCCATCGCCCCTCAATGGAATAAGCCCGCTCCCAAGGAAGATCAGGAGCCCACCGAAATTGAATTTCGCAATGTCGGCAAATGTTTCCCGGCCAAAGGAAAGTCCGAAGCGCCATTTGCCATTCGCGAGGTCAACTTCAAGATTCGCCGCGGTGAAGTGGTGTCGATCATCGGCCCTTCCGGTTGCGGCAAGAGCACCATTCTCAATATGGGCTCCGGGCTGTATCGGCCGACCGAAGGCGAGGTCTTCGTCGCTGGTGAAGCGGTCACCGGCCCGGTCCGTCAGGTCGCGTTCATGCTGCAAAAAGACCTGCTGATGCCATGGCGCAGCATTCGTCGCAATGTCGAACTGGGTCTGGAAATTCAAGGTGTGCCGGCGGCCAAGCGTCAGGCCGTAGCCAAAGATCTGCTCGATCGTTGCCACCTGCAAGGCTTTGCCGACCACTACCCGTTCCAGCTGTCGGGTGGCATGCGTCAACGCGCTGCCCTGGCTCGCACCCTGGCCATCGACCCGCAAGTGCTGTTCCTCGACGAACCGTTCTCGGCCCTCGATGCGCAGACCAAGATGATCCTGCAGCAGGACATGGCGCGGATGCTGTTCGATGAAAAGAAAACCGCTCTGTTCATTACCCATGACCTGATCGAAGCCATTGCCATGTCCGACCGGCTGCTGGTCATGAGTGCCCGCCCGGGCACCATCATCGAAGAGATCACTGTCGATTTGCCGTTTCGTGACAACCCGTTGGAGCGCCGCAAGCTGCCGGAAATCGGCCCGCTGGTCGGTCGCCTGATGGAGTTGCTGCAAGTCGGCGAAGACACCGAACTGCATTGATCAACGCCGTTGTGGCCATCAACCGAATCAGGAGTACGCATGTTCAAGTCTCTGTTTCAACGCTTCAGCCAGGTCACCGGTATCGCGCTCGGCCTGGGCATGGCTTTCGCCGCCCAGGCGCAGTCGACCGACGTGACTTACTTGTTGCCGGCGCCGCCGAACCTGCCGGCGTTCGCCCCGTGGATCATCGCGCAGCAGAAGGGTTACTACGCCGCCCAGAACCTGAACATGACCTTCATCGCTGCCAAGGGCGGTGTGGATGTGGCGAAACAGATCGGTGCCGGTAACGCCATGCTCGGCGGTGCTCTGGGTGATACCCCGATTGTGGTGCGGGCCAACGGTATTCCAGTGCGCGCCGTCGCGGTGCTGGGCGCCGGCGGCGTGACGATGATTGCCACCAATGCAGCCGAAAACATCAACTCGATCACCGACCTCAAAGGCAAGACGATGACCGTGATGTCCTACTCGGACACCACCTACTACGCCTTGCTCGCCTCTCTACGCCGAGCCGGCCTGAGCAAAAACGATGTGAACATTCAGGCAGCCGGGCCTTCTGGCGTATGGCAGTTGTTCTCGGCCGACAAAGCCCAGGCAATGGCCGGCGTGCCGGACTGGGTGGTCAATGCCGAAGAAGCCGGCGCGAAGATCAAGCTGATCCCTCAATCGCAGATTTTCGAGAGCATGGCCCAGGCGATCCTCGCTTCCGACGATGCCATCGAGCATCACCCCGAGATTGTTCGCGGCGTGGTCCAGGCCACCCTGCAAGGCATGCGCGACATCATTCAGGACCCCAAAGCCGCCGCGGTCACCTTCGCCAAGGCTGTCCCCGCCTATGCCGGCAAGGAAGCGTCGCTGGAGAAAATCTTCAGGCTCTACGTCGAGCATGTCTATGCCAATCAGGCCGTTCTGGGCCGAATCGATCCGGCACGACTTGAAGCGGTCCGTCAGTTCTATGTCAGCGAAGGCATCGTCAGCCATGAGCCAAAACTCGACGAGCTGTACACCAATCAATTCATCGACACCCAAACAGCCGCGCAATAACGGCGAGTGACAACAAGGTACCGACACGATGAAAAACCTTAATAACTCCGTGCTGGGCAGCGTTGCACTGCTGATCCTGTTCCTGGTGCTCTGGCAGTGGGGCCCGGGACTGCTCGGCATGCCCGAATTCGTCATGCCGCAACTGAGCCGTGTGGCCCAGGAAAGCCTGGTGATGTGGCAAACCGGGGGTCTGCTGCAACACACGCTGATTACCGCGTTCGAAATCATTGTCGGCTTCGGTCTGGGAGCCCTGCTCGGCGTGGCCATCGGTGTCTCGCTGGGACTCTCGCCCGCCGCCGAAGCCATGCTGTCGCCCTACATTCTGGCGCTGCAAATCGCCCCGAAAGTCGCCTTCGCTCCGCTATTTGTCATGTGGCTGGGCTACACCATCTATCCGAAGATCCTGATCGCCATCCTGATCGTGTTCTTCCCGGTGATGATCAACGTACTGTCGGCGATCCGCACCGTTGACCCGGACATGATCAACCTCGTCCGGACGATGAACGCCAGCCGCTGGCAGATCTTTCGCCTGGTGGAATTCCCTTCGGCCATGGCCGCACTGTTCTCCGGCCTGCGCATAGCGTCGACCCTGGCCGTGATCGGCGTCACCGTCGGTGAACTGGTCGGTGGCAACCAGGGCCTGGGCTTCCTGCTGGTCGATGCCGAAGGCCAGGGCAATACCGCGGGTGTGTTCGTGGCCATCGTCATGCTCACGCTGATCGGTGTACTTGCTTATGGCGCGGTGGTCTGGACCGAGAAACGCGTCCTGCACTACATGCCCAAAGCCATGCTGAGTACCCAATGATGACGACCCTCAATCGTTTGCTCGAAGGCCGTCGGGTGCTGGTCACCGGTGGCGCCCGCGGGTTGGGTTATGCCTTTGCCCAGGCCATCGGCCGGGCCGGTGCCCACGTGGTGATCGCCGACATTCTCGCCGAGCGTGTTCAGCAATCGGCCGCCGAGCTGGTCGCCGAAGGCCTGACCGTTCATGGCGTGGCCGTCGATCTGGCGCAACCCGACTCGATCGACACCTGCGTGGCTGAAACCACCCGGCTGCTGGGTGGCCTCGACGGTCTGGTGAACAACGCCTCGATCACCAATTCCGGTGGCAAGACGTGCGAAGAGCTGAGCCTCGATACCTGGGATCAGGTCATGCACGTCAATGTCCGCGGCACCTGGCTGATGACCAAGGCGTGCCTGCCGGCCCTGCGCGCCAGCGGTCATGGCGCCATCGTCAACCTGGCATCCGACACGCCGCTGTGGGGCGCGCCGAACCTGCTGGCGTATGTCGCAAGCAAGGGCGCAATCATCGCCATGACCCGCAGCCTGGCCCGCGAACTGGGTACCGACAACATCACGGTCAACGCCATCGCACCTGGCCTGGTGCTGGTCGAAGCCACCGCCTATGTGCCTGAAGCACGTCACCGTTTGTACAACGAGCAGCGGGCCATTCAACGCCCGCAACTCCCCGAGGACGTCAGCGGCGCCGTGCTCTTCGCGCTGTCCGACCTCGCCCGTTTCATCACTGGACAAACCCTGCCGGTCAACGGCGGGTTCGTAATGCCTTGATCAGGAGACTGCCATGACTAATCTATCTGCATACTCATCTGCACACTCATCTGCACATTCATCTGAGCAGCAAGACGCCCCGAAAAGCTGGGAACAGCCGGCCGGCAGTGACCTCGAAAGCTGGATGAACACCCGTATCGCCCGCTACGAAACGCGTCAGTACGATTGGAACGCGCTGAAATTCCAGGCCGACTACGACCCGAAATTCCGCCGCGCACAAATGCGTTACATCGGTACCGGCGGCACCGGTATCAGCACCGACATGAACACCATTCCCTCGGAGAACTTCACGTTCTCCACCATGGTGATTCCGGCCGGTCACGAAGGCCCGCCGCACCTGCACACCGACGTTGAAGAAGTGTTCTTCGTGCTGCGCGGCAAACTCAAAGTGGTGATCGAAAAGGACGGTGAGCGCTTCGAAACGATCCTGACCGACCGTGACGTCATTTCCGTGCCACCGGGCGTGTACCGCGAAGAGATCAACATCGGCGATGAAGATGCGCTGATGTGCGTGATGCTCGGTGCGAAAAAACCGCTGACCCCGACCTACCCGCCAGAACACCCTCTGGCCTCGATCAAGCGCGGATAAGCCCATGTCGTACGCCATCGATAATCTCGTCCCGCCGCTCACGGCTGACCTTCAGGCGCAGCTGGCCCTGCACTTTCCTTTGCGTACGCTGGGGATCGCTGGCGGTCGCCAGGCCTTTCGCGAATGCGGAACCGGGCCGGCGATTGTGTTGTTGCACGGGATCGGCTCGGGCTCGGCGTCGTGGTTAGAGGTGGCGCAAGCGCTTGGCCAGAGCGCACATGTGATTGCCTGGGACGCTCCCGGCTACGGTGACTCCACGCCGCTGAGATCGCTGGCCCCCGACGCTTCGGACTACGCCGAACGACTGCTGCAGATGCTCGATGCGCTAGGCATCCAGCGCTGTGTGCTGGTCGGTCACTCGCTCGGGGCGATTACTGCCACAGCGTTCGCCAGCGGCGTGCACCAACAGCGGATCAGCCGGCTGGTGTTGATCAGTCCGGCCCGGGGCTACGGTCATCCATCGCGCGCCTTGCAGCGCCAGGAAGTGCGCAGCAAACGCCTGCAAGCCCTGGAACAACTGGGCATTCAACGCATGGCCGAACAACGCAGCGCCTACATGCTTTCGCCCACTGCCAGCCCAAAGGCACACGCCTGGGTGCAGTGGAACATGGCCCGGCTCAATCCCGATGGCTATCGCCAGGCCATAGAACTGCTGTGCAGCGAGGACCTGCTGCGGCACGCGCCACTGTCGATGCCTTGCGAAGTGCATTGCGGCGAAGCCGACGGCATCACCGCGCCCGAAAACTGCCTGACCCTGGCCAAGGCCTTGGGAGGCACGTTCAACCTGATTACCGATGCCGGGCATGCCAGCCCCATCGAACAACCTTGTGTGGTGGCGGGCCGCTTGGCCTTTGCCATCAAAGAATCCCTGACAGGTGCATCGCTATGAACGATTCAGATCTGCTGAAGGATGCTCAGGACAAGTACATCGTGCCGGGCCTGGAGCGCGGATTGCTGCTGCTCTGCGAGTTCAGCCGGCGCAATCGCACGTTGACCGCGCCGGAACTGGCCCGGCGTCTGGCACTGCCGCGCTCGACGATATTTCGCCTGCTGACGACACTGGAAACCATGGGGTTTGTCACCCGCAGCGGCAATGAATACCGCCTCGGCATGTCGGTGCTGCGCCTGGGCTTCGAGTACCTGGCCTCGCTGGAGCTGACCGAACTCGGCCAACCGCTGCTGGCCCGTTTGTGCGACCGCCTCAACTACCCGAGCAATCTGGTGGTGCGCGACGGCCGCTCGATCGTCTACGTGGCCAAAGTCTCACCACCGTCGGTGTTCTCCAACGCGGTGAATGTCGGCACTCGCCTCCCCGCCCACGCCACTGTCCTGGGGCGCATCCTGCTCGAAGACCTGTCGCTGGCCGAATTGCGTGAACTGTACCCGGAAGATCACCTGGAGCAGTTCTCGCCCTGCACGCCGAAAACCGTGCTGGAGCTGTTTGACATGGTTCAAGCCGACCGTCAGCGCGGTTTCGTCAGTAGCGAAGGTTTCTTCGAGTCAGCGATTTCGACCGTCGCCGCCCCGGTGCGCGATCAGACCGGGCATATCGTCGCTGCACTGGGCGTGACGATTCCGACCGTTCAGATCGGTCACGTCAACTTCAACGAATTGCTCCTGCAGGTGCGTCGCAGTGCCGACGAGCTGTCGCGGTTGCTCGACTACAACAGCGCTACCGCCCACGACGGCCAGAACCGCGTAACGGCCTTGATGAGGGATTGAGATGAGTCTCTATCAACTGCAAGACAGCACCGCAATCGTCACTGGCGGCTCTTCGGGGATTGGCCTGGCCTGCGTCGAGCTGTTGCTCGAAGCCGGCGCAGCCGTGGCCTTCTGCGGTCGCGACGAAAATCGCCTGCACAGTGCCGAAGCCGGATTGCGTCAACGCTTCCCCGAGGCACGGTTGCTGGCCCACGTGTGCAATGTGCTCGACGCGGACTCGGTCAACGCCTTTGCCGCCGCCAGCCTGGCCGCACTGGGGCCGGCCAGCGTGCTGATCAACAACGCCGGACAAGGTCGGGTGTCGACCTTCGCCGACACCACCGATAGCGCCTGGACCGAAGAGTTGCACTTGAAATTCTTCTCGGTGATCAACCCGGTCCGCGCATTCAAGACACAGCTTGAAAGCCAGGCGAACGCGGCCATCGTCTGCGTCAATTCGCTACTGGCCAGCCAGCCGGAACCGCACATGGTCGCCACCTCGGCCGCTCGCGCCGGGGTCATGAACCTGGTGCGTTCGATGGCCACCGAATTTGCCGGTGAAGGCATTCGGGTCAACGGCATTCTCATTGGCCTGGTTGAGTCCGGGCAATGGCGCCGACGTTTTGAAGCCCGCGAAGAGCGGGATCTTGACTGGACCCAATGGACCGCCCAACTGGCGCAACGCAAACACATTCCCTTGGGGCGTCTGGGCCTGCCGATTGAAGCGGCCCGCGCGATCCTGTTTCTGGCCTCGCCTCTGTCGGCTTACACCACAGGCAGCCATATCGATGTTTCTGGAGGCCTGTCCCGCCATGCGTAATGAAAATACTGTCACCGTTGGCGCTGCCATCACCGCGTTTCTCGAACAATGCGACGTCAAAGCCGCATTCGGCGTGATCTCGATCCACAACATGCCGATCCTCGATGCGTTCGCCGTTCGGGGCAACATCCGCTTCGTCATGGCCCGTGGTGAAGCCGGCGCCACCAACATGGCAGACGCCTATGCCCGCACCACCGGTGGTCTGGGCGTCTGCCTGACGTCCACCGGTACCGCGGCCGGTAACGCCGCCGGGGCCATGGTCGAAGCCCTGACCGCCGGCACGCCGCTGCTGCACATTACCGGACAGATCGAAACGCCGTACCTGGATCAAGAGTTCGCGTACATCCACGAAGCGCGTGACCAATTGACCATGCTCAAGGCTGTCTCGAAGGCCGCGTTCCGTGTGCGCAGCGTCGAAACCGCCATCAGCACCCTGAAGCTGGCCGTGCAAACCGCGTTGACCGCGCCTACCGGGCCGGTCAGCGTGGAAATCCCGATCGATATCCAGTCGACCTTTATCCCGATGCCGACCGACCTGTCGCCCCTGCCGATTCCGGTTGCCGTGCCCGCGCCCGAAGCGCTGGACCTGGTCGCCGAGCGTCTGGTCACGGCCACACGTCCATTGCTGTGGCTTGGCGGCGGCGCACGACATGCCGGGCCTCAAGTCAAACGCCTGCTGGACATGGGCGTCGGCGTGATCACCTCGACCCAGGGCCGCGGTGTGGTCAACGAAGATGACGAACGCTGCCTTGGCGCGTTCTCGCAAAACAAACGGGTCGAGCAGTTCCTGCAAAGCTGCGATGCCCTGCTGATCGCCGGTTCGCGCCTGCGCAGCAACGAGACGTTCAAGTACTCGCTGAAATTGCCCCGCAATACCCTGCGTATCGACGCCAACCCGGCCATCGAAGGTCGCAGCTACAACAGCGAGCTGTTCATCTGCGGTGATTCGGCGCTGGCCCTCGAAGGCCTGGCCGACCGTCTCGAAGGTCGCCTGCAGATCGACCCGATGTTCCTCGCCGAACTCAAGGACGTCCGCGAAAAGTCCCGCACCCAACTGATGGCCGACCTTGGCCCGTACTCGGCCATGGTCGAGCAACTGCAAGCCCTTACCGGGCGCAATTTTTCCTGGGTTCGCGACGTCACGCTGTCCAACAGCATCTGGGGCAACCGCCTGCTGACCCTGTTCCATCCGCGCGCAGGCGTGCATGCGCTGGGCGGCGGCATTGGCCAGGGACTGTCGATGGGTATTGGTGCCGCGGTGGCTGCTGCGCAAACGGCGCCTGAACGCAAGGTCTTCGCCCTGGCCGGTGACGGCGGTTTCATTCTCAACCTCGGCGAGCTGGCGACGCTGGTGCAGGAAAAGGCCAACGTGGTGATTCTGCTGATGAACGATCAGCGTTACGGCGTGATCCGCAACATTCAGGACGCGGTCTATGGCAGCCGTCACTGCTACGTCGACCTGCACACGCCGGACTATTCCAAGCTGTCTGAATCGCTGAACCTGCGCCACGGCCTCGTGACCGACCTGAAGGATTTCGGCAGCGTCGTCGACAGCGCACTGGCTCAACCCGGGCCGTTCCTGCTGGAAGTCGACATGCTCAGCGTCGGCAGCTTCGCCACCCAGTTTGCCGGTCCGCCCAACAGCGAAACCAAAGCGCAGAAAGCCACGGCTTGAGGACTTCGTCATGTTGCATATCACCATGATCGGCTGCGGCGCCATTGGCGTCGGCGTGCTCGAGTTACTGGAGAAGGACCCGCAGCTGTGCGTTGATTATGTCATCGCCTCGGCCGGTTCCGAAGAACTGGTGCGCCAGCGGCTGGCGTGTTTCAAACAGCCGCCGCAGGTGCTGACCGCGTTGCCAGCCGACGCCCGCCCCGACCTGCTGGTCGAGTGCGCCGGCCACCGGGCTATCGAAGAACATGTGCTGCCAGCGCTGGAGCGTGGCATTGCGTGCCTGATCGTCTCGGTCGGTGCGCTGTCCGAAGTCGGCCTGGTCGAACGCCTTGAAGCAGCGGCAGAACGTGGCCAGACCCGCATCGAATTGCTGCCTGGTGCCATCGGTGGCATCGACGCCTTGTCCGCGGCCAAGGTCGGCGGACTGGATTCGGTCAATTACACCGGTCGCAAACCGGCACGCGCCTGGAAAAACACCCCCGCCGAACAGGCCTGTGATCTGGACAGCATTACCGAAGCCACGGTGATTTTTCAGGGCAGCGCCCGCGAAGCGGCACGCCTTTATCCAAAAAACGCCAACGTCGCCGCAACCTTGTCGCTGGCCGGGCTCGGCCTCGATCGCACCCACGTGACGCTGATCGCCGACCCACTGAGCGAGGAAAACGTCCATCACTTCGAAGCGCGCGGCGCCTTTGGCGGTTTCGAATTGAGTTTGCGTGGCAAGCCGCTGCTGGCCAACCCGAAGACCTCGGCGCTGACCGTCTACAGCGTCGTCCGCGCCTTGGGCAACCACGCCCATGCAATTTCGATTTAGGGGACCGTCGATGACTCTCGAACAGACTTTACCGATCTGCATTGCCGGCGAATGGCGACTGGGTCGCGGCGAGCGCTACGCCACACGCTACCCCGCCACCGGCGAAGCGGTTGCCTGGCTCAATGCCGCCAGTGTCGAAGACGTCGAGGACGCCGTGCACGGCGCCCACCAGGCGTTTTTGCACAGCGGCTGGGCACAGCGCAAACCCCACGAACGGGCCAGCGTGCTGTATCGCATTGCCGAGCTGATCCGTCAGCGCAGCGAAGAACTGGCGCAATTGCAGCGTCAGGACAACGGCAAACCGATCAACGAAACCCGTGCTCTGGTCGCCAGCGCCGCCGGAACTTTCCAGTTCTTCGCCGCCGCCTGTGAAACCCTCGAAGAAACCATCACGCCATCGCGGGGTGATTTCGTCAGCATGAGTGTTTACGAGCCGATGGGGGTCATCGCCGCGATCACGCCGTGGAACTCACCGATTGCCAGCGAAGCGCAGAAAGTCGCTCCGGCGCTCGCTGCCGGCAATGCGGTGGTGATCAAACCGGCGGAAATCACCCCATTGATGGCCTTGCAACTGGCGCGCATCTGCGAAGACGCCGGATTGCCGAAAGGTCTGCTCAGTGTGCTGCCTGGCAAGGGCTCGCTGCTCGGCGATGCGTTGACCCGTCATCCTCTGGTCAAGCGCGTGTCGTTCACCGGCGGCACTAAAACCGGCAAACACATAGCCCACATCGCCGCAGACAAGATGATGCCGGTGTCGCTGGAGCTGGGCGGTAAATCACCGACCATCGTTCTCGATGACGCCGACCTCGACCATGCCGTGGCGGGTGTGCTGTACGGCATCTTCAGTTCTTCGGGCGAAGCCTGTATCGCCGGTTCGCGGTTATTCGTCGCCCGTGCTCTGTACGAGCCGTTCATGGCGCGTCTGGTAGCGGCGGCAGCCGAACTGCGTGTCGGCGATCCGGCGGATGAGCGCACGCAAATGGGCCCGCTGATCAGCGCCGGCCACCGTGAGTCGGTCGAGCGCTACGTCGCGCTGGGGCTGGCCGAAGGTGGACGTTTGCTGCTCGGTGGCCAACGTCCGAGCGGTGGTGTTTACGACCAGGGCTATTACTACCCACCGACCATCCTCGAAGGTTTGAACAACAGCCAACAGGTCTGCCAGGAAGAAATCTTCGGACCGGTGCTGGTGGCCATGCCGTTTGATGACGAAGCGCAATTAATCGAACAGGCCAACGACAGTTTGTATGCCCTCGCCGCCGGTATCTGGACGCGCGACTACAAACGCGCCTGGGCGCTGGGTCGAAAAATCCAGGCCGGCACGGTGTGGATCAACACCTACAAACAATTCTCGATTTCCACCCCCTTCGGCGGCTGGCGCGACAGTGGCCTGGGCCGAGAAAAAGGTCGCCTCGGCATCCTGCAATACATGGAACAGAAGAGCCTTTATTGGGGCATGAATGAACAGCCACTGGCCTGGGCCGGTGTGCAACAAGAGGTAGGGTTATGAGCGTCTTAGGCATTGATGAAGTCACTTACGGCGTCGAGGACCTCGACACCAGTGCGCGTTTTTTCAGCGATTGGGGCCTTAAAAAAGTCAGCGAGCAAGCCGACGAGGTGATCTTCGAAACCCTCAACGGCTGCCGAGTGGTGCTCGCCGACATCAACAAGGCAGGCCTGCCGCCCGCCATCGAAGCCGGTTCGACGGTACGCGAAGTGGTCTGGGGGGTTGAAAGCGCGGCTGATCTTGCGCTCTACAGCCAGCGCATCGCTCAGGATCCGGGTTTCATCAATGCCAATGGCCGTATCGGTTGCACCGACCCCAATGGCCTGGCGATCCGCCTGCAAGTGACCCGCAAGCGCGAACTGGAGATCGAGTGCAGCGGCCACAACACCTGGCAAACCAAAGGCCGGATCAACAAGGCCGCGCCGATCTACGAGCGCGCCACGCCGATCGAAGTCGGTCATGTGGTGTTTTTCGTCAAAGACGTGAACGCCTGCGAAGCTTTCTATCACGAGCGTTTTGGCTTCCAGGCCTCCGACCGCTATCCGGATCGCGGAGCCTTCCTGCGCACTGCCGAAGAAGGCGGTCACCACGACCTGTTCATGCTGCAACTGCCCGCCCCTCGTGCGGGCCTGAACCACGTCGCCTTCACCGTGCGCGACGTGCACGAAGTATTCGGCGGCGGCATGCACATCTCCCGCAGCGGCTGGGCAACGGAAATCGGCCCCGGTCGGCACCCGGTGTCTTCGGCGTTTTTCTGGTACTTCAAGAACCCGGCCGGCGCGCTGGTCGAGTACTACGCCGATGAAGACCAACTGACCGGCGAATGGCAGCCGCGCGCCTTTGAGCCTGGCCCGACGATGTTTGCCGAATGGGCGATTGCCGGCGGCATCGATGGCAATACCCGACGCCAGCAACATGTCGAAGCGCCGCAAGGCAAGTTCCTTACCGACAAACCGAAATCCTGAGCAGGAGTAGCCCATGTCTTCACTGAATATCGCGATTGCCGGTGCCGGTATCGGCGGTTTGACCGCCGCTATTGCGCTGCTCCGCGCGGGCCATAACGTCACCGTATTCGAACAGTCGAAAGCCTTCTTGCGGGTTGGTGCCGATATCAACCTGACACCCAATGCCGTACGCGCCCTGGACGGTCTGGGTGTTGGCGCCGCGGTGCGAATCCCGGCCGCGCGTCCAACGCATCGGATCAGCCGTATGTGGGACAGCGGCGAGGAAACCTCGCGCCTGGAGATGTCCGATACCGCCGAACATAAATACGGTGCGCCACAACTGACCATTCATCGTGCCGACCTGCTTGCCGTGCTGGCGGACGTCTTTCCTCCAGATCAGGTGCAGTTTGGTAAACGCGCCGAGCAAGTCCTGCAAACCGCCGACGGTATCGAGTTGCGCTTCAAGGATGGCAGCCACCACGTCACCGACCTGCTGATCGGTGCTGATGGCATCCATTCGGTGGTGCGCAATGCGCTGTTCGGTGATGAACAACCGCGCTTTACCGGTGTGGTTGCCTACCGTGCCGTCGTCCCGGCCGAGTGCGTGGCCCATGTGCCGAACATTCAAGCGTTCACCAAGTGGTGGGGACCGACCCCGCAAAGCCAGATCGTGACCTTTCCCCTGAATCAGGGCCGGGACATCTTCATCTTCGCCACCACGGCCCAGGACAGCTGGCATGAAGAATCCTGGACCAGCGCCGGCGATGTCGACGAGTTGCGCAGCCACTATCAGGACTTCCATCCGGATGCTCGCGCCCTGCTCGACGCGTGCACCGAAGTGCTCAAGACCGCGTTGTATGAGCGTGATCCGCTGCCGTTCTGGTCCAAGGGTTCGATGACCTTGCTAGGCGATGCCTGCCATCCAATGATGCCGTTCATGGCTCAGGGCGCCGGCCAGGCTATCGAGGATGCGGTGGTGCTCGCTCGCCACCTGCAAGACCTGACCTGCACCTCGCAGATCGCTGACGGACTGCTCGCTTACCAGCAGGCACGACTGCAGCGCACCAGCCAGATACAGATCGGTTCGCGCGGCAATCAATGGCTCAAGGACGGTGGCAATGCCGACTGGGTGTATGGCTACGACGCCTGGGCCGTGCCGACATCAAGCGCGGCCTAGGACATATTCAGCAGCGAATGCTTCCCAGCGTATGACTTTATCCCCGTGCGCGAAATGATCTGCGAACGGGTACAAAACGGAGGTCAATGAGATGAGCAATACCGAACCCTACCTGGAGCCACATCAGGCCCGTAAACGGCCCAACACCCAATTCGAAGAGTTGCTCGGCGACTCCATCGAACGCGCCTTTGGCAATGGGGTGACCGAGTTGCCCGACCTGCTCGCGCACCTGAACCTGGCCGGGCCGCCCTGCCCGCTGACCACCGGAGAGTGGACCGCGGACGCCTATAAAATCCTTATGGCTCGGCTGGGCGAATGACCCACCGGAGGTAAATAAGAAATGACTATGAATACAACCGTCGATCCTGCCGAAAACCTCTTGGCCAATGGTTTGAAGAACCTTTGGTTCCCGGTCCTGCCATCCGATCAGTTGGGCGAAAAACCAGTGTCGATCCGCCGACTGGGCTACAAAATCGCCTTGTGGCGCGACAACGACGGCAGCGTCCACGCCCTCGAAGATCACTGCCCGCATCGCGGCGCGCCATTGTCCCAGGGCCCGGTGCTGGGCGATCGCCTGCAATGCCCTTATCACGGCGTCGAAGTACGCTGCGACGGCACCGTCACCAAAGTCCCCGGCAGCCCGGGATGCAAGCTCGAAGGCAGCCGCCCGACGCGGATGTTCCACACCCGTGAAGCCGCCGGCGCAATCTTTCTCTACAACGCTGCCGAACCGCACGTCGACACTCCGCCGGAACTGGTCCTGCCCGAGCAACTGACCTCCCCTGAATGGAGCAGCTTCGTTTGCTACACAGAGTGGAAAGGCGATTACCGCTACGTCATCGATAACGTCATGGACCCGATGCACGGCACCTACCTGCACAAGATGTCGCACTCCATGAGCGAAGGCGAAGCTACCGCCAAGTTCGTCACCCGCGACACGGACAATGGTTTCTTCTTCGAGAAGGAAGGCCAGCGCGGGGTGAATTTCGACTGGACCGAGTTCATGGACAATGGCTGCCATTGGCTGCGTCTGGAAATCCCTTATCCGAAAACCGGTGGCCCGGGCGGCAACTTCACCATCATCGGCAGCTACACGCCGAGCAGCCGTTCGTTGTCGGCGGTGTTCCACTGGCGTTGCCGTCCACTGACCGGCTGGCAGCGCGACACTTGGCGCTTCCTCTACAAGAATCGTCTGGAAGCACGGCACTGGGCAGTGCTGGAACAGGATCGGGTGTTGCTCGAATTCATGGAGCCGGACGCCAACCAGCGGGAAAACCTCTACCAGCATGACCTCGGTGTGGTGCGTTTGCGTCGCTACCTGAAAAACGCTGCCAAGGCCCAACTGGAGTTGATCGACGCGAAGCAGTTGCCATGAATCTGCCTATTGTCGAAAAGAGGTGAACGATGTCCCATTCCTCCCCCCTCACCGCGCTCGTGCATACCCTGCGCTACGAAGCCGAAGGCATCATCAGTGTCGAGTTGCGGCCGTTTGGCGACACGGTGTTCGCCCCGTTCGACGCCGGCTCGCACATTGACCTGCATCTGCCCAATGGTTTGGTGCGCAGTTATTCGCTGCTCAACTCGCCGACCGATCAAGGCCGTTATGTGATCGGTATCCTGCGCGATCGCAACAGCCGTGGCGGCTCCGAATACGTACACGGGCACTTGCGAGTCGGCATGCAACTGCCGATTTCATCCCCGCGCAATAACTTCCAGCTCGACCTGAGCGCCAGGCACAGCGTACTGGTGGCCGGCGGTATCGGCATCACGCCGATCTACTGCATGTTCCGCCAGCTGCTGGCACTGGGGAAATCCGCCGAGCTGATCTACTGCGCCCGGTCGCGGCAGGAGGCCGCGCTGGTGGAGGAGCTCAGCGGCCTGAGCGCCAACGTGCTTTACCACTTCAACGACGAAAAGGGCATGCCGCCAGACCTGAGCGCCTATCTGGCGGATCAGCCCAGCGACACGCACTTCTATTGCTGCGGTCCAACGCCGATGCTCGATGCGTTCGAAAGCACCTGCGAAAGCCTTGGTTACCCCCATGCGCATATTGAGCGCTTCGCGGCGGCCGAACTGCCGCCGTCCGAAGACGCGCAGAGCAGTTACAGCGTCGAGCTGAAAAAATCCGGCAAGACGCTTTCGATTGAGCCGGGTTTGAGTTTGCTCGACGTGTTGCTTGAGGCGGGCTGCGACATTGAGCACAGCTGTCGCGAAGGGGTTTGCGGTTCGTGTGAAACACGGGTTCTGGAGGGCGATATCGACCACCGCGATGGCGTACTGACCAAAGCCGAGCGCGCGGCGAATAAATCGATGATGGTGTGTGTATCGGGATGCAAGAGTCGGCGACTGGTACTTGATCTATAACACCGGGTTCAATTTTATCGAATAAACAGGCCGACATTTTTGTCGGCCTTTTTTATGGGCGTGAAATAAAGACGCACAACAATGTGCAGTTTCGTTACCCCCTGAGGCCTACGTTTCACGGGCAACACAAAAAAACATGTTCCAAGTATAAATAATTGTTTTTATTGAAATTATTACCTGCGATGGAAGAAATCGGCAGTTGGCATAATTTCTGCTCTATCACCCATAAGTTTATAGGCTATACGCCGTATTACCCATGAAACAGTAAAACAAAAAACGCACTCACTACCGCAACACTCGACGTCATCCGCCCATTGCCACATTAAAGGCAAGCGGGAAAGTGTTGCCGATCATTGTGCAGTGCTCAACTTTGCAGGGGAGTTCAATATGAAGAATTACGTTATATGCCTGGGGCTGATGATGACCAGTTGCGTCAGTTTCGCAGGCGAACCCGGTCCTGCCTCACCGGAGACGTCGAGTACCGCTAAAAAGCCGTTTCCGCATATCGCCTGGCGTAGCGATGATGGCGAAAGTAGCCTGGATATCGGCGGTGCCCTGCGGACCAACTACCGCGACGAACATTGGACCACCACTGAAAACAATGGCCGGTTTCTCTTCGACACGTTCCGCCTCGATGTGCAAGCGACCTACAAGAACCTCTTCAGTGATGTCGGCTACTGGTTCCAGGATGACGGCAAACGCTCCGTCGATCGTGGCTTCGTCGGCTATCGCCTGAACAGTAATTCAAACCTGCAAGTGGGCGCACCGTTCAAGCCGTTTGGCCTGGAACCGTATCCGCAGTTTGGCTGGAGTTATCACCTGCCCTTTTTCATGGGCTATGGCGTAAGCGCCGGCTCGGGTTTGAAGTACAGCTACAAGGATAAGGACTGGGATGTGCAACTCGCGTATTTCCCACGGATGTTGCCTTCCGACATTCGTTACTCGCCGGAAATCGGGCGTTTCGCCGACCTCAAGGACAATGCGATTCCCGCCATCCAGTCACGCCAGGACAACGAAAAACACAACCAGGTCAACGCCCGCGTCGCGCGCACCTTTGTCAACGATGGCTGGAAAACCGAAATCGGCGCGTCACTAGCTGCCGCCCAGCTGTACAACGCCACCACCAAAGAAGACGGCGACTACTGGGCCGGCGGCATTCACGCCATCATCAACGCAGGCCAATGGACCGTCTCCACCCAGGGCATCCGCTACGAGTACGATCCGAAAAACCCGGCCGGTGTCAGTAACGACTCAGTGCTGATGGGCGGTAACGGCCTGACACCCGCGTACCTGATTGCCGCCAAAGCCACCATTGCTTCGCTGAACGTCAGCTACGACATCCTCACGCCCAAACTGGGTCAGTTGAAAAAAATCAAGCTGTACAACGACTACAGTCGTCTGATGAAGGATCAGAAAGGTTGGGACGACTCGCAGATGTACACCGTCGGTGCGCAGTTCCTGGCCATGCCGATCATGGCCTGGGTCGACCTGACCTGGGCGAAAAATGCCAACCCCTATGGCGGTGCGGAAAACGGCTCCGGCTTTACCAACACCAGTTCGATCGGCAGCAATGCCTGGTATTACCGGACCAATGTCAACATCGGGTATTACTTCTGACTATTACTGCAGCTGCTGCAGCAACGAACTGCAACTGCCCTGACTAGTGCTTGTGCATTGACTCTTTAGACTCCCGATACGACCAATGTGTATCTGGAGTTCCAAATGGTTAGCACCGTGACAATTCAGGAAACTGGCGGGCCTCAGGTTATTTGCGCAAGGCGCGCCATGGCAGTTGCTCGATCCGTAGGGTTTGGTTGCCGAGCTGCAACAAGGCCGAATTATTGTCTACGATGCATTGCTGGACATCACACTGGCAACCCGGTTGATTCAAAGGGAGCGCACAGATGAACCGTCTTACTGCAAAAGATTTTGCCCCTGAACTGCTGGAACTCTACGACTACTACGCCCACGGCATGATCAACAGGCGAGAGTTTCTGGATCGGGCGGTGTTGTTCACGTTAGGTGGTTTGACGGCCAGCGCACTCCTCGCCGCCCTGAGCCCCAATTATGCGCTCGCCGAGCAGGTGCCCACTACCGACCCGGACATCATCGCCGAATACATCACCTATCCCTCACCCAAGGGACACGGGCAAGTCCGTGGCTATCGGGTGCGCCCGGCGAAAGCCAGCGGCAAGGTGCCGGCAGTGGTGGTCGTGCATGAAAACCGCGGGCTCAATCCCTACATCGAGGATGTCGCCCGGCGGCTGGCCAAGGAGGGATTCATCGCCCTCGCCCCCGACGGCCTGACATCGGTCGGAGGTTATCCCGGCAACGATGAAAAGGGTCAGGAGCTGCAGCAAACTGTCGACCCTGAAAAGCTCATGAATGACTTTTTTGCCGCCATCGAGTGGCTGATGAAGGATGACTCGACTACTGGAAAAATCGGCATCGTCGGCTTCTGTTATGGCGGTGGCGTCGCCAATGCCGCGGCCGTGGCCTATCCAGAATTGGGTGCTGCCGTGTCCTTTTATGGCCGCCAGCCAAAGGCTGAAGAGGTCATCCGTATTCAAGCGCCTCTGCTATTGCACTACGCCGAACTGGACACACGGACCAATGAAGGATGGCCCGCCTACGAGCAGGCGTTGAAAGCTGCCGGCAAGACTTACGAAGCCTACATCTACCCTGGCGCTAACCATGGTTTCCATAACGATTCCACGCCTCGATACGATGAAGCCGCCGCCAAGCTTGCATGGAGCAGGACGCTGGATTGGTTCCGGCGATACCTGGCTTAGCGTTGAAAACATCACGCGACACAAGAACCGCGCACGGTCAGTGAGGCGTTGCACCCGGCAGGGACCTCGCTCATCAGGCGGATCGCGGCTGCAGCCACTTTCCAAACAGGCGTGTCACCCGAGGCATGAACACGTAGACCACCAACAGCACAATGCTGGCCGTGATCAGCACATTGCCTTGCACATAGCCGCCCAGCCAGGGCACCCAGCCAAACAACGGTTTGAACAGCATCGGCACCAGAAAGCTCAGGGGCAGGATGACCAAAAAGGTCACGCAGGCCTGCTTCCAGCGCGGTGGGGGCGGCGCAGCCTCATCAGTCGGAGTAAACCAGAACTCACGGTCGGCATTGACCTCGGTCTGGTCGCCATCGGCGAGCAATGGCTGCGCCTCTTCGACCAGCTTGCGGCGATCCTCGGAATCGAGCCAATGCTGCAATTGTTCGGTCGTGGCGAAACGCAGCACACTGGTGAACTGGGCCAGCCCCTGGCTTTGTCCGCGCATCACATCAATGCCCAGATGCCCTGGATACGTGCGCGCCATGGCGATAGTGCGACGCAACCAGTTTTCGTACGCCTCATCCCCACCCTTTTTGACCCGATGGCGCACCAGCAGTGTGACCACGCCTTCCGACAATTCGATGTTCATGACTGACTCTCCGAGCATGCCCCCTGGCAGTGACGGCGCAGCGAACTGCGCCGTTGAGCAGCGGTATTTTTCGCGGCTTACTTGACCTGACGTTGCGGCGCCTTATGCACCATGGTGTAAGCGTAATCCACGCCCATGCCGTAGGCACCACTGTGTTCGCGCACCAGGTCCATCACTGCATCGTAGGTCTCTTTGTGTGCCCAGTCGCGCTGGTACTCGAGCAGCACTTGCTGCCAGGTCACCGGCACCGCACCGGCCTGGATCATCCGCTGTACCGACATGTCGTGAGCTTCTTTGGTCGTCCCGCCCGAAGCGTCGGTGACGATGTACACCTCGTAGCCTTCGGCCAGCGCTTCCAGAGCCGGGAAGTTCAAGCAGACTTCAGTCCAGAGTGCGGCCATGATCAGTTTCTTGCGACCGGTGGCCTTCACCGCCTCCACCAGTTTTTTATCTTCCCAGGAGTTCATCGAGGTGCGCTCGATGGGCTGATGATCGGGAAACACACTAAGCAATTCCGGCCAGATGTAGCCGCTGAAGCTTTCGGTTTCGACCGACGTCAAAATGGTCGGCACGTTAAAGATCTTCGCGGCTTTGGCCAATGCAACGGTGTTGTTCTTCAGGGTCTGACGGTCGATCGATTGCACGCCGAAGGACATTTGCGGCTGGTGGTCGATCAGGATCAGAGCGGAGTTGGTTGGGTTGAGCAATTCACGAATAGACATGGCGTGTTCCTTTTGATGTCGCTGTTCTGGATAGATGAGTTCGTTTGGCTACAAGGCTCGGTGCGTACTCCGGTTGGAGGTGATGTGCTACCGGCTTGGAACCTAATGTAGTTTCTGGATAAAACCGAAACAATTACCTAAAATGCATAATCATTATTTCCAAAATAGGGACAGTCTTGGACCGGATCGAATGCATGCGTGCTTTTGTCGCCACCGTCGGAGCAAACGGCTTTGCCGCCGCAGCCCGAGCGATGGATGTGCCACGCTCAAAAGTCAGCAAACAGATTCAGGCGCTGGAAGAGGCCATCGGTGTGCAGTTGCTGCAGCGCACGACGCGCAGCCTGCACCTGACCGAGGCCGGCGCGGAGTACTACGAAGCGGCCCGCGAAGTGATCGCGTCCGTGGACGAAGCCGAGCAACGGGCGCGTAACGGCATTGGCGAGCTACGCGGCGTGCTGCGGGTCAACGCGCCGATGTCGTTCGGTCTGCGGCGGCTCGGGCCGCTGATCCCGTTGTTTCATGAGCAGCATCCGAACATTGAGCTGCAACTGGTCCTGAGCGACCAGCAGGTCGACCCGGTACGCGGCGGCTTCGATGTGACCATCCGCATCGCGAGCCTGCCGGACTCCTCCCTGGTGGCCCGACTGTTGGCGCCTGCTCCGCGGATCATGGTCGCCTCCCCGGCCTATCTTGAGCGCGCGGGTACACCGCAATCGCCAAAGGACCTGAGCACCCACCAATGCCTGAATTACGGCTACCTGCAGAGCGGCGTCAGCCTGCAACTGAGCAACGGCAACGAAACGCAGCGCGTACACGTCACCGGTCCTCTGCATGCCAACAATGGCGACCTGCTGGCCCAGGCCGCAGAAGCCGGCATGGGGATTGCCTTGCTGCCGAGCTTCATTGTCGAAGAGGCGTTGGCGGCCGGCAGGCTGGTCGCCGTGTTGTGCGAATGGCAGGCCCCACCGATCACCATCAACGCGGTCTACTCGTCTGCACGTCGGGTTCCGCAGAAGACCCGGGCGTTTATCGAGTTTTTGGTGGCGCAGCTTGCGCAAAAGCCGAGTTGAGTCGGCGGTTTGATTCTCGCTGTAATCGCCTCAAGCAACCTGCCCATCGGGCAGATACGCGGCGATATTGCGCATTGCGCGCTCAACGTACTGTTCTTTTTCCCCGACTGGCGCGACGTAGTGCAGTGCACTTTCTGCCGCTTCGACGCCTTCCAGACGCGCAATAATCCAGGCCGCAAGATAGACCGAAGCGAGGCACCCACCGGCGGTGGCGATGTTGCCTTTGGCGAAGAACGGCTGGTTAAGGACATCGATGCCAGCCGCCTGGACCCAGGGTTTCGTCGTCAAGTCCGTGCAGGCTGGTACACCCTCCAGCAAGCCAAGCTTGGCCAGCACCAGCGTGCCGGAACATTGCGCGCCCAGGAGCTGCCTCGAGGGATCAAGTTGTAACTGCGCCATAAGGGCGGTATCAGCCACCACCTCGCGAGTCTGCATGCCGCTCCCGACAATCACCGCATCGGCTTCGCTCGCCTCGCGAAGCGTTGCCTGGGATTCGATCACCACTCCGTTCATTGAACGGACACGGGCCGTTGGGCTGGCAATCGACACGCGCCAGCCAGGTTTCTTGATGCAGTTAAGTACGCCGAGTGCGATCAGGGAGTCGAGTTCGTTGTAGCCTTCGAAGGTGAGAATGGCGATATGCATGGTTGAGCCTTCCTGCAAATGTGGCTGGTATCCGCCAGAAGGAGGCGGTTGTACAGGCGCAGGCTATGGCGAATAATTAGTACAATCAAATTATTGTAATGGATACATCTCCATGGCTCGCTCCCGGTATAAATCGTTGGTGGATGCGTTCGCGGCCGACATTCGCGCAGGACGCCTGTCACCTGGGACGCGCCTGCCCACGCACCGGGAGCTTGCGGCCAACGAAGGCCTCGCATTAGCCACGGCGACCCGTGTCTACGCAGAGCTTGAAACAATGGGCCTGGTCAGCGGCGAAACCGGGAGAGGTACGTTTGTCCGGGAGACTTCATTGCCATCAGGATTAGGCATCGATCAGCAAGCGGTCGCCACCGGTGTTCTGGACCTTAACTTCAACTACCCGTCTCTACCGGGCCAGGCAGAACTGCTGCGTGGCGCCTTGCGCCAACTGGCGTCTTCGGGCGATCTGGAGGCATTGCTCCGTTATCAGCCCCATGGCGGGCGACAGCATGAGCGTGCGTCAGTCGCCCGGCATCTCCAGTGCCGAGGCTTGAGCGTCAGCGACGAGCACGTACTGATCGTCAACGGGGCTCAACACGGGCTGGCAGTGACTGTCATGGGGCTGCTGCGCCCAGGCGATGTTGTCGTGACGGATGCCTTGACCTATCCCGGTTTCAAAGTCCTCGCGGATACCCAGCGCCTGGAACTGGCCCCCCTCCCTGCTGCAGGCGGTGAACCTGATCTGGATGCCCTGGTTCGACTGTGCCAGAGCAGAAAGGTCCGCGCCGTCTACACCATGCCAACCTTGCACAATCCACTGGGGTGGGTCGCCAGCCAAAGCTGGCGGCAACGCTTGGTGAGCATCGCCCGTGAGCATGACTTGCTGATCATCGAGGACGCCGCCTATGCGTTCCTCGCAGAGGACGCACCGCCCCCCTTGGCAGCGCTTGCACCGGAAAGAGCCGTGTACGTGACAGGCCTCTCGAAAAATGTCGCCACCGGGCTGCGTGTCGGATTTGTCGCGGCACCCTCCGCCTGGATCCCCGCTATCGAGAGAGCCGTACGCGCGACCATTTGGAACACGCCCGGGGTGATGACTTCAATCGCCTGTCACTGGCTCGACGACGGCACGGTCAATCGTCTGGAGCGCGAAAAGCGTCAGGACGCCGCAAAGCGACAGGCCATGGCCAGGGCCACGTTGACCGACTTGAAATACATCGGCCATCCCTCCTCCTATTTTCTCTGGCTGCCTTTGGGAGAAGAGGTTCGCGCCGACCAGGTGGCGATGGCGCTGATGCGCGAGCACGTTTCGGTGTCGACTGCGGAACCCTTTGCGACTTCTGCCCCTATTCCTCACGCGATCAGGCTTGCGCTCGGCTCACTGGAACTGGATGCCCTGCAAGTCGCACTCGACACGGTGAAGCGTGTGGTTGACGCTCATTCTTATTGAGGTGGCCGAGCGTCGCTGAACGATGAGCAAGCAGGCCTTATAGCCACCGACGCACCTTTGCTTTTGCATGAGTACCGGTACGCCGCACGCACCCAAATGCGCCAAGTCCGCTAAACGGGCCCAAGGGCATGCGCAACGTAAGCGGATGGCGAACACATCTTTACTTCGCCCTCAGATCGATCCGCTTCCAACTGCTATACATAAGGCTCCGTCTCGCTAAGAGGTGTGAGTAGGCCATGGGAGCGATGCGATCATTTGATCAAAGGCCGCCACCGCATATCTTCCGTCAAGGTTTTTCAAGGTTGGCATTTCTGAAGGAAAACCGAATCGCACTCTGCCGGGAAGCACTTCATCCATAGCTGAGTACCAGGTAAGCAGAGCTTGTTGGAGGCGCACGTGTAGCTCGAATCTACTCCGTCGGCGGGTGGTATCGGCTTTGGCTCGCTCGCTCGCGAGCTGAGGATCTATGCGGCCAACAATGTAACAGTCAGCAAAGCCAATACGTCCTTGTGCGATCGTTTCTCTTGTGGCGTCCAACTCTATTCGCCAGTCGCGTTCGCTCGCCTCGCCGATCTGCCAAAGACTCCAAATGTAGTGGAGCTTGAGGGGGTCACTATCACACAAAGCCCACGAAAAAATGTCTTCCATGGCCAACGCGGTTTGCCAGCGATCCACGTTTCGCTCTGCCCAAAAAGCTGCTGCTCCGGCTGAATCCTTTATCCGATCCGGCTCGTTTTCAAACCGGCCATTTTCCGGAATGACATGTTGCCCTCCATGCTTAGCGCACCAAGTGGTTTTCCCGCTGGCGCTGATACCTTCAACAACCAAAATCATCGTTATGACTACTCCGTTAATTGCGTCATCCTTGTAAGTCTCAAAGCATCGGGGCTTACGTGATTTCTGCGGCCACTCTCTGTTGCTGCAGCAGTTGCCCGATCTCACTCGCTGGTTGTGTCGGCAGCCGCATCAGCACATCTTTGAGATAAGTATGCGGATCATGGCCATTCAGTCGCGCAGACTGGATCAAACTCATGATCGCTGGCGCCCGTTTACCGCTACGCAACGATCCTGCAAAGAGCCAGTTCTTGCGCCCTGGTGCCCAAGGCCGGATCTGGTTTTCTGCCCGGTTGTTGTCAATGGGTACGGCGCCGTCATCAAGGTAGCGCGACAGCGCTGCCCAGCGTTTCAGGCTGTAATCCAGCGCTCTACTGATAGCTGAACCTTCGAGCACTAAATTCCGCTGGAAGATCATCCAGGTGTGCAGCATACCCATCACCGGCATGGCTTTTTCTTGCCGTATTCGATGCCGTAAATTCGGTTCCAGGTCTTAAAGTCGTCAGCTTTCATAATCACCGAGGCTCAGCGAGGCTGGAATCTTGGCCCCGCAACGCCAATACACGGATCCTATTTTTGGCTGAGCGCGGCTATCGATACTCCCGAAGCAACGAAGGTGAGTCCTGCCCCTACGTTCAGGCCATTTACCAGCCGTGGCCTCTGACGCAAAAATCGGGACAGTGCAGTGGCAAATACGCCCATAAGTGCGAATCCCACTGCCGTAAGTGCGGCGAACCATATGCCGTACACCAGCATCTGCACGCTCACTGAGCCGCGTTGTGGGTCTACGAACTGCGGGATAAACGCAAGAACGAAAAAACCAGGCTTCGGATTGAGTGCTGCCGAGAGTAATCCCGTGAGGAAAATGCTCGGCAGTGATTGCCGAGTCGCTGGCTGGAAGCTAATCAGGCTACGAGAGCGTAGGACTTTTATGCCAAGCCATAGTAAATAACCGGCGCCGATAAGCTTGACGACCCAGAAGGCAACTGCGGACGTCTGCATAAGCAAAGTCAGTCCCAGCGAAGCGGTTGCCACATGAAACAGAATTCCCGCCCCAGATGCCATGCCCGATACGATAGCGGCTACCCTGCCCAGACTGAGTCCTCGGCCTACGGCCAGCAGATTGTCCGGGCCTGGTGCGAGAACCAATAGCAAGCACGCGGCAGTATAGGCAAGCCAAATATTGATCGGAAACACGGCATTCTCCTTAAGCCTCACCGAGGCATCCATCCTCATGTAGCGCCAAACTCTGCCCGTACCAGGCGGCAAAGTCAAAGCCACTGCATTTGACAATATGTGCTTGCCGAACGGTTACCGAAATACGTTTGTTTTCCCGCAAAGGACACATGCTCTAAGTCGATCACGACTTCAGGTTATTGCCCGAATCCCAGGCAACCGGACTCATCATTGTCCGTCCGCCCACCCCGGGTGGCGTCCAAACGTCTCGAACAGTTCGAAAATGGTCGCCTTGACCTTCTGCACCGCGTTGCTCTGCACGGCGGTGTCTGGCCAGCACAAAGACAGCTCGCGGGTGAACAGCCGATGATCGATCCTGGCGAGCTTGAGTTTATGTTGATCCAGTTCGACATGGGCGGCTGCCCAAGGCAGGATCGTCACGCCCAGCTTTGCCAGGACGGCTGAGAACAGCAAGTCCGTGGAGTTGGCTTCGAACTCGACCTCACAGTGCAGACCAGCCTCTTGCAATGCCGACTCGACTCGACTGCGAATGGTGTTCGGGGCACAGGGCAGCACCAGCGGCATCTTCGCCAGGGCGTCGATCGTCACCGGTCCCTCGGGTAACGGAAACTCCGGCCACGCAATCAGGTACAGCGTTTCGGTGAGCAGTCGCTGCGAGATCATCCCGCGGGTTTCGACCACGTCGACATTCACCGCGAGCGCCACCCGCCCGACCGTGATCAGGCCGCCCAGCTCGGCACTCGGGGCGTCGATCAATTCCAGCTTGATGCCCGGGTAGCGACTGCGGATCGTGCGTGCGAGCGGAATCGCCAACATCCGCGCCGTACTCGATGGCATGCCGACCGAGACCTTGCCCTGCGGGAGCTCGGCGTCCTGACGCAGCAGTTCACGGGTGCCGTCGGCCTGGCGCAGCAGTTCGATGGCATGTCGGTACAGCGTCTGCCCGGCCGCGGTGGGCACCACGCCCTGCACGCTGCGCTCGAGCAATTGCGTGTCCATGTCCCGTTCCAGATTGCGCATCTGCTGGCTGATCGCGGGCTGCGCGATATGCAGTGCCTCGCTGGCGCGGGTGATGTTGCCGCACTCAACCACCTTGATGAAATACCGCAACTGGCGCAGGTCCATGGGGGGGCGTCCAAAGAATCTGACTCTATATAAAAATCCGATGGGACCAAAGGAATTTCATATTTGTAGCTTATGAGATGCGCTGCCTAGACTGATTTCACAATAAACGAAGCGCTGACGGCGTCCCCCGCCTCGCAGCGCCTCAATAGGCCTGATCAAGGTCAATGGGAGATCTTAATGTCCAGAGCATTAACCGCATCAGCAACGAGTGTGAAGCCGATCAAAACGCCCCTGACCCGCGAGCAGATTCGCGGCTTCTGGACGGTCTACCTGGGATGGGTGCTGGATGGCGTGGATTCGGTGATCTTCGCCCTGGTGTTGATTCCCGCCCTGACCGAGTTGCTGCCCAACTCGGGCATCACCCCAACCCCCGCCAATATCGCCATGTACGGATCTCTGCTGTTCGGGTTGTTTCTGATCGGCTGGGGAATGTCGTTTATCTGGGGGCCGCTTGCCGACCGTTTTGGCCGGGTGAAGATGCTGGCAGCCAGCATCCTGGTGTACTCGCTGTTTACCGGGGCCGCGGCGTTCTCGGAGAGCATCTGGCAATTGGCGGCGTTTCGGCTGATCGCCGGGATCGGTGTCGGCGGCGAATGGGCACTGGCCGGCACCTATGTGGCCGAGAGCTGGCCGGAAGACCGGCGCAAGATGGGCGCGGGCTATCTGCAAACCGGCTACTACTTCGGATTTTTCATTGCCGCGTTGCTGAACTACACCGTCGGTGCAACCTACGGCTGGCGCGTGATGTTTCTGTGCGGCCTAGCACCGGCGGCGGTGGCGATCTACACCGCGTTGAAGGTCAAGGAGCCTGCCCAGACGCACAAGGTGGCGCACCCTGTCGCACATTCCCCTATCACTTCTGCACGCAGTTTGTGGTGGGAAATCTTTGCCCCGGCCTTTCGCCGACGCACGCTGACCAGCTCGGCCCTGGTCGGAGTTGCGATCGTCGGTTTGTGGGCCGGCTCGGTTTATGAAGCAACGGCCGTGGTGACCCTGGCGACTCGCGCAGGCATCGACCATGTCGGCGCTGTGCACCTGGCTTCCATTGGCGCGGCGGTGCTGTCGCTCAGCACTATCCTCGGCTGCCTTGTCGCGCCGTGGCTGGCCGAGCGGCTTGGGCGACGGCTTGCGCTGGGCATCTACTTCGCGGGTATGGCGACGTCGATCGTGGTCGCCTTTGGCTGGGTCTTCTACATGGACGACGGCCTGCACCTGTTCATGGTGTCGCTGGTGTTTCTCGGCTTCTTCGGCGGCAACTTCGCGATTTTCTCGCTCTGGCTGCCCGAGCAGTATCCGACCCGGATCCGCGCCACGGCGTTCGCCTTCAACGCCTCGGTCGGCCGCTTCATCGGCGCCGGGGTCAACTTCCTGCTGGCCGCCGCGATCCACTGGCACGGCTCGCTCGGCGCCCCCATCGCCTGGACCGCTGCGGCCTTCGTGGCTGGCATGCTGATCCTGCCGTTTGCCGTCGAAACCCGTGATCAACCGTTGCCGCAATAAAACCGCAGCGCTCAAACATTCAGTGGAGAACCGTATGCAAGCTTTGCAAGGCGTGAAGATCGTCGACTTGAGTCGCGCACTGTCGGGGCCGTTCTGCACCATGGTGCTGGCGGACCTTGGCGCCGATGTGATCAAGATCGAGCCCGGCCCAACCGGCGACATGAGCCGGACCTGGGGGCCGTTCGACCGTGGCGTGAGCACCTACTATCTGTCGTGTAATCGCAATAAGCGTGGCATCTGCATCGACTTCCGCAATCCCCAGGGGTTGGCCGCGATCCAGCGGCTGATCGATGAGGCCGACGTGGTGATCGAGAACTTCAAACCCGGCACCCTCGATAGCATGGGCCTGAGCTATGAGGTGCTCAGTGCACGCAATCCGCGGCTGATCATGGGCAGCATCAACGCCTTTGGCAGTGACGGACCGATGAGCAGCTGGCCAGGTTTCGACCAGATCGCCCAGGGTTACTCGGGGCTGATGAGCCTGACGGGGTTCGTCGATGGCGATCCGACCCGCACCGGCACGGCCATCGGCGACCTGACCTCGGGCATGTGGCTGGTGACCGCGGTATTGGCCGCCCTGCTGGAGCGCGAACGCAGCGGTTACGGCCAGCACGTCAGCACCTCGTTGCTGGCCAGCCTGGTCGGGTTGCTGAGCGTGCACGGGCAACGCTACCTCAGCCTCGGCGATGTCCCCCGCCGCACGGGCAACGCCCACTCGGTCATTGCGCCTTACGGGGTGTTCCAGACGCAGGACGGCCCGCTCAATCTGGCGCCGATCACCTCGGCCATGTGGGGACGTTTATGCACGCTGCTTGATTTACCCGCGCTGCCGGACGACCCGCGCTTCGCCACCAATGAAGCCCGGGTCGAGCGACGTGACGAGTTGAAAGCTATTCTGGAAAGCCGCTTGAAAACCCGCAGCAAACGCGTGTGGACCGAGCTGTTCATCGAGGCTGGTTTACCCGCAGGCCCGATCAATACACTCGACGAAGTGTTCGACGATCCGCAGGTGCTGCATAGCCAGCTGACCCGGACACTCATGCACCCGACACTCGGCGCGCTGCGCCAGGTCGTGACCCCGGTGTTCAGCGCGACCGACGCCGCAGAACCTGCGCCCGGTGTCAGTCAGCGACCACCGCCGCTGCTCGGTGAACACACCCTCGAAGTCCTGCGCGAAGCAGGTTTCGACACGGCGTCGATCAACGCGCTGCTGGCCGCGAAAGCCGTGTATCAGGACACCAGTGATTCGCCAGCAATGGCATCTGCACAATCAACAGGAACCGCACAATGATCCCGACGCAAACCTCTTCCGCCACCGTGACCGTCAACATGCTTGATGAACGAATCGGTCGGCTGGTCTTCAGCAACCCCACCCACCGCAACGCCCTCAGCGCACAACTGCTGAACGCCCTCGACGAAAGCCTCGCCGCACTGGCATCACATCGTATACCGGTGGTGATACTCGGCAGCGAAATCGGCCAGCCCGTCTGGAGCGCCGGCCATGACATCCGCGAACTGCAACACGACCACGACCCGATTGCCTACGGCAAGCCACTCGAAAAAGTCTTGCGCCGCATCCGCGCCTATCCCGGCGTGGTGATCGCCATGATCTCCGGCTCGGTATGGGGTGGCGCGGTCGACCTGGCGATGAGTTGCGACCTGGTGGTCGCGGATCGCAGTGCGAGCTTTTCGATGACGCCGGCAAACATCGGTTTGCCCTACACCACCAGCGGGCTGCTGCGCTTTTTCAACAACCTGCCGATTCACGTATTGAAGGAAATGTTTTTCTGCGCGCACAAGCTCGATGCAGAACGCGCTGAACACTTCGGTGTAGTGAACCGGCTGGTCGATAGCGACGTGCTGGAAGCGACTGCGCTGGAACTGGCACGCACGATTGCCGGCAAAGCACCGTTGGCCATTGCGGCGGTCAAGGAGCAATTGCGCATCCTCGAAGACCTGCAACCGATGCCCGTCCAGGCGATGGAACAAATCGCAGAACTGCGTCGACTGGCGTGCGAGAGCAGCGACTTTGATGAGGGGCTGGCGGCGTTTGCAGAGCGCAGGCCAGCGGTGTTTGGCGGTCAGTAGGACGCTCCGAGGCAGACAATCAAGCCTGGTGAACTACGCGCATCATACGGTTGATTCCCGATGAAAATCACGAGAGCCGACACCCATCGGGAACACCGGTAAAAAATCGAACTCAAGTCATACCGCTGCTTCCAATGTACAGGCCAGTGGAGGTAGCGAATGAAAACGGAGCTATGTGTGCTGCCGAACGGAATTTCGAGCAACAGTGCCGTACCTTGTGTTGGCAATACCCTGGTGTCGCAATCCCGTTCAGTATGAGAGGTGGATTTCATGAGCAGCATCGTCTACATCGTCGGGGCAGTTGTGATCGCCCTGTTTGTCCTGTCGGTCCTCGGGCTTCGATAGACTCGAAGACCATCTTTATTCATCGTTTGTGTTTTATTTCCCTGACGTGGGCGTTCGCCTCATCACCCTTCCTTCGATGATGGCACGGGCGTCACTCGCCACACGACGTTACCGATATCGTCCGCAATCACCATCCAATGCTCCCGTTGGCGAGATACGCCTATCGGCCAATAACCGACAATCGGCTCCATTCAGACAGTTTTACACGTCACCCAAGCCCCCCAGAAAAGGCTGCTGAAAAAACGAGTAGCGTCTCCGAATCCCGAGTCATGCAGCAGTTTTTGAACTGCCGCCTCGGAGTGTGGAGGGTCGGCGCCTTGAAGGATTTTCCCAAGCTTGACCTTCACTTCATCCGGGCTCGCACCCTGCTGCCGCCACCGTTGCCCCCAGGCAGCAAGCAACAATGGTTGACTGGCATAGGCATATTGATTGCCCGCGACAATCAACGGCGCACCCGGCTTTAGATGAGTCCGAATGGAACGTAGAAGTTGTCGTTTGGCGTCGTCTCCAGCGAGATGATGGAGTACACCGATCAGCGTCGCTGCGTCGTATGACGCGTCCGGTAGCAGGTCGTCAACCTGACCAAGATGCACGTCCGTTCTCTCAAGTAAGTCGTTTGCCTCCAGCTGCTGCGTCGCGGCCTCCAGCATCGGCTCAGAGGGATCAACGGCAGTGAAACGCCAACTCGGCTCCAACCTTGCCATTGCAATAATCTCCTGAGCCGTACCGCCTGCGCCAACGACCAGTATTCTCGCCGAGTTTGTGTCACCGAGGATTGCCGCCAGCATGCACGCCGCAAGATCGTGGCAGGCGTCATAGCCTGCCAATGCAATACGGCTCTGTCGTCCGTACTCATTGGCCCGTGAGGTATCAAATTTTTCAGCTGCGTTCAGAGGCGATGATTTCAAGGCGATTCTCCATGTCCTCAAATCAAGCTACGCCATGCTCAGCGATAATTAAAATTCATTAATTTTATGCTATCCATTCCCACCAGGAATGTAACGCTTGAGTGATTGCTCGTCTGCCTGGGTTGGTTGCGTCGTTTGGTGATAGCCCGCGTCCGGCATTGCCTCACCCTCCTACCCCATCACTTCAATCAAGTCCCTCGGCGTCATCTTCGTCACCATAATCATCACAATCACGAACATTCCCAAAAACCCCAGAACGCCCATCCAGAACCACTTCCTGTAAACGGCTCTGTACTCCTCAGCAAGCCCCACCCCCGTCTCAACCGCGCTCAAGGCCATCATCTGCAGCCGCTTCTGAAGCACCAACACCGGAAGCCACAGCGAGCCCACACACAGGAAGATGATCAGCGACGTCAGAATCCATTCCGTGGTCAGGGGAAGTCCGGCAAGCCTCACCAACAGATAGCCTGTCACGATCTGAATGAAACCTGCCGGTGTGGTAATCCAGGTGTCGAACCGCACGACCATTCTCGCCACATGCGCGATCACTTGAGGATTGGCCGTGCGGCTGGCAGCGATCAAATAGAGGTAAGACCCCATGCCGAACCCGAACAGGAAAATGGCAGCGATGACGTGGATGTACTTCAGACACAGGTAGAGCATGGTCAGCCCTGCTCGTCAGAGAATTTTACCGACAAGTGTAGATTCGCCGGGTCGTTGATCGCAGCCATGTACTCATCAACGGTGATCTCGCCCACGCAAGCTCGGGCACCGGGCTCGGGCAAGTACCCCTGGACGATTTTTGCGGCCAAGGCAACAGCTGCGCAGCTGGGGATCTCTGGGCCCTTGTCATTCATAGCCGTCAGTTGCACCGTCATGGACAGCGGCTTTGCATCAACATCGATGCCCTGGACGTCGATGTACATTGCACTTTTACCATCACCGAATCGCTCGAACCTTCGGCCCCAGCGATGCAATCTTGCAGCCCATGGCGCAGGGTCCCGAACCAGCCCCGCTCTCATCGCCTGAGCCAGCAGATAATTGGCCACACCGCCGAGTTTCAGGCCTGAGCCAGCCTTGAAACTCAGGGTTTTGGCACCATAACGCTGGGCGAATATATCGATGTCCGGCACGTCGACATTGGCCAGGACCCGGGTACCCAGTTGTGGCATCTTGCGAAGCGTCAGGTCCTGCCAGCCCAACACTTCATGCACCTGTCCATTCCTGAGTTGCTTGATCGGTTTACCTGCGTAGGCGAGCACGCCTTCGACGGTCGACAGTCCCGGCATCTTTGCCGAAGATGAAATGCCATGGTCGATCGAGTCGATACGTTTGAAGCGATGTCGGTGTTGGTCGATTATTGCCGACGATAAGGTCGGCACCGAACTGCAACCGCTGAGGATAGCCACTCCTGCACGCTTGGCTTGTGCGTCGAGCGCGCCAATACCGGTGACGAAAGTACGGCAGTCAGACAGGTCGCAATAATTCACGCCCGCATCGATACAGCCCTGCGCAACGGCATAGGTCTGTCCCTGGAATGGGCCGCCGGTATGGATGACCAACTGAATACCCATCGAGTCCAGGACGGACTTGAATGCAGTGTCCATGGCATCGCCGCACCAGCTTTCACAGGTTGTGCCCGATTGGGCTTTCAGCTCATCGACTTTGCGCAACAACTTCTGTGAGTCGCGCCCCGAAATCATCAGGGACACACCTGGCATCGCAATTAAATGCCGGCAAACGATGCTGCCAAAGTTTCCGTAGCCACCGATTACCATCACCCTGAGCGTCATTCAACTCTTCCCTAAACCATTCGATCATGTGGCTAATTCGCCCTGAACATGGACTGGCGCGGAGCTTCTCTGATATCAGATGGCCAGGCAAGCGGCAATGCCATCTACCCCACCAGGCGACTCACCCCGCTAACCCTGATTGAGAAAAAAGGGTACAACCATTAGCCTGCTCTGGATTGAAAATCCGGCACCTTTGGAGGCATCAATGCGCCTGCTGCGCAGAATCAAACCGTTGTGCCTCTCGATGCTAGCCATTATCGCGCCCTGCCTGGCGAGCGCCGAGCCAAGACCCGAGCATATGGTCTATCTGCGGGCGATTGATCCGGGTATCGAGCAAGACATCCGCTATGCCAGCGCCCACAACTTCACCGGACACCCGCTCGACGGCTACGGCGCTGCGGAGTGTCTGTTGTCGCTGGACGCCGCCAAGGCGCTTGCCCGGGTACAAGCGGCGCTGCGCGCGCAAGGCTACAGTTTGAAGGTATTCGACTGCTATCGACCCAGCCGTGCTGTTGCCGACATGGGGCGCTTTGCGACGCAACCGGGTGACCCGCGCAAGGCCGAGTTTTATCCCCGCGTAGACAAGCAAGACTTCTGGCGTCTGGGCTATGTGGCCCGGATTTCGAATCACTCCAAGGGCGGCACGGTGGATCTGACGCTGACCGGGCCGGAGGCTCTGCCCGCCGAGACATGGAGCCCCTCGGCGGCGCAAGTCGACTGCGCCGCGCCCTATGAGCAGCGTTGGCATGATGGTGCCGTCGACATGGGCACAGGGTTCGATTGCTTCGATGAACGAGCGCATACCGACAGTTCAACGATCAACGCGACCGCCAAAGAGAATCGCCAGCGGCTCAGCAACGCCATGCAGAAAGAGGGATTTTCCGGGTACTCGAAAGAATGGTGGCACTTCACCTACACCGGGAATGATGCGCTGAAGAACGTCATGGATTTCCCTATTACGGCTCAGGCGCTGGACACCAGCAACCTGCTGATTGTGGTCACGACAAAAAACTGGACTGATGTCCAGGGGACCGCCCAACGCTACGAGCGGCAAGGGAAAACGTTTCAGAAATACGGCGCGCCGTTTCCGGTGGTTGTCGGCAAAAGCGGGCTGGCCTGGGGCAAGGGTCTCGGTGTCGTCGAGCAACGCGAAGGGCCGGTCAAACGTGAAGGCGACGGGAAAGCGCCTGCTGGCCTGTTCAAATTGGGAACCGCTTTTGGCTACGACAGCTCGGCCGATACCAGGCTGCCTTACCTTGCGCTGACATCGACCACCGAGTGCGTGGATGACAGCCACTCCAAACGCTATAACGAGCTTGTCGACGGGTCGACGATTGCCAAGGACTGGAACAGCTCCGAACACATGCGTCGCGCTGACGACATGTATCGACAAGGCATTGTCATCGAGCACAACACGCCAGCGTCCGCCGACGCCGGCTCGTGCATTTTCTTCCACATCTGGCGTGCCCCCACGTCCCCGACGCTTGGCTGCACAGCCATGGACCCGGCAGATATTGCTCGCTTGTTCAGCTGGCTGGATCCGCGTCAGTCGCCCCTACTGGTTCAACTGCCCGAAGCGGAGTACGAGCACTTTCGCGAACGCTGGAACCTTCCCCAGCGTTGATATCGCAGACTCAAACTCGAGCTGCTTCCATGGCGCCGACCTCAGTCGTGAGCCACGCCAGCGCGCTTGAGCATTTTCTTGCAGCGTTCGGACAAGTGAAACACCCGCAACTGTTTGCCGGTCTTGACGTAGCGCTCACGCAGCGTCTTCAGCGCGGCGACGGCCGAGTAGTCGACAAAGCTCAGGTGACGACAATCGAGGGTTACCTGAGGCGGGTCGTTGGCGGGGTCGAACTGGTTGAGGAACGGTGCAGTAGAGGCGAAGAACAGCGTGCCATGCAGGCGGTAGAGCTTGCTGCCGTCGGCTTCCAGGTAACTGTCGGCGTATAGCTCGCGGGCCTGCTGCCAGGCGAAGTTCAGCGCGGCAATGATAATCCCGCAGAGCACAGCGATAGCCAGATCGGTGAACACCGTGATGATCGTTACAGCAATGATCACCATTACGTCGTTCAACGGTACCTTGTTGAGCACCCGCAGCGAGGCCCAGGCGAAGGTCTGCTGCGCCACCACAAACATCACCCCGACCAGTGCGGCCAGCGGGATGCGCTCGATCAGCGGCGAAAGGAACAGGATGAACAGCAAGATCATCACTCCGGCGACCACACCGGAGAGTCGGCCACGCCCGCTGGAACTGAGGTTGATCACGGTTTGACCGATCATGGCGCAGCCACCCATCCCGCCAAACAGCCCGGAAACCATATTGGCCGCGCCCAATGCCACGCATTCGCGATCCGGGTAGCCACGGCTCTCGGTGATCTCGTCAGTAAGGTTCAGCGTCAGGAGCGTTTCCAGCAGGCCGACCAGGGCCATCAATACCGCATAAGGGGCGACGATGCGCAGGGTTTCCAGGTTCCAGGGCACCTGAGGCAGGGCCAGGCCAGGCAGACCGCCGGCAATGTGCGCCATGTCGCCAAGGGTGCGAGTCGGCAGGCCGAGCAGGTAGACCGCCAGACCGACGCCAAGAATCGCCACCAACGCCGGTGGCACAACTCGGGTCAGGCGCGGTAATACGTAGACGATGGCCATCGTCAGCGCCACCAGCCCGATCATCAGATACAGCGCTGTACCGCTCAGCCAGGTCCCGTCACTTTTGAAATGCTCCAGTTGGGCCAGGGCAATGACAATTGCCAGGCCGTTGACGAAACCGAGCATCACCGGGTACGGCACCATGCGCACTAGCTTACCCAGCCGTAGCAGACCGAACGCCATCATCAACAGTCCCCCCATCAACACCGTTGCAAGCAAATACTGCACGCCGTGCTGCACCACCAGCGCGACGATCACCACGGCCATTGAACCGGCAGCACCGGAAATCATTCCCGGCCGGCCCCCGAACAATGCAGTCAGGGTGCAGATGATGAAGGCTCCGTACAAACCCATCAGCGGATTCAGGTGCGCGACCAGGGCGAAGGCGATGCATTCGGGCAGCAGCGCAAAAGAGGTGGTGAGTCCGGCCAGGGCATCAGCGCGCAGACGTTTGGGTTTCATGGCTTACCTAAAAAACAGGCCGACGGAACAAGCCGCAGGGCGTGGCGGGAAAAGACGGCTGCGGATATTACGGAATTGAAGGCGCCCCGGCCAGCAACCGGTATTCCCCCTGCGTGATCGTCTGTTTTTAGCTTGTTTTGCTTTCGAGCGTCCGTTTCAGGCCGAACTACCAGTTCATGATCATCGGCATCCCCGGACGAAAATCGTGCGTCTGGCCGCCCGCCCCATGATCAATCTCCACTATGACCAGATGCTCTTGACCATGAACAATTGCAAACCCTTCCAGTTGGTTAGCACATTGCGCAGCGCTAGAAAAAGCCTGGTTGTCGGGAGTGATCACTCGCACCGATGTAATGTCGCGAAAACCATTGGGATGCTCGAACGGCTGCGCTCGCTCAATCGGAGCCTCATCGGGTCTCTTGGCAAACGAAAGAAAAAACCACATCGGTTCGGATACAGGCGCATGTCCCACGTCGACGCTCAGGGCGGCGGGTAAGTAAACGGGTCGATACTCCCAGACTGGAAATAGCGGCTTCTCCCCTACCGTGGAAGGTCTGAAGCAAACACCAAAGGGCGCGGCGACTCCCTCTGTGCACGTGAGGCGGTCAAAGAGTCGGGTTGGCGCCGTTAACTGACTTCGAGCTTCTGAGTCATCTGTGAGATATAGAAGCTCAATGAATGCGTTTCTGAAGAAGAACCGTCTATTGGCAGTGCCTTGACCTGGGTGGACGTTTGGCGTCCCTTCGACAAGCCCGAGGATTTTCAGAGCTTCAGCCCCTCGACCGTCATGATTCACACAAATAAAAACATGATCCATTTCCATCGTTAACTCCCTTTAACGTTGTGATTTGACTGTCTGGTTACTCAGCAACGGCTCAACAACTTTACTCGCCAGCGGCTCACCCGTTATTTTTTTTCAGGCTTTTCAGGCTTTGCAGGCGCAGGTTCGCGCGTTGCACAGCGGCCATTTTTTCGGGGCGCTTCATGCGCTTCCATTTCCTGATGTCCTCCTTGATCCGCCCACAACTCACACACAGCTCACCGCGCAGCTGACAAACGGAAATACACGGGTTTTCGATATCCTTGGCCATGGTTCAATCCCGAGTCGAGCGCTGGCGCGCCAAGCGTTGCTGCCAGTTTCCGGCATGAGCGCGCTGACATTCTTCTTCAGTGTCAAATTGCACGTGAGCCGAAACCGGACTGACGAGAATGTCCGCTTCACTGAATGCCACGGCCGTCAGTTCGACCATCCGTTCAGCTTGCCCGACGGCCAGGGCCTGGCGTTTGTTGGCCAGCGTGTCGAAGACCCAGGTCACCTGCAGGCTTGCGGGGAACGCCGTGTAATCCACCTCGTGGGTCAACTAGGCAAACCCTGCTATTTCCGCCTTGGCCGTCTCACACGCCTCGGTCAGGGTAACCACCAGGCGACGCTCGATTCGCGCCTGATCGCGTTTGCTTAAGAGCATGGGTTGATCCTTGAATGAATATCCAGGGCCGGCCGAGGAATGCACCGGCCGGCTATATGTACTTTTTGCAAATGATACCGCGCCTACAAATGGGCGGCAGGGGGAGCGCTGCGGGAAATCAATGACGGTAACCACACCGAGACACATAACCCGCTTCTTGCCACCTCATCGCCAAACCCCAGGCGGATCTGTGCCCCGTTGCGATCCGCTACTGCCTTGACGATCGACAGCCCCAGGCCGGACCCGACCTCATGGTTCCCGAGGCTGCGATAAAACGGGTCGAACACACGCTCCCGTTCCTCGGCCGCAATCCCGGGGCCGGTGTCCTTGACCTGCAACAGCGCTCCACCCTCCTCCATGCCCACAGAAAGATCTACGCGTCCGCCCGCAGGCGTATAGCGAATGGCGTTATCGACCAGGTTCTTGACCATGGCCAGCAGGTCGAGCTCGTTGATCAGCACCTGCACATCCTGTTCGTCCTCGACACCGATGTCGATATGCTTGGCCTCGGCCAGCGGCAGCAGGTCCTCCAACACGCGACGATAGACGCCATGCACGGAAACCGGCGTTGCAGGCAGTGTCGAATTCGATTGTGCGGTGGCCAACGCCAACAGTTGATCAATCAGATTTTTGCCGCGCTCGATCCCCCGCCGCAACGCAAACAGACGCTCCCGGGCCAACGTCGACATGTCGGCGACGGCCAGGCGCTCGGCTTGCAGCGACAGGGCCGTCAACGGCGATCGGAGTTCGTGGGCGGCGTCGGCGACGAAGCGGCGCTGGGTTTCCATCGACTGCGCCACACGGTTGAGCAATCGATTGATGGCCAGCACAAAGGGACGGATCTCGGCGGGCAAATGGTTCTCGTCGATGGGGTGCAGTTCCTGCTCGCCGCGCTGGTCGATTTCAGACGCCAGTGCCGCGATAGGCCGAAACAGCTTGCGCACCAGATCGGCAACCACCAGCAAGAGCACGGGAAACAGGATGAGAAACGGCAACAAGCCGCGCCAGGCGCTCTCGCGGGCGTCCTTGTCGCGCGTGCCGGTTTCCTGTGCAACGGCGATGCGTGCGCCACTGGTCAGGGTCTTGACCAGCACGCGAAACGGCTCGCCACCGACCACCAGCGTCGACAGGCCGTCGGCCAGCGTTGTCGGCAGTGGCAGCGGTGCGCCAGTCTCCACATTGCCCGACACCTGGTTGCCATCGTTCAGGTACTGAACGGTGACCCGGGATTCTTCATCGTCGCCCTCGATGCCCTTGCCTTGCGTCGGATAGGCCAGCGTCATCTGCTGGCGCTCGAACAGCACGGCCACCTGATGCAAGGTGTTGTCCTGCATTTCCAGGGCTTCATCGAATGCCGAGACGAAGGCGAAAATACCAGCCACGATAGCGACGATCAGAATGGCCAGCGACAGGGAAACGGACAGCCTGACCTGGACCGACTCGCTCAGTCGCCTTTTGAAACCATCCATCCCATACCCCTGACATTCTTGATGACGTGGCTGCCCAGCTTGCGACGCAGCGCATGGATCAGAAACTCCACCGCATTGCTTTCCACTTCATTGCCCCAGCCGTAGATACGGTCTTCGAGCTCGCTGCGCGAAAGAATCGCCCCCGGCCTGATCAACAGCGCCTGCAGCAGCGAAAACTCGCGGCTGGAGAGCTGGACCTCGGGGTTTTCTTCGGTGCTGGCTTGTTTCGAGATCGGGTCCAGCGACACCACACCGTTGCTGAACACCGGCAGCGCGCTGCCGCCCTTGCGGCGCAGAACGGCACGCATGCGGGCCAGCAGCTCGGCCATATCAAAGGGTTTGAGCAGGTAATCGTCGGCGCCGCCATCGAGGCCGCGCAAGCGATCGTCGAGGCTGTCGCGGGCTGTGATGATCAGCAGGGGAACGCCGTTGTTGCGCGCCCGAATGCTGCTCAATACCGCAAGGCCGTCCTTGCCGGGCAGGCCGAGGTCAAGCAGCACCAGATCATAATGTTGAGTGTCCAGCGCCGTCAGGGCGGTGAGGCCATTGTTGACCCAGTCGGCGGCATAACTGGCATCTTTCAGTGCGCCCTGGATCGCCTCCCCGATCATCGGGTCGTCTTCGACCAGTAATATCCGCATGTCCCTCTCCGGTGATAAGTGAGGCTCGACACTCACGCGGGTATACCTGCGCGAATGTCGAGCCTGCATTGAATCACCTGTTCAAGCGTGCGCGAAGCGATTTATGGGTATTGAAAGCGGTCAGCTTTTTCCTTGCAGCGAATTGAAGGTTTTCAGCAAGTCATCCATCGCCGCCTTGCAGTCGCTCTGTTTCGGGGTGCTGGCGCGCAAGGCTTCAAGTGCAGTGTCGATGGACTTGTCCAGGACATGCCAGTCGCTGGCAGCACGTGGCTTGATGCCGGCTTCCGCGGAGTCCCAGGACAACTCGAGGTCCTTGATTCGCGTTTTCGCGCCTGGCAGGTCGTTTTTATTCACCAGATCGGCAACGTTGGCCGCAATGCCCTGGAACGCGGACAGGTCGCCGAGTTTCGAGGCCGAGCTCTGCTGGACGCTGGCCGCGCCCGAAGTAGCACTCGTTTTAGGCGCGTCAGCGGGTTTAGAACACCCGGCGACCAGGCCGAACACGACAATGGCTGAAAGGACGGCGGCTTTACGAATGGCGGTTTGAACGTAGACCATGATGATTCCTTGATAGGCTTTTGAACCGGTTATTCAGTGACGAGTTTGCGATTGCCGACGCTCATCTGTGCGACGGCCACCAGAATCAGGATGACGCTGAGGAACATCGCGCTGGTCCACATGGCACCCATGCCGAGGCCGCCATAGGTCTTGGCTTGCGTCAGCAGATCTCCCAGGGAGGCGCCGAAAGGACGGGTCAGGATGTAGGCGATCCAGAAGGTCAGGACTGTATTGCCACCCAGGCGCCAGGCGGCGAACGTCACGCCGATCAGCGCGCCGAAAATCACCGCGCCCAGTGTGAAGCCAAGCCCCAGCGCTTCGGTGGCGAGGTCGCCGGCGGCGGTGCCCAGCGCAAAGGTGCAGAGCACCGTCGCCCAATAGAACAGTTCCCGGCGTGGCGTGACGATTTCAGTGATCGAAAGACTGCGTTCCAGTCCGTACCAGATCATGAAATTGATCGCCAGCAACACCGAAAATACCGCCGTGCTGGCATACAGACTGATGCTCATTTTGTCAGTGAGCACATCGGTAATCTGCGTCCCGACGACGCTCACCAGCACCACCGTCAACCAATAAATCCAAGGGCTGTAGGCGCGTGTACGAAGTTGGCCGAACAGCGCGATCGCCAACAGCACGGCCATGCCGATACTGGTCACACCCTGCCCCAACCCGGCATCGACGGCGAGAAAGTCAGCGCCGGTTTCACCCACTGTAGTGGACATGATCTTGATGACCCAGAACGACAGGGTCACCTCGGGGACTTTATTGAGCCAGTCAGCTTTCGTAAGCGGCTTCATGTGGATGCTTCTCCTTGACAGCGCTGCAAATCGCGCAAGGGAGAGACTACGCAGGCAAACTTAGCTGGGACTGAGGAACCTCGATTGTCGGTCATGAAGCGAACATAAAATCCCGGCCAGGCCTGTACACAGGGGCTTCGCGGGCGCTCTTGACTAAAAAAATCATCTCAACAGCCTGTAGCAAACAGTTACAAATAAGGCCATTATTCCGCTCGCAGTCACCATGAACGACCCTCTGACAGAGCGGTTCAGTCCAGGATCATTTGCCCACTGCCAAGACTTTCCGAACGTCGTGCCGTGTTTTCGGGGCTAGTGGGAAAGCCTTACTTTTTAAGGAACGTATTTTGACAAACGTCTGTACCAGCGGCCTTGATATCGGCTTTGCTTCTCTGGATTACCTGCAAATTGGCATCCTGGGGATCATTCAAGGCATCACCGAGCTATTACCCATTTCATCCACTGCGCACATGCGAATCGTGCCCGCCCTGCTCGGCTGGCCCGATCCCGGCTCGGCGTTTTCCGCCGCGATGCAATTGGCCGCACTGGCTGCAGTCGTCAGCTATTTCTGGCGTGACGTACGGGAAGTCGTCGCTGGCAGCATAGGCGCCGTGCGGCAGCGTGATTACAACAATCAGTCGTTCAAGCTGGCCGTTGCGATTGTGCTGGCGACCATCCCGATCGGCATCGCGGGCCTGGCCTTGTCCTCGCTGCTCAATACGTGCAACTCACCGTTAAGAGGCCTGATGGTGATTGGTATCTCGTGCCTGGTGATGGCCGTTCTGCTGGCTGCGGCCGAACTCAGCTGCCGCCATCAACGCGTCGTGGGACAGATGCGCCTGCGGGATGCATTGATTGTCGGCATTGCACAGATCGGCGCGCTGATCCCCGGCGTTTCCCGCTCTGGTTCAACACTCACTGCCGCACTCTTCCTTAACTTCAAACGCGAAGAAGCTGCGCGTTTCTCATTCCTGCTTGGACTGCCCGCTATTGCGCTGGCCGGCTTGAAAGAGTTGTGGGTGCTGTATCACGCACACATACCGGCCGAAGCGTGGTCGCACCTGATTTTCGGTCTGGTGATCGCCAGCGTGTCGGCGTTTTGCGCGATCTGGGGCCTGATGAAATTCCTCGAAAGGTTTTCCACCTGGCCTTTCGTTATTTACCGGGCGGTACTGGGTATTTTCCTGATTGTCGCGGTCAGTACCGGGCTGTTGAGCTAAACAACATTCAAACGCTGATAGAGCCCGGCCCAGTTGCCGGGCTTTTTATTGGTTCTTCACGGAATCCCGGGAAGAACCAAAAAAAAGCCCTAGCGTTTGAGGCTAGGGCTTTCTTGCCCGGCGTCGGACTGTTTACTCCTGGTCGACTACATCACGCCGGCTGGAAAAAACCGGTTCCACTGCCGGAGAACTGCCCACTGATGTTCGCGGCATACTGCGCTGGATGGACCAGTGCGGCCAGCAGGCGCTGCCCTTCAAAAAGGTACAGGGTGAGGGAACCGGCACTAATCAACAATTGCAGCGACAACGGGACGCCGATGAGGTTCTCGGCATCAGGCACGGTGCCCTGCAGGTAGATAGTGGGAATGTTGATACTGGTACCCGTACCTGTCGCCTCGCCGACGAACCGCACTCGGGTTCCTTGCTGAGGAGCATTTGGTCCGATATCGGCGGGTGACGCACTAATCTGGATGGTTTCGGTCTGAGGATAGCAACCGCAACCGCAACCTTCGAACGAGAAGTAGCCGCAAATGTTCTGCTGGCATCCGCATCCACACAACGATTGCGGGTGCACCTTCTGATGGAGGACCTCTTCTAGCGCCGGCTTCGCACTGACAACCTCTTGCTGGCGCTTGATTTGTGCGTCAAAGGCAGCCTGCGATTGCTTTTTGAGCGCATCGACCTGCTCAGGTTTGATATCTTGAAAAGACGTCATAATCTAAATCCTTTTATTTTTTTTCGAAAAGACCTGGAGACAGCCTCACTCGAACAGCGCACCTTCCAGGAGCACGCCACAAACCCTTCGGCCCGCGGTCATCTCTTTAAACACAATCCGTAAGCGCTTGCAACTACTTTGATGGCAACACACATGCCTTGGCAAGCATGTCAGGCTCTATGTCGGTGCAAGGCTCGCGGCCCGGTGTGTTCTTGAAGATGAGGAACGGCTTTCCCGGTAATCCGTGAAGAACCTTTTTATTGCCCTAAATAATCCTATATAAACAAAGTGCTTATGATAAAAATTTAGGCTCATCCTGGCTCCGCCCCTACTGGGCATGTTCAAGCCTCTTGAAACAAAGCAACCCGATCATGCTGACAAAAGCGAAAACAAGCCAACCCATGCTGATCGGCGTCCATCGCGCGCCCATACTGCCCAGATAGTTTCCCAATGCTCCGCCTATCGCCCAAGAGATTGCTGACGCGCCGAAATAGCTTCCAGCGTTGCTCTCGGTCGTCAGTTCAGCGAGTGCGATGTTCGACGCAGGCAGGATGAGGCTTTCGCCGAACGTGAAAACTAAAGCGATGACAACGAGGATCACCAGAGACTGTTGCGAGTTCCATTCTCCTGGGAAAATGAGCGCTGCCAGTACGAAACAGGCGAGCAGCGCGAGATGACCGATTGACATCAGGGAATGCCACCTTGCCTGTTGAAACCATCGCATCCCCAGAAGCGCAGTTAAGACACCGAACAAAGCGTTCGCGATGTAGAACGGTCGCACACCGTTATACCCTGACGCTCCCTGAGCGAAAGTCAGTGGGATGAACACATAAATTTGCGTGTACACAGTCCAGAACGGGATAAGTGCGATGCAGAGTCTTCGAAATTTCCTGTCATGGAAAACCTCAAAAAGCGCAGAGACAACACGCTTCGGTCTTACATTCACGCGCGTCCGTACAGCCGCGAACGGTGCCACCAAAGCCAACGCAGCGAAGATATAACCGCTTACCTCAAATGGAAAAGCGCCGCCATGGGCAGGCAGTAAGAACAGCACCGTTGGCCCGACCAGCGCCCCCAGGTTAAGTACAAGATTATTCAAGACGAATACACGCGAACGAATATCTGTTTTGAGGGTACCGAACACGGAGTACGCGGTCGTTTCATAGAGGGCTGCGCCGAATCCACTCAAGAATGCACATGCGGCCAACGCGGGGAGATCGAGAACATGGCCCAAACCGATGAATCCCATAGCACGGCACACCAGACCCAACGAAACCAGTACTCTGCTATTAAATCGGTCGGTAGCAGATCCTAGAACAAGCGGCAACAGCCGACTCGACAGCAGGCTCACGGTGAGCACACTCGCGACGTCGCCGGCGCTCAAGCGTCGCTCGACGCTCAGAAAGGCAGCCAGCAGCGGAAAAGACCCGAACACCGAGAGATTAACGAGAAACTGCAGAAAGAGCAGGACCGTTGTTGCTAAGCCGACGCCGCCCGTCAATCGATCAAAAAGCGGCGAAGCCCGGCGAACCTTCATTGATTGCCTGGCGTCATTCGCAGACTGAACGCTTCGCAAATCGAGTTTATTTCCCAATGCGCGGTGATCAAAATCGTCCATCCTTCTCTCCCTGATGTTTTTATGGACCGGAAGGACGAAGAGCACAAAAAAGGCCCCGTCCGTTTCCGGCGGGGCCTTTCGGTTAAATTGTGGCAAGTGTTTAGAGCGCACAACCTCCCCGCGGCCCGCCGATGGCGGTCGTGATGGTGGTTGTCGTGGTGGTGACGAAAAGTGCGCTCATTGAATTCAACGTAACGTCCGCCATATTGTTCGTCAACGGCATGATAATAGGCGTAAAAACTGACGCTATAAATAATACCGAAACCAACTGCCCCACTCCTGCAAGGGAGTGGAGCAGCGGACTACCGGAGAACGCGGTAAGAATGGGACAGTTTCGACTGCTTCAGTACTCTGGAAATAAACCACTGTTTGGAACCACACGCTCAGCAGGAGCTGCCGACCCAGCGCTGGGTTTTTCATTGTCCGGAATTAGTTGACCGCTACATCTACCTTGCGCCGCGCTTCCCAGCCGGGAGCGCGGCGTTCACACGGTTGCCAGCATTACTTGTCGTCGATCTTTTTTTCCGACGATTGAGACCGATACTCGGTGCTCTCTTCAGCGTTGGGCGCTTCCGGGAGATGCCCGGGAGTGAACACATGCGTCAGCAAGTCTTTGGCATCGATTTCGTTGACGCCATTCACCGAACGGGCGAGCTCTACCACCCGCTCGCATTCTTTATGGGTGTTGACGCGACCGCTCAACGCTACCGTACCTGCGTGGGTTTTGACATTGACATGCATGCTGAGAGTCGGCTCTGCAAATGTCAGGGCCGATTTCACCCGGGTAGTAATCCATGCGTCGTGAACGGCCATTCCCAGATTATGAGAGTAATGCTGGAAGGAGTGAGTTTTCATAGTTGGACCCTCTCTCGTGTCATCGACAGATTAATTATAGTGCGGTCGTTGCGGTCCGAGCGCTGTCCCCCAGCCCATCTGCTTTAATCACTCTGTACCGGGCGCAAGGGTGCGCTACCGAACAGACCCGCGCCGGTAGCTAAGTCAACCTGACACAAGGCAGATCGCCGCCATATCAAGACGGTTGTGATCTTCCTGCTCATCCAGTGGACGGTGGGGTTCAGTGATTCCCTCATTGAAGGAGGCACGATTCATGACTCAGCATTTGCAAATACCTTTATACCGACGGCTGGCAGTAATGCTTGTCGCTGTTACCGTGGCAGCGGCCGCGCTACCGGCACAAGCGCAACATGACTATCAGCGGGACGGCTACGGCCGGCAGGTTTACCATCGCGACTATCGTGGTGGCCATGACAACCGTCGTGACTATCGCGGCGGCGGTGGTGACTATCGCGGTGGTGGCAGCGGCGATTTGGGGGCGATACTGGTTGGTGCAATATTGGGAGCAGTGGTCGCGGGTGCGGTACAGGCGCCGCCCGCCGTGATTTACCGGCAACCTCCTCCGCCCCCTCCACCGGGGGTCCGGTACTACCCAAGGCCGTACTATCCCGATTCGTACAATTCCTACGGATATCCTCCACCCGGCTATTAAGCTGCCTGGCCGTATGAAACCCGAGCGACCGCCGCTCACACTGATATATCCCATACAACGGTCGTCAGTTCGACAACTCAATCCGGATATAAAGACATGAATAACTTCGTACTCAAAGCAGCTATGCCGGCAGCGTTGATGCTGGCATTGCTCAGCACTTCTGTCTCGGCACAGACGACGGCAACGAACAGTCCTGCTGCAACGTCACAGACAGCTGCCAGTCATACCAAAAAGCACATGGACGTTGTGGAGAAGAGGATCAAAGAACTGCACGCCAAGCTGAAAATTACCGACAAGCAGTCAACTCAATGGGAGGCCTACGCGCAAACCATCCGCGACAATGCGCACAACGCCGATACCGCCTTTCTGGAGCGAGCGGAAAAGCTGCCATCGTTGAATGCCGATGACGCAATGGCCTCCTATGCCAAATTAGCCCAGTTGCACGCGGACAATATGCAAAAGCTTGCAACAACGTTTAGCGCTCTGTATGGCACGTTTTCCGACGATCAGAAAAAAAATGCCGACAAGCTGTTCCGCAACGAACAGGAAAAACGCGAGGACCGGCTCGAGGCCGCGAAAAAATCCAAGTGATATGCCACGACCTTCAACCAGGCGAACCGGCCGCAGCAGGCTCGGTTCGCACTGGAACGCAGCGACCCGCAGAGGCTGATGCCAAGGGCTGAAGTATTGCTCAACTGCTAGGCTGTTCCAGGAAGTCTGCGCGACCTGTTGGAGGTTTGCCCCATGCAGCTTGAAGGTTCCTGCCATTGCGGCGCGGTGTCGTTCAGTCTGAACAGTGCCCACCCCTACCCGTATCAACGTTGTTACTGCTCGATCTGCCGCAAGACCCAAGGCTCGGGTGGCTACGCGATCAACCTCGGCGGCGAGGCGAAAAGCCTGAAAGTCCGCGGTCGCAAACACATCTCGATCTATCACGCGCGTCTCAAGGATGACGGCGCCCGGCGTGCCCACAGCAGCAGCGCCGAACGGCACTTCTGCTCGCTTTGCGGCAGTGGTTTGTGGTTGTTCAGCCCTGAATGGCCCGAGTTGATTCACCCCTTTGCTTCGGCCATCGACACCCCGCTGCCGGTGCCGCCGGAACACACGCACTTGATGCTCGGTTCAAAAGCCTCGTGGGTCGAAGTCGAGCTACATCCCGGCGATCAGCAGTTCGACGTTTACCCGCAAGAATCCATTGCCGAGTGGCACGAGCGGCTGGGCCTGAGCCGTTAACAGTCTTTGACAGTTTCCCGACAAAGCTCTCAAAGATTGCCTACCCGTACGCCCCTAGCATGATGGCATCCTAATCCCTGCCGGGTGCCTCATGCTTGCTCTGAAAAACCGCAAAACCTTTTGTCTTTCGCTGACGTCCATCTGCCTGCTGGCCTCGACCGATTACGTGCAAGCCGAAGACTGGCATTACAGCGTGCAGGCCGGTGTGGCTAACGCGCCACGCTACAGCGGCAGTGATGAACGCGTGACTGCGCCGCTGCTCGGCGGCCAGATTGTCAGCCCTTATGGCCTCTTCCTCGACACCGAACGCGGTCTGGGTTGGCAGAACGAATGGAGGGACCTGGCATTCAGCACCTACATTGGTCTGAGTGAAACGCGCAAGGACCGCAAGTCGAGGTTCAAGGGCTCGAATCGCCTGGATGGTATGGGCTCGATCAAATCCCGCCCGCAACTGGGCGCCAGCATTCACTACACCTTGGGCGAGGTGGTCGTCGGCGCCACCCTGGAGCACGCGCTGAAAAAAAGTGATGACGACCGCGACACCGACTCTGCCTACAACCGACTGGAACTGAGTATCAGCACCAACCTCTATGAAGGCGAATACGGCAGCCTGGATGGCAGCCTCAACAGCGTATTCGGTGATGCCGACTACGTGCGGACCTGGTACGGCGTGAGCACGGCCCAGGCGTCACGCAGCCAGTTCCGGGCCTACGCCACCCACGGCGGGATGGTCAGCCGAGGCGCAGCGTTGACCTGGGCGGTGCCGATCAACGACCAGACCGAATTCTCGACGGTGCTGGCGATGCAGTACCTCAATGGCGATGCAGCGGACAGCCCGATCGTCGAACGACGGACGCAAACGTCGCTGGCCGGCCAGGTGAAATACAGCTTCTGAGTTGCCCTCCCCAGCACACACCCGCCCCTGTAGCAGCTGCCGAGCCTGCGAGGCTGCGTTCGGCTGCGCAGCAGTCGTAAAACCTGAATCCCGCTTCTCACTGTTGAATCCGGTTGGCTGGGTTTACGACTGCTACGCAGCCGAACGCAGGCTTCGCCAGCTGCTACAGGGTGATCGGATATGTGTGATGCGTTGGGTTACGTGTTGAGGCTGAGATCCGGCTCAGTCAGCCTGCGCCCAGGTCATGCGAAACGACGCGCCGCCCCACGGCGAATCGCTGACGTCGACCTTGCCGCCGTGCGATTGCGACACCCGCCGAACCAGCGCCAGGCCCAGGCCGAAACCACCGGTGCGACGGTCGCGACTGGTGTCGAGTCGCGAGAACGGCTCGAAAATCTTCTCGCGCCCTTCCATCGGCACGCCGGGGCCATCGTCGTTGACCAACACTTCATAGCCATCGTCACCCAGCGTCAGTGAGACCTCCACCCGCCGCTCGGCGTAGCGAATGGCGTTGCGCAGCAGGTTGATTACCGCCCGCGCCATAAAGCGCGGTTCGATCCGCACAGAGTCGACCTCACAGGCGCGAATCAACAGCTGCACGCCTGCCGCCTCGGCCTCCAGGGCAACGCTGCCGACCACGCTGTCGAGCCAACTGTGGGCCTGAATGTTTTCGAGACTGATCACCGTGGCACCGCGTTCAAGACTGGCGTAGGTCAGTAACTCGGAAACCATCTCCTCCAGCTCACCGAGATCGGCGTACATGTCGGCAATCAGTGCTTTGCGCTCGCTCGGATCGACCTGTTGCTTGAGTTGATCGAGTTCGAACGACAAGCGCGCAATCGGTGTGCGCAACTCATGGGACACCGCATTGGTCAGCTCGCGCTGATTAGCAATCAAGCCTTCGATACGCGCAGCCATCTGGTTGAAGTGCTCGGCCAGCACGCGAATGTTCGAACGTTTGGACAATTGAATGCGCGAGGTCAGATCGTTATCGCCGAAACGTTGCGCGGCCACTCTGATCAGTTCGAGGTCGCGCCAATGCGGTCGCACCCAGAAGTACAGGACAAAAGCCAGGAACACGCCCAGTAAAGCGTAGGCCCAGACATACAGCCACTTGGGCTCCTCCGGGAGTCTGATGTTCAACAACTGCGGGCCGCCATCGATGTTGGCGATAAACTCGTTGAAATCCCCGCGCACGACCAACAGACCGTCAGCCAGCAGTTTTTGCTCTCGCTCAGTGAGATCCAGCTCACTGCTCTGCACCAGCTTCAGGCGCAGGCCGTAGTGGGTTTTCAGCTCCGCCAGGCGCTCATCACGCGCAATACCGGTGACCGGACGGAGCAATTCGACCAGGCTGTAAGCTGGCCCGCGCATGGCTTCGCGGTTATAGGTCTCGTTGGCCTCGGGCAACAGCTCGTCAAAAATGTAATTGACCGTCCAGATCGCCCCTGCAAAGCCAAAGGCAAGAATGACGTACAGCCGCAGAAACAGCCTTAGCATCTAGAGCTCCCAGGCAAATGGGTTGAACAGATAACCCTTGCCCCAAACGGTCTTGATGCATACCGGCTCTCTGGGATTGTCCTTGAGCTTGCCGCGTAATTTGCTGATGTACACGTCAACGCTGCGGTTGAGCCCGTCAAAGGCGATACCGCGCATGCGATTGAGGATGTCATCGCGGGAAAGAATCTTCCCGGCGGCGCTGGCCAGCAACCACAGTAGTTCGAACTCCATGGTGGTCAGCTCGATACCCTCACCCGCCAGCCGCACTTCGCGGCAGCTGCGATCAATCAGCAAACGGCCGAACTCCAGTGAGCCGCGAACCGTGCTTTCCGGTATCTGGCGACGTTGCAAGGCGCGCAGCCGGGCCAGCAATACCGGTGGTTTGATCGGTTTGATGACGTAGTCGTCGGCGCCGGACTCCAGGCCCAGGATGTGGTCCAGGTCGTCTTCCTTGGCCGTGAGGATGACAATTGGCGTCTCGGACACGCTGCGGATCTCGCGGCACACATGCAGGCCGCTCTGGCCGGGCAGCATCAGGTCGAGCACAACGATTTTTGGCTTGAACTCGAGAAACGCCGTCAGCGCCAGATCGCCACGGTGCACGGTCCGTACCTCGAAACCATGTTGGGAGAGGAAGTGCGCGATCAACCCCGCGAGCTTTTCGTCATCCTCAACGAGCAGTACCTTGCCAAACGCCTGGTTGTCCATAAGTGCCAATCTGTGAGCCGATGATTGAGAGCGCGCATTATAGGCGCCAATCCCCTCGTCACCGACCATGCCAGATAGCAAAAACCGGCCTCGCGGGCCGGTTTTCGGAGAACTTTCATGTTCTTAAGAGTTTTTAACAATTTGCCTGATTTCTTTCACAGACTTGCCGCAGGCACGCCACTGTGGAAGCGGAACTCGACGTCCGGGGACTCGATCAGTTCCTGCTCGGCGGCGCGAACCTTGTCGATCACCTGGGCAATGTCCTTGGCGTCGCCATACTGGTAAGCCAGCTTCAGATACCCCTGAAAATGCCGTGCCTCGCTTTTCAGCAGGCCGAAGTAGAACTTGCCCAGTTCTTCATCCAGATGGGGCACCAACGCTTCGAAACGCTCGCAGCTGCGCGCCTCGATAAACGCCCCGACCACCAGCGTGTCGACCAGTTTGACCGGCTCGTGGCTGCGCACCACTTTGCGCAAACCCGAGGCGTAACGACCGGCGGACAATTGGCGCAGTTCGATCTTGCGCTTTTTCATCAGGCGCATGACTTGCTCGTGATGCACCAGCTCTTCCCGGGCCAGGCGTGACATCAAATTGATCAGGTCGACATGCGAATGGTACTTGGCAATCAGGCTGAGCGCGGTACTGGCAGCCTTGAACTCGCAGTTCTTGTGGTCGATCAGCAGGGTTTCCTGGTCGGCCAATGCGGCTTGAACCCAGCCATCGGGCGTGCGGCAGCCAAGGAATTCGTGAATTTCAGGAAGGATCATTGGCTCACTTCCGACAGTTCAACAGGACCATTGGGCAGGACGGCGACGATTTCAGGGATCAGTAACATGAGGCTCACGGGCAATAAGTTCACAGCGAAGGGGGCCGATTATACGTGCCTGCCGGCAGACCACCAGTCGCCAGACTTGATATGCATCAAGACCCGAGTTCACGACCAGCAACTATAGTTGTGCAACGACGTGTTTTTCATTCATCGGAGATTCCGACCATGCAAGCCATCCGCAGCATCCTGGTGGTCATCGAACCCTTGCCCGAGGAGAGCCTGGCCCTCAAGCGCGCCAAGATGATCGCCGGGGTGACTCAGGCGCATCTGCACTTGCTGATCTGCGATAAAGAGCATGATCACTCGGCGCTGTTGAGCGTGCTCAAGGCCAGCCTGCAGGAAGACGGCCACAGTGTCACCACCGAGCAAGCCTGGAACAAAAGCCTGCATGAAACCATCATCGATGTGCAGCAGGCCGAGGGTTGCGGGCTGGTGATCAAGCAACACTTTCCCGACAACCCGCTGAAGAAGGCCCTGCTGACCCCGGCGGACTGGAAACTGCTGCGCCAGTGCCCGAGCCCGGTGTTACTGGTGAAGACCTCGAAACCCTGGACCGGCGGGACGATTCTGGCGGCCATCGACGTGGGCAACAACGACCCCGAGCACCGCGTGCTGCATGCAAGCATCGTCGATCATGGCTTCGACATCGCTCACCTGGCCAAGGCCCATTTGCACGTCATCAGCGCCCATCCGTCGCCCATGCTCTCGGCGGCCGACCCGGTGTTCCAGCTCAAGGAAACCATCGAGGCCCGCTACCGCGAAGCGTGCAAGGCGTTCCAGGCCGAGTTCGACATCGACGATGAACACCTGCATATCGAAGAAGGTCCGGCCGATGTGCTGATTCCCCACATTGCGCATAAATTGCAGGCGTCGGTGACCGTCATCGGCACTGTGGCGCGCACCGGGTTCTCGGGGGCCTTGATCGGAAACACCGCGGAAGTGGTACTCGACTCGCTGGAAAGCGATGTGCTGGTGCTCAAGCCACAGGAAATCATGGATCACCTGGAAGAACTGGTGACCAGCGGCAAGTAAGCGCAACCGATTGCGGCTCCTGCGCGGGATCAAAATCCCTGCAGGAGCCGTAATCAATGCAGCTCCGTGCATCAGTTCAACAGCAACCCTCCGGTCGCAACATCAACACCGCCAACGGCGGCAGATTCAGCACCAACGACAAGGGTTGGCCGTGGCTGCCCTCCTCTTCGGTCATCACACCGCCGCCATTGCCATAGTTTGAACCGGCGTAGATGCCCGCATCGCTGTTGATCACTTCATCCCAGCGCCCGCCAATGGGCACGCCAATCCGATAGGCCGGACGCGGCACCGGCGTGAAGTTCGCCACCACCAGCACCGGCCGCCCTTCCTTGCTCCAACGCAGCCAGGCATAGACGCTGTTCATCGCGTCATCGCCGATCAGCCATTGGAAGCCCTGCGGCACATCATCCTGATTGTGCAGTGCCGGCTCTTCGCGGTAGAGCTGGTTGAGATCGGTCACCAGTTTTTGCACGCCGCGGTGTTCCGGGTATTGCAGCAAGTACCAATCCAGCTGCTGATCGTGATTCCATTCGCGCCACTGGCCGAACTCACAGCCCATGAACAGCAGTTTTTTACCCGGGTGCCCCCACATGAAACTCAGGTACGCACGCAAGTTGGCGAACTTCTGCCAGCGATCGCCGGGCATCTTGTCGATCAGCGAGTGTTTGCCGTGGACCACTTCGTCGTGGGAAATCGGCAGGATGAAGCGTTCGGACCATGCGTAAACCAGGCCAAAGCTCAGTTCGTTGTGGTGATGGGCGCGGTAGACCGGGTCCTGCTGAATGTAATGCAGCGAATCGTGCATCCAGCCCATGTTCCATTTGTAGTCGAACCCTAACCCGCCATGCTGCGTGCCCTGGCTGACGCCCGGCCAGGCCGTGGACTCCTCGGCAATCACCAGCGCACCGGGCGCTTCAAGGTCGATTACATCGTTGAGATGACGGACAAAATCGATGGCTTCGAGGTTCTCCCGACCGCCATGACGATTGGGTACCCACTCGCCGGCCTTGCGTGAATAGTCGCGATACAGCATCGAGGCCACTGCATCGACCCGCAGCCCATCGACGTGAAAATGCTTGAGCCAGTGCAACGCCGACGCCAGCATGAAGCCATGCACTTCGGTGCGGCCAAGGTTGTAAATCAGCGTGTCCCAGTCCTGGTGAAAACCTTCCAGCGGGTTGCCGTACTCGTACAGCGCGGTGCCGTCGAACTGCGCCAGGCCATGGGTATCGGTGGGAAAATGCGCCGGCACCCAATCGAGGATCACCCCGATGTCGGCCAGGTGGCAGGCGTTGACGAACGCGGCAAAGTCACTGGGCGAGCCGTAACGGGCGCTCGGGGCGAATTGCGATAACGGCTGATACCCCCAGGAACCGCCGAACGGGTGCTCCATGATCGGCATCAGTTCGATATGGGTGAAACCGAGTTTCTGCACGTAAGGGATCAGGTGCTCGGCCAGCTCGCCCCAATGGTATTGGCGCGCCACTTCACCGACATCATCCACTTCGCACTGCCAGGAACCGGCATGCAGCTCATAAATCGACAGCGGCGCGCTCGGCTGGTGGCGCTCGCCGCGTGTCTGCATCCAGTCCTGATCCTGCCATTCGATACGCAACGGTGAGGCGACTTTCGAGGCCGTGTCCGGCGGTAGTTGTGTCGCCAGTGCCACGGGGTCAGCCTTCAGCGGCAGAATCCCGTGGGCACCGAGAATTTCGTACTTGTACGCTTCACCGGCCTGCAAGCGCGGAACAAACAGCTCCCAGACCCCGGACGGATGACGCAGCCGCATCGGGTGACGACGACCATCCCAGACGTTGAAATCGCCGACCACCGAGACCCGCCGGGCATTCGGCGCCCACACCGCAAAACGCACGCCGTCGACACCCTCGACGTTCTTCAGCTGTGCCCCCAGACACGCACTGAGATCCCGGTGATTACCCTCGGCGAACAGATACAAATCCATCTCGCCCAACAACGGACCGAAGCTGTAAGGGTCCTCTGCGGTCTGCTCGCCACCCGCCCATCGGGTACGCAACAGATAAGCCTGTGCCCGGTCGAAATGCCCGACGAACAACCCCGGCACTTCGGTCGGGTTCAAGCTGCCAAGTTCTTCGCCGGAGTCATGGGCGATCACCTGCACGCTCAAGGCGTCCGGCAGGTAGGCACGAATGAACTGACCGCCGGCCCCATCTGCATGGGGTCCGAGTATCGCAAAGGGATCCTGATGCTCGGCGCGCACCAGCGCCTCAATGTCTCGCGCCGCTGGCAGCAGCGCTTCTTTCACCTGTCCCTGCTCCCTCAATGATGGCTCCGTCATGACTGCTCTCCACTCACATAGGAAAAGGGTTTGAGTCCACTCAACAACCCGTATAAACCGTGCAATGGCACAGGCAACCAGGCGGGACGATTTTCGGCTTCATACCCCACTTCATAGGCCGCCTTCTCCAGGCAGAGCAACGCCAGTGCAGCGTCTTCGGCTGCAGGATCCTGCCAAGCATGAGCAAGACTAGCTGCTGCCTGCCGATACGCCTGAACAAACGCTGCGGTGGCCTCACGCAAATAACGTTCCGTCACCCGTTGACGTGCTGCCAGCGTCTGCGCGGTGACTTCAACCCCTTGCCCGTCGAGGGCCATCGCCGCTGCGTAATCGAACGAACGCAGCACGCCGCTGACATCCTTGTACGGACTGTGCTTGCCTCTTCGCTCATGCAATGGCCGCGCCGGTTCGCCCTCGAAATCGATCAGGTAGGCATCACCCTTGATCACCAGCACCTGGCCCAGGTGCAGATCACCGTGGACACGCATCTGCAAACCGCCCACCGCTTTTGCCGCCAGCTCCTGAATGTGCCTGAGGATGGCTCTCTTCTGCTCTTGCAAACGCACCACCAACACCTGGTCCTCCGGGCTCAGCCGGGCCTGATGCTGTTTGAGCAACTGCAAGGCGTGCTCCAGCTGTGCAGCAATCGCTTTCGCCAATGCCTGCTGATCCTTGTGCGTACTGACCCGCGAACCAAACGCCGGGTTGTCACCGGGCGCGGCCAGTATCTGGTGCATTTCCCCGAGCCGCTGACCGAGCATGCCAGCGAAATCTTTCAATTCACCGAGTGCGTTGTAGTGCTGTTCCTGCTCGGACATGGCCTCGGCCAACTCATCGCGAATCGCCCGTTCAAGGTTGTTCTGGGTCCATTCCCAGGCATCGCCCTGATTGCTCAGATACCCTTGGGCGATCATCAGCAGACTGTCTTCACCTTGCCGATCACGGCGAATCACCGAGCCGAGCAGCGGTGAAATATGCTTGAACCCGGCGGCCGTCAGGTATGCGCCCATCTCCAGCTCCGGATGCACGCCGCTGGCGACCTTGCGGATCAGCTTGAGCACCACGCTGCCGCCAATCACCGCGGAGCTGTTGGATTGCTCGGCCGACAAGTAGCGCACATCGCAGTCAGACTCCAGATTGAGGTTCACCAGCCCGGCGCTCGGCTCGAAACGAATTTCGCCGTCACTGGCGTCCAGCACCGTGTGCGCCTGCATTGCCTGGATCACCGCACGAACGAAGCTGTCGAGGCTGAACGCGTCCGTCACCAAGCCCACTTGCCGCCCGCGCCGAACTCGCGCCAACGCCAGTTGCTGCGGCAATGCGGCGCCCACCTGGTCTTCGGCGAGAAACCCGAACGGCAGTTGATAACGGCTGGTCTGACCGTCGCTGGCCACCTCGATTTCGCTGAACAACACCGGATGCAGCGGATCACCAAAACGCACACCGTAAGCAATGTGCACCGTTTCGATACGGGAGTCCTTGCCGGCGAACCAACGTCGATTGTGCAACCAGCTCGGCAGCGCACTTTGCTCCAGAATGGTGCGCGATGGCGCCTCGAGCAGCTCTTCCATGCGCTTTTTTAGTACCAGAGTGGTGAAGTCCGGCAAGCTTTGCGCAGGCTCGACGTGCCAGCTCGGCATCTGGTTTTCCGCTGCCAGCACAAACCAGTAAAAGCCGTACGGCGCCAGGGTCAGCAGAAAGTTGAGCTGGCCAATCGGCGGAAAAGCATTGCCGCCGAGCATTTCCACGGGAACCATGCCAGCGAAGGCCGAGAGGTCCAGCTCGGCCGCCTGGGCACTGCGCGAGACGTTGGCTACGCAAAGGATGATTTCGTGTTTACCATCATCACCGGTGTATTCACGGGTATACGCCAGAATCCGCCGGTTGCTCGGCGAGAGCATTTTCAAGCTGCCCCGACCGAAGGCCTTGGACTGCTTGCGAATCGCCAGCATGCGCCGGGTCCAGTTCAGCAATGAATGCGGATCGCCCGCCTGGGTTTCGACGTTCACCGACAAGTAACCGTAGAGCGGGTCCATGATCGGCGGCAGCACCAGGCTCGCCGGGTCGGCGCGGGAAAACCCGCCATTACGGTCGATCGACCACTGCATCGGCGTGCGCACGCCATCGCGGTCGCCGAGATAGATATTGTCGCCCATGCCGATTTCGTCGCCGTAGTACAGCGTCGGCGTCCCGGGCATCGACAGCAGCAGGCTGTTGAGCAGCTCGACGCGGCGCCGGTCACGCTCCATCAGCGGTGCCAGGCGCCGACGAATGCCGAGGTTGATTCGCGCGCGGCGGTCAGCCGCGTAGTAGTTCCACAGGTAATCGCGCTCCTTGTCGGTGACCATCTCCAGGGTCAACTCATCATGGTTGCGCAGGAAAATCGCCCATTGGCAGTTGGCCGGAATCTCCGGCGTCTGACGCAAAATATCGGTGATCGGAAAACGGTCTTCCTGGGCCAGCGCCATGTACATGCGCGGCATCAGCGGGAAGTGAAAGGCCATGTGGCATTCGTCGCCGTTATCGCCATGAACATCACCGAAATACAACTGAGTGTCTTCCGGCCATTGGTTGGCTTCGGCCAGCAGCATGCGGTCCGGGTAATGGGCGTCGATCTCGGCGCGAATCTGCTTGAGCACCGCATGGGTCTCGGGCAGGTTCTCGTTGTTGGTGCCGTCACGCTCGATCAAATAGGGAATCGCATCCAGGCGCAGGCCGTCGATGCCCAGATCCAGCCAGTAGCGCATCACCGAGAGCACGGCTTTCATGACCTGCGGATTGTCGAAGTTCAGGTCCGGTTGATGCGAATAAAAACGGTGCCAGAAGTATTGGCCGGCCACCGGGTCCCAGGTCCAATTGGACTTCTCGGTGTCGAGAAAAATGATCCGCGTACCGTCGTACTTTTGATCGTCATCGGACCAGACATAAAAGTCCCGCGCCTTTGAGCCTGGCTTGGCCTTGCGCGCCCGTTGAAACCAGGGGTGTTGATCGGAGGTATGGTTGATGACCAACTCGGTGATCACCCGCAAGCCTCGATTGTGAGCCTCGGCTATAAAGCGCTTGGCGTCGGCGAGGGTTCCGTAGTCACGGTGGACGCCACGGTATTCGGCAATGTCGTAGCCATCGTCGCGGCGTGGCGAGGGGTAAAACGGCAGCAACCAGATGGTGTTGACGCCCAGATCGGCGATGTAATCCAGTTTGGCGATCAAACCGGGAAAGTCGCCGATTCCGTCGTTGTTGGAGTCGAAATAAGACTTTACGTGAACCTGATAAATCACCGCATCCTTGTACCAGAGCGGGTCATTGCTGAAGGTGGCTGACCTGGGTTTCTTCGCCATTGGAAACTCCTGCTCGATTCGATGAGGCTTCTCTGTGGCGAGGGGGCTTGCCCCCGTCGGCCGGTCCGCGTTCGGGCGTAGCAGTCGTAAAATCTGCGCACGCGGTGTACCTGAAAAATGGGCTCTCTGGACCGAGGTCTGCTTCGCAGCCCAGCGGGGGCAAGCCCCCTCGCCACAAAAAACTGCATCAACTTCAAGTTGCCGTAATCCGCCAAATCCCGAACGGCTGGTTCCACGGCTCGATGCGCATCCATTGAGTCTTGCCGTGCCAGTCCCAGCGGTGGCCGTTCATCAGGTCTTCACCCTGGGTCACCGCGTCGTCGGGCAGGCCCATCTCCCACAGCGGTAGCTCAAAGTGCGCCTCCTGGGCGTTGAACGGGTCGAGGCTGACCGCCACCAGAATAAAATTGCTGCCATCGGCCGTGCGTTTACCGAAATACAGAATGTTGTCGTTCCACACGTTGTAGACCTGCAGGCCCAAATGGCTGTGCAAGGCCGGGTTTTGCCGGCGAATACGGTTGAGCTGGGCGATCTCGGCGATGATGTTGCCCGGCGCAGTGAAGTCCCGGACACGGATTTCATACTTCTCGGAGTCGAGGTATTCCTCCTTGCCCGGCACTGGCGCCGACTCGCACAGTTCAAACCCCGAATACATGCCCCACAGACCCGAGCCCATGGTCGCCAGCGCAGCCCGGATCAGAAAGCCGGCGCGGCCCGACTCATGGAGAAAGCCCGGATTGATGTCGGGCGTATTGACGAAAAAGTTGGGCCGGAAGCACTCGCGCCAGGGCGACTGGTTCAGCTCGGTGAGGTACGTCACCAATTCGTGCTTGGTGTTACGCCAGGTGAAGTAGGTGTAGCTCTGGGAGTAACCGACCTTGCCCAGGCGCGCCATCATCGCCGGGGTGGTAAAGGCCTCGGCCAGGAAAATCACCTCGGGATACAACGCCCGTACATCACCGATCAGCCACTGCCAGAACGGCAAGGGTTTGGTGTGCGGATTGTCGACCCGGAAGATCTTCACGCCCTCCTCGACCCAGCCGACCACAATGTCCCGCAGCTCCAGCCACAGGCTGGGAATCGCCTCGCTGGCGTAGAAGTCGACGTTGACGATGTCCTGGTATTTCTTCGGCGGGTTTTCGGCGTATTTGATGGTGCCGTCCGGCCGCCAGTTGAACCAGCCCGGATGCTGCTTCAGCCACGGATGGTCCTGAGAGCATTGAATCGCGAAATCCAGCGCGATCTCCAGCCCGTGTGCGGCGGCGGCCTTGACCAGGCGACGGAAGTCCTCGCGACTGCCCAACTGCGGGTGAATCGCCTCGTGCCCCCCCTCGATACCGCCGATGGCGTACGGGCTGCCGTGGTCATCGGGGCCGGCAGTCAGGGCGTTGTTGGGACCTTTGCGATAGCTGCGACCAATCGGGTGGATCGGCGGGAAGTACAGCACGTCGAAGCCCATGTCCTGGATCATCGCCAGACGTGAGTGCACATCGTTGAACGTACCGTGGCGATCCGGATCATCGGTGATCGAGCGGGGAAACAACTCATACCAACTGGCGAACTGCGCACGTTCACGCTCGACGTCCAGCGGATACTCCGGACTCAGGCTGAGGTAGGGACGCAGATCGGCCTCGGCCATCAACCCGGCACTGCGCGGGTGCAGAAACAGCGCGACTTGCTCGGTTTCAAGCAGCCCGGCCAGCTCATGGTGCAGCGCCGTAAGCTTCTTGCTCAACGGACCGTCACTGCGCTCCGCCGCCTGCAGCACCTGATTGCGCCCTTCTTGCAGCTCCAGGCTGACCGGCACACCTGCGACATGCTTTTTCTCCAGTTCATGGCAGAAGCTGGCGAACTGATCGATCCAGGCCTCGATACAAAACCGATACCTTCCTGGCATTGCGACGCTGAACTGCCCCTGCCAGGTGTTATTACCGAGATCGGTCATGACTTCGCTCTGCCAGATCGAGTCGGCCTCGGCACGCCAACGCACGCGCACCGCAAGCGTATCGTGACCGTCGGCAAAAACCTTGCTGGTCACCGTCACCGCCTGCCTTTCGATAGCCTTGGCCGCAAACTGGCCGCCATCGATCACAGGCATGGTGCTCTCGATGACAATCCGCGGCAGCAGCAAAGCCTGCGACAGTGGCAGTTGCGGGTTGTACTGCAGCTCAGTCGGTTTTTCAGTCGTCATCGAGCCTCGCCCCTTACGCCCCATGGACGCTCCTGTGCTTGATCGTGTGCTGCTTGCATGACGCTACTTAGGTTCCGAGCGCCGGGCGCTGCTAAAAGTTCAGATCCTTTCACTTTAGCCACGCTCCATGACCACTAATCGGTTGCACAGAACGATGAGCAAGACCCGTGCCCTAACCTTTAGATCCCGCAGAAAAGGGTGACCCCCATGAGCATGCGAATCGAACACCAGGTCTGCTTTTTCATTACCGAGAACGGCGAAGAGATTCGCCTCGCTGCCGATGTGACCATCATTACCGACGCGGACAAAGCCATGTCGGCGGTGGACCTCGATGGCCAGCGTTTCTACATCACCGAAGCAGAAGCCGACGCATTAACCGTAGCAGGTGCCACCGATGGTCGCCGACACCTGATGGTCACCAGCAGTGATTCGGTGATTTGACTGACGCAGATCAGAGCCCCCTGCAGACACCTGTGACAGGCACTGCCGCCGCGCCTGCCGGGGTGCATCAAGTTGTCGCAGGGGCGGATCAAGAACTCATCTGATCCGCTTTTTAATCCAATACCTGAGTCTGTTATGCAAACAGTTCGGTGGTCATAGTTCATCTGCCTGATGGAGGCTGATGAGCGAAAGACCATGAGCGATAGAATCCCCGTCCGATTAGTAGAGACATTCGAGCCTTCGCGTCCAAAGATGAAGGCCAAATCCAGCGACAACCAGATTCACACCCGCAGCTTCACCGGTTTGTTCCGCACCTTGCGCCTGAGCGGTGCGGGGTTTCTGTTCCTGGCGTTTTTCGGCACGGTGTGGCTGAACTGGGGCGGTCGGCAGGCGGTGCTCTGGGACTTGTCGGAAAGCAAATTCCACATCTTCGGCGCGACCTTCTGGCCGCAGGATTTCATCCTGCTCTCGGCGCTGCTGATCATCTGCGCCTTCGGCCTGTTCGCAATCACCGTGTTCGCCGGGCGAGTCTGGTGTGGCTACACCTGCCCGCAGAGCTCCTTCACCTGGCTGTTCATGTGGTGCGAAAAGGTCACCGAGGGCGAGCGCAATCAGCGGATCAAACTGCAAGCCGCCCCCTGGGGCCCGAACAAACTGCTGCGTCGTTCGGCCAAACACACGATGTGGCTGGCCATCAGTGTGCTGACGGGGCTGACGTTTGTCGGCTACTTCACGCCGATTCGCCCACTGGCCAATGAGCTGCTGACCTTGCAAATGGGCGGCGTCAGTCTGTTTTGGGTGCTGTTCTTCACCGGCGCGACCTACATCAACGCCGGTTGGCTGCGAGAAGCGGTGTGCATGCATATGTGTCCGTATGCACGGTTCCAGAGCGTGATGTTCGACAAAGACACGCTGACCATCTCCTACGACGCCGCCCGTGGCGAAAGCCGTGGCCCGCGCAAACGCGAGGTGAAGCCTGCCGACGCGGGTCTGGGCGATTGCATCGACTGTCACCTGTGTGTGCAGGTCTGCCCGACCGGCATCGACATTCGCGACGGCTTGCAGATGGAGTGCATTGGTTGCGCGGCATGTATCGACGCCTGCGATTCGATCATGGACAAAATGGGCTATGCCCGTGGCCTGATCAGCTACACCTCCGAGCATGAGTTGCAAGGTGGCAAGACGCACCTGCTCAGGCCTCGGTTGATCGGCTACACCGCGGTGCTGGTGGTAATGATTGGTGCACTGACGCTGGCGCTGATGGAGCGGTCGATGGTATCGCTGGACGTCAGCAAGGACCGTGGCCTGTTTCGCGAAAACAGCCAGGGCCAGATCGAAAACATCTACAGCCTCAAAGTCATCAACAAAACCCAGCAGCGGCAGGACTATCGCTTGTCTCTGGTGGACGGCGACGGCTTCCAGTTGCAGGGCAAGACCGAGTTGAGCCTGGCGCCGGGAGAAATTGTCGATGTGCCTGTTTCAGTGGCCATGACCACCGACAAGCCAAGCAGCAGCTCGCAGACGATCAGCTTCAAGATCACTGACAGCGATGAACCTTCAGTGAACAGCGTGGCACAGAGCCGTTTTGTTGCACCGTTGAATCGTTGAGCCTTTAAACTCTGTGCCCACCAGATTGAGCACAGTCATTGTGGCGAGGGGGCTTGCCTCCGTTGGGCTGCGTAGCGGCCCCTTCATTTATTCATACAGATAGATCTGACACGCTAGTTTTACGACTGCTTCGCAGTCGAACGGGGGCAAGCCCCCTCGCCACAAAGAGCTCCACTCGCCACAGAAGTATGTGTCGCCTGTTTTCCGTCAAATCCGGGTCCTAGATGAAACGCTACGAAAAATTCGCTGACGACATTGCTGAACTGATCCGCTCCGGGGTGCTCGGCCCAGGCCAGCGTGTACCCTCGGTGCGTTACGCCAGCCAGACTTACGGGGTCAGCCCGTCCACAGTGTTTCAGGCTTATTACCTGCTGGAGCGTCGCGGGCTGATCCGCGCCCGGCCGCGCTCCGGCTACTTCGTCAACACCCACGCGCCGAGCCCGTTCTCGGAGCCGGTGATCAGCAGCCAAGTCAGCGAATCCACCGAAGTCGACGTCAGCGAACTGGTGTTCTCGGTACTCGACTCGATCAAGGACCCGAACACCGTACCCTTCGGCTCGGCCTTCCCGAGCCCGACGCTGTTTCCACTGCAACGCCTGTCACGCTCGCTGGCCAGTGCCGCCCGGGAAATGGACCCACGCATGGTGGTCACCGACATGTCGCCGGGCAATCCGCAATTGCGTCGGCAAATCGCCCTGCGCTACATGGTCGGCGGCCTGATGCTGCCCATGGAAGAACTGCTGATCACCAACGGCGCGCTTGAAGCACTGAACCTGTGCCTGCAAGCGGTCACCGAACCCGGCGACCTGGTGGCCATCGAAGCCCCGGCGTTCTATGCCAGCCTGCAAGTGCTTGAGCGACTCAAACTCAAAGCCGTGGAAATTCCCGTGCACCCGCGCGACGGCATCGACCTCGGCGTGTTGGCGCAAACCCTCGAGCGCCATCCGATCAAAGCCTGCTGGTGCATGACCAGTTTCCAGAACCCCATGGGCGCCACCATGCCTGAGGCCAAGAAACAGGAACTGGTCGAGTTGTTGCGCAGCCATCAGGTGCCGCTGATCGAGGACGATGTCTACGCCGAGCTCTATTACGGCCAGCAAGCGCCGAAACCGGCGAAAGCCTTCGACACCGAAGGGCTGGTGATGCACTGCGGCTCGTTCGCCAAAAGCCTCGCGCCCGGTTACCGCATCGGTTGGGTCGCCGCCGGGCGTTATGCGCAGAAAATTGAACGGCTGAAACTGATGACTTCGCTCTGCGCCTCGATGCCAGCCCAGGCGGCGATCGCCGATTACCTGCAACACGGCGGTTACGACCGCCACCTGCGCAAACTGCGCTACGCCCTCGAAGAACAGCAAAGCGCCATGCTCGCGGCCATCGCCCGCTACTTCCCGGCCCAGACCCGCGTCAGCCAGCCGGCCGGAGGTTACTTCCTGTGGCTGGAATTGCCCTCGCAGATGGATTCGTTGAAGTTGTTCCAGATGGCATTGGCCCAAGGCATCAGCATTGCGCCGGGGCCGATCTTTTCACCGACCCAGCGCTTCAGGAATTGTATTCGCTTGAACTACGGCAGCCCGTGGACCGAGGATACCGAAAAGGCCATGGAGACCTTAGGCAGGATTGTGCGATCTTTTTAACGCCCGCCACCCAAGTCAACAAAGGTCCCGGTCGCATAAGAAGCCTTGTCCGACAGCAACCAGATAATCGCCTCGGCCACTTCATCCGGGCGGCCGCCGCGGGCCATGGGAATGCCCGATTCAAGCTTGCTGACCCGATCCGGGTCACCGCTCAGGGCATGGAAGTCGGTGTAGATGTAGCCGGGACGCACGGCATTGACGCGGATGCCTTCGCCGGCGACTTCCTTGGACAGGCCGACGGTGAACGTATCCAGCGCACCCTTGGAGGCTGCGTAATCGACGTATTCACCCGGCGAGCCGAGGCGCGAGGCGACCGAGGAGACATTGACGATGCTGCCGCCCTGCCCGCCGTGTCTGGGTGACATGCGCAGCAGTGCATGCTTGGCGCAGAGAATCGGCGCCAGGACATTGGTTTTCAGGACTTTCAGAATTCGGAATTCGGACATTTCGTCAACCCGCGACTTTTGTCCGACGGTGCCGGCGTTGTTCACCAGTGCGGTGACTCGGCCCAGCTCGGTGTCGACGCGATGGAACAGGCTGATCACTTCATCTTCGATGCTGACGTCAGCGCGCACCGCAATCGCCTGGGCGCCGAGCGCGCGGACTTGCTCGAGGACCTGTTGCGCAGCCTGCTCATCGGCCTGGTAGTTGATGCAGATTCGATAGCCCTGCTCAGCCGCCAGGAGCGCCGTAGCAGCGCCGATACCGCGACTGCCGCCAGTGATAACGATGACTTTGTCCATGCTCAATCCCCCCATTCGAACCCAAAGCCTTGCGCCGCAAGAATAACCGCCAACGCCGGGTTTTGCATGGCCTCAACCCCCTGGGCCTGCGCTCAACCTGTAGCAGCTGCCGAGCTCGCGAGGCTGCGTTCGGCTGCGCAGCAGTCGTAAAGTCAGTCACCACGGTGCTCCAGGAAAATCCTGCACTCCGGGTTTACGACTGCTTCGCAGCCGAACGCAGCCTCGCAGGCTCGGCAGCTGCTTGTATGTTGCACCGACATCAAACGAGAGGATTTAATCTCGTCGGTGCACACATGCAAATGCGT